>NZ_DAIEIF010000037.1 GCF_027352905.1 Acidocella sp.
AAACGCCACCAGCGTATCCCTTCCCAGCCTATGCAATTGTCAAAGAACCAAACCAAAAACAAAACGGCGGAATAAAACCCCGCCGTAAAGGCCAAATAGTCTAACCAACCAGCCACCTAATTACAAGACTAAAGCAGCCAGCAGTGAACGGGCTTCTAGCGCCGAGCGGTTCCGGCTGTCAACGGAGCGTCATCTTCCCTTCACGTCCCAAAAACCTAAGGGTTCCGCGGGTTTGCGCTTCAAACTCATCTAGCTATGCATTATGCGCATGGCTTTTGCCGTGTTTCGTAAGGGTTGGGGCGTCCGGAAGCTTGGCCTTATTCTCCCCGCTTTTCCAACAACGTCTTCATCTCACTCATCGCCTCGGAGATACGCTGGTTTAATTTGCCCAATGCTTCCGTATTGGATTTCTGGATGAGTTCGCTCAATTCCTTGGTATTCGCCACAGCCGTCTCGTAGGCTTTCTTCAAAAGTTCAGTCTGGCGGACGGCGCGGTTGGAAGATCCCTCGGTGGAGGAAAGCTCCTTTAAAGTTTTAGACAAACCCGCCATCGTCTCCTGCATGATTTCCATATGGCGCCGCGCCACCGCCTGGGCGCCTTCCAGTGCCGCCCGGTTAGCTTCCGTCAAGGCTTCGATGTTGCGTTTATAAGCCGTGAGCACGGCCTCCATATCCGGCATGGCGGGAAGTTTCATTCCGGTCAAAATCTTTTTGATATCGAATTCTGGCCTAGGCGCCTGCGGCCCGGTTTCCTCGGTTTTTTCGCTCATGCTCGTACCTCCAGGAGTTGAATGCGCAAATCCTCTACAAATTCCGCTCCTCGGCCATGCGTTTGATCAATTGCCGGGCGAAACCTAAACGACCGCGGGCGGCTCCTGCATGGCCACCTCAGGGTTCGTGGCCGCAGAAGGACCGGGCGTGAACCGCAGCGCGAAACGCTCCGCCCGGACCAAAGCTTTATCCACCGCTGCCATGGTAGCTGAAAGGTCGGCGCTCTCGTCCTTGTCCCAAGCGCGCAATCCATATAGCCAAACGGCAAGCAACCCCCGCTTGCGTAACGCCCCTTTTATGCCTCCAGCCTCCACCCCTGCGGCTTCCAGCAGCCACCCCATCGAGGCGAGATTCATTTCCGTCAGCGCCAAAGCGAGAGGCGGGCAAAACGGCAAAACCCGCAACAGCGCCCGCACACCAGGGCGGCGGCTCTGCAAATAATCGAATCGCAGCATGATCAGGTCGAAAAGCCGGTCCCGCACGCTACCCGCGCCCGAGGCATTCGCTAGCGCCGACGCATCCGCCAAACGGCCAAATTTCTTTAAAATCGCGCCTGTACAAGGAAATAAGAAGCGGGCGCGGGCCAAATCAAGCCCGCCGTGGCGGGCCGCGGCGGGCGGAGACACCGATAACCATCCCGCCTCCGCCCCCAGGGCGAAAGCGGCATCTATAAGAGCGGCTTCAAATTCCTGGTCGGTCATGATTGCTCAAATTTAGTGCTCCTCTGGCTCCATTTCCAGGAAATTCATGAGACACCCCGCAGCGCATGCGCATAATGCGCGGCGAGTTGCTGATAATGCTCGGCTGTCCCGTCCCAGCGGGCGCGCTCCTCATCGCTCATCACCCGCACTAGCCGGGCCGGGGAGCCGGCCCATAATTCCTGGCGGCCGATTCGCTTGCCCGGCGCCAATAATCCCCGCGCGCCGAGCAACCCGCCCTGTTCCACCACCGCCCCGTCCAACACGGTCGCCCCCATCCCAATAAAGGCGCGGTTTTCCAGCCGGCAGGCATGAATAATGGCCGCATGGCCGATCGTGACGTCCTCGCCGATGATGGCGGGATGATCACCATGGTCGACATGAACAATGGTCCCATCTTGCACATTGCTGCGCGCCCCCACGATCACCGGATTGGTGTCACCGCGCAACACGCAGTGGAACCAGATATTCGCCCCCGGCCCGACACGCACATCCCCGATCAGCACGGCAGTCGGGGCAATCCAGGCGGTCGGGTCTATTTGGGGCGCCAAATTGCCCAAGGCGTAAAGTAGTCCGCCTGGGCGTTGCATATCTTTCATGCCTCCCTCCTCAGCATTAATTCAATGTTCTGCACCGCGGCCCCGGAAGCGCCCTTGCCCAGATTATCCAGCCTGGCGATGAGCAGAACCTGCCCCGCCGCCTCGTTGGCGCAAATGAAAATCTCAAGCATATCGGTGCCATTCAGCTCCTGCGGGTCGAGATTGGCCGTCCATATATCCCGCTGCACGCGCACCGCCTTTGCCCCCGCGTAATAATCGGCATAGGCCTCCACAAGCCGGGCCGGGCTACTTGCGCGGGAGAGCGTATCAAGAAACAGCGGCACGCAAACCAGCATGCCTTGAGGAAAATGGCCGACGGACGGCACGAATAAAGGCGGTCGCGCCAAGCGGGCATAGCGCGTGATCTCGGGTAAATGCTTATGCCTCAACCCAAGGGCATATAGCTCGAAAGCCGGGCCGCCCTGCGCCTCATGCGCTGCGATCATCGCCTTGCCGCCGCCGGTGTAACCGGAAACGGCATTGATGCTCACCGGGGATTTGGCTTCCATCAGGCCGAGGGCGGTGAGGGGGCGCAGCAGGGCAATCGCCCCGGTCGCGTAGCAACCCGGGTTGGCCACCAGCCGCGCGGCGGTGATGAGCTCCGCCTGGCCCGGCGCCATTTCGGCAAAGCCATAGACCCAGCCTTCCGCCACGCGATGGGCCGTACTGGCGTCCAAAATCCGCGCCCCCGGCGGCGCGAGAGCCACCGCCTCCCGCGCCGCGTCATCAGGCAGGCAAAGCACGGTGATGTCGGCCGCGCTCATCGCCTCGGCCCGCGCTTCAGGATCCTTGCGGCGAGATTCAGGCAGCGTCAGGAGGATGAACCCGCCCGTTTTTTCCAGCCGTTCCGTAATGCCAAGGCCGGTGGTGCCAGCCTGCCCGTCAATGAAGATGCGCGCGCTCATGGCCGCTACTCTTATCATGGCGGTACCGCCATGCTAGGCCATGCCGCACCTTGCAACAGGGAAATTGAGACATGTCCGAACAAGCCGGCCTGCCGCCGCAACCGCTGCTCCTCAACATCCAATACACCAAGGATTTGTCCTTCGAGGTGCCGGGGGCGCCCGCCATTTTCACTCAGTTGCGGGCCCAGCCGCATGTCAACCTCAATCTCGACGTCCAGGTCCGCCGGCTGGAAGAGGGTCAGACAGTGTTCGAGGTGACGCTCGTCATCCGCGCCGAGGGAACGACCGTCGCGCCGAAATCCGCCGGCGGCACAGAGGAAAAGCCGCCGGTGGTCTTCATCGCCGATCTTTCCTATGCGGGCGTGTTCACGCTGAACAGCATCCCTGAAAACCAGCAGGAACCCGTGCTTCTGGTGGAATGCCCGCGCCTGCTCTTTCCCTTCGCCCGCAATATTCTCGCGGATGTGACTCGGGATGGCGGCTTCCCGCCCGTGCTCCTCGGCCCCATCGATTTTGTCGGTCTCTGGCAGCAGCGGCGCGCCGGGGCGGCCATGGCCAACGGCCCGGCCGGCACCGCCTGAAACGATCTAGTTTCAGGATTGCATGAAACCGTCCTGATTCGGCTCGCCCTTCCCTGCCAGGCGGCGCAGAAACGCGATCACGCCTGGCGTGTCCCAGGCCGCGGCGCCATCCAGCCGCGCCACCATCTTCCCAGCCGGATTGACGATGAACGTCACCGGAATGCCATTGGTCTGCAACCGGTCGAGCGCCTGGCCCGAAGGATCAGCCAGGACTGGTAGGGTGGTGATCTTATGCGCCTTGAAATAAGCCTCTACAGCCCCGGTGCCGGTAACGTCGATCGAGATGGGCAAAACCAGCCCCCCAAAGGGTTTCAGTTTCGGCGCCAGCGCCGCGAAGCCGGGCAGCTCCTCCTTGCAAGGGGCGCACCATGTCGCCCAGATATTCACCAGTAGCACATGGCCTTTATAATCCGCGAAGCTGAGGTTTTTGCCGCTTCCGTCCTCGAACGTGAGCGCCGGCGGGTTTATGGGGGGAAACGTCTGCCAGCCGGTGGAGGCGTCAGCTAATCCATCCTCCGCCGGTTGCGCCCCGGCGCGATTGCCGAAGACGACGCCCAGGGCTAAGGCAGGAGCGGCGACGATGAGGGTCCGCCGAGGAAACAAGGGGCGTTTGCGCGTGAGTGACAAGGGCGTTTCTCCTACTAAAGATAAATTGCAGTGGGGTGGGCGTTTTGCCGCCGGCCCCGCCGAGGTTATGCGCGCCATTAATGCCTCGATCGGCTTCGACGCCAAGCTTTGGCGGCAGGACATCGCGGGCAGCCAGGCGCATGCTGCCATGCTCGCCGCCCAGGGCATTATCAAGGCGGAGGATCAGGCCGCCATCCAGGCGGGGCTGGCGGAAATCGGTGCCGAGATCGAGGCGGGGGTCTTCCCGTTTTCCGAGAGCCTGGAAGACATCCACACCAATATCGAGGCGCGGCTGACCGAGCGGATCGGCGAGGCCGCGCGGCGTCTTCATACCGCGCGTAGCCGCAACGACCAAGTGGCCACGGATTTCCGCCTCTGGGTCCGGGAGGCCATGGACGCCATCCTGGCCCGCATTCGCGAGCTGATGAAGGCTCTCGCGACCCGCGCCGCCGAGCACGCCGCCACCGTCATGCCTGGCTTCACGCATCTGCAAACCGCACAGCCGGTGACCTTTGGCCATCATCTCCTCGCTTATGTGGAGATGCTCTCACGGGATGCGGGACGGATCAAGGACGCCCGCGCCCGGCTGAATGAATGCCCGCTGGGCGCGGCGGCGCTCGCCGGCACCTCCTTTCCCATCGACCGTTTCATGACGGCCGCGGCGCTCGGTTTCGACCGGCCCGCCGCCAATTCACTCGACGCCGTCTCCGACCGTGATTTCGCCCTCGAGTTCCTTTCCGCCCTCTCTATCTGCGCCATGCATCTCTCCCGCTTCGCCGAGGAGATCATCATTTGGTGCTCGCCGCCCTTCCGGCTCATTACCCTGTCGGATGCCTATACCACCGGCTCCTCGATCATGCCGCAGAAGCGGAATCCGGACGCGGCGGAACTCGCCAAAGCCAAGACCGGGCGCATCTACGGCGCGCTGATGGCGCTGCTGACGGTGATGAAGGGCCTGCCGCTCGCTTACGCCAAAGACATGCAGGAGGATAAGGAGCCGGTTTTCGATGCCGTCTCCTCGCTTGAACTCTGTCTCGCCGCGATGACGGGTATGGTGCTGGACATGCGGCCCGACACCGCGCGCATGGAAGCGCTGGCGGCTTCCGGCTTCTCCACCGCCACCGACCTCGCCGACTGGCTTGTGCGAGCGCTTAAAATGCCCTTCCGCGACGCGCATCACGTCACCGGCTGCCTCGTTCGCCTGGCAGAGAGCCGGGGGGTGGATCTGCCGGAACTGAGCCTGGCGGAGATGCAGAGCGTGGAGCCGCGCATCACCGCGGATGTCTTTGATGTTCTGACGGTGCGGGCCTCGGTGGCTTCCCGCGCCTCTTATGGCGGCACCGCCCCCGCCAATGTAGCCGCCCAGGCGGCGCGCTGGCTGGAGATACTCGCATGAGACTGCTTTTGGCGCTGCTCTGCCTCATCATGCTCGCGGGTTGCGGCCGCCGCGGCCCACCCTCTCCCCCCGGCCCGCCGCAAGACATCACATATCCCCGCACCTATCCGCCGCCACAATAATGGCCGATATACTGCCCACCGGCCCCGAGCCGGAACTTGAAGATCTGCTGGCGGCGCGTCCCCAATTACGCATGCACGGCCAGGATGGACTCTGCCTTGAGGACGTGCCCCTCAATGCCATCGCCGACCGTTACGGCACGCCGGTCTGGGTATACGGCGCCGGCACCATGCGCGCCCGTCTCGCCGCCCTGCGCGCGGCCTTCGCCGCCGAAGCCCTGCCCGTCGATATCCATTACGCGGTCAAGGCCAACGATCATCTCGCCATCCTCAACCTGTTCCGCAGCCTTGGCGCGGGCGCGGATATCGTCTCCCTTGGCGAGTTCCTGCGCGCCCGCCAGGCTGGCATCGCCCCGGCGGATATCGTCTATTCCGGGGTGGGCAAATCCGCCGCCGAGCTGGAGATGGCGCTAGCGGCGGGAATCGGCCAGATCAATGCGGAAAGCGCGGAGGAGGTTGAGATGATCTCCGCCATCGCCGCGCGCGCGGGGCTGACGGCTTGCCTCGCCTTGCGCATGAACCCGGATGTGGATGCGGGCACCCATGCCAAGATCACCACCGGCCTCGCCGATAATAAATTCGGCATCGCGGCGGCGGAAATTCCCCCTCTCTACGCCCATGCGGCGCGGCTGCCCGGGATCCGGATGACAGGCATTGCCGTGCATATCGGCAGCCAGATCCTCTCCACCGAACCCTACCGCCTCGCCTATGGCAAAGCGGCCGGGATGATCCGCGCCCTGCGCGCCGCGGGGCAGACCGTGGACTCGCTGGATCTCGGTGGCGGGCTCGGCATCGGCTACCGGGACGAGCCGGGGCTTACTCCCCGCGCCTTCGCCGCCATGGCGCGGCAGGAGATTGGGGGGCTGGATGTACGGTTGATGATGGAGCCGGGCCGTTTTCTCACCGCGCCCGGGGGAGTGCTCCTCGCCTCGGTCATTTTGGAAAAACGCGCGGCCAAGCGATTCGTGGTGCTGGATGCGGCCATGAACGACCTGATGCGGCCGGCCATGTACGAGGCTTGGCATGGCATCCTGCCGGTGGGGGCCGCCGCCTTCCAATCGCCACGCGGCCCGGCCGATGTGGTGGGGCCGGTTTGTGAAACCGCCGACATCTTTGCTCAAGACCGCGCATTGCCGGAATTCAAGCCCGGCGCGCGTGTGGCGCTGCTGGATGCCGGGGCCTATGGCGCGGTGATGAGCAGCAACTATAATGCCCGCCCACGCGCTGCGGCCGTGCTCGTGCATGGCGGTCAATTCCAGCTGATTACCCGCCGCCAAAGCCATGAGGCGCTCTGGGAAGATGAGATCATCCCTGCCCTGGATTGACGCCCGGCCGCGGCGCAAGCTCGACGATCTTGATCCGCTTGCCTTGCGCCGAAAGCGCGATGTCTCCCCGGATCAGCCGCAGCGCCGTCTCACCGAACATCTCCCGCCGCCAGCCCTCAAGCGCCGGGTTGGGGGCGGTCTCATCCATGGCCAGCGCCTCCAGGTCCTCCCCGCTCGCCACCAGCCGGGCCGCGACATTGTGCGTCTCGGCCGTCGCCGCCAGCAGCACTTTCAGCAGCGCCACCAAAGCGGGGGAGGGCTTGGGCGCGTCGCGCTGGCGCTCCGGCTGGGGCAACCCCGCCTCCGGCGCCGCCTTCGCCTCGGCGATGACCGCGAGCAGCGACGCGCCTGACTTGCCTTTGGCGAAACCGGGCGAAACCCCGCGCGCCTTGGCCAAGGCCTCGGCGGTCTCCGGCGCCAAGGAGGCGATCTCGGGGATCTGTTCATCCTTCAGGAGCCGCCCGCGCGGCAGATTCAGGCGCTGGGCCTCATGCTCCCGCCAGGCGGCGATGGAGCGCACCAGCCCCAGCTGGCGGCGGTTTTGCGAGCGAAGCCGCAACCGCTCCCAAGCCTGTTCAGGCTCCACCCGATAGGTTTCTGGCCGGGTCAGCAGGGCCATCTCCTCCGCCACCCAGTCCAGACGCCCCTCTTTTTCCAGCCTCGCCCGCAATCTCTCGTAAACCTGGCGCAGATGCGTCACATCCGCGGCGGCATAGGCGATCTGCGCGCGGGAGAGCGGCCGCGCCGCCCAGTCGGAGAAACGATGCGCCTTGTCGATATGCGCGCCGGTCAAGGCCTGCACGAGCGAATCATAGCCGACCTGGTCGCCGAATCCGGCCACCATCGCCGCCACCTGAGTGTCGAAAAGGGGGGTGGGAACCGCGCCGAAGAGCTGCAAAAAAATTTCGACATCCTGGCGGCAGGCATGGAACACCTTCACCACCTCCGGTTTGGCCAGCAAGCGGCCGAGCGGCGCCAGATCCATTCCCTCCGCCTGGGCGTCGATCACCGCGACCTCGGCCGCCCCGGCGATCTGCACCAGGCAAAGCTCGGGATAATAGGTTCTCTCCCGCATGAACTCGGTGTCCACCGTCACGAAGGCCTCATTTTCCAGCCGCGCGCACAAGGCCGCCAGCGCCGCGGCGCTGGTAATGAATTCAAGTCTATCTCCGTTCATGCCGTTCCCTTTAGAGCCGCTCCGGCTTGACAGGAAGGAGGTCCAAGGCTCTTTCGCGCCGCATGGAACAAATTCACCCCTATCGCACCCATAACTGCGCCGCCCTCAGAGCAGCCGATATCGGCCGGACCGTCCGGCTCTCCGGCTGGATACACGCCAAGCGCGACCATGGCGGGCTTTTGTTCATCGATCTGCGTGACCATTACGGCATCACCCAATGCGTTTTTCCCGCCGGGTCCAGCGCCTTCGCCGCGGCGGAGGCGGCGCGGGTCGAATCCGTCATCACCATCACGGGCGAGGTGGTGGCCCGCGCCGAGGGCACCCGCAACCCCAAACTGCCGACGGGCGATATCGAATTACGGGCGGAAACGCTCACGCTGCAAGGCCCGGCCGAGGTGCTGCCGCTGCAAGTCGCGGGCAATGAAAACTATTCGGATGAGCTGCGGCTGAAATACCGGTTCCTCGACCTGCGCCGCGAGCCTGTGCATCGCAACATCATGCTGCGGGCGGGGGTGATCACCAGCATCCGCCGGCGGATGATCGAGGCCGGCTTCACCGAGTTCCAGACCCCAATTCTCACCGCCTCCAGCCCGGAGGGGGCCAGGGATTTTCTCGTTCCCTCGCGCAACCACCCTGGCAAATTCTATGCCCTGCCTCAGGCTCCCCAGCAATTCAAGCAATTGCTGATGGTGGCCGGGTTCGACCGCTATTTCCAGATCGCCCCCTGTTTCCGGGACGAGGCGGCCCGCGCCGACCGCTCCCCCGGCGAATTCTATCAGCTCGATTTCGAGATGAGCTTCGTCACCCAGGAAGACGTATTCAATACTATCGAGCCGGTGCTGCACGGCGTCTTCACCGAATTCGCCCAGGGCCGCGCCGTCACCCCGCCGCCCTTTCCCCGGATCTCCTACGATGAGGCCCTGCTCAAATACGGCTCGGACAAGCCTGATCTGCGCAACCCGTTGATCATCTCTGATGTCACGGAGGCGTTTCGCGGCTCCTCTTTCGGGTTGTTCGCGCGGATCATCGAGGGCGGCGGCATCGTCCGCGCCATCCCGGCGCCGGGCGCGGGCGGCAATCCCCGCTCTTTCTTCGATAGGCTGAACGAATGGGCGCGCGCCGAGGGCGCGGGCGGGCTTGGCTATATCACCTGGAACGAGGCGGGCGCGCAGGGACCAATCGCTAAAAACCTGGACCCCGCCCGGGCCGAGCGCATCAGGGATGTTTGCGGCTTGGGCACGGGCGATGCGGTGTTTTTCGCCGCCGGCAAGACGGAGGCCGCCGCCAAATTCGCAGGCGCGGTGCGCACCCGGCTCGGCCACGAACTGGGCCTGATCCGGACGGGTGACTTCAAATTCTGCTGGATCGTCGATTTTCCCATGTATGAATATGACGAGGAGGAGAAAAAGATCGTCTTCTCCCACAACCCCTTCTCCATGCCCCAGGGCGGGCTGGAGGCGCTGCTTACCCAGGACCCGCTGACCATCAAGGCGTTCCAATACGATATCGTCTGCAATGGCATCGAGCTATCCTCCGGCGCCATCCGCAATCATCGGCCCGATATCATGCTCAAGGCTTTCGAGATCGCGGGCTACGGGGCGGACGAGGTGGAGGCGCGGTTCGGCGGGATGCTCAACGCCTTCCGCTATGGCGCGCCGCCGCATGGGGGTTCGGCCCCCGGCATAGACCGGATCGTGATGCTGCTGGCGGATGAGCCCAATATCCGCGAGGTCATCGCCTTCCCGCTCAACCAGCAAGGCGAGGATTTGATGATGGGCGCCCCTGCCCCGGTCCCGCCCGAGCGGCTGAAGGAGCTTTCCATCGCCGTGCTCCCGCCCCCCAAACCGTTGAAAAGCTGAGTCCCGCTCTGCTCATTAAAACAAGAGTGTTTTTCGTTTGACGAAACACTTCTAGATGGGCGCGGAAAGGATGCGCAGGAGGTCCCACGCCCCGCCAGGGTTGGTGGGGGCGCCCATCACATCACGAATCACCCAGGACCCGCCCGCCCGAATGAACACGTAATCCACTTCCATCGGAACGCCGCCGCTGATGAAACGGGCCAAGACGATCTCGCCGCCATTCTGGGTGTCGCGCACGGACAGAACAGGCCATTGACCGTTCAACTGCGCATCCTGCCCGGCAATCACCGGGTCGAAATCGATCCGGCACACGCCGCCCTCCCGCGCCTCGCATTGCCGGTCCCGCGAGATCAAGCCTTTCAGGCGCGGCTCCGCATGCGCAGCTATGGCCAGCAGACCATCATTACCTAAAGCGTCATCATCAGCCACGTAAGGGCGATACAGCGCCATCACGATCTTGGCGGGTCCCGCTATGTCCGCTGCCCGGGCCGGATTCCAGCCCAGCAGGGCGAGCAGTGCGTAAACGCCCAATTTGTCCGCCATGGCGCGCCTCTCGTCTCGTTAAGGCCTCAACCTTAGGTGTGAGCGAGAAATTCCGCGAGATTTTAAATTTTGCCTGTCATGGAAGCTTCATATTAACGTCATCGCATTGTCACGGAACGCGTCCTAAAGGATGCCCGCATGGAAATAGCGAGACGCAATATGCCGCCGGAAACCGCTTTGCCCGCCGCCCTGCATCAGGCCCCGGGAGCCGAGGCGCGCGTTTCCATCCGCGACCTGAATTTCTATTATGGCGAGACGCACGCGCTGAAAAACGTCTCGATCGAGTTTCCCGACCGGCAGACGACGGCGATGATCGGTCCGTCCGGCTGCGGGAAGTCAACGCTGCTCCGCGTCCTCAACCGCATGTACGATCTATACCCAGGCCAGCGCGCCGAGGGCGAGGTCCTGATGGGCGGGGAAAACATCCTCGCCCCGGGCATCGACCTCAACCGTTTGCGCAGCCGGGTCGGCATGGTGTTCCAGAAGCCGACCCCCTTTCCCAAATCCATCTACGAGAACGTCTTGTTCGGCGTGCGCTTGCACGAAAAACTTTCCAAGGCGGCGGCGGCCGAGCGGGTAGAGTGGGCACTAACCCGCGCCGCTCTCTGGAACGAGGTGAAGGACCGGCTGAACAGCTCCGCCATCGGTCTTTCCGGCGGGCAGCAGCAGCGGCTATGCATCGCCCGCTCCATCGCCGTGCGGCCGGACGTGCTGCTGCTCGACGAGCCGACCTCCGCCCTCGATCCTATCAGCACGCTCAAGATCGAGGAACTGATCGACGAGCTGAAGCGGGATTTCTGCATCGTCATCGTCACTCATAACATGCAGCAAGCGGGCCGGTGCGCCGATCAGGTCGCCTTCTTTTATCTGGGCGAGCTGGTCGAGGTCGGAGCGTCCAGCCAGATCTTTACCGCCCCGCGCGAGCGCAAGACCCAGGAATACATCACCGGCCGGTTCGGCTGACGGAGAGACACGAGTTCCATGCCCGACGAACCCAAACATATCGTCTCCAGCTTTGAGGCCGACCTCAAGAAACTCCGCGACATGATCGCCGCCATGGGCGGGCTGGTCGAGCGCGCGGTGGCGGAGGCCTCCGCCGCGCTGCTGAACCACGATCCGGAAATCGCGTCGCGCGTGATCGAGAACGATGCCGCCATCGACGCCGAGCAGCATAAGATCGAGCAGTTCGCCGTGCGGCTGCTGGCGCTGCGCCAGCCCGTCGCCGATGATCTGCGCCAAGTGGTGCAGGCGCTCAAAGTGGTCAACGATCTCGAACGCATCGGCGATTACGCCGCCAACATCGCCAAGCGCAGCATCGTCATCAGCCAGGTCGCCACTAATTTTCCTCTCGCCGGGTTGGGGCAGATGGCGCATCTCGTGCAGCAGAACCTTAAGGCCAGCATCGACACGGTGGGCGAATCGGACCCGCAAAAGGCCATCCAGGTCTGGCGCGCGGACCAGATGGTGGACGACCTTTACAATACGATTTTCCGTGAACTCATCACCTACATGATGGAGGATGCGCGCAATATCTCGACCTGCACGCATCTGATGTTCGTGGCCAAAAATCTTGAGCGCATAGGCGATCACACCACCAACATCGCTGAACTCACCTATTACGCCATAACGGGGGAAAACCTGCCGGATTTCCGGCCCAAGGGCGACCACACCGCCACCTATATCCACACCGCGCCCAACTGAGCATGTCCGAATCAAACAGACCCTATATCCTCATCGTCGAAGACGAGGCGCCGCTGGTGACCTTGCTGCGCTATAATTTGGAAAAAAAAGGATTCAGGGTCGAGGATGCCGGCGATGGCGGCGAGGCTCTGACCCGCATCACCGAGACCCCGCCCGACCTTCTCCTGCTCGACTGGATGCTGCCCACCATGTCCGGCATCGAATTATGCCGCCAGCTTCGCCGCCGCCCGGCCACACGCGGCCTGCCGATCATCATGCTCACAGCCCGCGCCGAGGATCAGGATGCGGTGCGCGGGCTGGATACCGGCGCCGATGATTACATCACCAAACCCTTCTCGACGGAGGCGCTGATCGCCCGCATTCGCGCCCTGCTGCGCCGGGCGGGCTCGGTGCCGCAGAAAAGCAAGCTCAGCTTCCATGATATCTCGCTGGACCCCGCCTCTCATCGCGTGCAGCGCAACGGCCGCTCCCTGCATCTCGGACCCACCGAATTCCGGCTGCTGGAATTTTTTCTGCGCCATCCCAAGCGGGTCTTCTCGCGTGAGGACGTGCTGAACGCCGTCTGGGGGCGCGACATTCATGTCGAACCCCGGACCGTGGACGTGCATATCCGCCGCCTGCGCAAGGCGATCAACGCGCCTGGGGAAATCGACGTGGTGCGGACCGTTCGCGCGGCGGGCTATGCGCTCGATTTGGAGGATGCAGCCTGAAATTCAGCTGGTACGGGTAATCTGCCCGCGCCGGGCCAGCCCTTCCACCCGCGCCAGCAACTCGGAAAAGGCGAAGGGCTTGGCCAAGTAGTCATCTCCCCCGGCGCGCAGCCCCGTCACCTTGCTGGAGGCCTCGCCGAGACCCGAGAGAATCAGCACCGGCGTATCGATCCGCTGTTTGCGCAGACTGGTGAGAACGTTCAGCCCATCGCCATTTTCCGGCAGCATACGGTCGAGGACGATCACGTCGAATTGCTCGCTGGTGGCGCGTGCCTGCCCGGCGGTGGCGTTGTCGGTGTGGATGACGTTATGCCCCGCTTCCCGCAACCCCTTGATGACGAACCCCGCTACGTTCTTGTCGTCCTCGATCAGCAAAATCCGCAATTCAGCCCTCCCTATGTATCCCGCCTGCCGATGACATGGATACTTGGCAATGTTTTTGGGGAGTTCAATGCCCGATGAGAGCGGATCGTTCAACGGAAGCGCATCGGATCGATGGCCGGCAGTAGGCTGGCGGCGGGGCCGGGGTCCTCACCCTTGATCAAGGCGGCGATCAGGGCCGAGGCGGCGGGCACCGTCTGGATGCCATACCCTCCCTGCCCCACCGCCCAGAAAAATTCTTCCGCGTCACGGTCGTAGCCAAAAGCGAGAGAGCGGTCGGGGGTGAAGGTCCGCAATCCCGCCCAGCTATGCTCGACCCGCCGAACCGGAATCGCCAGCGCCTGCTGCATCCTAGCGATTCCCACGGCGATATCGAGTTCGTCCGGCTGCACGTCATGCGGCACGTCCGGCGTTTCGTCACAGGGCGTCACCATCAGCCGGGTCCCCCCCTCGGGCCGGGCGTACCATAAATGCGCGGCCGATTGCACGACCGGCCAGCTCCCCACCTCATACGGACCGGCCGGGATGATCGCCGCGGTGCGGCGGCACGGCACGAGGCCGAGCGGCGCGAGGCCCGCGAGTTTCGCCACCTCGTCGCCCCAGGCTCCGGCGGCGTTCACGACGATGCCACCGGTCAACATCGCCCCGGTCGAGGTTTCCACCCGCCAGACACCCTCGCGGCGCTCGATCCGCCCCGCCCGGTGGCGCAGCAAAATCTGGCCCCCGGCCTGGCGTAACCGGCGCAAATAAAATTGATGCAGCCCGGCGACATCCATATCGAACGCATCCGGCTCCAGCCCGGCGCGGTGGGCGAATCCCTCGATCAAGGCCGGGCACAGCGCCTTGGCCTCGGCGAGGCTGATTTCCCTTACCCCCAGGTCGAGTCCGATCAGCCGGTCGAGCTCGGGCTCCTCCGCCGGCGGGGCCAGATAGAGGATGCGCCGGTCCACCGCCAGCCGGTCCGTGCCGATATCGGCGGGCGGGTTCTTAAAAAAATCCCGCGAAAGCCCTGTGAGCACCCGCACGTCCGGCGGCCCGTAATTACGGATCCAGATGGCGGCGGAACGGCCAGTGGTGTGGTAACCCGCCTGCTCCTCCGCCTCCACCAGCGCCACCCGGTGCGTCGGGGCCAGTTGCGCCGCGATCGAGGCGCCGGCGATACCCGCGCCGATCACGATGACATCCCACTCAGCCCGCATCGGTAAAAAACTCCCGCAATGCCGCGATCACCTCGCGCGGTTTATCGGCATGCAGCCAATGCGCCGCGCCGGGGATACGCCGGATGACCGCCCGGGGAAAGCGCGACAAGATCTCCGGCTCCGCCGAAGGCGGAACATAATCCGAATCGCCCCCGCAAAGAAACAAAGCGGGGGCCGGATAGGGGCGCAGCCCCGGCGGGTCGTCCCACCGGAGAAGCTCGGCCATGTTATCCGCGATTTCGCGCAGCCCCATCCGCCAATGCGGCGCCTCGCCCAGCACCAGATTATTAAGCAAAAAGGCCCGCATGGGCGCGGCTTTCACCGTTTTAGCTAGGGCCGCATCCGCCTCTCCCCGGGTCAGGCCGGGGGTGAGCGGCAAAGCCAGCATCGCCCGCACGTAATCATCATATTCATGGCTGTAGGTCAGCGGCGCTATATCCAGCACCGCCAGCCGCGTCACCATCTCCGGCCGGGTCAAGGCCAGCATCATCGCCGTCTTACCCCCCATGGAGTGGCCGACAACCGCCGCCCTGGCGATGCCTCGCGCCGCCAGCGTCTCGGCCACGTCCTCCGCCATCAGGCGGTAGCTCATCTTCGCCGCGTGCGGGCTATGCCCATGATTGCGCAGATCCATGGCGAGAACCCGGAACTGCGTGGACAAGGCCCGGCTGAGAACCCCCAGATTGCGCGCCGTGCCAAAAAGCCCGTGCAGCAGCACCAGCGGCGGGCCGCTCCCAGCCTCGATGACATTCAAAATCATGCCGCCATCTTGCGGCCCATTGAAAAAATCACAAGCGCCTCCGGTGGAAACCGGCTATGAGTGGTTATGTTGCAATTTCTGGTTGCATTGGGGGCGGCCCTGGTGCTTGCGCTCACCTTCGTCCGTCCGGACCTTTGCCTCTGGCTCTGGGTGCTGGTTCTGGAAACCTCGCCCGATAGCTGGGGCATGGCGCTGCTAGGGCGGGAGGAAATGATCGCGCTGGTCAAAGGGTTCGGAGTCATGCTGGCTCTCGCCTTGGCCTGCCGGTACGGCGCGCGCTGGGACAAATTCAATCCCGCCCTCGGTTTCGGCGCGGTCTTTCTCGCCGGGCTGGTCCACGGCCTCTACCCCGGCCTGGGATTGCCCGAATCCCTGCGCTCGCTCATTGGCTCCGTCGCGCCCTTTCTGTTCGGCTTCGTGCGTTTGCCCCCCGATATCATCCGGGCGGCGCGGCATGCGCTGCTCGCCGGGCCGCTGGCATGCATCGGCCTGGGCGCGCTGCTGGTTCCCCTGGGCCTATCCTCATTCTGCGCCTGGCAGGACGGAGCGCTGCGCCTGGGCGGCAGTGGCGAGCCGCCTTTCCTGGCCGCTTTCGCCCTCACCGCCCTTTATGTGACGCTGGATTTACACCTTGCCGCGCCGCGTCCGCGCTGGGTGGCGCTGGCCCTGCTCTATCTTCTCATCATTGCCCTCACCGGCGCGCGCGTGCCGCTGGCGCTGGGGTTCGCGGCGTGCGGCTATGTGCTGCTCATGCGCGGCCGGGTGATGGAAATCGCGGCGGCGGGCGCCGCCGGAGCCCTGGCGTTGATTGCGGCCACCCCGCTCAGCTTCGTCCGCGCCATCGCCCTCACCCGCCTCGGCGAGGCGACGGACCTCTCCAACCGCAACCTCATCTGGCCCGATTTCACCGCCGCCTTCGCCCGGTCGCCCTGGCTGGGCTGGGGCCTCGGCGCAGGCAAGCTGGTCGTGCCGCTCGACGCGCCTTTATCCCGCCTCCTTGGCACCAATGCCGCGCATAACGAATATCTCCGCCTCGCCGTCGAGGCCGGGCTGCTCGGCTCTGGGCTGCTTCTGACCCTTTTCATTCTCTGGGCGCGGCGCGGCACCCGCGCTTTGCCCCCGCCGCGGCGGGGATTCATCCGGCTGGTTTTCCTGCTGTTCGCCCTTCACTCCGCCACGGACAACACGCTCATCGCCACCACCAGCTCAGCCTTGTTTCTTTGGTTCGCCTGTATCTTCGCAGAGGCGGGAAATGGGACTAGAGGAGCGCCACCATGATCACCCGCCGCCTCGCCCTCAGCCTGCCCATGGCTCTCGCAGCCGCGCCCTCCGCGCATGCACAGGCCGCCCCGCCGCTGGCCTTTGCCCTCAATTCCGCCGCGGGCTCGGTCACCATCATCGATATGAAAAGCCGCCAGCCTCTCCGCACCGAGCCCACCTTCCGCGAACCCAGCCATTGGGCGCTCACCCGCGACCGCAAAACTCTGCTGGTCTGCGATGCCGGCGGCAACGGCCTGTTCATGTTCGACCCCCGCACCGCCGCGCCGCTCGGCCACCGCCGCATCGCCGACCCGTACCAGCTCGGCTTCACCCCGGATAACAAATATCTGGCGGTCAACGCGCTGCGGCTGAATTTCATCGATTTCTACGACGCCGCCACCCTTGCCCTGGTGAAGCGCTTCGAGGCGGGGCATTGGCCAAGCCATCTGGATTTCTCGCCCGATTCGCGCTGGTCCTTCCATTCGCTGCAAAAATCGAATTCCCTCGTTTCCATCGACCTCGCCACGCTCTCCCAGCGCTGGAGCGTGCCGGTGGGCGATACTCCGGCCGGTGTGCTCTGGCACCGTGGCAAAATCCTGGTCTGCATCATGGGGGCGCGCGGCTTCGTGGAGGTGAATCCGGAAAACGGCCGCATCACCCGCCAAATCGTCACCGGGGACGGCGCGCATAACATCTTCATCGATACGCGCAGGAACGTGTTGTATGTCTCCAACCGGGGGCCGGGCCGCACCGGTCTTACCGCGCTCGACCCCGCCAGTTTCGAGATTCTGCGCGACTATCCCATTTCCGGCGGTCCCGACGATATCGGCATCGACCCGCAAGGACGCATATGGATCTGCCTGCGCTTCGCGGAAGCCGTCGCCGTATTGGACCCGCAAACCGGCGATTATACGACCATCCCCGTGGGGCGCTCGCCGCACGGCATTTTTCTCAACACCATGCTGCGCGAGCCGGGACTCATCACGGCCGAACGTATCTAGGGGGATGCTCTTTCCTCCCGGCGCCTATTTGCGGCTCGTCAAGCGCCCTGGGGTTGAGCGGGCGGGGCGGCAGCTTCTCACCGATGACGCCTTGACCTGGCTGCTTCTCGCCGCCACCGCCCGGCCCGCCAGCCCGCGCCTCCTGGCCGGGGCGCTTTGCTGTTTCGCGGGGTTCTGGGCGGCATACGAGCTTGGCTATTGGGATAATGACCGCTGCGCCGCCCGCTATGAGGCCAAGCCGGTGCTAGGCCCGGCTTTTCCCTCCCTGCCCCGGCATTTTCCTGCCCAGGCGCTGGGCTTCGCCCTGCTGTTCAGCCTCGCCGGGCTGGGGCTGCTGGATGCGCGCCCGGCCCAGGCCGCCCGCTGGGCGGGGCTGCTCGCGGCTTTGGGCGTGATCTATGCGCTTTATAACCGCCTGGATAAAACCAGCCGCGTCTTTCTCTATCCCGGTTTGCAGGGCTGCCGCTCCCTGGGCCTGCTGGCCGTGCTGCCGCTGGGACCCGCCGGGCTGGCGGCTGGGGCGGCGCAAGCCATCGCCCGCTGGCTCGGCTACTGCCTCTACCGCTTCCGCCCAGCGGCAAACGGCGCCTGGCCGGACATCCCCACCCGGTTCCTGCACCTTCTGTTGCTGCTTTTTTTCGGGGCGATTCTGCTCGCAACCCCGGCCAGAGCCGTTTTTTTCTCCTGGCCGGCCCTGGCGCTGCTGGCCCAGGCGGTTTTTCTGGCCCGGCGCGACCTCCGCGCCGCCTGGCGCAACGCCCGCTGGCTGCCCGCGGCGCGTTGAGGCGCTCTCTTATGGCGGCGGCGGCCAAAAGGGCTTATACACAATTTGCGGGGCCATTCTTTCCGGCAGGCATCAAGCATGAATCTCGACCGTCTCTTTTCCCATCTCGCCGGCTTTATGGATCAATATCTCGTCCTGCCGGTTCTCTTCCATCTGCACTGGATGGCCTGGGATGATCTTGCCTTCGACTGGTGCCTGATCTGCGTCTATGGGCTGTTCGCCGTGCTCGTGACGTACGCCGTCTGCCTGCCGCTGGAACATTGGCGGCCAGTGGAGCGCTGGCAGAACCGCAAAGCGGTGCTGGTAGATGTGTTCTATACCCTTCTCAACCGCGTTGGGGTGGTGCCCATCGTCACCTTCGTCCTGTTTTATCAGGCGCAAACCTGGTCCACCGCCCTGCTCGTGCGCCACGGCTTCATCCCGCCGACGCTGGACTCCCTCGTTCCCGGCCTGTTTGGCCACCCGCTGCTCACCTTCTGCCTTTATGCCCTCATTCTCGACTGCGCCGATTACTGGCGGCACCGCCTCTCCCATGCCTTCCGCTGGTGGTACGCCCTGCATTCCCTCCATCACGCCCAGCGGCAGATGAGCTTCTGGTCGGATGACCGCAACCATCTACTCGACGATGTCATCGCCTTTTTCTGGTTCTTCGCCATCGGGCTGGCGATCGGCATACCCCCCCTGCAATTTCCCATCCTGCTTCTTGGCCTCAAATTCATCGAGAGCGTCAGCCACGCCAATATCCGCCTCTCCTATGGCCCGCTGGAATGGCTGGTCGTCTCGCCCCGTTTCCACCGCTTTCACCACGGTCTGCGGGCGGCGGGACGGCAAAGCTGCAATTACGCCTCGGTATTTCCCATCTGGGACATCATCTTCCGCACCGCCGATTTCCGGAATGAATATCTCCCCACCGGCGACGCCCGCGCGCCCGAGGCGCTGGTGACCGGCGGCTATCTGGCCCAACAGGCTGCGGGGTTGAAATTGTTCTGCCAGGCCCTTGCAAAAAGCTGGGCGAGCCTTGGCATAGGCCGCGCGGCGTAATAAGCCCGCGCCATGGAACAGAGCGTCAAAAAAGTCGTCCTTGCCTACTCAGGCGGGCTGGACACCTCCGTCATTCTCCGCTGGCTGCAAAACACCTATCATTGCGAGGTTGTGACATTCACCGCCGATCTCGGACAGGGCGAGGAACTGGAACCCGCCCGCAAGAAGGCCGAAATGTTCGGGGTCAAGCAGATCTTCATCGAGGATCTGCGCGAAACCTTCGTCAAGGATTTCGTCTTTCCCATGTTCCGCGCCAACGCGCTGTACGAGGGCCAATATCTGCTCGGCACCTCCATCGCCCGGCCGCTCATCGCCCAACGTCAGATCGAGATCGCCGAGCAGGTAGGGGCGGACGCCGTTGCCCATGGCGCCACCGGCAAGGGCAACGATCAGGTACGCTTCGAGCTTGGTTATTACGCCCTCAACCCAAACATCCGCGTCATCGCCCCCTGGCGGGAATGGGATCTGACCAGCCGCACCCGGTTGCTTGAATATGCCGAGGCGAACCAGATCCCCATCACCAAGGATAAGCGCGGCGAGGCACCGTTCTCGGTGGACGCCAATCTCTTGCATTCGTCTTCCGAGGGCAAAATCCTCGAAGATCCCGCCATCGCCCCGGATGAGATCGTCTATCAGCGCACCATCTCACCCGAGGCGGCGCCGGACAAGGCGACCGAGATCAGCATCGACTTTAAATGCGGCGACGCGGCCGGCCTTAATGGAGAGGCGCTTTCACCGGCCACTCTCCTCACCCGGCTCAACGAATACGGCAGGGCGAACGGCATTGGCCGTCTCGATCTCGTCGAGAACCGCTTCGTTGGCATGAAATCCCGCGGCGTGTACGAGACGCCGGGCGGCACCATCCTGCTCGCCGCCCACCGCGCCATCGAGAGCATCACCCTAGATCGTGAGGCCGCGCATCTCAAGGACGCGCTGATGCCGCGCTACGCGGAGCTGATCTATAACGGCTTCTGGTTTTCGCCGGAGCGGCGAATGCTGCAGGCCGCCATCGACGCCTCGCAAAGCTCCGTCACCGGCACGGTACGGCTGAAGCTCTACAAGGGCAACGTCATCGTAACGGGGCGGGAGAGCCCCCACTCGCTCTACAATACCCGCATGGTGACCTTCGAGGACGATGCCGGCGCCTATAACCAGCAGGACGCGGCGGGCTTCATCAAGCTCAACGCCCTGCGGCTGCGCCTCGGCGCGGCCATCGGCAGACGGGGCGGCGCGCTATAGCCGCGCCGCCGGCTATTCTGGCATCACCTCGCCGGACCCGCCCGTCTCGGCGGCGAAATCCTTGAACTTCGGCAGGCCGTCCTTTATCCGCAGCACGGCCTCCGCATAATTCACGTGCAAGGCGGGCTCAAAGGTCAGGTCCGGCAGGGTGGCCGCGTAAACATCCACGAGCCCGAGCGCCGGATGCGCCGCCATCAGATGCCCGCCGCAGCGGCGGCAATATTTTCGTTCGCTCTTGGGCGTCTTGGCGAAAGTGGCGATCTCCTCCTCTCCTTGGGTGACCCTCACCGCCTCGGGTTTCCATAAGGTAAAGGCGTTCACCGGCCCGCCCGACCAAGACCGGCAGGAGCGGCAATGGCAATATCCCATCACCTCCGGCGTGCCTGTGGCCTCCAGCTTGACCGCGCCACAAAAACATTCTCCCTGATAAGCCCGGCTCATGAACGCCTCCACTTCTCTTTAATTCGGTCCAGCATAGCGGGAGCCTCCCTGCCTTGTCACTCTTACTTGCGAAGCGAACAAAAAACGAACTGTTTATTAATAAACGTGTTGCTATTTTGTTCTCGTCCTGCCAGATTAACTGAGACAAATCCACTGGCAAGGTCAGGAAAACACGCTATGGTTGCAACCACCACCAACAGAAAACCGCGTTTGACAGAGACGGAGTCGATGTTGGACGTTGCGGAGGCACCTCTCATGGCGACTGTGACATCTATGGCGAAACCTGACCTCGAAAAAAACAAGGCGCTGGACGCCGCGATGGCGCAGATCGAGCGCGCCTTCGGCAAAGGCTCCATCATGCGCATGGGCGCGCGCGGCGGTGCGGAGGCGGTGGAGGTCATCTCTTCCGGCTCGCTCGGGCTGGATCTGGCGCTGGGGATTGGCGGGCTGCCGCGCGGGCGGGTGATCGAGATTTACGGCCCGGAAAGCTCGGGCAAAACCACCCTCGCCTTGCATGCCGTGGCCGAGGCGCAAAAGCGCGGCGGCGTGTGCGCCTTCATCGATGCCGAGCACGCGCTCGACCCGGTCTATGCCCGCAAGCTCGGCGTGGATGTGGATAATCTGCTGATCTCCCAGCCCGATACCGGCGAGCAGGGGCTGGAAATCGCGGATACGCTCGTGCGTTCCGGCTCCATAGACGTGCTGGTGATCGATTCGGTGGCGGCGCTCGTCCCCCGCGCCGAGCTGGAAGGCGAAATGGGCGATGCCCATGTCGGCCTCCACGCCCGCCTGATGAGCCAGGCCCTGCGCAAAATCACCGGCTCGGTGGCGCGCAGCAATACCACGCTGATCTTTCTCAATCAGATCCGGCTAAAAATCGGCGTGATGTTTGGCAATCCGGAAACCACCACCGGCGGCAACGCGCTGAAATTCTATGCCTCCATCCGCATGGAAATCCGCCGCACCGGCTCGATCAAGGAGCGCGACGAAGTGACCGGCAACCATACCCGCGTGAAGGTGGTAAAGAACAAGCTGGCCCCGCCCTTCCGCCAGGTGGAGTTCGACATCATGTTTGGGGAGGGGATTTCCAAGGCGGGCGAGTTGATCGATCTCGGCGTCAAGGCCGGGGTGGTGGAAAAATCCGGCGCCTGGCTCTCCTATGACAGTCAGCGCATCGGCCAGGGGCGGGAAAACGCCAAGCAATTTCTGCGCGACAATCCAAAAATCGCCGAGGCGATCGAGCGGCGGATCCGCGAGCAGGCGGGGGCGATCGCCGATGCGTTGATGACCGCCGGAGACGGGGAGGATGGCGAGGATTAAGCCCGGCCCGCGCGGGCTTGGCGAAAACCCGCGCGCCCTGTAATCCAGGCCCATGGTCACCAGCAACGATATCCGCGCCACCTTTCTCAATTATTTTGGCCGCAACGGCCACCAGATCGTGCCCTCCGCCCCGCTGGTGCCCCGGAACGACCCCACCCTGCTGTTCACAAATTCCGGCATGGTGCCGTTCAAGAACGTCTTCACCGGCCAGGAGAAGCGCCCCTATCTCCGCGCCACCTCCGCCCAAAAATGCGTGCGCGCCGGCGGCAAGCATAACGATCTCGACAATGTGGGCTACACCGCCCGCCATCACACCTTCTTCGAAATGCTGGGGAATTTTTCTTTCGGCGATTATTTCAAGGAAGAGGCGATCTTCCATGCCTGGACGCTGCTGACCAAGGATTTCGGCATCGATGCCGGACGGCTGCTCGTCACCATCTACCATACCGATGACGACGCCGCCGCGCTGTGGAAAAAAATCGCGGGTCTGCCGGAAGGGAAGATCATCCGCATCCCTACCGATGATAATTTCTGGCGCATGGGCGATACCGGCCCCTGCGGCCCCTGCTCAGAGATCTTCTATGATCACGGCCCCTCCATTCCCGGCGGCCCGCCCGGCTCGCCGGATGAGGATGGCGACCGGTTCATCGAGATATGGAACCTCGTCTTTATGCAATATGAGGAAGGCCCGCCCGGCACGCGCTTGCCGTTGCCGCGCCCGTCCATCGACACCGGCATGGGGCTGGAGCGTTTCGCCGCCATTCTGCAAGGCAAACACGACAATTACGATACCGACACGTTGCGAGCGCTGATTCTTGCCTCCGCCGAGGCCAGCGGCCAGGAACCGGATGGCCGCTTTAAAATCAGCCACCGCGTGGTGGCGGACCATCTGCGTTCCTCGGCCTTTCTCATCGCTGATGGCGTCCTGCCTTCAAATGAAGGCCGCGGCTATGTGCTGCGCCGGATCATGCGCCGGGCGATGCGGCATGCCCACATGATGGGCGTGCGCGAGCCGCTGATGTACCGGCTGGTTCCTGCCCTCACCCGCCAGATGGCCCAGGCCTACCCTGAACTCAACCGGGCCGAGGCGCTGATCACCGAGACCCTGCAGCTAGAGGAGAACCGATTCCGCGCCATGCTGGATCGGGGTATTTCCCTGCTGAGGGAAGAAGCGGCGCAAATCCCGCCGGGTGGCGCTTTGCCCGGCGCGGTCGCCTTCAAACTCTACGATACGTTTGGCTTCCCCCTCGACCTCACCCAGGATGCGCTGCGGGAGGAGGGCAAGAGCGTGGATATCGCCGGGTTCGAGGCCGCGATGGCCGAGCAGCGCGCCCGCGCCCGCGCCGCCTGGTCCGGGTCCGGTGAGGCGGCGACCGAAGCCATCTGGTTCGAGCTGAATGAACGTCTGGGCACCAGCGAATTTCTCGGCTATTCCACGGAGACCGCCCAGGGCAGCATCACCGCCCTGGTGGTGGACGGCCAGCCCAGCGATGAGGCGCTGCCCGAACAAAGCGTCAATGTCATTCTCAATCAAACCCCGTTCTATGCCGAGAGCGGCGGCCAGGTGGGGGATACCGGTTTCATCATCGGGCCGGATGATCTGCGTATCCGCATCGATGATACCCAGAAGAAGGCGGGCGGCCTCATCGTCCATATCGGCCAAATCGAGGCCGGGACCGCGCGCGTCGGCCTGCCGGTAACGGCGCGGGTGGATCACGTGCGGCGCGGCCGCATCCGCGCCCATCATAGCGCCACCCACCTGTTGCATGAGGCGCTGCGCCGCACCCTCGGGCCGCATGTCACGCAAAAGGGCTCGCTCAACGCTCCGGACCGGCTGCGTTTCGACATTTCCCAGCCCCGCCCGATCACCCCGGATGAATTGACCCAGGTCGAGCGCGAGGTGAACGCGCATATCCGCGAGAATGCGGAGGTGACCACCAGGCTGATGACTCCGGAGGAGGCCGTGCGGCTCGGCGCTATGGCGCTGTTCGGGGAAAAATATGGGGATGAGGTACGGGTCGTTTCCATGGGCGGCGGCGATGAGCGGAAATCCGCCTGGTCGATCGAGCTTTGCGGCGGCACCCATGTGACGCGCACCGGTGATATCGGGCTGTTCCGCATCGTCTCGGAGGGGGCGGTCTCCGCCGGGATTCGCCGCATCGAGGCCGTGGCGGGCGAGGCCGCGATCTTGGAGATGGAGGAGGAAGCCCGGCTGCTGGCCGAGGCGGCGGCCACCGTCAAGGCGCCGCCGGCCGAACTCCCGGCGCGGATCAACCAGTTGCAGGAAGATAAAAAGCGGCTCGAACGCCAGATGGCGGAATTGCAGAAGAAACTGGTTCTCGCCACGGCGGCGGAGGCCGAGGATGTGGGAGGCGTCCGCGCGATCCTGCGCAATGTCGGCGACATCGCCGCGAAGGAGCTCCGTCCAATCGCCACGGATTTGTTGAAGCGCTCGGGCGCGGGGGTGGTGGCGCTCGTCTCCACCGCCGAGCAAAAAACCGCCATCATCGTCGCGGTGGCGGAGGCGCTGCCCCTTAACGCGGTGGAGCTGGCGCGGGCGGCGGCGGCGGCGGGCGGCCAGGGTGGCGGCGGCAATAAATCCGTGGCTCAGGCCGGGGCGCCCAGCGCCGCCCAAGCCAATGCCGCGCTTGCCGCCATCAGGACGCATCTCGCCAGCTGAAACCGCCTGGGCTCAGCTGGGCCACCAGAAGCGCAGGAACACCCCGCGCAGATAAAACAGATTGGCCAGCGGCATGAGGCCATAAAGTAGCCAGCGCGAGAGCCAGGGCAAGGCGAACCGCCGGTTCCAACCCGGCCCGGCCCAGGAGGCGGCGGGGGTGAGACAGAGGAGCAAGGGGATAAAGTAGCGCCCGAGCAGCCCCTCGATATTCGTTTGTCCCACCTCGTCCCAGGTGAGATAGGTGGATAGCGCGACCCCCGCCCCGGCCGCTCCCACCGCCAAGCCCAAGAGGGCGAGCCGCCACTCCCAGCGCCGCGGCAGGCTCGCGACGTAGAGGCTTGCCGCCAACAACCCCGTTCCCAGCACCAAGGCATAAACCCAGCGCGGCAGGGTCGCCTCGATCCAGCCGACAGTGCCGACCGCGCCGGCCATCAGGCTCGGCCCGCCCTTTATAAAGGTCGCCGCGAATAGGCGGGGGATCAGCCCAGGATGAAGAAACAGGTAGTGCAGTTGGCGGCTAGGCGAAACATCGCCATGCCGCACGGGGGTCACCAGCGGGCGCAGGCCGAAGACGCACCAGGCGAGCACCGTGGCCAAGCCCAGCAGCACAAGGAGAGCGGCAAACCGGCGGCGCGGCCGCGCCGCCAAAATCAGCGGCAAGGCGAGCAAGGGCCAGTATGGGGGCTTGGCGCTTACAAACACGGCCAGCAATGCCGTCGCGCCGCTCAATTCCCGCTGCCGCTGTTCCCGCGTAAGCAAGGCGCCGGCCAGCGCCGCGCACATGATGAACGGTCCATCCTGAGACAGAGACCCATAGAGACCCGTCACCTCGGGCAGGCTCAAACAAAACAGCAGCCAAGGCCGGGCGGAGGGGGCGCAAATCCGCAGGGCGAACGCCGAGAGGGCGACGCAGATCAATCCGGAAGCGAGCCGGGCGATATAAAACGCTTGCAGCACGCGCAGGTGCAACTGCCGGGTGAAAGTGAGGGTCAGAGCGGCGGGCAGGTAAAATTGCGGTGGGTAAATCACCGTATTGGGAAAATTGGCCGCCACCACCTCGTCGCGCCATCTCTTCTGAAAGCTGAACCGCAAATGCTGCAATGTCGCACGGGCGGCGGGGTCGAAACGCAAAGCGTCGAAACCGTACCCGAAATTCACCACCGGTTCGGCCAGCATGCCGCCCGCCTCGCCATGTGGGAGACGCTCTCCTATCAACCCGCCTTGGGAAATCTGCACGGCGCGGAAGAAATGATTCGTCTCATCCGCGATCATGAAGGGCGGGTTGAGCAAAGCCGCCAGAATGACAAAAAAAGCAGCGAGGCGGAAATACGTCCTAGCCATACGCCGCCTCCATTCACAACCTTATATAATATAACGGAGGAAAAATGACAATTAAAAGTTGTAAAATGCGCTGCGGTCCGGCGGGGGTAGAGTCATAACCCAGCCAGCGGGCCAAACGTGGAGAACCATTTGCGGGTTGTGCCGCCACTGCGCGATCTGCCCGGCCCAATCCGGGCCCTCCGCGAACAGCTCTGTCCCGGCGCGGAAATCCCGCAGGGCGGTGAAAATCCCCAGGCAGAGCGCGGCCACGCAGAAGGCCCGCCGCAGGCCGGAGGCGGCGCAGGCCCCGCCGGTAAGGATGAGCCCCGTGAGCACCATCGGGGCGAAGGCATAACGCTGACCGCCAATTACATCCATTAAATGGATAAAACCGCCTCCGATCGCTTTGTCGAAAGAGATGAAGGAGAATAAAATTTGCGCCCCCAGCAGGAGCGACAAAGCAGGGGCATGACGCCGGCAGCCAGTGATGATCCAGATCAGTGCCGCGTAAAAAAGAAAGACGATCAGCAGGCCGGGCCAGAGAAAGCCATGCCCGGCATATTGGCGCAGCATCCAGCCGCTCAACAACAGGGCGGCGCGGAAACCCGCGAATTCCAGCGTGACGACATGCAGGCTGACCGCCGCGCACAGCTCCGGCAGGCTCAGATTTCCGTCCCGCAAAGGCTGAGGGTAGGCGAAGAACAGCGCCGCCTGAATACAGAATCCGGCGAAAACGATGCTTCCCAGGGCAATATCAGCCTTTCCCCGGGTCACGGCGGCACGCAGCAAGAAGAGGGGCATGAGAAAGGTGGTGGCGGGGCCAGACAGGCTGGCCAGCCCCAGCACCACTGCGTCAAAGAGGAGCAGGCGGCCCCGCCGGGCCGGAGCGGCTAGAATTAGCGCGGCGGCCAGTGCTAGATGAAACTGACTGGTGATGGTGTTGAGCCAGACCTCCCCGGTGACGGGCGGAAGGGCGCAAAGCGCCACCGCCACCAGGCAACCCAGCCAGGAGCGCCGCCAGGGAAAATCATGGGTTAGGATGATGCCGGGCGGGAGAGCCTGCACGCAAAGGGCGATCAAACCGGTGACCAGCGGCGCGTGGGCGATGCCGCCCAGCCGCAGCGCCAACCACGTGCCAAGCGCCGGCACCAAATTGATATAATCCGGCAATACCGCGAACCAGGCCCGCCACCAGGGCAGGTTCATGGCGTTACGGAAATAAAAAACCCCCTCTTCCGCCCAGAACCGTCCGCCTTGCTCCGCGATATGGGGCAGCCGGGCCAGCACCAGCCCGGCAAAGCCCGCCAGCAGGGCCAGCCGGTAAAATCCCGGCAAAGAAAACGGCGCCTCGCGGCGCCGTTTGATGAGAGACGCCAAGCCTTACGCGCTCTTGGCCATGATCTCGTCCGCCACGTTGCGCGGCACCGGATCGTAATGGTGGAACTGCATGGTGAAGCTGGCGCGGCCCTTGGTCATCGAGCGCAGCTGGGAAATATAGCCGAACATCTCCTTCAGCGGCACATGCGCGCGCACGATGACGGTGGAACCGGAACTCTCCTGGTTCTGGATCATGCCGCGGCGGCGGTTGAGGTCGCCCACCACGTCACCCACATGGTCGTTGGGCGTCGTCACCTCCACATCCATGATCGGCTCCAGGATCACCGGACCAGCCTTTTTCATTCCCTCGCGGAAGCAGGCCTTGGCAGCGATTTCGAAGGCCAGCGCGGAAGAGTCGACATCGTGATACTTACCATCGATCAGGGTGAATTTGAAATCCACGGTCGGGAACCCGGCAAGCACCCCGGTATCCGCCTGGTTGCGGATGCCCTTTTCCACCGCCGGGATATATTCCCGCGGCACCGCGCCGCCGACCACCTGATTCTCGAACAATATGCCAGAATTACGCTCTAGCGGCTCGAAAGTGATCCTGACCTCGGCATACTGGCCGGAACCGCCCGATTGCTTTTTGTGGGTATAGGTCTCGGTGTGGGTCTTGCTGATGGTCTCGCGGAAGGCCACCTGCGGCGCGCCGATATTCGCGTCCACGCCATATTCACGCTTCAGCCGGTCCACGATGATTTCCAGATGCAATTCGCCCATGCCGGAGAGAATGGTCTGGCCGGTTTCCTGGTCGGTGCGCAGGCGCAGGGAAGGATCCTCGGCCGCCAGCTTCTGCAGGCCGATCGTCATTTTCTCCACGCCTTCCTTGGTCTTGGGCTCGACGGAGATGTCGATGACCGGCACAGGAAAAGCCATGCGCTCCAGCACCACCGGATCCTCGGCGGCGGCGAGCGTATCGCCCGTGCCGGTATCCTTGAGGCCGACGAAGGCGACGATATCGCCCGCCGAAACCTCCTGGATTTCCACGCGCTTATCCGCATGCATCTGGTACATGCGGCCAATCCGCTCCTTATGGCCCTTGGTGGTGTTCAGCACCGTATCGCCGGATTTGAGCGTGCCCGCATAGACTCGCACGAAGGTCAGCGAACCGTATTTGTCGTTGATGATCTTGAAGGCGAGGCCGGCGAAGGGCGCTTTGGGGTCGGCCTTGATCCGCCGCGCGTTCGGGTCCTCCTCCTGCCCCTCCTCCGGGGCAACCTTGATGCCAGGCACGTCCACCGGGCTCGGCAGGTAGTCCAGCACCGCGTCCAGCAGAGGTTGCACACCTTTGTTTTTGAAGGCGGTGCCGCACAGAACGGGGCGGAAGGCGCCGGTGATGGTGCCGGTTTTGATGGCGCGCTTCAGCGTCTCGACCGAGACATCGCCCTTGTCGAAATACTCCTCCATGCCCGCGTCATCGACGGAGAGGGCGGTATCCAGCAGGGTCTGGCGAGCCTCCTTGGCCTTCTCCAGCATATCGGCCGGAATAGGCTCGTCATGAAATTTGGCGCCCAGTTCGCCGCCTTCCCAAATGATCGCCTTCATCTCGACGAGATCCACGACGCCCAGGAAGCCGTCCTCGATGCCGATGGGCAATTGCAGCGGCAGCGCGACGATATCCAGCTTCTCCTTCAGCGTGTCGAAGGCGCGGTAGAAATCGGCGCCGGTGCGGTCCAGCTTGTTGATGAAGATGATGCGCGGCACGTTGTAACGGTCGGCCAGACGCCAATTGGTCTCGGATTGCGGCTGTACCCCCGCCACGCCCTCGATGATGAAAATCGCGCCGTCGAGCACACGCAGGGAACGGTTGACCTCGATGTTGAAATCGATATGGCCGGGCGTGTCGATGATATTGATGCGGTGGTCCTTCCACTCGCAGGTCACGGCCGCGGAGGTGATGGTGATGCCGCGCTCACGCTCCTGCTCCATATAATCGGTGGTGGTGTTGCCGTCATGCACCTCGCCGATCTTGTGGGAGACGCCGGTGTAGTAAAGGATACGCTCCGTGGTGGTGGTTTTCCCCGCGTCGATATGCGCGGTGATCCCGATATTCCGGATCTTGCTAAGGTCGGTGGTCGCCATCAATGCCTCCACGGGCGTCTAAAAATAAAGGTCAAACAGATATGGCGCCGCCCTGGGGTCAGGCCGCGCTGTCCGCCCGGCTTTTGGGCCAGAGCGCGGCATTTGGCAACCCCTTCTCTCGGGCGGCTGGCTCTGCCCCGAGGGGTAAATGATTGATCTCAAGCGCGCCGGATATAATATCGGCGGGGCAGGAAGGTATTCTACGCATGGTGATTGTCTCCCCCTTCGCCCGGATCTACCGGATCCTCCGCGCCCGGCCTTTTTTCACCTTTGGCTACTCGCTCGGGCTGATCAGCTACGGCGCGCTCACCCCGGTCCATTCCATCGCCATCCGCGCGGTGTTGGCCTGGGACATCGGCAGTTTCTTCTATCTGGCCCTTACGGCAGTCATGTTTCTGCGCGACCTCAACCGGGACATTAGCCGCGACGCCAAAGCCCACCAGGAGGGCGAGGAATCGATGTTCACCCTCACCCTGCTCGCCGCCATCATGAGCTTCGCCTCGCTTTTCCTGTTTTCTCAGGCAGCGGAGCGCAAGAGCCATGAGGGCGCGTTTCTCGCCTTCGTCATCATCACCCTCGCCCTTTCCTGGCTGGTGACGCACATCACCTTCGCCTTCCGCTATGCGCATGAATATTATTCCCGCGACCTCGGCGGGCCGGAGATCGACCGGGGGATTGATTTTCCCAATGATGACAAGCCGGATTACCTCGATTTCGTCTATTTCGCCTTCGTGCTCGGCATGACGTTCCAAGTCTCGGATTGCGATATCACCGCCAAGAAAATCCGCCGGCTGGCGACGCTGCAAGGGCTGATCGGCTTTCTGTTCAGCACCGTCATCGTGGCCCTTTCCGTCAACACGGCGGCCTCCTTGATGTAGAGGCCGGCATGGCGCGGTTGCGGCAACACCGCTTGCCTATGGCGGAGAGGGGCGCGATGCTGGCGAACCCCCCTTGGAGTCGCCTCATTTGAACCGACTGCCCATCGCGTTTCTCGCCAGCCTCGCCGCGTTTCCCGCCTTGGCGCGGCCAGACCCGACACCGCCGCCCTCGGGCATCGTCGTGCATTTGTTCGGGCCGGATGCCGGGGTGGCGAAACCCTCACCCTCGGCGCCATCCGCGCCAAATGCCGCCGCGCCCCAAGGCCCGGCCGCTTCCGCCCCCCAGGCCAGTCCGGCAACGCCGGAGCCCAGCATAGGGGATATTCTTCATGAGATGTTCGTCACCGGCGACCCGGCGCAGGAAGCGAAACCCCGCTTCGCGCCCGGGCGGGCCGGCGACTAACCAAGCCTTAAATCAGTCCCGGGCGCGCAGCGCGTCGGCCTGCGCCTCGATATGCTTGGCGAAATCATCCAGCCGCCAGGCCTCGATATCGTAAAACGTCACATAACCGCGATGCTTCACGTCGATCTCGTCGAAATGGTCCATGACCGGCTTGAAATTGGCGGCCTTGGCCTGGGCCAAGGTAAGATGTCCGTCATGGCTGGTATTGGCGGCGTAGAAATCGATGAGCATCTGATCGGGACCAAACATGCCCTTATGATGCCAGCCCTTGCCAGCCGGCGTCATCATCGGGCCGGAGTCCATCATGCCGCCATCCATCATCCCCGGCGGCGCGGGCGGCGGGGCGGACCCGTTATCACTGTCATTATCGGTGGCCTGGGCCAAAGCCAGACCAGGGGCGAAAGCCAGAACCGAGGCTAATACGAGACGGCGCATTTCACATCACTCCATTAGGTTGGGAGAGGCTTAAATGCGGCGCGCTTGTAACGCCATGATCTTCCGCAAGTAACAAAATAAAAACGGCGCCCGGAAGGGCGCCGCCAATGGGAGAAAGCGGAAAGCTCAGCGCGAGTAGAACTCGACCACCAGATGCGGTTCCATCTGCACCGGAAACGGCACATCCGCCAGCTTGGGCGCGCGCAGGAAACGGCCCTTCATGGCGCGGTGATCCACCTCGATATATTCGGGCACGTCGCGCTCACCGCTCTGGGCCGCGTCCAGCACCACCGCGAGCTGCTTGGATTTCTCCCGCACCTCGACGACATCCTCGTCCTTCACCAGATAAGACGGGATATCGACCTTCTGGCCGTTGATCATAACATGGCCGTGGGAGACAAGCTGGCGCGCGGCGAACGGGGTCACCGCGAATTTCATCCGGTAGACCACCGCATCCAGCCGGCGCTCGAGCAGCTCAATCAGGTTTTCCGAGGTATCGCCCTTGCGGCGCACAGCTTCCTCGTAATAGCGATGAAAGGATTTTTCCGAGATATTGCCGTAATAGCCCTTCAGCTTTTGCTTGGCCATCAGCTGGACGCCGTAATCTGAAGGCTTTTTGCGGCGCTGGCCATGCTGGCCGGGGCCGTATTCCCGCTTGTTCACCGGGGATTTGGCCCGGCCCCATAAATTGACGCCCAGACGGCGGTTGATCTTATACTTGCTCTCGGTGCGCTTGGTCATGGCGCATAACCTTTCTTGTTGGAATGACGCCAGTAGTCCTCCCACCGCTTTCGCGGCGAAAAGCGGGCGCGGGCGACCACCGCCCGTCCACGTTCCCGGCAATGAAGCCGCGTTTAAAGTTTCGGGCGGGGCGCGTCAATGGCCGCGCCGGCGCGGGGCAGCCAGCTTAACGGTAAGGCGGCGATGGGCAACCGGACTTGCCGCCGCGGGGCGGCAAAGGCAATATCCGCGCGCGCGCCCATCCAGAGTCCGGCATCGCCCGGCGCGCGCGGCAGCCACCCAGCGCCCGGGCGCAGCCCCCGCGCGGCGCCCAGGCAGAGGCCAAGCTCCCGCCGGTCCTCGGAGTCCGGGTCCGTGTCGGCCGGGGCGGTGGCCGGGCAGAGAAGGGTAAGGCCGGGCACGGGCCGGGCAAAGTGGAAGCTCGCGTAACGCCGGCCGGATTGCAAACTAATCTCCGGCAGCGCGCTTTGCCCCGCCGCCACCGCCCGCAAACGCGGTACATAGCCCGCGGCGAACCCCGCCGCCAGCGCGGTCTCGTGCAGCCGCCGCCGCACCGCCGCCAGCCGCGCCCCGCTGGTGACCGTGGGGGCATAAGGGCGCGCCGCCGGGCTGCGCCGCCCCAGCTCGTGAGACAGCCCGGCCCGGTTGCCGCTGCAGAAATAGGATTCGCAGTCTAGCCCCTCGGCCAGGAGAATTTCGTGCCGGTCAAGTTCCACATGGTAATAGGTCATGGCCGGCGCGGCCTCGTCACGCCGTATGGTCGCGCCATTGACCAGATGGCTCACGGGAATCAACACCCCCCCGGCATGAACGCAATGCAAGGGTGAGAGCCGCAGCGTCCGGGCGGGCTTGCCCGGACCGAACGCCCCGGGCGATACGATGACCGGCTGTCCCATCCTCGCCACGCCGGCAGCGAGGTCAAGCGTGCGCCAGCCGATCCAGCGCACCGGCCGCCGCTCCCCCCGGGCGGTGATGAGCGGATCGCCCGGGCGCAGGGTTTCCACCAGGCGGTAGCCATCGGGCGTCAGCAGCCTGGTGCCCCGCGCGAAACAGGGCAGCTCCCCGCCCAAAGTGATGAGCGCGCCGCCATTGCCATCGGCACCGACCTGGAGCGATGCCTTCGCCGACCCCAGGGTCTGTATGCCGAATTGCGCGATGGTGGCGCCTTGATTGTTCAATACCACCACCTCGCCACCGCTTTGCAGGGAGACCAGCCCGGAGGCGACGCCCACCAGATCCACCGCGTCGTAATCCGTCATGCCGGTGATGCCGGAGAGGCCCGCCCCTACATCGTCCAGCACCAGCAGCGCCGAGCCGCCCGCGAAGCCCACGGGCACACCCACGAAATTATTGGTGGAGATTTCCAGCGTGGAGAAGCCGTTGATTTGCAGAGAGGCCTGGCCGCCTATGCTTCCAGCTGAGAGCAACAGCCGCCCGCCACTGGCCTCCACCACCCCGCTATTGAACAATTGCCCGGCGGCGATGACGCCCTGCCCCGTCAAGGTCCCCGCGGCCTGAATCAGCCCCGCCTGAAGGGAACCGCCCGCGAGGCTGCCGTTCTGGAGGATGATCGTACCAGAGGCCGATATTTGGCCGGCATCCGTGAGCGTCCCGCCAGACTGAATGAAATCGCCTGCCCGCAAGGCGGCGTCCACGCCGACCGTGAGGCTGCCGCCGGCAAGAAGCTGGGCCTGGCCGGAAATGCTCATCCCGGCCAGGCCACCCACCTCCAGCGTGCCGGATCCCGCATAGCTGGCGGCGGTGAGAGCGGCGCTTCCGGCCAAAGTCATCGACCCCGAATTGCTTATGCTCCCTAGCGTGGCGGTGGCGGTTCCATAGGCATCGAGCGTGCCGCTCGCCCCCACGGTGAGGGCCGAAGCGGCGAGCGTGCCCGTCTCGTAGATCGCGGCCGCCCCGCCCGCCCCTGCCAAAATGGCATCGGAGACGCTGAGGCCGCCCATCACCGCCAGGCTGGCCCCGCTGCCGCCCGCGCTGGCCATGACGAGATTGCCGGTGATGCTGGCGCTGTCCGTCAGCACCTCCAGCGCCCCTGCTCCGCTGGCGTCGCCAAGCGTGACCCCGCCTTGCAGGCTCACGCTCGCCGCGCCTCCAAACACGGCGTTACCGCCACCGTCGACCTGCATCGCCGTACCGGACATACCGCTGGCGAAGAGATCATCGTTAAATTCCACCTGCCCCGCGACCAGCACGCCCCCCACCGCATAGGGCGTTGTCGCGTTGTACAACGATCCGCTGCTGCCGAAGCTGATCAGCTCCGCTTCCGTGAAACCTCCTCCGGAATACCCGTTCACCGTGCCGGCATGGCCAATGGCGACGCCGCTGACCAGGCTGTGCAGCCCGGCCAGCGTCCCCGTGCCGCTGCTCACGGTGATGACGTCCAGCATGCCCGTGCCGATATAGCTGACCATGGCCAGATCCGCGTTCATCGCGGCGAGGTTGGGGGCGGTGAGAATGATGGAACCGGCGGGGGTCTGCGCCCCGGTGGTAAGCTTACCATGCGCAGCGGAAAGCGTGAGGGTGAGGCTCATCGTCGTGGGCGCTGCGAGAACGAGGCTCAAACCCGGCACCGGTTGCGCCACGCCCGCGCTGGCCGCAAAGCCGCCGTAATAGCTGATGGCGGGAGAATAGCCGTGCAGCACCACATCCGCGTCGCCGCCAGCGTCGAAGCTGGCAGCGGGCATCAGCCCGGCGGGAATATTGGCGAAGAGCGTATAGCTTTGCGAAAGGCCATTCTCGTCCGTCCCGGAGACGACGAAGGAAGAGCTCCCCGCCAGGGTGTTGATGTTATGAACGCTAAGCCCGGTCAGCCCGGGAAAGATCAGCTCATCGCCGAGGCCGAAGCCTGTCACCGTACCGGAGAAATCGGCCGGACCCTTGATGACGAAGGCACCGCCAGTGCCGCCGAGCGGGTCGGCCCATTGACCCGTTATGGGCGCGCTGCCCGCGCCGAGAAAATTCAGCGTTACCCCGCTCTGCACCGTAAGCGGGGTGGTGTCGAAAATGCCAAACAGCGAATCGTCCGGCCCCAGCACCATCACCCCGCCGCCCGCCACGTCGAGATTCACCCCGGCGGCAACCAACCCGGCATCGATCTCCAGCGTCTCGCCCTGCAAGGCGAGGATGGTGCCAGTGCCGTCGATCATTCCGGATTCCGAGAAATCGCCCACCGCCAGAGTGCCGCCGCCCTCCAGCACCGCGCCGGCGCCCAGGCTCAGCCCCTCCTCGTAATCATTCCGCGCCCCGGTATCCACGTTCAGGCTGCCGCTAAAATCCGCGAGCGCGCCGGGGTTCAGCGCCAGCTCGCCGCCCAACAGGGCCGCGCCGCCCAACACCAGCTGGCCGGAAACCAGAACATCCTCCACACCGATCGTGCCAAAATCATAGCTCGTGCCGCTGAGCTGCGCGGAATTGTTATAAGGCAATTCTAGATCCGCCCCGGGGGCGATGGAAACGGCGCCGCCCGCCAGATTGCCCATGACCGATAAGAGCCCGGTAACATCCAGCGTGCCGGAGATCGTCTCCGGCCCGGTCATCAGGGTCTCGCCGCCCAGCTGGTAGGTACCGGGCGCGGCGGCTGGCCCCACGGTGTTGAGATAGATATTGCCCGAGGTCACGGCCCGGGGCAGCACGCCATCGTGATTCCACAGCGCGTAGGTGAGGTGCTGGCCCGAGGCGAGCGAGGGCCCGGCGAATTCCAGCGAGGTCAACAGGCTGTTGAGAAGACCGATCTCATTGGCGCTCAGGGTGAGCTGGATGGTGCCGGTGCCGATGCCTTGAGCGCTGATCCCGGAATTGGGATCATACTCCGGCAGGAGCAGCACCCCGGCGTTGAGCGAGAGCGTGAGTTGCAGCGTCTCCTCCGCGCCCAGCCCCATCGCCGCCAGGGCGCTGGCCGCGGGGTCGGCGGCCAGGAGATACGGCAGCCCCAGCGGCTGGTTGGGCGCCAGGGTCACCAATTTGACGGGGTTGACGAAGGCGGGGCCGGTTTGCGGCGCCAGGGACAGGGCGAAACCGCTCACCGCGTAACCGCCCTGATCATCTTCCGCCAAGATCGAAATCGTATCCGCGGCCACCCCGGACGGCTCGGAAATTTGCAGCGCCGCCAGGGCGGCGTTCACCTCGGAGAGCGAGCCGCTCAGCGTGAGCGTATTCGCGCTCATGGAGACGCCCGCGCCAAACGCATTGGCCACAGCGAGCGTCGCGGCCGGGTTCGCCGCTATCAGCTGCACCGTGATATTCGCGCCGGAATGACCATCCGCCACGGCGAGGCGGGCGGGCAAACCGGAAAGTGAGGAAAGGCCAGGCAGGCCCGCAATGGCGGACACCGTCGCGGGAACGTTGATATTGATGGCTTGAGTCACAACCACAAGTTACACGTTTCTTGATAACCAGCAACTGACAATTGCTGGTTGAACTTAGGAAATATCATTTTCCCCCGGGCGGTCCGGCCCCATACTGGGCGCATGAAAACCCGCCGCAAGCAAACCGCCAAGACCACGCCCGCCCAAGCCGGAGAGGGCCGCCTCTCCCTGCCCAGCCGCGCCGAGCTGAAGGAGTTTCTTGCAAAGGCCCCGGACAGCCAGCATTTGCGCGATGTGGCGCGCGCTTTCTCGGTGCCGCCGGAAGGCCGTAAGGCGCTGCGGGGGCTGATGAAATCCCTGGAAGAAAGCGGCCAGGCCGAACGCGCGGGGCGCAAGCGTCTCACCGAATCCGGACGCCTCGCCGAAACCGCTCTGGTCGAGGTGACCGGGATAGACCGGGACGGCGAGGCCATCGCCCGCCCCGTGGCATGGGAGGGGCCGGGCCGCCCGCCGGTGATATTCATGCAGCCGGAGCGGCGGGGGGCGGCCGCGCTCGCCCCAGGGGCGAAGGTGCTGGCGCGTCTGCGGCGAATCGGCGCGGATAAATATGAGGGCCGCACGCTGCGGCGGGTGGAGGGCGCGGCGGGCGGCATTGTCGGGCTGTTCCATGCCACGCCGCGCGGCGGGCGGATCGAGCCGGTGGACCGGCGGCAGAAAGGCGAATGGATAGTGCCGGATGGCGAGACCCTGGGCGCGGAGACTGGCGAGATCGTTCGCGCCGAGCCGCTGCCCGGCAAGGGTCTCGGCCCAAAGCCCGCCCGCGTGACTGAAAGGCTCGGCAATGCCAATGACGCCCGCTCCGTCAGCCTCATCGCCATCGCCCAGCACGGCATCCCCACCGAATTTCCTGAAGCGGCGTTGCGCGAGGCAAAGCGGGCGCGGCCCGTGGCGCTGGGCAGGCGGGAGGATTTACGGGATTTGCCGCTGGTCACCATCGATGGCGCCGATGCCCGCGATTTCGACGACGCCGTGTTCGCCGCGCCGGAACCGCATGGCTACCGGTTGGTCGTCGCCATCGCCGATGTGGCTCATTATGTGAAGCCTGGTTCGGCCCTGGACATGGAGGCGCGGCGGCGCGGCAATAGCTGCTATTTTCCCGACCGGGTGGTGCCGATGCTGCCCGAGGCGCTCTCCAACGGCCTCTGCTCGCTCAAGCCAGGCGAGGAGCGCGGCTGCCTGTTCGCCGAAATCCATATAGACGTGCACGGCAAAAAGCTGCGCCACCGTTTCGGGCGCGGGCTAATGCGCTCCCTCGCCCGCAAGACCTACGAGGAGGTGCAGGCGGAGTTCGAGGAGGACCCGGAGACCCATGCCGCCCTTTACGCGGCCTACGCGGCGCTGGCGGAGGCCCGCCATCATCGCGGCACGCTCAATCTGGACCTACCGGAGCGCAAGGTGACGCTGGGGCCGGACGGGCAGGTGCAGAGCATCGCACCCCGTCCGCGCCTCGCCAGCCATAAGCTGATCGAGGAATTCATGATCCTCGCCAATGTTTGCGCCGCGGAGGAGCTGGAGCGGCTGCGCCTGCCTTGCATGTACCGCGTCCACGCCCCGCCCGCGCCGGAAAAGCTGGACAATCTGCGACAATTCCTCGCCACACTCGGCATTTCCCTCAAAGCCGGGGATCAGCTGCATCCGCGCGATCTCGACGCCATTCTCCGCATGGTCGAGGACACGCCCCAGGCGGCGCTGGTGAACGAGACCATTTTGCGGTCGCAAAGCCAGGCCGAGTATTCGCCCGACAATATCGGCCATTTTGGCCTCGCCCTCGCCCGCTATGCCCATTTCACCTCACCGATCCGCCGCTATGCGGATCTGCTCGTGCACCGGGCGCTCATCAAGGGGCTAAAACTCGGACGCGATGGGCTGACCGAGGCGGAGATCGAAAGCTTCGCCGACACGGCGGAGCACATCACCGCCACCGAGCGCCGGGCCACCCTGGCGGAGCGTGACTCCACCGACCGCTACCTTGCGCTCTATTTGCAACACCGCGTGGGAGAGTTGTTCCCCGGCCGGATTTCGGGGGTGACGAAATTCGGACTCTTCGTCACTTTAACGGAAAGCGGGGCGAGCGGATTCTTAAGTATGGCGAGTCTGCCTGATGATCAGTGGGTTTTGGATGAGCGCGCCCAAACCCTGTCAGGACGCCGCAGCCGCGTTGTTTTCACCCTGGCTCAGGAGATCGTAATCCGGCTGGCGGAAGCGCGCCCGGTAACGGGCGGCCTGCTGTTCAGCCTTGCCACAGTTCCGGAAGGGCAAGCGGCGCGGCGCGGCGGCACCCGCAACACGTCGGGATCCGGCGCCAAGCCCAAACCAAAGCGGCGGCGGTGAGGCGCGGCGCAGCGTTTTTCCTCATCTGCTGTTGGCTGGCCTCCGCCATGGGCGGGCGGGCCGCCGCGGCGGGCGCGGGATTCGACGCGGGGATGACGGCCAGTGTCTGGTCGGCGGCGCTCGCCTATATCGCGCCGCGCGCCCTCACCCCCGTCACCATCCCGCAAATGACAATATGGGGCTTGAACGGGCTGGCGGCGCTCGATCCCAATTTCAACACCGTCTTCCAGGACGGGCAGGTTCGCCTTTACGGCCCGAACGGATTGTTATTTGCCTTACCCGCCCCCGCCGCGAATGACGCGAATGGCTGGGGGCAGGCCGCCGCGCGCATCGCCGCCGCCGCCTACGCCAACTCGGCCGCGCTGCAAAACGCCGGCACCCAGGAAATCATCGGCAATTTTTTCGATGAGCTGTTCAACCATTTCGATCCTTATTCCCGATATGAAAGTCCGGTGCAGGCCGCGCAGGAGCAACTGATGATCACCGGGCTGGCGGGAACCGGCCTCACCCTCGCCGCCGAGAATGGGCGGGTGGTGGTGGCGCAGGTGGCGGCGGACAGCCCCGCCGACGACGCCGGCATCCAGCCCGGAGCCGTGGTGCTCAGCGTCGATGGACGCGCCGCCTCCCCCGGCATGGTGGATGAGCTCAATGCCCGGATGAACGGTCTGCCGAACACGACGCTCGATCTCGTCATCGCCGACCCTGACGATCCGGCCGGCCGGCAGAGCTTTACCCTCACGCGGGGGTTCATCCCGCCGCAGACCGTGTTCGTGCAACCGCCGCTGGGGCATGGGATCGTTGAGATGAAGATCACCGGCTTCAACAAGGGCACGGGTGACCAGTTCGCCATGGCCCTGGCGCAGGTGATGAGCCAAAACGGGACGCTGGCGGGGCTGGTGCTTGATTTGCGCGGCAATCGCGGCGGGGTGCTGCGCCAGGCGGTGCTCGTGGCGGATTCGCTGCTGCAATCGGGCCCCATCGCCGAGACCAATGGGCGTGATCCGGACGCGGACCAGTTCTTCAAGGCCGAGGGAGCGGATTTGACCGGGGGCGCGAAACTGGCCGTGCTGGTGGATGGCCAGACGGCGAGTGCCGCGGAAATCCTCGCCGCCGCGCTTGCCGATGACGGCCGGGGCGTGGTCATCGGCTCGGAAACCCTGGGCAAGGGCCTCGTCCAGACCGTCACGGCCCTGCCGGATGGCGGTGAGCTTTATGTCACCTGGAGCCAGGTGCTCGCCCCGCGGGGCTGGCCCCTGCAAGGGCTAGGGCTGATGCCGCAGGTCTGCACCAGCAACGGCCCCGCCGCGCTGAAGGCGCAGCTCAACGCCCTCGCGGCCGGGCGAAACCTGATGGCGCCGGCGCTCTCACAGGCGCGGGCGATGCGCCCGCCCGTGAGCGTGGAGGCGGTGCTGGCGCTGCGCAGCCATTGCCCGGCGGCGATCGGCGGCGCCATGGACGAGGAGGCCGCCCAAGCCGTGCTCGCCAACAATGCCATGTATCAGGCGGCGCTGCTCCATTAACGTATCCTCTTGACGAAACCGGCCGGGCTGGGCCATACGGCCCGCTCTCGGAGATTGATCATGGCCAAGTCGAACGTCGTCCAAATCAAGCTGGTTTCCACCGCCGATACCGGCTATTTCTATGTCACGAAGAAGAACGCGCGTGCCCAGACCCAGAAGCTGGAGCTGAACAAGTACGACCCCGTCGTGCGCAAGCACGTGAAGTTCAAGGAAGCTAAAATAAAGTAATCCGCCGGAGCGGGTAATTCCGCTCCGCCGCGCCTATATGCCCTCAGTCCGATGAAGGGGGGCTTATCAGATGCAATTGTTCAGCTGCCAGTCCTGCGGCCAGGCGCTGCTGTTCGAGAATAATCTCTGCGAACGATGCGGGCATGAGCTCGGCTTCTGTTCAGAGAGTCTCTCTCTGCTGACGCTTGAGCCGAAAGGCAAGGTATTACGCCCGGTCAAGGGCGGGCGGGACTACCTGCGTTGCGCCAACGCCCAATATGGCGCCTGCAACTGGCTCATCGCCGTCCCCAAAAAGGGCAAACCAACGGAATTATGCGCGGCCTGCCGCCACAATAAAACCATTCCCGATCTTTCCGACCCAGCCAATCTCAAGCACTGGCAAGATATCGAGATCGCCAAGCATCGCCTCTTTTATACGCTCCTGCGCCTCGGCCTGCCGCATCCTGATCTCGCCGAAGACCCCGAGCATGGGCTCGCCTTCGATTTTCTGGCCGATCCTCCCGGCCCTGGCCCACGTATCCTCACCGGTCACGATGAAGGCTTGATCACCATCAACCTCAAAGAGGCCGATGATGCGATGCGCGAGAAATTCCGCACCGAGATGGGGGAGCCCTACCGCACCCTGCTTGGCCATTTCCGTCATGAGATCGGTCATTATTATTGGAACGTGCTGGTACGGGACGGCAAGCGGCTCCAGGCCTGCCGGGCCATGTTCGGCGATGATTCGCTCGATTACGGCGAGGCGCTGCAGAAACATTACGATGAGGGGCCGCCCGCGAATTGGGCTGACCACTACATCTCCGCCTATGCCACCACCCATCCCTGGGAGGATTTCGCCGAAACCTGGGCGCATTACCTTCATATCGTCGACACGCTGGAGACCGCCGCCGCCTTCGGCCTGCGCATCCATCCCCGGCGGACGAAAGAGGAAATGCTGCAAGCCGATATCGACTTCAGCCCCTATAAGGTCGAGCACATATCCCAGCTCATCGACGCGTGGCTTCCCCTCACCTTCGCGATGAATTCGATCAACCGCTCCATGGGGCATGCGGATCTGTATCCCTTCATCATCTCGCCGCCGGTGATCGAAAAACTCGGCTTCATTCACGAGCTCGTTCATGGCCGGGTGCCGCAAGACCAGCCGGAGGCGCCGCCCGCTGAGAGCGCCGCGCCCAAACAAGCCCAGGCCACCCCCAACCCGCCGCCATCGGACCCGCCAGCGCCGCCCGGGCCCTCGCCCGTTCCACCGCCGGTGGAACCGCCAGGACCAGATATCCAACCTCCGATCCAGGAGCCGCCGGCGGAGCTTCCCCCTTCGGAGATGCCGCCGCCCCAGCCTCCGGGAGCGCCGCCTCCCCTCCAGGCCTGAGATGATCAGAAATGCTTCCACCCCGGCGAGGCGAGGTCGAGCGGGGCACCATTTGGTCCCACCACCCTCACCCCCGCGCCGGGGCGGAACACGCCGATGCGCGTGACGGGCAAGAGGCCGCACGCCGCGCGCAGGGCCTCCCCACGTTCCGGTGGCACGGCGAGCAATAATTCGTAATCATCGCCTCCGGTCAGGCGCGGCGCCAGATAATCCGGCCCCAGCGCGGCGGCGGCGGGCGAGGCGGGCACGCGCCCGGCCCAAAGCTCCGCCCCCAGGCCCGACCCCTCGCAAATATGGCCGAGATCCTGAACCAGACCATCCGAGACATCGATGGCGGCGGTCACCAGGCCGGCCAGAGACAATCCCAGCCGCGGTTCCGGCAGCAAAGAGCGCCGGGTCAGGTCGCCGGTGGGGTCGGCCAGCGCGCCGCGCCGCGCTTCCAGCCCCAGCGCCGCGTCCCCGATGGTGCCGGTAACCCAGATTTCATCGCCTGCCCGCGCCCCGTTGCGCGGCAGCGCCTCACCCGGCGCGACCGTGCCGATCAGCGTCGCGGTCAGGGAAATATCCACGCGGGCGGAGGAGGAATCGCCACCCATGAGCCGGATGCCAAAGCGCCGCTGGTCCTCTCCCAGCCCCGCCGCGAACCGTTCCAGCCAGTCTTCTCCCAGCGAGGCCGGCAGGGCGGTGGTGAGCAGATAGCCGAGCGGCGCGGCGCCCATCGCCGCCAGATCAGAGAGATTGCGGCGCAGAAGCTTGCGCGCGATGAAGGCCGGATCGTCATGGGAGAAAAAATGCACGCTCTCCAGCATCTGGTCCACGGTGAGCACCAATTGCCGCCCCGGCGGAGGCATGAGCAAGGCGGCATCGTCCTTGAGTCCCAGCCCCGCCTCGCCCGCCAGCGGCGCGAAAAACCGGGCGATCCGGGCGAACTCATCCATCAGCGAGCGGAGGAGAATTCCGCCGGACGGAGCAGATGCGCCAGCCTGTCCAGCACGCCGTTGAGCAGGCGCGGCTCATCGCCGGAAAAAAACCCGTGCGCGACATCGAGATATTCATTGAGGACCACCTTGGCCGGGGGGCCGTCCGGCATCCATAATTCCGCCCCGCCCGCGCGCAGCGCCGCGCGCAGCACCGGGTCTAGCCGGGCCAGCGGCCAGGCTTCCGGCAGCGCCTGGACGATCATGCCATCCACCACGTCCTGCTGCTGGGCGGCGGTGCGGACGATGCGGGTGAAAAGAGGCACGTCCGCCTCGGGGACGCGGCCTTCCTCCAGCCCGCCTTGCCAGGGCAGCGCTCCCAGACGGTGGCGGACGAATTGATCGATCACCGTCTCCGGACTCATCTGAGCATGCTCGGCCTGGTAGAGCGCCTGCACGGCGGCGACGCGCGCCAGGGTGCGCGGGCGGCTCATGCGGGGTGGAACCGGCGCTTGAGCGCGATCTGCCTCAGGCAGGCCACGGCGGCCTCCGCGCCCTTATTCGCCCCGGTCTCGCGGGAGCGGGCATGGGCCTGGGCGAGCGTATCCACCGTGAGCAACCCAGTGCCGAGGCAGAGACGCCCGGCCACGGCCACGTTCATCAAAGCATCCATGGCGGCGGCGCAGACGAATTCGTAATGATCCGTCTCACCCCGGACGACGCAGCCAAGGGCGATATAGCCGTCGAACGGTTCCCGGCCCCCGGCCGCGATGGCCAGGGCCTGAGGCAATTCGAAGGCCCCCGCGACCTCGACGATCTGGAGTTTTGCCTTGACCTGAACGAAAATCTCCCGGGCGGCGTTCAGCATGCCATCCACCACCTCGCGGTAATAGGGCGCGCTGATGACGAGGATATGCGGGGGCGCGCCCGGCACGGGCGGCGCCACGGGCAAGGGCGCGTCTGCGGTGCTCATGGCCGGGCCTTATTTCGGAAGGGCGCCGGCCAGGCCGCGCTGCTCAACAACGTTCAGCCCGTACCCGTCCAGCCCGATGATATGGCGCTTGTGATTGGAAAGCAGGATCATGGTCTTGACCCCGAGATCGAGGAGGATCTGGGCGCCGATGCCGTAATCGCGCAATTCCTGGGTGGCGGCGGGACCATCCAGCAGCGCCCGCAGCCCGGCGGACATCGCCTTCTGCCGCGTCTCGCGCACGATGACGACGACGCCGCGCCCGGCCCTGCCGATCTCGCGCATCGCCTCGTGCAAGGCTTCCATATGCCCGCTGCCCAGCACGTCGCCGAGCAAATCCATGCCGTGCATGCGCACCAGCACCGGTTCCGGCCCCGAGATATCACCCTTGAGGAGAGCCAGGTGCTCCAGCCCGTCCACCTTGCTCTCAAAGACGATCATCCGCCAGGAGCCGCCATCCCGGGCGGTGACATTGCCCTGCTCGGCGCGCTTGACCAGCTTCTCGTTGGTGCGGCGGTAGGCGATGAGATCGGCGATGGTGCCGAGCTTGATGTTATGGCGCTGGGCGAAGGCGACGAGTTCCGGCAGCCTTGCCATTGTGCCGTCATCATTGATGATCTCGCAGATAACCCCGGCGGGGATCAGCCCGGCCAGACGGGCGATATCAACCGCCGCCTCGGTATGGCCGGCGCGCACCAGCGTGCCGCCCTCCCGCGCCATCAGCGGGAAGATATGGCCGGGCGAGACGATGTCATTGCGGCCCAGCTCGGGATTGATCGCCACGGCGACGGTGCGGGCGCGGTCGGCGGCGGAAATGCCGGTGGAGACTCCCTCCTTCGCCTCGATGGAGATGGTGAAGGCGGTCTCATGGCGGGTGCCGTTGGCCTGGGTCATCAGCGGCAGGCCCAGTTGCTCGCACCGCGCCTTGGTCATCGCCAGGCAGACCAGGCCGCGCGCATGCTTGATCATGAAATTGATCGCGTCCGGCGTCGCGAATTGGGCGGGAATCACCAAATCGCCCTCATTTTCACGATCCTCGTCATCCACCAGGATGAAGATGCGCCCGGCGCGCGCCTCCTCGATGATTTCCGAGGCCGGGGAGATGTAATCGTGCAATCCCGCCGTGGCCAAATCCTTCAAGCCGTCCATGATCAGCGTTCCTTTTCCCGCCGGCTGGCCCAGGGGGCGCGGCGGCTCAGAGTTCCTTCAACCCTTCTTAAATCCAAGCTGGCGGGCGAGATAGCGCGCCAGCATGTCGATTTCCACATTTACCCTATCCCCGGGCCGCAGGGCTGAAAAATTGGTGTTGGCGGCGGTGTGGGGAATGATGTTCACGCCGAACCGCGCGCCCTCCACCTCATTCACCGTAAGGGAGACGCCGTTCAAGGCGATGCTCCCCTTGGGCGCGACGAAGGGGGCAAGCTCCTCCGGCAGCTCGAACACCCAGCGCGTCGAGCCGTTTTCGGGCGTGGCGGAGACGATCTCCGCGAGACCATCCACATGGCCGGAGACGAGATGGCCGCCCAATTCATCGCCCAGCCGCAGCGAGCCTTCCAGATTGACCAGCGTGCCCGGCGACCAGCCGCCTAGCGTGCTGCGGGCCAGGGTTTCCGCCGAGACCTCGACCGCGAACCAATCCTCTCCCGCCTCCACCACCGTCAGGCAGACTCCGGAACAGGCGATGGAGGCGCCCAGCCGCTTCTCCGCCCCGCGCCAGACGGCATTTTCCGGAGTGGCGATGGTGAACCGCGCGTCACGGCCCTCGCCGATCGGGGTGACGGCCTGGACCGTGCCGACGCCTGTGATAAGTCCGGTGAACATTTCAGATCCCTTAAATGGCGATGGAGGATGGCGTTTCAAAGCGCCGGAAATGGCTGAGCAGATCCTCGCCCAGCCGCTCACTGGCGACGAGCCGGAAACGCGGCGCCTCCGCCAGCGCGGCGAGGCCGAAGCCCTGGGCGGCGGGGTAACCGTCGCCGCCAATGACGCAAGGGGCGTGGAACCAGGCGAGCCGGTCCACCAGCCCGGCCCGCAGCAGGCCCGCCGCCAGCGTGCCGCCGCCCTCCGCCAGCACGCGCGTGAGGCCGTGCGCGGCCAGCGCGCGCATCCCCGCCGCCAGATCCACCCCGGCGCGATCCGCGGGGAGTTCGATCAGCCGCGCTCCCGCCCCGGCCAGCGCCTTGGCCCGCAGCCGGTCCGCCCCGTCACGGTGGAGAATCCAGAGGGGGTCGCGCCCGGCACTCCGCACCAGCTGAGAGAGGAGCGGCGTGCGCAGATGGCTGTCCACAACCACCCGCACCAGCGGCGCGGCGCGAAACCCCTCGATCCGGCAGGTGAGTTCCGGGTCGTCGGCCAACACCGTGCCCACCCCGGCCAGCACCGCGTCGTGCCGCCCGCGCAGCCGGTGCGCGGCCAGCCGGGCACGCCCTCCGGTGATCCATTTCGATTCGCCGGCGGCGGTAGCGATGCGCCCATCCAGAGAGGTGGCGAGCTTCAGCCGCACCAAGGGCCGCCCGGCGCGCTGCACCAGGGCGAAGCCGGAGATCACCGCCTCGCATTCCGCCCTCAGCACGCCCGCGCTCACTTCCACCCCGGCGGCTTCCAGCCGGGCGAGCCCAGCCCCGTTCACGCGGGGATGCGGGTCCCGCGCCCCGATAACGGCGCGGCGAATGCCCGCTTCGATCAATCTTTCAGTGCAAGGCCCGGTTTTTCCGGTAAAATTGCACGGCTCCAGCGTGATGTAAGCCGTGCCGCCACGCGCCCGCTCTCCCGCCATGGCCAGGGCGGCGGCCTCCGCGTGCGGCCGCCCGCCCGGCGCGGTAAAGCCGCGCCCCACCACCATTCCATGATTGACGATCACGCAGCCGACGGAGGGGTTCGGCGCCGTCTGCCCCAGCCCCCTGCGGGCCAGGGCCAGGGCGGCGCGCATATGCGTCTCATCGCTCATTCGCCGGAGGGGTCCGGCCGGGCGAGCGGCGCGCCCTCCATGTCGCCTAAAAATGTTTTGAAATCATCGGCTTCTCTGAAGTCTCGGTATACCGATGCGAAGCGGACATAGGCCACCGCGTCGATCTCTTTCAGCGCCTCCATCACCGCCGCGCCAATCGCGGTGCTGCTCACCTCGCCCTCTCCGCTCGCCTCCAGCTTGCGGACGATCCCGTTGACGATCCGCTCCTGCCGTTCCTCATCCACCGGGCGCTTGTTGAGCGCGACACGGATGGAGCGCGCCAGCTTGTCCCGGTCGAAGGCGACGCGGCGGCTGTCGGATTTCACTACCGTCAATTCCCGCAACTGCACCCGCTCGACAGTGGTGAAGCGCTGCCCGCAGCCGGCGCAGAAGCGGCGGCGGCGGATGGCGGCGCCATCCTCCGTTGGCCGGCTATCCTTCACCTGGGTATCGGCGGCTCCGCAATAGGGGCAACGCATCCGCTCTCCGCATTACCTGTAAATGGGGAAACGGGCGCAGAGCGCCTTGACCCGCCCCCCTACCGCCGCCTCGGCGGCGGCGTTGGTCCCGTCATTGGAGCGGGCGAGGCCATCCAGCACCTCGCCGATCATCCGCCCCACCTCCTTGAACTCGTCAATGCCGAAACCGCGGGTGGTGGCGGCGGGCGTGCCGAGGCGAATGCCGGAGGTGATGGCGGGCTTGGCGGGGTCGAAGGGAATGGCGTTTTTATTGGCGGTGATATGGGCGCGCTCGAGCGACGCCTCCGCCGCCTTGCCGGTGGTGTTCTTGGGCCGCAGATCCACGAGCATGAGATGGCAATCCGTGCCGCCGGTGACGATGGCAAGCCCCTCCGCCGCCAGCGCCGCCGCCAGTGCCCGGGCATTGGCGAGGACGGCCTTTTGATAGGCGGTGAAATCCGGGGTCAGCGCCTCGCCAAAAGCCACCGCCTTGGCGGCGATGACATGCATCAGCGGCCCGCCCTGCAGGCCGGGGAAGACCGCTGAGTTGATCTTCTTGGCGATCTGCTCGTCATTGCACAGCACCATGCCGCCGCGCGGGCCGCGCAGCGTTTTGTGGGTGGTGGTGGTGACGACATGGGCGTGCGGCAGCGGCGTGGGGAAAATCCCCGCCGCCACCAGCCCGGCGAAATGGGCCATGTCCACCATGAAATACGCTCCCACCTCATCCGCCACCGCGCGGATGCGGGGAAAATCTATGGTGCGGGGATAGGCGGAGCCGCCGGCGATGATGAGTTTGGGCGTATGCTCGCGCGCCAGCCGCTCCAGCTCCTCGTAATCGAGCAAGCCATCCTCCCGCCGCACGCCATATTGCACGGCGTTGAACCATTTGCCGGAGAGGTTGGGGGCGGCGCCATGGGTGAGATGCCCGCCCGCCGCGAGCGACATGCCGAGAATGGTGTCGCCGGGCTGGAGCAGGGCCAGCAGCACCGCCTGGTTGGCCTGGCTGCCGGAATTGGGCTGGACATTGGCGAAGCCGCAATCAAACAGCTTGCAGGCGCGGCTGATGGCGAGGCTCTCCGCCTCGTCGGAGGGGCCGCAGCCGCCATAATAGCGTTTGCCGGGATACCCCTCCGCGTATTTATTGGTGAAAACCGAGCCCTGGGCGGCGAGGACGGCGGCGGAGACGATATTCTCGGAGGCGATCAGCTCGATGCCGTCCTGCTCGCGCGCCAATTCGCGGCCGATGATGGCGGCGAGTTCCGGGTCCACCTCCGTCAGAGGCGCGGTGAAAAAGCGGTGCAAACGCGGGGCGAGGGTTTGGTCGTTCATGGCGCAGGCTCCGTGATCCGGGTGAGCTTGGCGAGGCGGCGCTCATGCCGCCCGCCCTCGAAAGGGGTGGCGAGAAAGGCGCGCAGAATGTCGAGGGCCACCTCCTCACCGATGATGCGCGCGCCCAGCGCCAGCACGTTGGCGTTGTTATGGGCGCGGGTGAGGCGAGCGGTGGTGACATCATGCGCCAGCCCGCAGCGTATGGCGGGGTGGCGGTTGGCGGCGATGGACATGCCTATGCCCGTGCCACAGACTAGAATGCCGAAATCCGCGCGGTTTTCCGCCACCGCGGCGCAGACCGCCTGGGCGTAATCCGGGTAATCGACACTGGCCGGACCGTCCGTGCCGTAATCCTGCACCTCATGCCCGGCCTCCACCAGCGCGGCCGCCAGCCGGGTTTTCAGCGCCACACCGCCATGGTCGGCGCCCAGGGCGAGAATCAGGGAACGGGAGGTCATGCCGGTTCTGTATCATGGCCGGGCCGGGCATGAAACCATGCCTTGCGGCATTGCTGGACCTGGAGACACTCCCCCCGTCGCGCCGGCGGTTGGTTTGGGCTAGAAGCGCGCCATGCTGACCCCGAATTTTCCCCGCACGCGGCTGCGCCGCAACCGTTTCGACGAGGCGACGCGCCGGCTGGTGGCCGAGCACAAGCTCGCCACGGATGACCTCATCTGGCCGATCTTCATCCGCGAGGGCGGCGGCCCGCCAGCGGAAATCGCGGCGATGCCGGGCGTGTACCGGTTCGGCCTCGAGGATCTCCCCCGGCATGTGGAGGAGGCGGCGCGGCTCGGTATCCCCGCCATCGCGCTCTTTCCCGTGACGCCGGCCGAGCGCAAGGACGCCGAAGGCGCCGAGGCGCTGAACCCGGAAAATCTCATCTGCCGCGCGGCGAGGCGGCTCAAGGCGGCGTTTCCGCAAATCGCCCTGGTGGGGGATGTGGCGCTAGACCCCTATACCGATCATGGCCATGACGGGGTGGTGCGCGACGGTTACGTGGCGAATGACGAGAGCGTGGCGGTGCTCTGCCGCCAGGCGGTGAACCAGGCGGAGGCGGGCATCGACATCATCGCTCCCTCCGACATGATGGATGGCCGCGTCGGCGCCTTGCGCGAGGCGCTGGATGCGGAAGGGCTCATCCATACCCGCATCATGAGCTACGCGGCCAAATACGCCTCGGCCTTTTACGGCCCGTTCCGCGAGGCTATCGGCAGCCAGGTCGCGCTGAAGGGCGACAAGAAGACCTATCAGATGAACCCGGCCAATTCCGACGAGGCGCTACGCGAGGTGGCGATGGATATCGCCGAGGGCGCGGATATGGTGATGGTCAAGCCCGGCCTGCCCTATCTCGACATCATCCGCCGGGTGAAGGACGGATTCGGGCTGCCGGTCTTCGCCTATCAGGTCTCGGGGGAATACGCCATGATCGAGGCCGCCGCGCGCAATGGCTGGCTCGACCACGACAAGGCGATGATGGAGGCGCTGCTCTGCTTCAAGCGGGCGGGCTGCTCCGGTATTCTCACCTATCACGCCGTGCAGGCGGCGCGGCTTCTGCGCCAGGGCTGAGCGTTACACCCTGCCGGTAAGGGCGGCGCGCACTATGGCGAGCCGGTCCAGCGTGCCGCGCGGGCGGGGCGCGGGATGGCGCAGATCCCGCCTCACCAGCGCGGCGGGAGCCCAGGCGGCGAAGGCGGCGCGCGGCGGCCGCGCCGCTAGCAGCGCCAGCGCCTCCTCTTTCAAAACCGCCGCGGGGGTGCCATCCGCCGGCAGCAGGGAGCGCCCCTGCCGGGCGAGGAAGGGCGCCGCCCGCAATATCCCGGCAATCGCGTAGGCGGTGCCCAAATCCTCGATGGCGGCGCTATCCTCGCCGAGAATTTTCCCGGCGGCCCGCGCCAGCCGCCCGCCCGTGCTCCGCGCATAGGCGAGAAAGGCGGCAAGATCGGCCGGGCTGTCCTCCGCCTCCGCCGCGCGCGCGCCGACCAGCGCCAGCAAATCCTCGCGGGGCAGATCCCCCGCCGCCAGGGCCGCCGAAAGCGGCGTGGCTAATTCATGCGGCTTTTCAATCCCTTCCACCACCTCTCGCCACCATTGCAGACGAATCAGCGCCAGCACCGGGTTGCTCGCCACCTCCCGTGCCCGGGCGAGTTCATGATTGAAAAGATACAGCAAAGCGAGTCCTCCCCGCCGTGCGGGCGGGGCGAACAGCGTGGCGAAATACCGGTCCGGATCGGCCCGGCTCAGGCGACGCAAAAGCGCCGCGTCGCTTGACGCAAGCATGAACACTCCATAGCTAATCGTCGCGGCGAAACAATTGGAGAGTTAAACATGGCGTTCGAACTGCCTCCCCTCCCTTACTCCACCTCCGCTCTGGCCAGCGCGGGCATGTGCCAGGAAACGCTGGAACTTCACCACGGCAAACATCACCAAGCCTATGTGACCGCGCTTAACGGCTTCGTCGAAAAAAACCCCGAGCTTCAGGGCAAGTCGCTCGAGGAAATCGTTAAATCCACCTATAACAAGGCGGATATGGCACCGGTTTTCAATAATGCCGGCCAGCATTGGAACCATATCCTGTTCTGGCAGCATCTTTCCCCCACCGGCGGCAAAATTCCTGGCAAGCTGGAGAAGAAGATCAAGGAAGACCTCGGCTCCGTCGACGCCTTCAAAGAGGCGTTCAAGGCGGCGGCGATCGGCCAGTTCGGCTCCGGCTGGGCTTGGCTGGTGCTAGCGCCGGACGGGAAGCTGAAGATCACCAAGACCCCGAACGGCTCCAACCCGCTCGCCACCGGCGAGGGAGAGGTGCTGCTGGCCCTCGATGTGTGGGAGCACAGTTATTATCTGGATTTCCGCAATCGCCGCCCGGATTACATCACCAATTTCTTGGAAAAGCTGGCAAATTACGAATTCGCCGAATCCCGGCTCTAACCTCTATTTCCCGCGTCCCGCCTTGGGTTGGACGCGGGCCCCTGGCGGGCCCCGCCTCGCATGCCAGCCTCCCCGAGAGGCCGGACCAGCCAATCACGCAACCAAAACAAGCGCCAGATTCGTTATACCCGCATGGGCATCAGCACATAAATGGCTGAGCTGTCATTCTGGTCTCGCACGAGAGTCGGCGCGGCACCATCGGCGAAGGCAAATTCCACTTTTCCTTTGATCTGCTCGGTCACGTCCGAGAGATAGCGCGCCTGGAACCCGATTTCCAATGGTCCGGCCTGATATTCGACCAGATCGCCTCCCAGCTCTTCAGAGGCGGAACCTTGCTCGGCCGAGGCGGCGGAGATCACCAGCAGCTCTTTGGCCAAAGATAATTTCACCGGGCGGTTGCGCTCCGCCGAGATCGCCGAAACCCGCCCCACCGCGTCGTTGAAATCCTTTTTCTCAACGCGCAAGATTTTGTCGTTTCCGCGCGGGATGACCCGGTCGTAATCCGGAAAGGTCCCGTCAATCAGCTTGCTGGTCAGCCGTAGCCCGCCCAGGGTGAAGCGAATGCGCGTCTCGGAGAGCGCCACCTCCACCTCGCCGCTCGCCTCATCCAGAAGCTTGCGCAATTCCGTCACCGTCTTGCGCGGCACGATGATGCCCGGCATGCCCGCCGCCCCCTCCGGCAGGGCTTCCTCCACCCGGGCCAGACGGTGGCCATCCGTCGCCACGGCGCGCAGCGCCGGTCCATCCTCGCCCTCGGCGGCGTGGAGATAGATGCCGTTGAGATAATAACGGGTCTCCTCGGTGGAGATGGCGAAGCGCGTACGGTCGATCAACCCGCGCAGTTCCGCGGCGGGCAGGATGAAATGATGGGTGAGCTTGCCGGCGTCCAGCTTGGGAAAATCGTCCACCGGCAGCGCGACCAGATGCGTCGTGTAGCGCCCGGCCCGCAAGGTCAGCTGGGCCTCGCCCCCGCCATGGTCGAGTTCGATTATCGCGTTATCCGGCTGGCGGCGGACGATCTCATAAAGAGTGGCCGCCGGGGCGGTGATCGCGCCGTCGCGGATGGTCTCGGCGGGCACCTCCTCGACCAGGCCGATCTCGAGATCGGTCGCGGCGATGGTCAGGCGGCCCTCCCGCACGGAAAGCAGAACATTGGCGAGAATGGGAATGGTGTTGCGCTTTTCCACCACGTTCTGCACATGGGCAAGAGATTTCATCAGCGTGGCGCGATCGGCCTTGAACTTCATGACACCCTTCCAGACACTACCGAATCCCTGAATTTTTTGGACCGATTCGGGTTCCAGACTAGCAAGGGGACCATCCGGTGGAAAGCCGCGACCGAGCGAAACCGGCCTTCAAGTTTCAAGCATGCGCCGCAGCAGCTCGATATCCTCGGCAAAGGCGGCATCCCGCTCCGCCAGCTCGGTCACGCGGGCGACGGCATGCATGACCGTGGTGTGGTCACGGTTGCCGAAATGGCGGCCGATATCCGGTAGGCTCTTGGAGGTGAGCTGTTTGGCCAGATACATCGCCACCTGACGGGGGCGCGCCACATTCTGCGCCCGCCGGGCAGAGGACATCTCCGCCAGGCGAATGTTGTAATGCTCGCAGACCCGCTTTTGAATTTCTTGGATCGAGATCTTGCGGTCATGCGCCTTCAATACGTCGTGAAGAACCTCGTGCGCGGTATCCAGCGTCACCTGCCGGCTGAAAAGATTGGCATGTGCCACCAGCCGGTTGAGCGCGCCTTCCAGCTCCCGGTTATTGCTGGTGATCTTGCGCGCCAGGAATTCCAGCACCTTGGCGGGAACCTCCACCCCGGCGCGCTGCGCCTTGGCCTCGAGGATGGAATAACGCAGCTCGAAAGTGGTGGCATGGAGATCGGCGACCATGCCGCAGCCCAGCCGGGTCCGCAGCCGGTCCTCCAGGCCCGAGAGATCGGAGGGGGATTTATCGGCGGAGATGACGATCTGCTTGCCCGCGTCGACTAGCGCATTGAAGGTATGGAAGAATTCTTCCTGGGTATTGTCCTTGCCGATGAGGAATTGCAGATCGTCGATCATCAGCACATCGACGCTGCGCAGCTCGTTCTTGAATTCGAGGGTGGATTGCGACCGCAGGGCGCTGATAAAACGGTACATGAACCGCTCGGCCGACATATAGGCAACCGAGACGGCGCGGCCGCCGCCAGGCCGGGCCGCCAGCTCCCAGGCGATGGCATGCATCAGATGAGTCTTGCCCAGCCCGACGCCGCCATAGAGAAACAGCGGGTTGAACCCGGGGGTGGCTGGAGCCTCGGCCACCCGGCGGGCGCAGGCATAGGCGAATTCGTTGGGCTTGCCGACCACGAAGGTCTCGAAGGTAAAGCGCTGGTCGAGGGCGGAAACCGGCTCCTGCCGTTTGGGCGTGGCGGCAAGGGCGGGCTGGGCCGGCTCGGCGAGGTCCGGCGCGGCCGGACGGGCGGAGGGGGCGCCGGCGCGGAACTCCACTCGCTTCACGGCCGGGTTCACCTGCCGCCAGAACTCGGCGATCAACTCGCCATATTCCTTGTTCACCCAGTCACGCAAAAAGCGGGTGGGCAGCATGACCACCGCCTCATCTCCCGCCAGCCCGGCGAAGCTCACCTGTTTCAGCCAAGTGCGGTATTCGACCTCGCCGACCTCGGCGAGTAGGCAGGCCCGCACCCGGGCCCACTGCTCGGCGAGCCGTGTCTCATTCTGCCAGGACACCGCCAGGGATGCGCCGTTGCTCTTGTCCGAAGACCCGATCTCCAGATTCATACCCATGCCGATTCGCTTACCTGTCAAATGTCATGTCTTGCCGCCCCTGAATACAACCTCTAATTGAGATGTCTTCAAAAAATGAGACGGAGCGGAAACCGTAATTGAGGCTCGAAGACTACCTTCAAACAGAGGCTGGGGCAAGCAGAGTGAGTCTGTGCCGGCACGGCCAATCCACTGACCCTCTTTTTTTTTCCTATAAAATCAATACTTTATTTTATGCTAAATTGTTTGTCGGCAGAATCCCGCTCTTTTGGAACAAACATCTGTCCCCTCAAACAGAAAAACCATCACCTCGTTGTAATACAACAAGATGACGGCGAGATAGGCTGTCTTAGAAAAAAAACTCGACGGCCGGCGCAGCGCTACCTTAGGGTGTGGCGGCGATAGCTTTCACCCGCGCAGAAAGCCGGGACAGCTTCCTGGAAACGGTATTGGCTTTGAGCACACCCTTGCTGGCGGCGCGCTGCATCTCGGGTTGTGCAGCGCAAAAAGCGGATTGCGCGGCCTCTTTATCTCCCGCGGCTACCGCCTCCTCAACCTTCCGGATAAAACTATGAACGCGGGATTTGCGCGCCTTGTTGCGCGCCGTGCGTTTCAATGTCTGGCGGATGCGTTTCTGAGCAGATGCGATATTAGCCATGATATCCGAATAAATGATAGTGAGCGCGCCCTCTATCGCGGCCTTTGCCTCGCGTCAAGCGGTGAGGCCTCGCCGCCACGGGTGGGAGGCATGCGCCGCGGCCGCTTATTCCTGGATGACCCATGCCTTGCGCATGGGTGAGAGCACTTCCCAAGTACCCGTGAAGCCAGGTTCGATGACGAAGCGGTCCCCCGGCCCCGCCTCGATCCTGCGGCCGTCATCGACTTCGATGACGCAGGCGCCGGAGAGCATTTCGATATACTCCCATTCCGTATAAGAAATGCGCCATTTGCCCGGGCTCGCCTCCCATTCGCCGGCGGCGAGGCGGCGGGCGGCGTTCTCGTACAAGACGAAGGTGCGGGTTTTCGGAGAGCCGCTGACCAGCCGGTCCGCCGCAACATCTTCCCATTCCGCTATGCCGGGGCGCGGTAAGAGGGAAAGCCGGCTCATTGCGCCGGGCCGCCCAGAGCGTTAGCCCCGGGAAGAGAGGTGGGGGTAGCGCCGCCGGGGGCGGCGGGCGGCGCGGGAAGCGGGGTCGCCTGAACCGCTCCGCCGCCGGCGCTGGCCGCTCCAGCCCCAGCCGCGCCGGCATTGGTCCAGGAGAGCCAGTTCGGCAGATTATGCTGGATTTGATATTGCAACTGCACATTCATCTGGGTCATCAGCGTCTGGGTGAGGTTATAGAGCGCGGCGCGCAGCGCATCCTTGTCGCCGGCATCCGGGGCGGTCTGGCTGGCGGTCACGCTGGCCTCGGTAAAGCCGGTGGCGCGCCCGTCCGCGCTGGCGAGGTTGATATCCACGACCATCGCCCCGGTCAGGTTGCCATTGACCTTATCAACATAGGCGGTCTGCACCGTCACCGTCGCCGTGCCGGGCTGGCCCGCGGGCTGCAGCCGCTGGCGCAGCATCGTCAGCAGCGTCTCCGCCGGAGGGGCGGGGTCCAGCCCCGCCATCTCGGCCTGGGAGGGGGTCGGCACATAGTGATCCGTGACGTTCACCTGACTCACCTTGAGCAGGATCGGCGGAAGATAAGAATAATTCAAGGGCTGAAAGGTCTGCGCGGGCGGGGTCGAGCCGCAGGCGGAGAGCGCCAGCAAAGGCAGAGCAAAGACGAGATTTCTTGGTTTCATGTCAGGCTCCTGCCTCGGTCGGGTTGGGCCGCCCGGTCACGTCGTCACGGGCGAACCGGAAATCGAAATTGCAGAATTCACAGGTCATCACGATCTCTCCCTCCACCGCCATATGGTCGAGATCATCCGGGGGGAAACCCTCCAATATGCCACCCAGGCGCTGGCGCGAGCAACGGCAGCCAAAGCTCAGCGCCCGGGGACGCGCCGCCGCCACCCCCTCGCCATGGAACAGGCGGTAGAGCAGCCGCTCGGGCGGCAAGGCATCGTCCAGCAACTCCGCCCGGCTCAAGGTCGCGGCCAACATGCAGGCGGTGCGCCAGGCCTCCTCCTGCCCGGCCTCGGAAAGCTCCGGCGCCACCCCGCCTGCGCCCGCCACCCGCTCCAGCAGCAGGGCGGAGGCGCGCCAGCCCGCGGAGGTTTCCTCCGCCGCGAGAAAAACGCGGGCCGGCATTTGCTCAGAGGTGGCAAAATAAAACTCGGCGATTTCCGCCAGGGTTTCCCCCTCGATGGCGACGATGCCCTGACTGGGCTCCCGCTCCAGACCCTGATCGACGGTAAAGGCGATGAAACCCTTCCCCAGCATCTGGCGCGCGGTTGCGTTTTCCGGGATCTCCGCGTCCCCGGCCACTCTTGCATAGCCGCGCAGCGCCCCGGCCTCGGTGCAATCGGTCAGCAGCGTCGGCACGGGGCCGTCGCCGCGAATTTGGACCGAGAAAGAGCCTTTGAATTTCAGCGCGGTGGAAAGTCCGGCCGTCAGCGCCAGCGCCTCGCCCAGCAAACGGCGCACCGGCGGCGGATGCTCCTCGTGACGGGAAAGCAAGGTGGCGGCGAGCGGCCCGAGCCGCACCAGCCGTCCCCGCACCGGGCGGTCGGGCAGGTAGAAAGGCGTCACGCCGCGCGGCACGGAAAGGTCGGGCACTCGCGGCCGGTTGGAATCGAGAAAAGCCGGCAACTCTGTCATGGTGACTCTCAGATAAGCATGTTTTGCCGCCGTTGCCATAAGCGTTCCGGCGGTCTAGCGGTTTTCCATGCCGCAAACCTCCGCCCGCGCCGCTTTGTCCGATTCCACCGCCGATCTCAGCGCTCATCTGCGCCGGTTCTCCCGCGCCAGCGTGCTGGTGGTCGGGGACGCGATGCTCGACCGTTATGTCTATGGCGAGGTTTCGCGCGTCAGCCCGGAGGCGCCGGTGCCCATCGTCACCGTCACCCGCGAGGTGGCGATGCCGGGCGGTGCCGGCAATGTCGTGCGCAACCTCACCGCGCTGGGCGCCTCGGCCGCCTTCGTCTCGGTGGTGGGAGATGATCAGGCCGGGTCCGACCTCACCGGCCTCATCGGCGGGCAGGCGCGGGTCGAGCCCTGGCTCCTCGTGCAGAACGGCCGTACCACCACGCTGAAAACCCGCTATATCTCCCAAGGCCAGCACCTTATCCGCGCCGACCGGGAGGAAACCCTCTCTCTACCGGAGAAGCTTGGCGAGCGCCTTATCCGCATCGCCTTGGACGCGATGGCCGCCACCACCGTCACCGTGCTCTCCGACTACCGCAAAGGCCTGCTCAGCGAGCATGTTTGCGCGGCGCTGATCGCGGGGGCGCGCCAGCTTGGCCGCCGCCTGGTCGTGGACCCCAAGGGGCGCGATTATACCCGTTATCACGGCGCGGATCTCGTCACGCCCAACCGGCGCGAACTCGCGGAGGCCACCGGCCTGCCGGTGGAGACGGAGGCGGAGATCACCGTGGCCGCGCGCGCTCTGCTCGCCCAGCATGAATTTGGCGCGGTGCTGGTCACCCGCTCCGAGGATGGGATGACCCTCGTCACGCCGGGGGATGTACGGCATTACCCTGGCGAGGCGCGGGAGGTGTACGATGTCTCCGGGGCGGGAGACACGGTGGTGGCAACCCTGGCCGCCGCCCTCGCCGCCGAGACGCCGCTCCCCGAGGCCGCCCGCCTCGCCAACATCGCGGCGGGTATCGTCGTCGGCAAGGTGGGCACCGCCGTGGCCCGCCCGGCGGAAATCCTGGATGCCATCGCCCCCGCCACCGGGGCTTTGCGCAAGGTCGTCTCCCCCGCCGCCGCCGCCGAGGCCGCCGAGCGCTGGCGTCTGCGCGGCTACCGCGTGGGCTTCACCAATGGCTGTTTCGACCTGCTGCACCCAGGCCACGTGCATTTGCTGGAGCAATGCCGCGCCTTGTGCGACCGGCTGATCGTCGGCATCAATTCAGATGCCTCGGTGAAGCGGCTGAAAGGCCCTTCCCGCCCGGCCCAGGGCGAGGCCGCGCGCGCCGCCGTGCTCGCCTCCCTCGCCTCGGTGGATCTCGTCTGCCTGTTCGAGGAGGATACGCCGCTCGATCTGATCCGGCTCATCCGTCCGGACGTGCTGATCAAAGGCGCGGATTACACGCGCGAGACAGTGGTGGGCGCGGATCTGGTGGAAGGCTGGGGCGGCACGGTGGCGCTGGCGGAGCTGTTGCCGGGCCATTCCACCACCGCCACGCTGGCGCGGCTGCGGGGATGAGCGCCTTCCTGCCGATTGGTCCCGAAGTGGATGGCTGGCCCCGGCCCCCGCCCTCACGCCAAAAATTCCAGGGGGGCCGCGTGGTGCTGGAGCCGCTCGCGCGCCGCCACGCTGCTGAGCTGTTTGCCGCGCAAGGCGAGGATGATGCGGGTTTCACCTATCTCTCCTTTGGCCCCTGGCGGAGCGTGGCTGAGGTGGAGGTTTTCATCGCCGAACATTACGCCGACCCGGCCACCGCCTTCTGGGCGGTGCGTCCGCTCGCCACAGGGCGGGCGAGCGGCTTTCTCTCGCTGCTGAACATCGAGCCGCGCCACGCCGCCATCGAGCTCGGCAATATCTGGTTCGGGCCGGAGTTGCGCCGCACCCGCGCCGCGACCGAGGCGATGTATCTGCTCCTGCGCCACGCCGCGGATGATCTCGGCTATCGCCGCCTCGTCTGGAAATGCAATGCGCTGAATGAGCCTTCCCGCCGCGCCGCGCAACGGCTCGGTTTCACCCATGAGGGCACACTGCGCGCGCATATGGTGGTGAAGGGCCGCTCCCGCGACACGGCGATGTTTTCCATCCTCGCCGGGGAATGGCCGCCCCGGCGCGACGCCATCCTCGCCTGGCTGGAAGAGACGAATTTCGACGCGGAGGGGAATTCGGTCAGACCTCTGGCTTCGTTTCGGCCAGGTTGAGGGCGGTGGTCAGACTGCCGCGCCTGACCGCTTGAGGCGCTGTCACCTCACGAAACCACTGTGAATGAAGCGGTTTCTATCGCTGCCGGGCGAACCTCAGCGCCATCGCCCACTCGCCGGAGGATAAGCCTGGCAGGGGATTTTGGCGCTGGTAGAGCAAAGGCATGACAGCCGCTGCCCAGACCACGCTCGCCTGCCCGCGCCGCCAGCCGCGCGCGCACCCGCTCCAATGGGTATCCGTCTTCTACTAAGGGCAGGCACAAGGGCGGAATTTTGGCGTCGGGATAAAATACGGCAATTCCCCGGCATTATGGCACTGCCGCTCATGGCTGCCTTCCCCAATTAATGAAACAGTACCATAATTTTGCCGAAACCGCAAGGAATGGAAGGTGAACTCGCCACCGCATGGCCGCTCCCCCAACCCTTCCACCTCGCGGGGCGCGCCCTATATTAGCCTGTCATGTCCAGTGCCGCTCTCAGCCCCATGCCGCTGACCTTCATCCCCGAGAAACAGCCGCCCCGGAAGCTGCAAAAGCCGTTGCGCGTCGTCTCGGAATACGAGCCGAGCGGCGACCAGCCCAGCGCCATCGCCCAGCTGGTTCAGGGCGTGGAGGCGCGGGAGCGTGACCAGGTGCTGCTCGGCGTCACCGGCTCGGGCAAGACCTTCACCATGGCCAAGATCATCGAGGCGGCGCAGCGCCCGGCGCTGATCCTCGCCCCCAACAAGACGCTGGCCGCCCAGCTCTATGCCGAGATGAAAGGGTTTTTTCCCGATAACGCGGTCGAATATTTCGTCTCCTATTATGATTACTATCAGCCGGAGGCCTATGTCCCGCGCTCGGACACTTACATAGAAAAAGACAGCGCCATCAACGAGACCATAGACCGCATGCGCCACGCCGCCACCCAGGCGCTGCTGGAGCGCGGCGATGTCATCATCGTCGCGTCCGTCTCCTGCATTTATGGTATCGGCTCGGTGGAGACCTATTCCAAGATGGTGGTGCGGCTGGAAACCGGCGGGCGCATCGAGCGCGATGCGCTCGCCCGGGCGCTGGTGGAGCTGCAATACCGGCGCAACGATGCCGGCTTCGCCCGCGGCTGCTTCCGCCTGCGCGGCGAGACGGTGGATATTTTCCCCTCCCAATACGAGGACCGGGCCTGGCGCGTCACCCTGTTCGGGGACGAGATCGAGAAAATCGTGGAGTTCGACCCGCTGACCGGTGAGCAGACGGCGGCGCTCGACACCATCTCCATCTACGCCAACTCCCATTACGTGACACCGCGTCCGACCCTGACCCAGGCCATTGCCCGCATCAAGGTGGAGCTCAAGCAACGGCTTGAGGAGCTCACCGCCAGCGGCAAGCTGCTGGAAGCCGAGCGGCTGCTTCAGCGCACCACCTTCGACATCGAGATGATGGAGACCACCGGGTCCTGCAAAGGAATCGAGAATTATTCCCGCTATCTCTCGGGCCGTAACCCGGGCGAGCCGCCGCCCACCTTGTTTGAATACCTGCCCGAGAACGCCCTGCTCTTCGTGGATGAAAGCCATGTCACGGTTCCGCAGATCGGCGGCATGTTCAAGGGGGATTACAGCCGCAAATCCATCCTCGCCGAATACGGCTTCCGCCTGCCGAGCTGCGTGGATAACCGGCCATTGAAATTCGAGGAATGGGACAGTTTCCGCCCGCAAAGCCTCTTTGTCTCGGCCACGCCCGGCCCGTGGGAGCTGGAGCGCACGGGGGGCGTCTTCGCAGAGCAGGTGATCCGCCCGACCGGGTTGGTCGATCCCATGACCGAGATCCGCCCGGTCGAGCACCAGGTTGACGACCTGCTGGGCGAGGTCCGGCAAGTCGCCCGGCGCGGCGGGCGCGTGCTGGTAACCACCCTGACCAAGCGCATGGCGGAGGATTTGACCGAATATCTCACCGAGCAAGGCGTGCGTGTGCGCTATCTTCATTCTGATGTGGACACGCTGGAGCGGATCGAGATCATCCGCGATTTACGGCTCGGAGCCTATGATGTTCTCGTCGGCATCAATCTGCTGCGCGAGGGGCTGGACATCCCCGAATGCATGCTGGTCGCCATTCTCGACGCGGATAAGGAAGGGTTTCTGCGCTCCGTCACCTCGCTGATTCAGACGATTGGCCGCGCAGCTCGCAATGTGGAAGGCCGCGTGATTCTTTACGCCGACACCATGACCAACTCCCTGCGCCAGGCCATCGAGGAAACCGAGCGGCGCCGCGCCAAGCAAATCGCCTGGAACGAGGCGCACGGCATCACACCGCAATCCGTGCGCAAGAATATCGGCGAGGTGATCCACTCGGTATTCGAGCAGGATTATGTGACCGTGGCCCCCGTGAAACATTCCGGCATCGATGAATTTGTCGGCAAGGATCTGGGCGCGGCGATCGCCACGCTGGAAGCGCGGATGCGGGCGGCGGCGGCGGATCTCGAATTCGAGGAGGCGGCGCGGCTGCGCGACGAGGTCAAGCGGCTGGAAGCGCTGGCCCTGGGCATGGAGCCGCCGCCCGCGCCAAACCGGGCGCCGGCCAAACCCAAGGGGCCCGTGCCGCTCGGCCCTGGCGGCGGCGGATACGATCCCGCCCGGCGCCGGATGAGAGCGCGGCGCTGAAACGAGATCATGATTATCCTTTATTAAAAATAAATTCTGTTTCAAAACACAATCGGAGTTAATCTGGCCGGAACCGGGCCCGTGAATGGTCCGGCGAGGTTAATCAAAGGGGACGTCATGAAAAGGAACACCATGAAACGGCGTTTTTTTGGCCTGGCTCTGGCCTTATTGCTTACATGGGGCGGCGTGGCGGCGGCAGACAGCCCCGCCGCCGAATCGCCGGCCTTGGCCAAACTTCAGCAAATGGTTGAGAATTTGGGCTATAGCGTTACGCCCTCCTCCGATAATCAGAGTTTTAGCATCCAATGGCAGGCGCATTACAATTATACGTTGAATTTCGAGGTGTCCAAGGATAGCACCCTCGCCTATGCTTACGTGAAATTGGGAACCCTGGACGAAGCCCACTTGGCCAAATTGAACTATGCTGGACTTCTGGAAGCCAGCGATACCGGAGATTACTATTTTTCCATGGAAAAACGGGCTGATGGCAAAAGCGAATCCCTCTTCGCGAATACAATCCTGCCCCTCAGCAACCTGACCCCCGAGCAGCTTCGCGGCCTGCTGCAAGCCATGGCCAATAAGCTGGATGGCAGTGCCGCGCTTTGGGATTCCAGCCTGTGGAAATGACCCGGGTTTGACGCCGCCCGAGGAGCGGGCATACTGCGCGGCATGAAGGTTTCCGTACTCGCCCTGCTGGCCGCGCTGGCCCCTCTCCCCGTCGCGGCTGCCGGCAACCTTTCGAGTCAACTCACCGGCCAGCAAGTGGTTTACACGCTCTCCCTCTCCAAATTGCGCACGCATGACATCACCGGCGCCACGGGACAGATGCAGCTTAACGTGGTCGATGGCTGCACCGGCTGGGCGACAAACCAGCATATGACACTCATCATCCGCAACGTGGATGGCTCACTGACGAAATCGGTCACTGATTATGTAATCTGGGAGAGCAAGGACGGCAAAACGATGAGTTTTGCCCTGAAAGAAGGCGATGGCAGCGGTAAAATGAAGCTTGATGACGCCGGAACCGCTTCCCACACCGGGACGGATAATGCCGGAATTGTCCAATATAGCAGCCCGCCGAATACGGAGCTCAAATTGCCGCGCGGCACCTTGTTTCCCACCCAGCATACCGAGGCGCTGCTGCAAGCGGGGCGGGACGGCGAGAAATTCATTTCTCCCCTTTTATTCGACGGCACCTCGACGGATGGCGCCCAGGCAACCTTCATCACCGTGCTCGGGCATCACGGCCCTGGCAAAACTCCGTGGCCCGCGCTCGACAAATACGCCAGCGCGGATGTTGATATCGCATTTTTCGACCGCAAGAACGATGATGAAACGCCGAGTTTCCGCACATCGATGCGTTATTACGAGAATGGCGTGGCGACCGATCTCGTCCTGGATTTCGGGGATTTCGTGATGAGCGGCAAGATCAACTCGCTGACCATTCCTCCGTCCCCCTGCCCCGCCGCCAAGCCCGGCTGACCGGGCCAAGCCGCCGGCCAAGACGTTAGAACGCCGCGATGCCGGTCTGGGCCCGGCCCAGGATCAACGCATGCACGTCATGCGCGCCCTCATAGGTGTTGACCGTTTCCAGATTCACCATGTGGCGCATCACATGGTATTCATCGGCAATGCCGTTGCCGCCCAGCATGTCGCGCGCCTGGCGGGCCACATCCAGAGACTTGCCGCAATTATTGCGCTTGAGCAGAGAGATCATTTCAGGCGCCGCCTCTCCCGCATCCATCAGCCGCCCCAGGCGCAACACGCCATGCAGGCCGAGCGTGATCTCCGTCTGCATATCGGCCAGTTTCTTTTGAATGAGCTGAGTAGCTGCGAGGGGCCTGCCAAACATCTTGCGGTTCAATGTGTAGTCCCGCGCGGTGTGCCAGCAGGTTTCCGCCGCGCCAAGCGCACCCCAGGCGATGCCGTAGCGCGCATTGTTGAGGCAGGAAAACGGACCCCGCATCCCCTTCACACCCGGCAGCATCGCATCCTCGGGCACAAAAACCTCATCGAGCATGATCATGCCGGTGACGGAGGCGCGCAGGCTGAGTTTGCCCTCGATCTTCGGCGTGGCCAGCCCCTTGGCGCCCCGCTCGACGATGAAGCCGCGAATATCCCCCGCATCATCCTTGGCCCAGACCACGCAAACATCCGCGATGGGTGAATTGCTGATCCAAGTTTTGGAGCCGGAAAGCACATAGCCGCCCGCGACCTTGCGAGCCTGGGTGCGCATGGAGCCGGGATCCGACCCGGCATCGGGCTCGGTCAGGCCGAAGCAGCCAACCCATTCGCCGGTGCGTAGTTTCGGCAGGAATTTATCCTTTTGCGCGTCGGAGCCGAAGGCGTAAATCGGGTACATCACCAGGGAAGACTGCACCGAAAAAGCGGAACGGTAGCCGCTATCCACCCGCTCGATCTCGCGGGCGATCAGCCCATAGGCGACATAGGAGACATCCGCGCAGCCATGGCTGGACAGGGTGGCGCCCAGGAAGCCCAGCTCACCAAGTTCGTTCATGATTTCGCGATCAAACCGCTCTTCCCGGAAGGCGGAGAGCACGCGAGGCTGCAATTTTTCCTGGGCGTAGGCGCGGGCCGTATCGCGAATGGCGCACTCCTCTTCGGTAAGATCCGCCTCCAGCCGTAGCGGGTCGGTCCAATCGAAGGATGTCATTTTGCCCTTGGCCATGGTGGCGCTCCTTAAGCTTGAAACGCGCCCCTTCTGCCGCGCCGGAGAGATTTTAGCAATCCGCTTTGGCCGCGGCAGAATTTCAATGCAAAAAGGCCGGAGCGAGGCTCCGGCCTTGGCGATTAGGCTTGGCGCCGGTTAGAACAGCAAGCCACCTTCCAGCGTCCCGATGAACTGGAATTTCTTGTCATTGTGGTTGCCATACCCATAGGTATAAGTCGTGCCATCATAGCTATATTTGTTACGCAACAGATAGAACCCGCCGGCGTTGACGCGGGCATACACGTCCTTGTACTGCCAGGTCGGGGCAATGGCGAAGCCCACGCCCTCGGAACGCGGCCCCACGAACCAAGTATAACCCGTTCCTTGATTATTGGTGCCGCCCTGGGAATTCTCGTACTCGATCCAGCCGCCGAGCGAGTAAGGTGTATTGGCGAAGCTGTACGTGCCGAACACCGCAGCGCCCAAATTCGAGGTGGTCTTGTCGATGCCAAGCTTATGATCGGTCTTGGCATAAACATATTGCACTTCAGGGATCAGGTTCAGATTACCGATGGTATAGCTGTAATAGGCGCCGAACATCTGGGAATTCATGAACCATGGGCCGTAATCGCTAACCCTGGTATCGCCAAAGGTCTTGGTGTTCAAACCAGTACGGCCGAGATTGCCAGCATAGAAAACATTCAGGATGTTGTTTGAGTCGAAATTATAGGTCACCATGGCCTGGAGGAAGTTGAACACCCCCGTATCCCAGCCATCGCCAAACTCGACGGTCAATGTCATCGGCCCCTCGGTCAGCGTGCCTTCCACGCCCCGGGCGCTGCTGTTCGTCACATTCCACAAATCAGTGGTGAGCTGCGAGGGATTGTACCAAGGCAAGGTCGCCTCGTAACCTTCGAGCGAGCCCAGCATACCGGCGGAGATTGTGAAGGGCATATCCTTCGGCGCCACCGTGATATAACCTTGATAGAGCGGGCCGGTGACGAAATTATTCACGGTGGTCTGGCTCAAATGCCCCTGGTCGTTCCAGCTCGGCGCGCCCACGGCGATGCCGCCGCCGGTCGAGCCGACTTCAATGTTGAATTGCAACTCGCCCGTGGTCTTCTGCACTTGGATGATGGCGCTGCCGACATTCATGCCGGTAGTCACCTGGCCGGGCATGCCATAATTATGAAGATCGTCCTTAGTGCCGCTGACATAATAACCGTAGCCATCCACGCCGCCGCTCACCTCGAGCTGGCCGAGCGGGCCACCATCGATCTGAATCGCGGTGGGGCCGTTTAACGCGTGAGCCGCGTTCATCGCCAGAAGAGAAGACGCGGCCAAAAAGCCCAACCCTAAAAGTTGTCGACGCATCGTAATCATTATGCCTCCTCAATGCGCTCCGTGTCGCGCGTGATGCCCAAAACCCTCTCACCCTCGGCGCAAATTCAAGCCAGGAGCTCGAAACAGCGCCAAGGATGGTAATTAATTTGCAATCTATATTCTAAAGGCTTGGGAACATGCCAGACCAAAGCCACTAAGATTGTGCTTTGCAAAAATATTGTGGCTGAAATGACACAATCAGGAGCCAGGCCCTTGAGTTTGTGGTTTTCAGCGTCCGGCGGGGCTGGAAAAGCGGATGGTCAGCCCAGCTCCGCCAGCAGGCTCAGCCGCGGTTCGCCAGCCTCGGAATGGTCAGGAACCGGGATCGGATAATCTCCGGTGAAGCAGGCATCGCAGAAAGCGGGCTGGGCAGCATCCCGCCCCGGCTTGCCTAGCGCCTTGTACAGCCCGTCAATCGAGATAAAGGCGAGTGACTCAACGCCGATGAGCCGCGCCATCTCCTCCACGCTGTTGCGCGCCGCCAGCAGCTTGCCGCGCTCCGGCGTGTCTATGCCGTAAAAACAGGAATGGGTGGTGGGCGGCCCGGCGATGCGCATATGCACCTCTCTCGCCCCGGCCTGGCGCACCATCTCGACGATTTTCTGGCTGGTGGTGCCGCGCACGATCGAATCATCAACCAGCACCACGCGCTTGCCTTCGATTATGGCGCGGTTGGCTGAATGCTTTAGCCGCACCCCCAGATGCCGGATCTGATCCGTCGGCTCGATGAAGGTCCGCCCAACATAATGGTTGCGAATGATGCCCAACTCGAAGCTGATCCGCGCGGCCTCCGCGAAGCCCATGGCGGCGGGCACGCCGGAATCTGGCACCGGCACCACCACATCGGCCTCCACCGGGGTTTCCAGCGCCAGCTGCGCGCCGATCCGCTTGCGGGCATTATAGACGGGGGTACCCTCCATTACCGAATCCGGGCGGGCGAAATAAATGTACTCGAACACGCAGAAGCGCGGTTTTTGCGGCCCAAACGGTTTGACGCTCTGCACCCCGGCATCGTCCACCAGCACGATCTCGCCCGGTTCCACGTCGCGTACGAACTCCGCGCCGACAATATCGAGCGCGCAGGTTTCGGAGGCCAACACCCAGCCCGCCTTGCCATCGGCCCCGGGGAGTCTGCCGAGGATCAAGGGCCGGACCCCCAGCGGGTCGCGCACGCCGATGAGTTGCTCATTGGTCAGAGCAACCAGGGAATAGGCGCCGGTCACCTGTTTGAGCGCGTCGATCAGCCGGTCCACCACGGTGGAATAGAGCGAGATGGCGATGAGATGGACAAACACCTCCGAATCCATGGTGGATTGGAAGAGGCAGCCGCGGCGGGTGAGCGCCCGACGCAGGGTATGGGCATTGGTGAGATTGCCGTTATGGCCGACGGCGAAACCGCCGAACTCGAACTCCGCAAAAAGAGGCTGCACGTTGCGCAGCACGGTATCGCCCGTGGTGGCGTAGCGGTTATGGCCGATGGCGCGCGGCCCCGGCAATCCGGCCATCACCTTGGCATCCCCAAAATTGTCGCCAACCAGCCCCAACCCTTTATGGGAATGAAAGCGCACCCCGTCATGGCTGACGATGCCCGTGGCCTCTTGGCCGCGATGTTGGAGCGCGTGCAGCCCAAGCGCGGCGATCGCGGCGGCGTCCGCCACGTTCCAGGCGCCAAATACGCCGCATTCCTCATGAGGCTTGTCGTCGTCGATCATGCGCTTCCACTACCGAGGCGCCCGGGCCCTGTCGAGCGCGCGCGCCACATGCCACCGGTCCGCGCACCGCGAGGGTCCATAATCTTGCCGGGTTTCGGCGCTTTGGTCACGCAATGTTTCACCAAGCCCCGCCGGACTTGCCTTCCCGTCCGCACCCCGCCAGAGATGCAGCCGCGATGCCCGTTATGCCTTTCTTCCACCGGCTGGACCGCTATATTCTCGCGCAGCTGGTCCTGGCCCTGGCTCTGGTCACGGCCGGTCTGGTGGCGCTGATCTGGCTGACCCAATCGCTCCGCTTTATCCAGATCATCGTCAGCCACGGCTTATCCCCTTTCGTCTTCATCAAACTCACCGGGCTTTTGGTGCCAAGCTTTCTGGCCACTATTCTGCCCATTACCTCCTTCATTGTCGTCCTTTTTATATACATGCGCCTTTCAGGCGACCGGGAGCTCACCATCATGCGCGGGCTCGGCCTGCCGGATGTCAGGCTTGCCCGCCCGGCGCTGGTCCTTGCGGTGACCGTCACCCTGGCCGGTTATCTCCTCAGCCTCGCCGCGGTACCCTTGAGTCTCTCGGCCTTCCGCACCTATCAGTACGAGATCCGCAACCAGATTGCCGCGTTTCTCCTTGAGCCGGGGGTCTTCACCCCGGTTTCGGCCAATATTATGGTCTATGTGCAATCGCGCAGTCCGGATGGGTGGCTGAAAGGGATCATCATCGAGGATAATCGTGACCCAAGCGCTCCCGCCACCATACTCGCTCGCACCGGTGAGCTGATATCCACCCCCTCAGGCCCCGTTGTCGTTCTCAATAACGGCTCACGCCAGCAGATCGACCAAAAGACGGGCGAGCTGGATATGCTGACCTTCCAGCGCAACACCCTTTCCCTTGCGGCCAGTTCGCATGCCGACATGCCCATAGACACCGACGCGGCGGAGGAATCCCTGCCCGCCCTGCTCCATCCGCCTGAAACCCTCTCTCCGGAGAACAGGGCCAAATGGCTGGTCGAGGCTCATCGCCGCCTCACCGCGCCCTTCGCGACTCTGACCTATACGCTCATTGCCTTGGTGGCGGCGCTGGGAGGTACTTTCAGGCGCCATGGCGGGCTGGCGCGGATCATCGGCGCGGTGGTCATCGTCACCGCCTTGGTGGCGCTGGAGCTCGGCATCGACAATCTGGCAGCGCGCGATACCGCCCTGCTGCCCCTCATCTGGGTCTGGGCATTGGGCCCGGCCGTCATCGCCGGCTACATGCTGTTCCGCCAAGGCGCGCCTCGGGCATGAGACTTCCCATCACGCTCTCCTGGTATTTCGGGCGGCAATTCGCCTTCGCGGTGCTGGCGATGGCGGCGGGTCTTACCGCCTTGGTCGCGCTGTTCGATTTTCTGGAGCTTTTGCGGGAATCCGCCACCGCGCCCAATGCCAGCTTCGGCACCGTGGTCGAAATCGAGGCGCTGCGCCTGCCCTGGAGCCTCCTGCAAATCATGCCCTTCGCCGTGTTGCTCGGCGGCATTTATGCATTCTGGCGCCTGGCCCGCTCCTCAGAGCTGGTGGTGGCCCGCGCCGCGGGCGTTTCCGCCTGGCAATTCCTGGCCACTCCGGTTTTCATCGCTGGCCTGCTGGGGTTGTTCTGCACCATGGGCGTCAGCCCGCTTTCCGCCCTGATGTATGGGCGCGGCGAGCAGATTTATAACATGTACATGAAGCGCTCCGGCGGCCCGCTCTCGCTCAATGGCGGCTCGCTCTGGGTGCGTCAGACCGATTCCGGCTTGATCCCGGACGGCATCGCCGTGCTGCACGCCAACGATGTCTGGCTCCACGAAAAAAAGCTGGAGGCCGACCAGGTGAGCATCCTCAGGCTCGATCCGGACATCGTCCTGTTACAACGGCTGGATGCCAGGCACGCGGTGCTGGAACCCGGCACATGGGAGCTGGATGACGTTTCCGTGCTGCGTCCCGGCGCTCCGCCGCGCCATATCCCGCATATGAGCTTTCCCACCGATCTCACGGTGGGCCGGGTGCAGGAAAGCTTCGCCTCGCCCAATTCCCTTTCATTCTGGCAGTTACCCGGCTTCATCCGCCTGCTTCGCAAATCCGGCTTCTCTGCCACCCAGCACGAGCTGGCGTTTCAGTCCCTGCTGGCGTTGCCGCTGCTCTGCGCCACCATGGCTCTGGTGGCGGCGGGGTTTTCCATGCGCCCGTCCCGCCGGGGCGGCACAGGCACCATGATCGTCTCGGGCGTCGGCTTCGGCTTCGCCTTGTTCATGGTCTCCGAGGTCGCCAACCAGTTCGGCACCTCCGGTGCGGTACCGGTGGTGTTGGCCGCGTGGGCGCCCGCTTTGGCGGGATTGTTTTTGGCGCTTGCCTTGTTGCTGCATCTGGAAGATGGCTGAGCCATGACTCGCAACGGCCGATTCCTGCTGCTTCTCGCCTCCACCTGTCTGGGGGGGCCGGTTTTGGCCCAATCCGTAGGCTCCCTGGTCTCAAGCCCCCAGCCCAGCGCCGGGAAGGACGCGCCCGTCAGCTTCACCGCCGATTCGCTCACCTACGAGAAAAACGCCAATCTCATCACCGCCTCCGGCCATGTCGTCGCCATCCAGAATGGCCAGACATTGCATGCCGACAAGGTGACGATCGACCGGACGACCAATGTCGTCACCGCCTCCGGCCATGTCGTGCTGGTTCAGCCCGGCGGCGAGACAGTCTATGCCGACCATATCGTGCTTTCCAATAATATGAAAAACGCGGTGATGCAGGGAGTGGCTGCGCGTTTGCAGCAAAACGCCCGCATCATCGCCAATGGCGGCCAGCGCTACGAGGGCAAGCTCGATGTTCTGGCCAAGCCGGTCTATTCCGCCTGCAATCTCTGCAAGGACGATCCCCGCGCCCCGCCCACCTGGGCCATCCGCGCCGCCAGCGCCACGCATGATCTCGAACATAAGATGATCGAATTCCGCAACGCCACGCTGCTGATGAAAGGCGTGCCGGTATTCTGGCTACCTTATCTCTCCGAGCCGGACCCCTCGGTAAGGCGCAAAACCGGGCTTCTCATCCCCTCGGCGGGCGCATCCTCGCAGCTCGGCGCTTTCGCCATCATTCCCTATTACATCACGCTCGGCAAATCCGCCGATCTTACCCTCGCCCCGGTGCTGGCGACCAAGCAGGGGCCGGCCCTGATGGGCCAATACCGGGAGGATTTCAACCAGGGTGTGCTGGATATAAAGGCGAGCGCCGGTCATGACCGCGGCGATTTCGGCAATTCCGTTTTCGCCAATGGCTCTTTCAACATCAATCAGTACTGGCGCAGCGGCTTTTCCTTCAACCGCGCCTCCAACGCGCAATATCTGGACGATTTCAGCATTCTGCCCAACGCCTCCTATCTGGAGAGCAATGTCTATCTCGAGGGGTTCTCCTCCGGCTCCTATGCGCGGCTGGACGCCGAGACCTATCAGGGTCTCGTTTCCTCGATCAATCAGAGCGAATTGCCGATCGTCGGCCCCTATGGGCAATATCATTTCGTCTCCCAGCCGGACGTGCTGGGCGGCACGTTGCGGGTGGATGCCAACGCCTTCAACGTCATGCGCAATGTAGGGACCAACACCCGGCGGCTTACCTTTCTTCCCGCCTATTCCATTCCCCTTTCACTGCCGGCGGGGCTCATAGGCACGGCGCGGGTGCAGCTGGTCACCGCCTATTACAATGCCGACAAGTTGAACCAGCAGCCCAATTACAGCGCCATCCAGCAGGCGAGCACCATCCGGGCCGAGCCCTATGGCGGGTTGATGCTGCGCTGGCCTTTTCTCCGCCCCACCCGCGACTGGGGCAGCCAGCTGGTCGAGCCGATCGCCCAGCTCGTCGTGGCGCCGGTCACCGGTATTTCGGAAAACGATAAAATCCCCAATGAGGACAGCCTCGACCTTGAATTTTCCGACGCCAATCTTTTTGATTTCAACCGCTATCCAGGCATAGACAGGCTGGAGGGCGGGGCCCGGGTGGATTACGCGCTGCACGCGGCCTGGTATCTGCCCGGCGGTGCCACGCTGGATGGCCTGATCGGCCAATCCTACCGGTTTCATAAGGATTATGTGTACCTGCCCGCCTCCGGCTTGCAGGATAACGTGTCGGACATCGTATCCCGCTTCGTCGTGGCGCCGGTGTCCTGGTTCAACATTGCCTATCGCGGGCGCTTCGCCCACCAAAGCCTCGGCAACCGCATGAGCGACCTCACGGCCAATTTGGCCATCGGCAAGGTCAGTTTGTCGGGGGGCTATCTCTACACCAGCACCAACCCTTACACCCTCTATGACAATCTGACCGGCGCGCAGGTGTTAAATCTTCAGCTGCCCGCGACGTATTATACACCCCGTCAGGAGGCAGTCGTGAACGCCTCGACCCAGTATCAGAATTGGACCTTCTCGGGCGGCGGCCAACGAAACCTGCAGACAGGCAAGCTTGACGAAATCAACGCCTCGGTCGGCTGGCAGAATGACTGTTTCGGGGTGAACCTGCTGTTCTACAAACGCTACACCTCTTTCAATCTCGACAATGGCAGCACGACATTGCTGGTCCAGTTCAATTTCAAAACCCTCGGCAATATCGGATTCAACACCCTATGAAATGTCTGCTCCGCGCCGTTCTTCTTGCCATGGCTTGGGCCGGGCCCGTTCTGGCGCAAAAAGCCGCCCAGCCCCCGGCGCCCTCGGCCGATTCCGTGGGCGTTGCGGCTGTTGTCAACGGCCAGGTTATCACCACGCAGGATGTGGCCAACCGCGCCCGCCTACTCGCCCTTTCCATGGGCATGACTGCCTCGCCAGACGTCATTCAGCATCTCATGCCGCAGGTGACCCAGCAGCTCATCGACCAGGCCTTGCAGCAGCAGGAAATCGACAAGCTCGGCATCACCGTCTCCAATCAGGACATCGCGGACGCCCTCTCTCATATCGAGCAGGGAAACAACATTCCGCCTGGCGGCTTGCAAGCCAAGCTGGAGGCGACGGGCGTGCCCTATTCCGCGTTACTGGCGCAAATCCGCACCGGCCTGGGCTGGCAGCAGGTGCTGCACAGGGTGCTAGGGCCTGGCCTCCAGCCCACGCCGGGAGATATCGCCGCGCAGAAAGCGGCGCTCAAAGCCAGTCTTGGCGCGACCCAATATCACCTCGCGGAAATTTTCATCCGCGTGACCGACCCGAGCGATGAAACCACGGCGCGCAATTTCGCCAACACCGTCATTAACCAGCTGCGCCAGGGCGCCCCCTTCCCCATCGTCGCGGCGCAATTCTCCCAGGCGCAGACGGCGCTCGCGGGCGGCGATCTCGGCTATGTGCAGCTCAGCCAGCTCGATCCCGAGGTGGCGGCGACCGTGAAGGAGATGCCGGTGGGCGCGATCTCCAACCCCATCCGTGTGCCGGGCGGCTACGAGATCGTCCAGCTTCTCGACAAGCATGACGAGGGCAACCAGTTGCAAACCATCCTCGACATGCGCCAAGCTTTCGGCCGCTATCCGCAGCCTGTTACCGGCGGACAGCTTGGCCCGGTGCAGATCAATTTCATCAACCAGTTCATGACCAAGGCGCAGGCGGCGAAAAGCTGCGCGGATATCGAGGCGCTGAACACCGCTTATGGCAATATCCGCCCCGCCAATCCAGGCCCCGTCAATCTCGCCACTGTCACTCCCCCCGCTTTCCAGCAGGTTCTGGCCAGCTTGCCGCTCAACACGCTGAGCCGCCCGCTGGTGCAGGCGGACGGCGTCTCGGTGGTGATGATCTGCAACCGCAGCCAGCAAAAGGCGCAACTGCCGCCGGATGATCAGATCGTCAATATAATCATCGAGCGCCGGGTCGCGCTGGAATCCCAGCAAATGATGGATCAACTCCGCCATCGCTCGGTCATCCTCCAGCCCGGCAGCAGCTAAGAGAAATGTTGCGCCGTCTTTATGCCTGGGTGCTCTCCTTAAGCGCCAGGCCCGCCGCGCCGCTCTGGCTGTTTTTGCTGGCCATGGCGGAGGCGAGCTTTTTCCCGCTGCCTCCGGATATATTATTGATCCCCATGGCGCTGGCCCGGCCCCGCCGCGCCATGGCCTTCGCCGCCCTCGCCACTCTCGGCAGCGTGCTGGGGGGCGCCATCGGCTATGCCATCGGCTATGCCTTGTTCAACCAGCTGGCACAGCCGATCATCCATTTCTATCATTATGAGCAAGGCTTCGCGGCGTTTCAGCGCAAATTCGCCGAATACGGCGCGGCGATCATCCTCATCAAGGGGCTGACGCCCATCCCCTATAAAATCATCACCATCGCCGCCGGCGCGGCCAAATTCAATTTCGCCGTCTTCATGGGGCTCAGCCTGGTCACGCGCGGGGCACGCTTTTTTCTCGAAGCCGTACTGTTGCGCCTGTTTGGAGAACCGGCGCGGGACTTCATCGAACGCCGGCTGGAACTCATCACCGGCCTATTTGCCGTGCTCCTGATCGGCGGCTTTCTGCTGTTGAAATTCGCCTGACTCGCCGGCCTATTGCAGCAGGGTCGGCTGTTCCATCGTCTGCGGCATCAGCATGGTACGCTGGTCGAGGGATTGGAACATCCACACCGTCAGCCCGACGGTGATGATAAAGAGCGGCATGGTCAGCATGAGCGCGACGCTCTTCCATATTTGCGAGCGGGAAATGTCGAGCCCGTAATACAAAACCGCCTGGGAAACCAGCGCCAGCAAGGCCAGCCCCCCCACCAGCCCCAAATAGGTTTCGTAAGGCTGGTCATGACGCAGGGTAACGACCAGCGCAGCGCCCATCAGAGCCGTGGTGCTGATGAAACCGGCGATATAGCGCAAGACGCCGCCCTGCGCGACCTCGGGGTGGGTGAGAGGATCAGAATGAGCGCCGGCCATGATCAGGCTCCAATCATGTAGACATAAACATAGACACAGACCCAGACCGTTGCCTGGAACTGCCAGAACATGCGCAGATTGAGCAGCCGCGCCACCACCATCTCATTGAAACCGAGACGGACGATCTGCGCCAGCATCACCAGCATCCAGAGAATGCCGAACACCATATGGACGGCATGGGTGAGAATCAGCACCCAATAGGCGGAGAGATAGCCGGACCGGCTGATGCCAGCGCCATGAGCCGCAAGGGCCGCGAGATCACCGAAACCGAAGCCGAGGAACACGATGGCCAGGAGGATGGCGCCGAGAATGCCCCAGACCAGCCCGGCGCGATGACCCGACTTCATCGCCACCGTGCCCAGGCTGTAGGAGGTGACGGAGCCTAGAATGACCACCGTCTGCCAGAACCCCTCGATAGGGTTGACAATCTGCGAGGCCACCGGTCCGCCCGCCGCGTTCATCGGCGTGTCCAGCACCGCATAGGCGGCGAAAAGCGCCGTGAACAGCAGCGCATCGCTCAACATATAGAGCCAGAACCCCAGGGTCCGGCCGGAAATCTGGCTATGCCCGGCATAGCCCGGATAAAACAGGCGCGCCTGGGCGCCAGGAGCGGCTTGCTCGGCCATCAATGCGCCTCCGCGGGGATGGAAGAGTGGGAGCGATCCGGCTGCTCGGCGATGATCGCGCCGATGGCAAGGTTGGTCTCCATCGCCTCGATCTCCTCGGGCTGGAGATAATAGCCTTCATTCTTGTCGAAGGAGCGGATGATGACGCAGACGATGATACCCGCGAGGGACAGCCCCGCCAGCCACCAGATGCGCCAGATCATCGCAAAGCCCCACACCCCGGCCAGCGCGCCAATGATGACCGGCAAGGCCGAGTTGCTCGGCATGTGAATCGCCTCGTAGCGGTCCGGCTTGGCCTGGTCCAACCCATGCTCCCGCCGCCAGGCCAGCTCATCTCGCATATTCACCTGGGGCGTGACGGCGAAGTTGTAAAATGGCACCGGCGTATGGGTGAGCCATTCCAGCGTGCGCGCCGTCGGCCAGGGCTGCGCGAGGCGGGTCTTCGCCCGGTCGCGGATGGAGACCGCGAGCATGATGACGAAACAGACGATCGAGACGACATAGAGCATGATGCCGAACTCCTCGACGATCAGCATCGGTTTCCAGGCGGGGTCGAAGGTCCAATCCAGCCGGCGCGTCTCGCCTTCAAAGCCGAGCGCGAACATCGCCGCGAAGGTGATCACCGTGCCGAGCGTGAAGACCCAAAAGAACGCCTTGCCCCAGCCTTCATCCAGCTTGAAGCCGAACAGCTTGGGGAACCAGTAGGTCACCCCCGCGAAGGCGGCGGCGACGACCAGCAGCACCATGCAGTGGAAATGGGCGACGAGGAACACGCTGTCATGGACGGTATAGTTGATCGCCGGAAGTGCCAGCATCATGCCGGTAAGCCCGCCCGCGAGCAGCAGGAACAGACCAAAGAGCGCCCACAGCATCGGCACGCTGAAATGGATGCGTCCCCGATAGAGGGTAAAAGCCCAGTTGAACACTTTCACGCCGGTGGGAATGCCGACCAGCATGGTGGCGACGGAGAAGAAGCCATTGATATCCGGCCCCGCCCCCATGGTGAAGAAATGGTGCAGCCAGACCAGCCAGGAGATGCCCGCGATGGCGAAGGTCGCCGCCACCATGGTCACGTAACCAAAGAGGGGCTTTTCGGAAAATGTCGGTACCACCTCCGAGAGAATGCCGAAGACCGGCAGGATGAGAAAATACACCTCCGGATGGCCCCAGATCCAAAACAAATTGGTGTAGAGCATCAGGTTGCCGCCATTGCCGGCGGTGAAGAAATGGGCGCCGAGATAACGGTCCGCCCCCAGCAGCGCCAGCGCGACGCCCAGCACGGGAAAGGCGGTGAGGGCGATGATGTTGCTGGACAGCGTGGTCCAGCTGAACACGGGCAGGCGGAACCAGGACATGCCGGGAGCGCGCATCTCCACGATGGTGGTGATCATGTTGATCGCGTTCAGCGTGGTGCCGACGGATGAGATCTGGATGGCCCACATCCAGTAATCCACGCCGGTGCCGGGCGAGAAAGGCAGCTCGGTGAGCGGGATCAACCCCACCCAGCCAGCGGCGGAAAAATCACCGACGAAGAGCGAGAGCATCACCAGCGCCGCCCCAGCCGTGGTCAGCCAAAGGCTGAGAGCGTTCATATAAGGAAAGGCCATGTCGCGGGCGCCGATCTGCAACGGAACCACGATATTCTGGAACCCGGTGAGGATGGGTGTCGCCGCGAACAGGATCATGATGGTGCCATGCGCGGAATAGACCTGGTCGAAATGGTAGGGCGGCAGGAACCCATGCTGCGCGCCCATGATGCCTGGCGCGTTCGGCCCGTTGGCCAGCACCTGCTGGGTGCGCATCATTAAGCCGTCGACAAAGCCGCGGAACAGCATGACGAGCCCGACAACGATATACATCACGCCGATTTTCTTATGATCGACCGTCGTCAGCCACTCGCGCCAAAGATAACCGGCCTTCCTGAAGTAAAGGACGCAGAAGACGACCGCGAGCCCGATCACCACCACGCCGGCGAAGGTCCACTGCAAAATAGGGACCTGATAGGGAATCTGGTCGAGGGTGAGGCGGCCAAGGAGCGGCGACCAAGGGCCGGGAAGCTGTGCTTGCATGATCTGACCTTCCTTCGCTTACTTCACGTTCGGCCCAGGGGGCGTGACGAGCTTCGCATGCTCGTTGGAGCCGATGCTTTTGCTCAGCTCGTCAGAGACGGGATAGACGACCCCCGCCTGGGCGGCGGCCACCACCTTCTCGAAGAGGCCCGGCTCAGGATCCGAGAAATATGACACCTTCGCGCCCTCGTTCACCTGAGGCTGGGCAATTTTCTGGAACGCGGCATAGCTCAGCTGGTTGGGGCTGGCAGCGGCCTTTTGCGCCCAGGCCGTGAAATCATCCGGCGTGACGATATGGGTGGCGAACTGCATCCAGGAAAAACCCGCGCCCGAAAAATCCGCGGCAAAGCCGGTGTAATCCCCCAGCTTCGGTGTGTCGAAAGTCGTCATCGTCCGCATGCCCGGCATCACCGCGATCATGGTGACGAGCTGCGGGACGAAGATATCATTGGAAACCGAGGTGGAGGTCAGGCGCAGCCTGACGACGCTTCCCTGCGGCACCACCAGCTCATCGATCGTGGCAAGATGCTGCTGGGGATAGACGAACACCCATTGCCAATCTGTCGCGATCACGTCCACGGTCAGCACATTTTGCGGCCCGGCCTTGGCCTGGGTCAGGCCGGGGTTGTAGGGCTCGACCGCATAGATCGTCTTCACCGAATAATAGCCGAGCCCAGCCACCACCAGGAAGGGAATACCCCAGACCAGAAATTCAAGCACCGTATTGTGAGACCAATGCGGATCGTAGGCGCCGTTCGCTCCCTTGCGGTAACGCCAGATGAAAATCCCCACCGCCAGCAGCACCGGCACGATGATCAGCAGCATTACCACCACATCGACGAGAGTGGCGTGCCATTCCTGGGTCGCCACCATGTTCATGGGATGGAAGAGCCGGTAATCCCCGGTGGAGCAGGCGGCAAGCGCCAGAAGCGGCGGCAGAGTGAGATGCGGTTTCAGTCTCAAAGGCGGCCTCGCATGCAAAAAGACAGTTGGGGGCCCGGCGAACTTGCCGGTTGTTATTGACTTAACTTCGCGGCGTGGCGCGCCTGAGCAAGTTTTGCCCTACCTTTAATGCGATTGCGGCGCGGCGAAAAGTCCCGGCCCGTCATTCCAAGCAAAGCTGTAATGCAAAGCGGCCGTCACTCCCGCCCCCGCTTGGACCAATTAGCTAGAATCGATTAGGATTTTTCGATCAGACGCCGGTAGAGATGCCAGCTGCCATGGCCCAAAATCGGCACGGTGATCGCCAGCCCTAACAAGCCCGGCAGCGCGCCCAGGACGAGCAGCACGATCACTGCCGCCCCCCAGGCCAGGGTTACGCCAGGATTGGCGGTGGCGGTGCGGATGGAGGTGCCGATCACCCGGGCGAGGGACATCCGCCGGTCCAAGGCGAGTTGAAACCCCACCAAGCCGACCGCCAGCGCCAGCAGGGCGAAGCAGGCGCCCACCAGCACGCCGACGATGATCATCTCGTGCCCCGCGGTGGTGGTGAAAACATTATGAAAGAAGCCCTGGCCCGTATCCGGGGCGCTGCCCAGCGTGAGGCCATAAATAATACCGGCGGCCGCGACCCAAAGCAGAAAGAGCAGGATGAGCAGTGCCGCCAGCCCGCGTATGACCGGCAGGCGCTGCGAATCGAAGATCGCGGCGGCGGCGTCGGCGGTGGCGATACCGTCCAGCTCCCTCTGGCGGCTCAAGGCGGCGAACCAGATGGTGGCGACCGGACCGATCAGCGCGACACCGGCGCAAACGGGAAACACGAAGGGCAGCAGGCGCTCGTCGAGAATCACGCCAGCGAGCAGCACGCCCGCCAGGGGATAGATCACCACCATCACCAGCACATCGGTCCGGCAGGCCAGCCAGTCCCGCGCGCCATCGGCCAACGCGCCACTCACATCGCCCAGCGAGGCCTTGCGGATCCGCACCGGCCCCGTGGCCGGCTCGGGATGGGTGGTTCGCGGATATTGCTGGTCACCAGGATAGTTTTTCGTGGAACCGCTCACGGTCGAAGTCACTGCCATTCCCATTCTCCCATCTTACCGCCTGGCGGCGCAGGCGTCCGTCTCTTTTCCTTAGTTAAGCCTGTTTTCGCCAAATCAACCAGAAAAAAACACCCCCGCCCGCCAGCGTCTCTCCGGACTTTGTCGTTCACTCCGATAAACCATATAGTCTAACGCGAACCGGCCGCCTCAACTTCCCGGCTGGCCCGAATAACCGGAAGGACATAATATGGCCGCCGTCACCCCTCCGCAACGCGTCCTGGTCATCGATATTGGCGGGACCGGCATCAAGGCGGCGCTATTGGATGCGGATGGCAACCCTTTGGCGGACCGCCGCCGCTGTCCCACCCCGCCTCAGGCCACCCCTCCCGAATTGCTAAAAAGCGTCGAGACCCTCATCCAACCTTTCGGCGATTTCGACGCCCTCTCTTTCGGTTTTCCCGGCGCCATCAAGAACGGGGTGATCCTCACCGCCCCTAACCTCGGCACCCAGAACTGGGCGGGCACCAGGCTCGCCCAACTGGCCGAGCAACGGTTCCACCGGCCCGCGCGCCTGGTCAACGATGCGACGCTGCATGGGCTCGGCCTCATCGCCGGCCAGGGAATCGAGGTGGCGCTGACCCTGGGCACCGGGATGGGCTTCGCGCTCTTCAGCGATGGCATCCCCGCGCCGCAGATTGAATTGGGCCGTCATCCGGCCAGCCGCGCCCCCACTTATGACGATTTCGTGGGCGACGCCGCGCTGAAACGAGCCGGCGAGGCGGCCTGGAAGGATCATGTGCAGGAGACCCTCAGCCGTATCGCCGCCCTGGTCAATTTCGACCGGCTTTATCTCGGCGGCGGTAATGCGCGGCTATTCAGCCCGGCGGAACTACCGGAAAACGTCCGCCTGGCGAATAATGAAACCGGGCTGACCGGCGGCGCGCGGCTCTGGCGGGTCTAGCGCCGCGCCCGCCTTTCCCTAACCGCCATTGCCGCCGCCGCCGCCCAAGGAAATTCCGACGAAGAGCGCCTGGCCCTGGCGGACGATCCGCAAGGCCACCGCCCCTGCCCCGGCCTTACGGGCGGCGTTGATGGCGGCGATGGCGTCATCCGGGCTGCTCACATCGGTGCCGCCCACGCCCACCAGCAGGTCGCCCGGCTGCAACCCGGCCTGGTCGGCGAGAGAATTGGGCCGCACCCCCACGATCACCGCCCCGCTCGCGTCATCGGGCAGGTTGAGCTGTCTGCGCAAATCCGGGGTCAGCGGCGCCAGGGTAAGGCCCAGCGCGCCTTGCTGCGGCCCGGCTTGCTGGCTGCCGCTGCCCTGCTGAAAACTGGCATCGGGATTGGCCGGCATTTCCACCACCTGGGCGGTGACGCTGCGCTGCTGCCCCCCCCGCAGATATTTGATCTCGGCTTTGCCGTTGGGGTCGATATTGGCGATATCGGCGGCAAGATCGCCAGGGTCCCTGACCGTCTGGCCATTCACCGCGATGATGACATCCCCCGGTTTCAACCCGGCCTTCGCCGCCGGGCTGTTGGGCGCGATGGCGGCCACCAGCGCACCATCCTTATTGGGGTTGGCGCCCGGCAATTTCAGCGCCTGCGCCATTTGCGGAGTGATCTGCTGGGCTGAAACGCCGAGGAAGCCGCGCCTGACCTTGCCGGTCTGGATCAACTGCGTCACGACACGGTTGATCGTATCGGAGGGAATGGCGAACCCGATGCCGACCGACCCGCCAGAAGGTGAAAGGATGGCGGTGTTGATACCGATGACCTGCCCCTTCTGGTTGAAGAGCGGCCCGCCGGAGTTACCCTCGTTGATCGGCGCGTCGGTCTGAATGAAGCGGTCATAGGGGCCATCGCCTATATCCCGCCCCAAGGCCGAGATGACGCCGGTGGTGACCGTGTTGCCGAGGCCGAAGGGATTTCCCATCGCGATCACCCATTGTCCCACGGCCACGTCGTTGGAGGAGCCCAGCTCCACATAGGCCAGCGGGTGCCCGGCCTCGATCTTCAGCACGGCGATATCGGTTTTGGCGTCATGACCGATCACCTTGGCGACATAAATATCGCCGTCATCCAGCGTCACCGTCACCTTTTTGGCGCCCTTCACCACATGGTCATTGGTGACGATCGTGCCGTTGGCATTAATGATGAACCCCGAGCCTTTGGCCTCCACCGCTTGCGGCGTCTGAGGCGGGCCAAAGCCGAAGCCGAAGGGAAACCCTGGCGGAAACCCTGGAATCTGGGGAAAGCCGGGCGGCAGCCCATTCGCGGGTGGACCGCTATCATCGCCACCCGATGTCTGGTCAAGCTTAAGCTTCACATCCACCGAGACCACCGCGGGCGCCACCTGCTTCACCAAGGCGGAAAAATCCGGCACGGGTGTGTAATTTTGCTGCGCCGCCTGGGTGGCATCCAGCGAGCCGTCAGCGGCAGCAGCCGGCAGCGCGGCGGCGCCGGCGAGCGCGGTGGCTCCGAGCAGGGTTAGGGCGAATGCCGCGCGGGCACGTAATGTCGTCATCCTTTTTCTCCTGCGTCAGGGGCGATAATCGCTCAGGGGTTCCGTGGCTTGAATGACACAGGGCGAGCGTATCCTCAATTGTAACAGGCGTGGGGTTACATTTCTTCACCGCCAGCCAAGGCCGTCTATCCTCACCGGTGCATCAGAACGGGTATCCGGGCATGTTCCAGCACATGGCGGGTAATCCCGCCCAGGATCAGCTGACGCAGGCGGGAGGCGGTGGAATAGGCGCCCATCGCCAGGAGATCGGCGCCGAATTCTTCGGCCGCCGCGAGCAGTCCCGCGCCGGTATCCCGGTCCCGCGGCATGAAGGCGGCAATCTCGGCCTCTACGCCATGGTGAAGAATATAATCCCGCACATCCTCAGCGCCGGGACCAGGACGGCTATACTCGTCCGAAACCAAAATCCGCACCGCCCGGGCCTGCCGGATGAAAGGCATGGCCGAGGCCAGGGCGGCGGCGGCATGGGCGGTGCCGTTCCAGCCAACCGCCACACGGCTGCCGATACTGGGCGGCGGCAGCACCGGCGCCAGCAGCACCGGCCGGCCGGAATCGAACAGCACGGCGTGCAGCGCCTCCGCCGCGGCCACGTCTTCTCCTGCCAGCGGGTGCGGCACCACGGTCAGGTCCGCCAGCCGCGCCCGGTGCGCCACGAGCCTCTCCTCCGCGCCGGTCATGATGAGGAAACTGGCGCTCGGCTCATTGGCGCCACGCAAAGGCGGCCCCACCGGAATGCCGGTCTCTTCCGTGGCCCGGGCAAAGAGTTCCAGCAATCCGCCGATGCGCGCATTATCCTCACGCTCCGCCGCGGTCATCATGTCCCCGATCATCACGCTGGAAACGCCTTCGCCCAGATAGGGGGTGATGCCCTGCGGGCCCGGACTGACATGCAGCACTTCGAGATGCGCGTTCCACATACGCGCGAGAAGGAGTCCGGCCCGCAATGCCCCCGCCGCCGATTCAGACCCGCTCACCGGCACGAGAAATTTACGTACAGACATTCAGGCTCCGTCTCGCTCAGGACATGCTGAGCCATTTTTGGCCCGCAACGGCATAAAGGGCAATGATTTTCGCCCTATGCGCCGGGCCTCAAAGCAAATCCCGCAACCGGTACCAGGTGGTGGCGAGGAGCAGCACGGGCGTGCGCAGCAATCTTCCGCCAGGGAAACGCGTATGCGGAATACGGGCGAAGATATCGAACCGCTCCGTCTGCCCCGCCACCACCTCGGCCGCGAGCTTGCCTGCGAGGCCGGTAAGCGCCACGCCATGGCCGGAGAAGCCCTGAAAAAACAGAATATTCGGGGCGAGCCGGCCAAAATGCGGCGCGCGGTTGCGGGTAATGTCCACAAAGCCGCCCCAGGCATATTCGACGCGGCAATCCTCGATCTGGGGAAACACCGCGATGGCGCGGCGGCGCATCGCCTCGGGCAGGTTGGGCGGCGGCAAGGTGGAATAGGAGACCCGCCCGCCGAACAGCAGCCGGTCATCGGCGGAGCGGCGGAAATAATCGAGGACGAAGTTAAGATCCGCCACCGCCTCATTGCCGGGAATCAGCCCCGGCACGTCCGCGCGCGGCTCCGTCGCCATGATATAGGTTCCAACCGGCATGATATAGCCAGCCAGCCGTTTTTCCAGCCCGCCGAGGTAAGCGCCACCCGCGATGATGAGAAATTTGGCCCTGACCCGCCGCGGCCCTAAGTGCAGGGTCACTTTGTCGCCGCGCTCCACCCGGGTGACGCGGCTATGCTGAAAGATGCGCGCTCCCGCGCCCTGGGCCGCGCGCGCCAGGCCGAGCGTGTAATTCAGCGGATGGATGTGACCGGCCAGCCTGTCCTCCAGCGCCGCGAGATAGCGCGGGCTGGCGAGCCGCGCCCGTAATTCCTCGCCCCGCAACAGCCGGCCCACTGGCGCGCCCAGCCGCGCCAGCTCCTCCTGCTCTGCCTGCAATTCCCGCACATGCCTGGGTTTGATCGCCGCGTGCAGATAGCCCCGGTGGGGATCGCACGGAATGCCGTGGCGCTGGATGCGCGCATACAGCGTCTCCACCGCCTCCACCGACATGTCCCAGAGGCGCTTGCTCGCCTCCGGACCCACCAGCCGCGCGAGTTTATGCAGGGAGGCGGCAAAACCGGGCAGCGCCTGGCCGCCATTGCGCCCGGAGGCCCCCCAGCCCACCTCCTCGGCCTCCAGCAGCACCGGCTGGTAACCGCCCTCGGCCAGATGCAGCGCCGCGGAAATACCGGAAAGCCCCCCACCGATGATAGCGACATCCGTCTCGATATCCTGGTCGAGCGCCGGCGCGGCGAATTCCACCCGCCTCGTCGCCTGATAATAATTCTTTTCCATTCCCTAGACGTTCAGCAGCAAATGCTCACGCTCCCAGGAGGAGATGACCCGCAAATAGGTCTCGTATTCCAGCCGCTTCACCGCCACCAGCACATCGACGAGCTTGCCGCCCAGCGCATCGCGAATCGGCTGGGAGGCTTCCATCAGATCCAGCGCATGGGAAAGCTCGCGCGGCAAGGTGTATTCCCCCGCATAGGCGGAGCCAATCTGCTCGGGCGTCGCCTGTAAATCCTGAACCATGCCGAGATAGCCGCACGCCAAAGTCGCCGCGAAGGCGAGATAGGGATTGGCGTCGGCGCCCGGCACCCGGTTTTCCACGCGCATCGCCGCTGGCTCGCCAAAGGGCACGCGCAGGCCGCAGGTACGGTTGTCATATCCCCATTGCAGGTTGATCGGCGCGTTGGAGAAGCGAGTCAGGCGCCGGTAGGAATTCACATTGGGAGCAAAAATCGGCATGACCGCGGGGATGTATCTCTGCAGCCCGGCCAGATAATTTTTGAACAAGGGGCTGGCTTTGCCGTCCGGCCCGGCAAAGAGGTTCTCACCGGTTCCGGGGTCCACCACGCTCTGGTGCACATGCATGGCGCTGCCCGGCTCGCCGCCCATCGGCTTGGCCATGAAGGTGGCATAAATGTTGTGGCGCAGCGCCACCTCCCGCACGGTGCGCTTGAAAAGAAAGACCTGGTCGGCCAGATGCAGCGGATCGCCATGCAGGAAATTAATCTCGACCTGCGCCGCCCCCTCCTCATGGATCAGCGTGTCGAGATCCATCTCCTGCAAATCGCAGAAATCGTACATCTCCTCGAAAAGCGGGTCGAATTCGTTCACCGCGTCGATGGAATAACTCTGCCGGCCGCTCTCCTGCCGGCCCGAGCGCCCGACCGGCGGCACCAGCGGATAATCCGGATCGGTATTGCGGGCGACAAGGTAGAATTCCAGTTCTGGCGCCAGCACCGGCTTCCAGCCTTTCTCCTCGTAAAGTCTCAGAACCCGCTGGAGCACTTGGCGCGGCGCGATCGGCACCGGCTCGCCATTCGCGTATTGGCAATCATGGATGATCTGGGCCGTCGGCTCGTGTGCCCAGGGCACCAGCCGCACGGTTGAGACATCGGGGATCAGCTTGATGTCGATGATGGCGGGGTCGGTCAGCTTATCCTGCGGATCGTCCGGATACTCCCCGGTCACCGATTGGATGAAGATCGCCTCCGGCAGGCGGGGGGCGCCGCCCTTGGCGAATTTCTCGGCGGGCATGATCTTGCCGCGCGGGATGCCGGTGATATCAGGCACCAGGCACTCGACTTCCGTGATGCGGTGTTCGTCGAACCATTCCTTGAGATTGATCTGCTCGCTCATGCTATCCTCGCTGGGCCCGGACCCGCCGCTGCCGGCCTCCCTCGACCCGGCGGCCTATCCGTGACTTGTCATTGAAATCGTTTGCTCCCTCGCCTAAAGGCGAATGGCTGGGGCGGGGATTAAATGTCCCGCCGTCTCGCGATCACGATGAATCAATTCTGAATGGCCCAGCCTTCCAAAGCACGCAAATCCTCGGTTCTCTGCCGCGGCCAGTCTCGCCCACCGCTCCATACCCGTCAAGAATATTCGTATGGGCGCGGTGCGCGTTGGCCCTTCTTGTTGCCAGGCCGCGAGAACCCTCATAAATTTGTTGAATATACTAAACGCTAGGATGAAGCCCATGTCATTGGCCTTGCAGGATGAGGCTCCGCCCGAGGATATCGGCGCCAGGCTGAAACTGGTCCGCCAAATTTTCGGCCTTACCCAGCGGGAATTGGCGCGCCGCGCCGGGGTGACCAACGGGGCGATTTCACTGATCGAGCAGAATCGCGTCAGCCCTTCAATCTCCTCGCTCAAAAAAATCCTGGACGGGGTCCCCCTCTCCCTCGCCGATTTTTTCACTTTGAATTTCGCGCCTACCGATGAGGTCTTCTTCTCAGGAGATGAGCTGACGGAGATCGCCCACCAGCCGGAAATTTCCATGCGGCTCGTCGGGCGGCGGGCCAAGGGAAGGGCGCTCGGCATGTTACGGGAGGTCTATCAGCCCGGCGCAGATACGGGCGACACCATGCTGCGCCATGAGGGGGAGGAATGCGGCATCGTCGTCTCCGGCAGGTTGACGGTGACGGTGGGCCCGCAGGAGCGCACCCTTTTCCCCGGAGATGCCTATTATTTCCGCTCGGATATCCCGCACCGTTTTCGCAATGCCGGTACGGAGCCCTGCGTGCTGATCAGTGCCAACACGCCCCCGACCTTTTGACATGGGCATTCATCCCACCGGGGCTGCCTTTTGCGGTGGCATCACCTATTCCTTCGATCACGAACCCGGCGATGTGGCGGATATCTGTTTCTGCCGGGCGTGCCGCAAGGCCAGCGGCGCGGCGGCGCTGCCCTGCACATCCGCCCGATCATCCAGGGCTGTATGACATCTGATGCAACGCCTATCGCGGAAGCCGACAGTCTCCGCCCTTATTAATGATTTCCTTATATTTTAATCTTCCGCTCATGTTGTCGGGCGAGAGGGGTGATATAGGCTCGGCCTTAGAAGCCTTACTGATCCCGACCAATAAAGGACCATCCGATGACCAGCCTTGCTTCCCACGGCATTATCCTGTGGGCGGTTCCGCGTTTCCGCCGGTCGGGGTCATGGCAGGCAAAACCAGGTGAAGCGGATACACTCCTGGCTTCATCATCAGTCGCCCCCGCGCCCGTGGCCGTTCAACCCCAGCCTCCGGTGGTTTCCGGCGCGGCGGAGCCTGTTATCGCCACCCTCGCATGGCCCGCCGCCTGAAACGCAAATCAGGCCGGGCTGGCGTCCAGCTCCGGCCTGAAATCAGCCGCGTCAAGCGGGTCCGGCTAATGGGCCACCCAACCGCCATCGATGGAGATGGGCGCGCCGGTCATCGTCGCCGCGCCGTCTGAACAGAGAAAGACCGTCAGCGCGCCGATCTCCTCCGGCGTCGAAAATGTCAGCATGGGCTGGGTTTCCTGGAGCATCTTCTTCTTCTCCGTCTCCACGTCGGTTCCCGCTTCCTTGGCGCGGTCCTGCAGCTGCCTTTCCACCAGCGGCGTCAGCACCCAGCCCGGGCAAATGGCATTGACGGTGATCCCGTCATTGGCGGTCTCGATGGCGGCCACCTTGGTGGCTCCCACCACGCCGTGCTTGGCCGCGACATAGGCCACCTTGTGCGGGCTGGCGACAAGCCCATGCGCGGAGGCGATGTTGATGATGCGGCCCCATTTCTTCTTCTTCATCACGGGAATCGCCGCCTTCATGCCATAAAACACCGCGGAGAGGTTGATGGAAATGATGGCTTCCCATTTTGCGTCGGGGAACTCCTCCACCGGGGCGGTAAACTGGATTCCGGCATTATTGACCAATATGTCCAGACCGCCCAGCGCCTCCTGGGTTTTCTGCACCAGCGCCGCCACCTGGTCCGGCTTGCTGAGATCGGCGCCGTCATAAGCGGCCTTGATGGTGAATTCCTTTTCCATGCCGGCCCGCAATTTTTCAATATCATCCGCATCGCCAAAACCATTCAGCATGATATCCGCCCCCTCGGCCGCCAGAGCCCTGGCGATCCCCAGGCCGATGCCGCTGGTGGAGCCGGTGACCAACGCAACCTTACCCTTCAAGGCCATGTCTTTCTCCTCTGCTAGTCTGGTTCAGCGAGATAATCATGCAACACCCGGCCATAGGGGAGTGTCAAATCAGCACAGAGATGCATGCCGTAGTGAATTTTCTTGACCGGTAAATCGGCCAGACGGCAATTGGCGTGCGGCACCAGATGCAGCCGCGCCAGTCCGGTATAGGCGAATTTCAGGTCGATATTTTCAAGATAATAGCCGACCAGCTGCGCGACCTTGGGGCTACCGTCGACATCCGGAACCCATTTGAGGTTCACGTTGAGCTTCTTCATGCCGGTGATGGCCTCGGCGGGGTCGACGCGCTTCTGCTTGTAGACCATCGTGCCCAACGCCACCCGCTCTTCATCGTAATGGAGTGTTCCGGTCAGCGTTTCGTGGATCGTCTTCAACCGGGGAATGCCGTATTTCTTGGGAAACCCCCAAATCTCGCGGCCGCCGGTGGTCGGCGATTCATCGTCGAGATACATCATGACGCTATAATTGCAGGGAACGCCGTCATAAAGCGCGGAGATGCCGCAGCCGCTCTCCTCGTAATCCCCGAACCCCGTAGAATCCGGCATCTTCATCCACTCGAAGAAAACATCGTTTCCATCCGGCTCCAAAGGCTCGGGCAGCAGCGCCCGCAGCATGTCGGGGTCGGTTTCATAATGGATCAAAAGATATTCGCGATTGGAAAACCGGTAGGGACCCTTGGGATAGCTGGGCGAGGCCAGCGGCATCGAGGTGGCATTTAGAATCTCGTCTCGCGTCATTGAAAACCCCCTCTGAAACAAGGCGATATGTAGGCTGGAATGGCCGGAAACCACATGACCTTTCCGTAACATAGGGGTTTGGACCGGCTCGCCCCAGAGCGCCCACGCCCGAAAATGTCATCCAATTGCAACGCAAATCCCGTCGCCATTATCAGGGCGGTGAATTATTGCGGGGGCAAGCCGGTCACCCCGCGCTGGCCTAAACCAACGTATTTTAAGCCCAACAGAAGGAACGCGAACGTGAAGATGATGTCTTTCCTCCGCGCCGGCGCCGCCGCTCTCGCCATCACCGCCATGGCCGGCCTCCCCGCGGCTCAGGCCGACACGACGGCCGTGCCATTGATCGAGAGCGGCTCCAGCCTGCTCTACCCGCTCTTCAACATCTGGGTCGCCGCCTACGGCGCCACCCACCCGGGGGCCGACATCACCACCACCTCCACCGGCTCCGGCGCTGGCATCGCCCAGGCGATCAAGGGTCTGGTCAATATCGGCGCGTCCGACGCCTATATGTCCGATGCGATGATGAAAAAGAATCCCGGGATGCTCAACATCCCGCTGGCCATTTCCAGCCAGGCCGTCAACTATAATTTGCCGGGGGTTACCGGGCTCAAGCTGTCCGGGCCTATCCTCGCCGGCATTTATTCCGGCAAGATCACCAAGTGGAACGACCCCGCCATCGCCCAAGCCAATCCCGGCGTGAGCCTGCCAGACCATGTCATCATCCCCATCCACCGCCTTGATGGATCGGGCGACACCTTCATCTTCACTCAATATCTTTCCGAATCCGACCCGCAATGGGGTTCGACCATAAAATACGGCACGGCGGTCTCCTGGCCGGCTGTTTCCGGCGCGCTGGGGGCCAAGGGTAATTCCGGCATGCTGGCCGCCGCCAAGGCCAACCCGTATTCGATCGCCTATATCGGCATCTCCTTCGCCAGCCAGGCGGCTGAGGCCGGGCTCGGCCAGGCCGCGCTGCTCAACAAGGCCGGCAATTACCTCTTGCCCACGCCCGAGACGATCGGCGCCGCGGCCCAGAGCGTGGCCGATCATACCCCACCTGATGAACGTATCAGCATGATCTTCGCGGACGGCCCCCAATCCTACCCGATCGTCAATTACGAGTACGCCATCGTCAACAGCCATCAGCCCGCCGCCGCCATCGCCGCCGCGGTGCGGGATTTTCTGACCTGGGCGATCACCGAGGGCAACAGCCCGCAATACCTCAACAAGGTCCATTTCCTGCCTCTGCCGTCCGCCGTGGTGGAACTTTCCAAGGCCCAGATCGCCAAAATTCAGTAACGGATAAAAACCCGCCCTCTTCTGGTCGTTCCGGGAGGGCGGGACCGCTCATAGGTGAGCCATGACCCTCCGCCCCTTCCGCCTCGCCGTGCTCGGCCTCAGCCTGCTGATTCCCGCCGCGCTCTGCGCGGTCGTTTTGTTTCTGATTCTCTATTCCGGTCCGGCCATGATTTTCAATGGCCTGCATTTTCTGACGCAGGTTAACTGGAATCTGGGTGATTTATATGACGATCCGGTCGTGGTGCGGGGCATCCAGGTTCCCGCCGGGGCCAATTACGGCATCCTCGTTTTCGTCGTCGGCACGCTGGCCTCCTCCGCCATCGCCATTCTCATCGCCGTGCCCCTGGCCATGGGAGCCGCCATCTTCCTGGCCGAGATCATCCCGCCGCGCATCCGCCCGGTCCTCTCCATGCTGGTGGAACTGATCGCGGTGGTGCCCTCCGTCGTGTTCGGCCTGTGGGGCATCGCGGTGCTCATCCCGTTCATCGGCAGCCATCTTTCGCCGGATGGCAATGGGTACGGGCTGCTCGCGGCCAGCATCGTCCTTGCCCTGATGATTACGCCTATCATCGCCTCCACCCTGCTGGACGCGCTGATGCAGGTGCCGCGTGAAAACCGCGAATCCGCCTTCGCCCTGGGGGCCACGCATTTCGAGGTGGTCGGCAAGGTCATGCTGCCCATGGTGCGACCCACGTTAATCGGCGGCATCGTGCTGGCGCTTGGCCGGGCGCTCGGGGAGACGATGGCGGTGTTGATGGTCTCGGGCGGGGGCGTCAATATACTGCCCACCTCCCTCTTCTCGCCCATTTCCACCATCGCCTCCTTCGTCGCCGGGCAGCTGGACAGCGCGGAGGCCGATCCCACCAACATGTCGGTCCGCGCCTTGGCTGAAATCGCGCTCGTCCTGTTCATCATCACCCTGTTGGTGAATGCCGCCGCCAAACTTCTCACCTCCGGAGCTTTGCATGTCCGCAAGCGCGCTTAACGCCCCCCGCTCGGCCCTGGAAACGCGCCGGCTCATAACCAGCCGGATCGGCTGGGTTTTGTGCGGTATCGGTCTCGCTCTGGTGATCGCGCCCCTGCTGGATATCGTCGCCGTCGTGGCGTGGCGCGGCCTCTCGGCCTTCTCCCCCCATTTGTTCACGGAAAATACCACCGGTCCCAATGGCGGGCTGCTCAACGCCATAGAGGGCACGCTGCTCATCACGATCTTCGCCATGGTCATCGCCGTCCCGCTGGGGGTGGGGGCGGGCATCCATCTCTCAGAATACGGGAAAAACCGCCTGGGCAGCGCCATCCGCTTCATGTCGGACACGCTGACCGGCACGCCCTCCATCATCCTCGGCTATTTTTCCTATATCGTGCTGATCATCGGTTTCGGCTGGGGGTTCTCGCTCGCCGCCGCGGCGATCACCATCGCCATTCTCATCGTCCCCTATCTCGCCCGCATTACCGAGCTTGCCTTGCAGCAGGTTCCCAATTCTATGCGCGAGGCGGCCTATGCCCTAGGCGCGGGAGATGCGGCCGTGATTTTCAAGGTGGTGCTGCCGGCGGCCTCGTCCGGGGTGCTCACCGGCGCCCTGCTCGCTTTGGCCATCTCGGTAGGGGAAACCGCGCCGCTGATCTATACCGCCGGCTGGTCCAATTATGGCTGGGACGGGCGGTTCACCCATGAGCCGGTCGCCTATCTCACTTATGTGATCTGGACCTTCATCGACCAGCCGGACGCCAAATCCCATGCCCTCGCCTTCGCGGCGGCGTTCCTGGTCATGCTGGTGGTTCTGGCCATCAATATCGGCGTCAGGCTCACCCTGCGCCGGCGCGATCACGGTTAAATCCGGGGCCGTGCGCGCCATTGCCCGTAGAAACGCCGCCGCGCCGAGATCATGGCCCGTATTCTCGATTGAGGTGCCGCGCCCGCGAAAAATCAGGTTTCAGAGGCGGTCGATTTTCTCTATTGCTCGCCCATGCTCACCGATAAAGACAATTTGCTGCGCCGGCTCCACGCGTTGCGCAGCGAGCATCGCGATCTCGACACCGTGATTTCCCGCATCGGCGAGCAAGCGCCGGCCGACCAGCTGCACCTGCAACGGCTGAAGAAACGCAAGCTGGCGCTAAAAGACGAAATCTCGCGGCTGGAAAGCCGGCTGATCCCGGATTGGACGGCATGACCCAGCCTCTCGTCGGGATTATCATGGGCAGCCGCTCGGACTGGCCGGTCATGGAGCACGCCGCCCGGATTCTGGAAACGCTCGGCATCGCCCATGAGGCCAAGGTGGTATCGGCCCACCGCACCCCGGCGCGGCTCTACGCTTACGCCACCTCCGCCGAGGCCAGGGGACTCAAGCTCATCATCGCCGGCGCGGGGGGGGCCGCGCATCTGCCGGGCATGGCGGCGGCCATGACCAATCTGCCCGTGCTCGGCGTGCCGGTGGCCGCCACGGTATTGCAGGGGCAGGACAGCCTGCTCTCCATCGTGCAAATGCCGGGCGGGGTGCCGGTGGCCACCTTCGCCATCGGCAAGCCCGGCGCTGTCAATGCCGGGCTATTCGCCGCGTCCGTCCTGGCCCTCGCCGACCCGGCCCTGGCGGCGCGGGTGGCGGCGCTGCGGGCCGAGCAGAGCGCGAGCGTGCCGGAAGACCCGGCATGATCCAGCCGGGCGGGGTGATCGGCATCATCGGCGGCGGGCAGCTTGGCCGGATGTCCGCGATGGCGGCGGCGCGGCTCGGCTTTCTCGTCCATATCTACTCGCCGGAGTCCGGCTCGCCCGCCGCCCAGGTGGCGGCGCGGCACAGCATCGCCCCCTATGAGGATCTGGAGGCGTTGCGGCGCTTCGCCGAGGCGGTGGACGTCATCACCTTCGAGTTCGAGAACCTGCCTGCCCAGGCCCTGGCCCTGCTGGACAGCCTTAAGCCCGTGCGCCCGGGGCCACGCATCCTGGCCATCAGCCAGGACCGCCTCCTGGAAAAAAGCTTTCTCAACGAGGCGGGACTTGCCACCGCCCCCTGGGCGAGGGTCGAGAGCCTGGAGGATTTGCGCGAGGCCGCCGCGCGCTTCGGCCTTCCCGCCGTGCTGAAGACCACGCGGCTCGGCTATGACGGCAAAGGCCAGGCGGTGCTGCGCTCAGAGACGGATCTAGCGCCCGCCTTCGCCCGGTTGTCTCCCAAGCCCCTGGTGCTGGAAGGCTTCGTGGATTTCGCGGCCGAGATTTCCGTAATGGCCGCGCGCGGGCTGGACGGAACGATCCGCTGCTTCGATACGGTGGAGAACCGCCACCGCCACCATATCCTGGACATGACGCTCGCCCCGGCCCCGTTGCCGCCGGACTGCCTCGCCATGGCGGAGGAGATGGCCCGCAAGCTGGCGGCGCGGCTGGAGTTGGTGGGCATCCTCGGCCTGGAGATGTTCGTGACGGCGGATGGCCGGGTGCTGGCCAATGAAATCGCCCCCCGCCCGCATAATTCCGGCCATTGGAGCATGGATGCCTGTCCCTGCGGCCAGTTCGAGATGCATATCCGCGCCGTCGCCGGGCTGCCCCTGCCGCCCGCCACCCGCCATTCCGACGCGGTGATGAAAAACCTCATCGGACCGGAGGATATGGCCCTCTGGCCGCGCATCCTCGCCACGCCGGGGCTCATTCCCCATCATTACGGCAAGCGCGAGGCCCGGCCCGGCCGCAAGATGGGGCATTACAACCGGCTCTTTCCCAAAGGGGGGCTGCCGGGAGAATTCGGCATCGAAGCCGCGCTAATCTTAAAGGAGATCTAAATGGACCAGGAGACCGTCTCGCTCCAACCCCGCATGGATGTGGCGGAACTCACCGCCTTTCTTGACGCGGCCTTTCCAATGCACACGCGGCAGACCCTGGGCGAGGTCGTCAGCATCGCACCGGAAGGGCTGCGGATGCGGCTCGACCCTACCCCCAGCATGGCGCGGCCCGGCAATATCGTCTCCGGACCAACCCTCATGGCCCTGGCCGATTGCGCCGCCTATCTGGTGATCGCCGCGTTCAACGGGCCGGAAGCGATGGCGGTGACCAACGCGCTCTCCATTTCCTTTTTGCGCGCCTGCCGGTTCGAGCCGATTTTCGTGGATGCCCGCCTACTCAAGCTGGGCCGCCGCCTCGCCAGCGCCGAGATCAGAATCTGGCAGCGAAGCGAGGACCGGCTGATTGCCCATTCCACCGTCGGCTATGCCCTTCCCTGAGTCCGGGAAGCCGGGCGGGGCCTGCCAGCGCGGCACCGCCAGATAGGCGAGCCGCTTGGTCTCCCGCCGCCCGCGCGCGACGGAATCGAGGATCAGCCCGCAGGTGAAGGAAAGCATCGCCACCATCACCAGCCCGGTGGCGAGCACCGCCGTGGGCAGGCGCGGCACCAGCCCGGTTTGAAAGAAGGTCACCAGCACCGGCAGGGCGATGAGCAGCGCCAGCACCAGCAGTACCAGCCCGGCGAGGGAGAAGAATTGCAAGGGCCGTTCCTCTTTCACCAGCTTGATGATGGTGTTGAGAATCCGCCAGCCATCCGAATAGGTGCGCAGCTTGGAGACCGAGCCGGGCGGGCGCTCGCGGTAGCGCGTCGGCATTTCCGCCACCGGCATCAGCATGTCGAGGGCATGGATCGTGAACTCCGTCTCGGTCTCGAACCCCGAGGCGAGAGCCGGAAAGGTCTTCACGAAGCGGCGCGAGAACACGCGGTAGCCGGAGAGCATGTCCTGCACACGGTCGCCAAACACCATGCGCATCAGCCCGGAGAGCACGCGGTTACCGGCGCGGTGGCCGCGCCGGTAGGCGGCCATGCCCCGTCCGGCCTCCTCAACCCTGAGGCCGTTGACCATATCGAGCTGCTCTTCCAGCAGGCGGCGGACCATGGCGGGCGCGGCGGCGGCCTCGTAGGTGCCATCGCCATCCACCAGCACATAGGCATCCGCCTCCACATCCGCGAACATGCGCCGCACGACATGGCCCTTGCCTTGCAGGGTCTCGCCGCGCACCACCGCCCCGGCCGCCGCGGCGATGGCGCGGGTCCCATCGGTGGAATTATTATCATAGACGTGGATGACGGCGCCGGGCAGCGCCGCCCGGAACTCCCGCACCACCCCGGCGATGGTGGCCGCCTCGTTGAAGCAGGGAATCAGCACGGCGATGCGGGGCGAGGGATCAGGCGATTCGGTCAAGGGCGGCTCCGGCGCGAGCCTAGTCGCGATCCCCAGCGGCTGGCAATAACGCTATTCGATGGCGGCGCGAATGCCGGCCAGCACCGAGGCGCCGGGAATCATCAGCCCGTTCGGCGATTCGAAATGCGAGTTGAGAATGTTCCGGCCGCTGACGAACAAGGTAAAATGCCGGTCCAGCCGGTATTGCACATTCATGTTCACCACCGTGCCCGGGTCGGAGCTGCCGGTACCGGCGGGAAAGCCGCTATCGTCATAGAGGTAATCCGCGAAGCGCCCGGTATATTGCACTTGCGGGGTAAGGGAGAGAGCCGGGACCGGCCGGATGGTGGCGGAGACGCTGCCGGTATTCTGCGGCCGGCGCAGCAAAGCCGGGCCGTTATCATTCTGCACCGCCCTGGTATAGGTATAGGTGAATTCGGCGTTCAGCCATGAAGCGGGGTGGAAGATGAAATCGGTCTCCACGCCGTTCAGCGTCGCGCGGCCGATATTCTCCTCCATATAGCTGTAATCGGGCTGCTGCACGAATTGGATCAGGTCGCGCGCCTTCGTCCAGAAATAGGTGGCGGAAAGATCCGCGAAATCGGATTGCCCGAAGCCGGGGATGACGAATTCGGGGCCGATCTCCCAGCTCGTCGAATATTCCGGGCGAAGATTGGGATTGCCGCGATCGCCATAGCTGTCAACGTAATAGAGATCGAACAGAGACGGGGCATGAAAACCGGTGCCCACGGCGGCCTTCAGGCTGGCGTCGATCTCCGGCAGGGCCAGCACCGCGCCCGCCCGCCAGGTGATGGCGTGGCCAAAACTGGAAACCGAATCATCGCGCAGCGCGCCGGTGAGGGTGAGGCGGCCAAGCCAGGTGGTCTGCACGCCCAGATGCCCGGACCAGCTATGCTGGGAGCCGTGCGCCGTCTCAAGAAACGGATAGCCGAAGCTCGTCTCATTCACGGTGTCATCCGCCGTGTCGTTCATGTATTCCGCCCCGAACAGCAGATCGGACTGGGTGAGCGTGGCGGTGTCGGGCAGGCGGAGCGTGTTGTTCCACTGCGTATCCGCGCGGGTGCCATGATAGGTGTCGTGCGCGCTGGCCTGGTTGGGATCTTCCGCATCCAGCAGGTTGCTGTTGAACAGACGGTTTTGCTGCCAGGAGACGAAGAGATCGCTATGGAGACGGCCGTTCAGCCGGGTGGTGGTGACCCCGAATTTGGAAAAGAAATTATCATTATAGTCGTAATCATTGGGATCATCGTAAAGCGGGTAGGCCAGGTTGGGAAAGGCGGAATCCGTCGCCTGGGCGCGCAGGATGCCATAAACGCGCGTATCGTCGGGAAAGGTGTAGCCGAGCTGCAGCGAGCCCAGCCGCGTGCGGTACGGGTCCTGAACATTCTGGCGCAGCCCCTGCATGCGGGTCGGCACCGCGTCCCAGCCCGCCTCCTCGTCCACCGCACCGGTCAGCGCGTAATCCAGCGCCCCCCTCGTGCCGGAGAGGCTGGCGCTGCTCTGGCCCTGGGCGGGCCAGCCGCCCGCCGCCGTCACGCTGGCCTGGGTGCCGGCGGTGCCGCGCCGGGTGATGATATCGATGACGCCGCCAATGGCGCCGGAGCCGTAAAGCCCGGACATCGCGCCGCGAATCACCTCGATCCGCTGCACATCCTGCACGGACAGCGTGCCGAAATTGAACGCTCCGTTGGCATTGGAGGGGTCGTTCACCGGCACGCCGTCCAGCAGCACCAGAACATCCTCTGAATTCGTGCCGCGGATGAATACGCTGGCGGCATTGCCCGGCCCGGCCGATTGCACAACATTGAGCCCCGGCACACCTTGCAACGCATCCACCAGCGTGACATCGCCGCGCTCCTGCATCTGCCGGGCGGTCAACACGGTGACCCCCGCCGCCACCTGGTCCACCGGGGTGGCGACCCGCGTGGCCGAGACCGTGATCGGCACGCTGTTAACGGGAACGGGAACGGTCTGGGCCAGAGCGCAAGGCGCCAGAACGCTGGCGCAGACAGCACCTAGGGAAATGGATTTGAACATGGGATAAACCCCCATCGCATGACGTAACCGGCGACAGTGGCTCGGGGACTTTCAACCCCTTCATTGCCGGTTCACCCCGCCCGGAAACGCGCGAATGTCTCGATGCCGGCCGGTCTCCTGGCTCGCGGCGCCGCGCCGCCCCGCCTTCTCGCCGGTCCCGGCAATGGCCTGTGGGGCGGGCTTGCCGCTTACAGTTGCGGGGGCAGCCGCGGCGTTCCACCGCGTTCCCGTTTCAATCCGGTCACCCGGATCACCTGCATCTGCCCGTCACGTAACCGGATGGTTCCGTTCAGGCAAGGGGCAAAGCCGGGCGCGGCTGCAACAACACCAGATCATCGCGGTGAATCACCTCGTCCCGCCCGCGAAAGCCGAGCAGCGCCTCGAAATCCTCCGAGCGGTGCCCGGCGATGATGGCGGCATCGGCGCTGGAATAGGCGGCGAGCCCCCGGGCGATGCGCCGCCCATCCAGCGTCATCACATCCACCGGGTCCCCGCGCTCGAACACGCCTTGCACCTGCCTTATCCCCGCAGGCAGCAGCGATGAGCCCTTGGCGAGGGCAAGGGCCGCCCCCTCATCCACCACGAGCGCTCCCGCCGGCGCCAAATGCCCGGCGATCCAGTTCTTGCGGGCGGAGCGGCCTTCCGGCGCCGGCATGAACCAGGTGCATTTCACCCCGGCCAGCATGGCCGCGAGCGGTCGCTCCCGCCTGCCCAGGGCAATGGCCATGGCGCAGCCCGCCTGGGTGGCGATACGCGCCGCCTCCAGCTTGGTGCGCATGCCGCCGGAGGAATAGCCGGGCGGCGGCTCGCCCCCCATGGCCATGATCTCGGGCGTCAGCGTCTCCACCACGGGAATATGGGTGGAATGCGGATCCTTGCGCGGATCGGCGGTGTAAAGCCCGTCGATATCGGAGAGCAGCACCAGCGCGTCCGCCTGCATCATCTCCGCCACGCGCGCGGCCAGGCGGTCATTATCGCCATAGCGGATCTCGGCGGTGGCCACCGAATCGTTCTCATTGATCACCGGCACGCACCCCAGCGAGAGCAGGGTGGAGAGAGTGGCGCGGGCGTTGAGATAGCGGCGGCGGTTCTCCGTATCCCCCAGGGTGATCAGCAATTGCGCGGCGACCAGCCCTCGTTCCGCCAGGGTTTGCGCCCAGGCCTGGGCGAGCCTGATCTGGCCGACGGCGGCGGCGGCCTGTTTTTCATCCAGGCGTAATCTGGTTCCGCTCAGGCCAAGCTGACGGCGGGCGAGGGCGATGGCGCCGGAGGAGACGATGATCACCTCCTTCCCCTGCCCTGCCAGCTCCGCGATATCCTGGGCGACGCCGCGCAGCCAGGCCTCGCGCGGCCCAGCCGTCTGCGGATCGACGATGAGGGCGCTGCCGATTTTCACGACGACGCGCCGGGCCGTTTTAAGCGAGGGCGTCATGCCCGGCCCGCGCGGCTTTGGTCTCGTTGATGACATCCTGAAGAGCGCGCAGCACTTCCGGCACGCCGGCACCGGTGACCGCGGAGATCGCCATCACCTTGGCCCCGGAGGCTTTGGCCAGCGCCGCCTTGCGGCTCGCCAATTCGCGCGGGGTCATCGCATCGGCCTTGTTCAGCACCACGATCTCGGGTTTCTCGGCCAGCCCGCCTCCATAGGCTTCCAGCTCGGCGCGGATGGTACGCCAAGCCTCCACCACATGGCCCGCCGCGCCATCTATGAGATGCAGCAGCACCGCGCAGCGCTCGACATGGCCAAGAAACCGGTCGCCCAGCCCCGTGCCCTCATGCGCGCCCTCGATCAGGCCGGGAATATCCGCCAGCACGAAGGATTCGGCCATATTCAGCCGCACCATGCCCAGCTGGGGGTGGAGCGTGGTGAAGGGGTAGTCCGCGATCTTCGGGTTGGCCCCGGAGACGGATTTGAGAAACGTGGATTTCCCCGCATTGGGCAGGCCCACCAGCCCGGCATCGGCGATGAGCTTGAGCCGCAGCCAGACCCAGCGCTCCTCGCCCGGCCACCCTTTATCGGAACGGCGCGGGGCGCGGTTCGTCGAGGTTTTATATCTGGCATTGCCAAACCCGCCATCCCCGCCCTTCAGCAGCACGATGCGCATGCCCGGCTTGTCCAGATCCGCGAGCATGGTCTCGCGGTCTTCATCGAAAATCTGCGTGCCGACCGGCACCTTGATGACAAGGGTTGGCGCGGCAGCCCCGGTGCGGTCCGACCCCGCGCCATTGCCGCCCTTTTTGGCGCGAAAATGCTGGGTGTAACGGAAATCGATCAGCGTGTTGAGATTCTCCACCGATTCGAAGACGATATCTCCGCCGCGCCCGCCGTCACCACCATCCGGCCCGCCGAATTCGACATATTTTTCCCGGCGGAAGGCGGTAACGCCATCGCCGCCATCGCCCGATTTCAGATAGATTTTCGCTTGATCCAGAAACTTCATGTCGCAAGGCTCGCAATAAAAAAGCCGGCACGCGCCGGCTTCTTAAGGGGCGGCGCCCGTCCGCGTGTTATTCGGCGGCCTGAGCCACCGGCTGCACGGAGACATGCACGCGGTCATCCGCCTTACGCTGAAACACGACCTTGCCATCCACCAGCGCGAACAGCGTGTGGTCGCGGCCCACTCCGACATTGGAGCCCGGCTTCACCTTGGTGCCACGCTGGCGAACGAGGATGTTGCCGGCGGTGACCGCCTGGCCGCCCGCCTTCTTCAGGCCCAGACGCCGGCCCTCGGTATCGCGGCCGTTGCGGGACGAACCGCCTGCTTTCTTATGTGCCATGGGTGTGCTGCTCCTTTAAGCCGCGTTGATGGCGGAAACGCGCAGCACTGTCACATGCTGGCGATGGCCGTTTTTGCGGCGGCTATTCTGCCGGCGGCGTTTCTTGAAAATGATGACCTTGTCCAGACGGTCCTGAGCGATGACGGTGGCGGTAACGGTCGCCCCCGCCACCACGGGCGCGCCAAGCTTGAGCCCGCCCTCGCCGCCGACGGCGAGAACATCGGTGAACGTGACCGTGCTGCCGGCTTCCGCCTCCAGCTTCTCAACCTTCAGCACCGCGTCTGGCGTGACACGGTATTGCTTGCCGCCGGTGCGGATGACTGCGAACATGGTTTAATCCAATCAATATCGACACATAACCAAAAGCGCGGCCGGGAATTCCCAGCCACGTGAGTGGCGCGTTATAGCCCGGCCCTCGCGGCTGTCAATGCCGCCATCCCAGGATGAGGGCGGCGTTTTGGGATGGCTGGTTGCTATGGGACGAAGCCTTGCCTATAAGCCGCCAACCTCCGGAGAGGTGCCAGAGTGGCCGATTGGGGCAGTCTCGAAAACTGTTGTGCGTGCAAGCGTACCGTGGGTTCGAATCCCACCCTCTCCGCCACTTCAGTCCCTGAGTGGGCACTGCGTTTACGCTACCGTTCGCCACAAGCGCCTGGAGTAGCCGGGACTTCGATCCCACGATGCGGACCTCGCCTTCGGCGACCTCGACGCGCTGGGCCAGCGCACGAAGATGGTCACGGCGGTAGCCGCCGCCTTCAAGGCGGATGCGTTGGCGCGCGGTGCGAGCGAACTTGCTCAACATTTGCGGCGTGACTGCTGCCTCCTGCTGGTCCTTTCTGACGGCTTCAGAGACCGGACAGAGCAACGATTCATTGTTGTGCAAGAGGGATTTGGGTGTCGTAGTAGTGTGGGGTACAGGGGGCGGTAAAAAGGACGGTTCTACACTCCGATGCTGCGGCCTCTGCCAAGGTCGATGCCGTGATTGAAAGCGAGTTCAAGCCCGAGTCGGCGGCCTGATTCGATCCCGATGCCGAGGTCTTTCTTGCGATTGGCGAGGATCGATTCAAGCTGCGGGTCGCGTTCGAGGCTTTTCGCCATGTCGCCCATCGCCGACCGCGTGACCTTGTAGCCGGCCATGTCGCCCGCCTGATACTGGCGCTGACTAGCCTGGCCGAGTTCGCGCCAGCGGTCCACGAAGCGGTCGGCGCGGCGCTGGGGATCGGTGCGCATCTCGGTTTCGAGCTGGAGGGCGCGGACGGCGCGGTTGACCCGACCCGTTGCCGCTTCCTGGGCCAGTTCCGGGTTCTTCTTGTAGGCGGCTTCGGCGTCGTGCGAGCCGTAGGGACGCACCTCCTCGAAGACCTTGCGGGCCTCCTGCAATTCTTTCACCTGCTCCGGGCTGGCCCTGCCGCCTTGCTCCTGCGTCTCGAAGATTGCATTGACGGCGCGGGCATGGCGGACGAGCGCCCGCGTGCGGGCGCGGCGCAACGCTTCCTCGGGGTCTTCCGCCACCTTCCTTTCCGGCGCCGCCCGTTCCAGCCCCAGTGTGCCATTGGCGGGCAGGCGCAGGCCGTCGAAGATGCCGCGCACCTTCTCCGGCGCCTGCTTGACGATCTCGACAACCCGCTCCACCCGCTCGCGGAAGGTGATGCCGCGCCGCTCGGCGTAATCCCGCGCCGGATCGAGCCGCTCGTAATCCGACGCCATATCCTTGGCCCGATCGCGCGACAGGGTGCGGACAAGCCGGGCCTCGTCCTTGAAGTCGTCACGGCCGTAATGAAGCTCGGCGCCGTCGCGATGACGGGACAGGCCGACATAGGCGCCGTGGCTGTCCATGCCGGGCGTCGCCAGTACATGCACCCGGTCCACGGTCATGCCCTGCGCCTTGTGGAGCGTGGCCGCGTAACCATGATCGACATGGGCATAGTCCTTGAGGTCGAACGACACGGCGCGGCCGGCATCGGTGCGGACGGTCATGCTCCGTTCGTTCACCTGCTCGATGGCGCCGAGCGTGCCATTCTTGACGCCAAGCCCGCGCTCGTTCTTCAGGAACATGAGACGGTCGCCAGTGGCGAAGGCGCGAGTTCCGCGCTCGACTTTCACCCGCATGTCATCGCCAAGCTCTCCCGCCGCGCGCATCCGGTCGCGCGCGGCCTCGTTCAGTTCGCGCACCTCGTCATTGGTGTGGGTGAGCATGATGTACAATAGCTCAGATTTAATCTGACATTTGGTTTTGGTTTTCGTAGGCTGGAGCCGGTGGGCGGGCGCGGTTTTCACCCAAGGCAGGAACCGCGTCCGCTCACCGGCGGAGACGGAGAACCAAGATGACGAAGGAACAGAAGATTATCCGCGCCAAGGTCGGCCTGCTGGAATTGGCCAAGCAGCTCGGCAATGTCAGCCAGGCGTGCAAGATGCTCGG
>NZ_DAIEIF010000047.1 GCF_027352905.1 Acidocella sp.
CCGGCGGCGCCCGCGGCGGCGGCGGCGCTTCCGCTCGCCCCGCCCGGCCTCGCCCCCAGTCTCCGCCGCCTCGCCGGCCTCCTCCGCCAGCGCCTCGTCCTCATCCTCACGGGCCTCGGCCTGCATCTGTTCCAGCCGCGCCGGCGCCGGAGCGGCGGGCTGGGCCGTCTGCGCCCTCAGCCGTTCCAGGCGGAAATCGCCGCCGCTCAGCGCATGATCCGGATTGATGAGCACGCGCATGGCATAGCGCGCTTCGATCTGCGCCAGCCGCTCGCGTTTATGGTTGAAGAGATAGAACGCCGTTTCCGGCGCCAATGTCACGCCGATTTCGGCGGCACGGAATTTGGCGCCCTCATTTTCGATGGCGCGCAGGATATGCAGCGCCGCGCTCTCCGGGCTGCGCACATGCCCCATGCCGTGGCAATGGGAGCAGACCACGAGGGAAGCCTCGGTCAGCGAGGGGCGTAGCCGCTGCCGCGACATTTCCAACAACCCAAAATGGCTGATCGAGCCCACCTGGATGCGCGCCCGGTCATGTTTCAGCGCCTCTTTCAGCCGCCGTTCCACCGCCGCGTTGTTCCTGCGGCTCTCCATGTCGATGAAATCGACGACGATCAGCCCCGCCAGATCGCGCATGCGCAATTGCTTGGCCACCTCCTCGGCGGCCTCGAGATTGGTGCGCAAGGCGGTGTCCTCGACATTGCGCTCACGCGTCGAGCGCCCCGAATTGACGTCGATGGCCACCAGCGCCTCGGTCTGGTTAATGACGAGATAGCCGCCGGAGCGCAGCTGCACCACCGGGTTCAGCATCGCGTCCAGCTGCGTCTCGACCTGATGTTTCGAGAAAAGCGGCTGATCCTCGTTCCAGAGACGCACCTTGCGGGCATTATCGGGCATGAGCATGCGCATGAAATCGCGCGCCGCCTTGAATCCCTCCTCTCCCTCCACGAGGATTTCATCGATATCGCGGGTATAGCCATCCCGGATGGCGCGTTTGATGAGGTTCGCCTCCTCATAGATCAGCGCCGGCGCGACGGACTGCATCGTCCGGTCGCGGATATCGTCCCATAGCCGCAAGAGATATTCGCAATCCCGCTTGATATCGGGCTTGGGCCGGTTGGCGCCGGCGGTGCGCACGATCATGCCCATGCCGGGCGGAATGTCGAGCTCCGCCATCGTCTCCTTCAGCCGGCGGCGATCCGTCTGGGAGGTGATCTTGCGCGAAACCCCGCCGCCGGTGGGGGAGTTCGGCATCAACACGGAGAAGCGCCCGGCCAGGGAAAGATAGGTGGTGAGGGCGGCCCCTTTGCTGCCCCGCTCCTCCTTCACCACCTGCACCAGCATGATCTGGCGGCGGTGGATGACATCCTGAATGCGGTAATTTCGCAAAAAACGCTGGCGCAGGCGGCGCTCGCGCGCCTCGGCGGCGTCGTCCCCATCCCCGCCGATCTGCTCCGGCGCGGCCGGCTCCGGCAATTCCATCTCTATGGTCTCGACGTCGAACGCCTCGGGACCCTCGTCCGTCTCGTCCGCGATTTCGGCGGGCATGGCCCCGGCGTCCGGCTCATCGGTCAGCACCTCGGCCTCGGGCGCATCCTCCAGCCCATCCGCCATCCCCTCCAGCATGGGGGCCGCCTCGCCATGCGTCTCGTTCCCCCCCTCCTCGGGAGGCGGGGCGGCGGTGATTTCAACCGGCTTGATCTGCAACGGCTGGGCTTGCGACCCCTCATCGGAGGGCAGGTCAGCGAGATCGGCTGCCAGCGCGACCGCCGCGGGCTCCTCTATGGAGGCTTCCTGCCCTTCCGCCTCTTTTTCGGCCTCGGCCTGCAAGGCCAACAGTTTCTGCCGGTCCGCCACCGGGATTTGATAATAATCGGGGTGAATCTCGCCGAAGGCGAGAAAGCCGTGCCGGTTGCCGCCATATTCCACGAAGGCGGCTTGCAGGCTGGGCTCCACCCTGATCACCTTGGCGAGGTATATATTACCTTTTATTTGCTTACGGCTGACGGTCTCGACGTCATAATCCTCAAGATGGCTACCATCCAGCACCACCACGCGGGTCTCTTCCGCGTGGCTGGCGTCGATCAACATTTTTTTTGGCATAAGACACAAGGCTCCAGCGCGGCGTGCCCCACCCGGCCCGCGAGGGGCGGTGAAGCGGCGGCGGCGCATAATAATGGGAAAGGAGGATAGAACCGGACCAGGGCTGAGCCGTGAGATAAAAGGGTTCGGCGGGCAAAGCGGCCATCGGTTCCATTAAACTTGCCGGCCTTTATAGTTCGCCGGGCATGGGTATTCGCGGTTCAGGCACGCCGGGCACAGGGGCAATCAGGCCCGCCATGCGCTCCACGCGCGTCCTGCTTCATTTAATGGACCAAAACCCCCCGCTCCGCAAGGGGTTGCCCGAAACCCCCTTTGCCGCCAGAGTTTTGCCGGATTGCGGGTGAGGATGAAGTGGGTAAGATCGGCTGCGTCGCCATCGTCAAAAACGAAGAGCGCCATATCGCTGAATGGCTGGCTTGGCAGTTTTTCCTTGGCTTTGATACTGTTTTTCTTCTTGACAATGGTTCCACCGACGCCACAGCGGCGGTCGCGCGGTCTTTCAAGACCCAATATGACGTGCGGCTCCTCGATTATCCCAATGAAGCCCCGGATTATCAGCTCCGGGGGTATGAAATGCTGGCCCGCGAGGTCGCGCCGGATTTCGAGTGGCTCGCCTTTTTCGACGCGGATGAATTTCTGCGCCTCGATGAGGGCCTTTCGTTAAAGGCGGCCCTCGCCGGGAGGCAAGAGGCCGCCATCGCCATTCCCTGGGCCATTTTCGGCTCCAGCGGCCATCAAAATTTCCCGCCCGGCCTGGTCATTGAGAACTTCACCCGCCGCAGCACACCGGACTTTCCTCCCAATCATCATGTCAAATCCATCATCCGCCCCCAGCTCATGGAAAGGGCGGTCAATCCCCACGCCTTTCAGATGCGGGGCGAATATGCCGATCTGGCCGGAAGGCGCGTCGCCTGGGGACACACGCCGGGCGTTCTCGCCCACCGGCCTGATTACGCGGGCGGCGCTCTTCATCATTATTTCGTCCGCTCGGTCGCGCATTGGCGGGAAAAACTGGCGCGCGGCTATCATGACCTCACCCGGCCCGATGATGAATTTTTTATGTATGACCGCAACGAGGTCGAGGATCGCAGCCTGGCGCTTCATGCGCCCAAAATCAATTCAATGATCGAAACATTGTTCTCTCACCCGGCGCGGGCGCCCAAAGTGGCCGTGGTTCTCATGGTCAAGGAGGAAAGCCATGACATCCTGGCCTGGCTGGCCTGGTACCGGCTGCTCGGTTTCGACGCCGCCATCGTCTACGATGATGATTCCACAGATGGCACCTGGGACATATTGCAGGAGGCGGCGCGGCATTGGGATATCAGGCTGAGCCGCACGACCGGACCGAAAGGACCCGCCCATAACGGACGCCAGGTCGAATCTTATAAAACAGCTTTAAAAACCTATAAGGATGAATTCGACTGGCTCGCCTTCTTCGACGCGGATGAATTTTTACAATTGAGGCAGGATCAAAATGTAAAACAATTTCTCGCGCGCTTTCCCCAGGCGGAGCAGGTTTCCGTCAATTGGTGCAATTACGGCAGTTCCGGGCATATATTGAAGCCCGACCTGCCGGCGCCGCTCGCGTATCGCTGGCATGGCGCGGCGCATCGGGGCATAAACAGGCATGTGAAAAGTTTCGTGCGCCCCCGCGCCGTCGGCTCCGCTTGGATCAATGTCCATTATTTCGATGTTCCCGCCGGCCGCACAGTTCTGCCGAACGGACAGCCGCCGCAATGGAACGAGAATATTGGCATTATCTCGGGCGAACCGGACTGGTCCGTGGCCAAGCTCATGCATTACCAATGCCGGAGCATGGAGCATTTCATCGAAAGGCTGAAAAAACGTCCGCAATTTCAAAAAATCCCCAATCTCTGGCAAGCCTATGACGTCAAGGATGAGGCGGACGACACGCCGCAGGCCATGGCCGAGGCACTGCTGGCGAGCATCGCCGCGCTGAAGGGGCCGGGCGCGGCGGCGGCGGCGCCAATCGCGGCTGAGGCCGCCCCGAATCATCTGGTCTTTTTCATCGGCGATACACCACCGGATTTGATCGAGGCGTCGCTGACGGCTGAGGAAAAAATCGTCGCCGTGCAGCCGGACGCCCGAATCTATTACGCTTTGCAGGAACGTTTCGCCGAGGCCGTAAGCAGCGGCCAACTGGCGCTGGAAAACTACGCCCCCGCGCCACGCGGCGGCGAGATCGCCCTGCTCCAGCCCAATGATGGCAGCCGCGCCTATCCGGTCGCCACCATAGGCTGGCAAGAGCTCATCGCCAAACATGGCCAGCCGGGGCGCGTGGAACTAAAATCGGAGATACCCGGCTATCCTCCTCCCAGGGGTGAGCCAAACATCACGGCCAAGCCAGCCTCTCCGCCAAAAACCATTTTCGACATCGGCATGGCGGAAGGCAACGACACGGCCTATTATCTCGCCAAGGGCTTCAATGTCGTCGGCGTCGAGGGCGATGTGCAGACCTATCAGGACCTGCTGCGCCGCTTCGCCCCGGAAATCGCCGGCGGGCGCCTTGTCATCCATAACAATGCCGCCGCCGCGCGCACGGGCGAAACGGTGGAATTCTTTCATCACGAACAGCATCCCGGCATTTCCGGCCTCTCCAACAGCCGCGCCGAATTTTCCAGCGGCTATAAATCCTTTTTCGTTCCCACCATCAATTGGCCGAGCCTCATCGCCGCCCATGGCGTGCCTTATTACATGAAAATAGATATCGAGGGCGGGGAGGCAGCCTTTCTCTCCTCCGCGGCGCGCGAAACATTACCGGAATACATCTCCGTGGAATGCTACAGCCTCGCTCCGGTGGAGACGCTGCGCCAGCTTGGCTACCGCCGCTTCATGCTGGTCGACCAGAACCCGCCCGGCGGCTTTTCCCTGCCCCAACCGCAACATGAGGGCAACACCCTGGCAACATGGAAATGGAGCCATAATTCCGGCCCGTTCGGACGGGATCTGACTGGTGAATGGGTTGATTTCGAAACGTTCAAGACCGCGTGGGAAGCCTCCCGCGAGCAATGGGCCCGCACCTGGTTCGATTGCCACGCCGCCTTGCGTTGATCTCCTGCCGTTGCTCTTGCGTCCGCCCCCGGCCTTGCGCCAAAAGCCGGAGGGGGATTCGCTGTCTGTTTTAGGAGTTTCCGTCATGTCCGAGCCCAGAATATCCATCTCCGGCCTCTCCGTCGCCGCCGCCTTGCACGGCTTCGTCAATACCGAGGCTTTGCCGGGCACCGGGCTGGAGCCGGCCCCGTTCTGGGACGGATTCGCGGCGCTGCTCGAACGTTTCACGGCGGCCAATGCGGCGCTGATGGCCAAGCGGGACGAGCTTCAGGCCAAGCTCGATGACTGGAACCGCGCGCATAAGGGCAAGCCCTGGGACGCGGCGGCTTATGAGACTTTTCTGCGCGAGATCGGGTATCTGCAACCGGAGCCGCCCCCCTTCACCATCGAGACCGCGAATGTTGACGAGGAGATCGCCCATATCGCCGGGCCGCAACTGGTCGTGCCGGTCTCCAACGCCCGCTACGCGCTGAACGCGGCCAATGCGCGCTGGGGCAGCCTGTACGATGCGCTTTACGGCACGGACGCCCTGCCGGATGAAGGGGAGATCAAACGCGGCCAGGGTTATAACAAGGCGCGCGGGGCGGCGGTCATCGCCAAGGGCCGCGCCTTTCTCGACAAGCATATCCCGCTCGCCAACGGCTCCCATGCGGACGCCACCGGCTATAAAATCGGCAATGGCCAGTTATCCGTCCTGCTGCCCTCCGGCCCCACCGGCCTCAAAGACCCGGCCCAATTCGCCGGCTATTCCGGCCCGGCCGCCGCGCCAGCCGGCATTCTTCTGAAAAACCATAATCTCCATGTGGAAATCGTCATCGACCCCGATCACCCCGTGGGCAAAACCGACAAGGCGGGCGTGGCGGACATCATGCTCGAATCCGCGATCAGCACCATCATGGACGCCGAGGATTCGGTGGCGGCGGTGGATGCCGAGGACAAGGTGCTGGTCTATCGCAACTGGCTGGGGTTGATGCGGGGAACCCTCTCCGCGCCGGTGGAGAAGGACGGCCGGCGTTTCGAGCGCAAGCTCAACCCGGACCGGGAATACACCGCGCCGGACGGCTCGCGGCTCACCCTGCATGGACGCTCGCTGCTGCTGGTGCGCAATGTCGGCCACCATATGCTCACCGACATCATCACCCAGGGCGGCAAGGAGGTGCCGGAGACGGTGATCGACGCGGTCATCACCTCGCTGATCGCCATTCACGACCTCAAAGCCCGGCGCAACTCCCGGGCCGGCTCGGTCTATATCGTCAAGCCCAAGCTGCACGGGCCGGAGGAGGTGGCCAATGCGGACGCGCTCTTCGCGGCGGTGGAAACGCTGCTCAAACTGCCCGCCAACACGCTGAAAATGGGCATTATGGATGAGGAGCGGCGCACCAGTGCCAACCTCAGGGCCTGCATCGCCGCCGCCAAAAACCGGGTGGTGTTCATCAATACCGGTTTCCTGGACCGCACCGGCGATGAGATTCACACCTCTATGGAGGCAGGCGCCTTCCTGCGCAAGAACGACATCAAATCCCAGCCCTGGATCAAGGCCTATGAGGACCGCAACGTGGCGTTCGGCCTGGAATGCGGGCTGAAGGGAAAGGCGCAGATCGGCAAGGGCATGTGGGCCGCTCCGGACCAGATGGCCGCCATGCTGGAACAGAAAATCGCCCATCCCCAGGCGGGGGCCAATACCGCGTGGGTGCCCTCGCCCACCGCCGCCACGCTGCACGCCCTGCATTATCACGCGGTGGACGTGGCCGCCCGGCAGGAGGAATTGAAATCCCGCCCCCCCGCGCCCCTCAAGGATCTGCTCACCGTCCCCCTCGCCCAGGGCGTGAACTGGAGCGCCGAGGATATCCAGCAGGAGCTCGACAATAATTGCCAGGGGCTGCTCGGCTATGTGGTGCGCTGGGTGGACCAGGGGGTCGGCTGCTCGAAAGTGCCGGATATTCATAATGTCGGCCTCATGGAAGACCGCGCGACCCTGCGCATCTCCTCCCAGCATCTCGCCAACTGGCTGCATCACGGCGTCGTCACCCGGCAGCAGGTGATGGATACGTTGAAGCGCATGGCCCAGGTGGTTGACAAGCAGAACGCGGGCGACGCCGCCTATCAGCCCATGGCCCCCGCCTATGACGGTCCCGCTTTCAAGGCGGCGCTCGATCTGGTGTTCGAGGGCTTGTCCCAGCCCAACGGCTATACCGAGTTCATTCTCACCCGCCGCCGCCGCGAGGCCAAGGCGCGGGCATGAGGACGCGGGGGGCGCGAGGCCTGCCAGCCCTCTGCCTGGCCGTCATGCTGGGTTTCGCCCTGTTCCATCCCGGGGCGGCGCGGGCGGGCGATCTCTGCGCCGCCCACCCAACCGATGACACCCTCCGGCCTCTCCCCGCGGCCTTGGCGCCGCAGGTGCAGGCGGCGTTCGGCCTGCACGATCTCTCCAGGGCCGAAATCCAGAAACTCACCGTCATGCGCTGTATGGGCGGCCAAGTCTTTGTCTGTTTCGAGGGCGCCAATCTGCCCTGCGGCAAGGCCAACTCGGCGCGCAGCCTGCCGGCGGCGAAGGACTGGTGCCAGCACAACCCGCAGGCTGATTTCATTCCCGCCTATATCACCGGGCATGACAGCCTCTACCAATGGCGGTGCAAAGCGGGCCAGGCGGTGCCCGAATCGCCCGCGGCCACCGACGCGCGCGGTTTTCTCAGCCGGTACTGGCGGCCTCTGAACTGAAGGCCAGCCGGCGAACCAGACGGAACGGCGCGTCTTTTTCCGGCTCGATGAAAATCGCCAACGCGCCCACCGGGCGGGGCCGCGCCAGCGCCGGGGCGAAATACGCCTCCGCCGCCTCGCGATAGACGTCATCGCCCAGGCGGCCCGTCAAGGTCATGTGGAAGCGGAAATCCCCGAACACCAGGGGATAACCCCACCGGGCGATGTTCTCGCGCTGCCGAGGCGGGCGCCCCGCGCCACGGCGGCGTTGCGCCGCCTCATCCTCGGCCAGGCGGTGCGTATCGAACACGCGCACACAATCATCGGCCAGGCTTTGCAAAGCGGCGCAGGGCGCGGCGGGGCACAAGGCGAGAAAGCCGTCCAGCCAGGTCACGGCAAGCCGGGGCAGCGGAAAGGGCTTGCGGTTTGCGGCAAACGCCTCCGCATCCCGCATAAAAGCCTCCAGCCCGTGCCGGGGGATGAAGGGCGCTTTCAGCGTCGCGTGAAATCCATAGCGGCGCGGCTCCGCCGTGGCCGCCGCCAACCCGGGCAAATCCGGCCGCGCGAGCGGCGCGCCGCTTTCCGCGTCCCGCCCCAGCCATGCGGAGCCCAGACGCCAAAGCGGATCATCGGCGGCGGGGGCGTAATATACCGCGACCCGGTAGGGCTCAGCCAATCCGGTTTCCCCCGCCCCGGCGGGGCGCTGAAACTTCCCGCCTCACTCCATCGCCCAGGCCAGGATTGCCTTTTGCGCGTGCAGCCGGTTCTCGGCCTCGTCGAACACCACCGAGGCCGGGCCGTCTATCACCTCCGCCGCCACCTCCTCGCCGCGATGGGCGGGCAGGCAATGCTGAAAGATGGCGCCCGGCGCGGCCTTGGCCATCAGCCCGGCGGTGACCTGATAGGGCGCGAAAGCGGCGGCGCGGCTGGCGGCCTCATCCTCCGAATCGGCCATGGAAAGCCAGGTATCCGTCACCACGCAGGCCGCGCCCTCCACCGCCCAGCCAGGATCGTCGCCGATCTCCACATCCGCCTTTTCCGCGCACGCCCAATCCAGCACCTCCGCGCGCGGCCTGTAGCCGGGGGGGCAGGCCAGCCGCAGGCTGAACTGGAAGCGGGCGGCCGCCTCGATAAAGGAGGCGGCGACGTTGTTCCCATCCCCAACCCAGGCGAGTCTCTGCCCGGCGACCGGCCCCTTATGCTCCTCGAAGGTAAGGATGTCGGCCATGATCTGGCAGGGATGGGAGAGTTCTGTCAGCCCGTTGATGACCGGCACGGCGGCGTGGCGGGCCAGCTCGTGCAAGCGCGCGGCGCTATCCGTGCGCAGCAGGACGCCATGCACGAAGCGGGAGAGAACGCTGGCGGTATCCTGGATGGTCTCGCCCCGGCCAATCTGCATATCGCGCGAGGAGAGCACCACGGCGTCGCCCCCCAGCTCCTTCACCGCCACCTCGAAGGAAACGCGGGTGCGGGTGGAAGGCTTCTCAAAGATCATCGCCAGCGTCTTGCCCGCAAGCGGGCGCTTGGGCGGGTTGCGCCGGGTGCGTTTGTGAAAAAGCGCGGAATCGAGAAGGGCGCGCAGCTCCGCGCCGGTGAAATCCTTGAGGTCGAGAAAATGCCGCGGGCCTTTCTCTCGCAGCGACAAAACCGCGCTCATTTCGCCGCCGCCGTTATTCCCGCCAGCCGGATGGTCGCGGCCTCCAGGCGGCGCAGGGCCTCGTCGCAATCGGCGCGGGTGACGATGAGGGGCGGCAGCAGCCGCAACACATTATCCCCCGCCCCCACGGTCAGCAGCCCCTCTTCCAGGGCCGCCGCCTGAAGATCGGTATTGGATACCACGCATTTCAGCCCCAGCAGCAATCCCTGGCCGCGAATTTCCGTGAAAACCCGTGGATGCCGGCCGCGCAATGCCTCCAGCCCGGCCCGCAGATAGGCGGCGGTCCCGTTGAGCTGGTCGAGAAAGCCATCGGCGAGAATCACGTCCAGCACCGCATTGCCCGCCGCGCAGGCCAGCGGCCCGCCGCCAAAGGTGGTGCCATGGCTGCCTGGCACGAGCGCCTTCGCCACCCGCTCCCTGGCCAGCATGGCGGCCATGGGGAAGCCGCCTCCGATACCCTTGGCCAGGGTGGCGGCGTCCGGCTCCACCCCGGCCCATTGATGCGCGAAAAGCCTGCCGGTGCGGCCCATGCCGGTCTGCACCTCGTCAAAGCCGAGAAACAGGCCCGCCTCGTCGCAAATCCCGCGCAGCCCGCGCAAAAACTCCGGCGTGGCGGCGCGGATGCCGCCCTCGCCCTGAATCGGCTCGATGAAGATGCCCGCCGTCTCCGGCGTGATGGCGGCGCGCACGGCGGCGAGATCGTTGAAGGGCACGTGATCGAACCCCTCCACCGGCTTGCCGAACCCGGCCAGATATTTCGGGTTGCCGGTGGCCGAAATCATCGCCAGGGTCCGGCCATGAAAAGCCCCTTCGAAGCAGATGAGGCGGGTGCGCTCCGGCCGCCCGGCATCCGCATGAGCCTTGCGCATGGCCTTGACCAGCGCCTCATTCGCCTCGGCGCCGGAATTGCAGAAGAAAACGCTGTCGGCGAAGCTGGCGGCGACGAAGCGCGCGGCCAGCCGCTCCGCCTGCGGCACACGGTAGAGGTTGGAGACGTGAATGACCCGCCCTGCCTGCTCGGCAATCGCCCCAACCAGATGCGGATGCGCGTGGCCCAGCGATGAGGTGGCGATGCCCGCGCCGAAATCGAGATATCGCCTCCCCTCGCTGTCGAACAGCCACACGCCCTCGCCATGGTCGAAAGCGAGGTTGGCCCGGTTGAAATTTGGCAGCAGCGCGGAAATCATGGACATGCTTTCAAGGCGGCGGAAAGCCTGGACTAAAGCGCAGATGTCCGGAAAAAATCAAGGCCCGCCCGCCACCCCGCGCTCTTGGCAAGCGGTGGGCGGCGTGGTGGTGTGGCGCCATGCGACTCCTCTCCGGCTCCGCCCGGCTGGCCGGCGTCACGGGCTGGCCGGTCGCCCATTCCCGCTCGCCCCGCCTCCACAACGCCTGGCTGGAGCGTCATGGCATTGATGGTGCCTATCTGCCCCTGCCGGTGCGGCGAGAGGATTTCGCCACCGTCATCCCCGCTTTGGCCAAGGCCGGATTCGCCGGGCTCAACGTGACGATCCCGCATAAGGAGGCGGCTTTCGCCCTTTGCGCAGAGGTGGATGACTTCGCCCGCCGGGCCGGGGCGGTGAACACGCTGGTCTTCACCGCCGGCGGAATCGAGGGACGCAACACGGATGGTTACGGCTTTCTCGCCAATCTACGCGCCCATGGGGTGAAGCCTGATGCAGGCCCGGCGCTGATCCTCGGCGCTGGCGGGGCGGCGCGCGGCATCGGCGCGGCGCTGCAAGCGGCGGGCGCGGAGATCGCCTTCACCAACCGCACGCCGGAACGCGCGGCGGCGCTGGCGGCGGCGCTGCCCCCCGCCCGGGTGCTGCCCTGGGCGGCACGGGCGGTGGCGCTGGCCGATTACGCCTTGCTGGTCAACGCCACCTCGCTCGGCATGGCGGGGCACCCGCCGCTGGAGATGGATCTGCGTGGCGCCGGCCCGTCCCTGGTGGTGGCTGACATCGTCTTTTCCCCGCTGGAAACCCCGCTGCTGGCGGCGGCCCGCCAACGCGGACTGAAGGCGGTGGAGGGACTCGGCATGCTCCTGCACCAGGCGGTGCCGGGCTTCGCCGCCTGGTTCGGCGTGACGCCCACCGTGGATGACGAGATTTACCGGATCGTTGCGTCATGATGGTTTTGGGCCTCACCGGTGGCATCGGCATGGGAAAATCCACCGTCGCGGAGATGTTCGCCGCCCATGGCGTGCCCGGCTTCAACGCAGACAAAGCCGTCCATCAATTGCAGGCTCCGCGCGGGGCGGCCCTCCCCGCCCTCGCCGCCGCCTTTCCCGGCACGGTAACGGATGGCGTCCTCGACCGGGCGCGGCTGCGTGGCATCGTCCTGGCCGATCCGGAGAAAATGCGCCGGCTGGAGGCGATCATGCATCCGCTCGTCCATGCCGCCCAGGCCGAGTTTCTCGCCGAGGCCGAGGCGGCGGGACGAAATGCCGTTCTGCTCGATATCCCCCTGCTGTTCGAGGGCGGGCGGCAATCCGCCTTTGACAAGGTCATCCTCGTCTCCTGCCCGCGCGAGACGCAGATCGAGCGGGTGCGCCAGCGCGGCCTGCCGCTCGCGGATATCGAGGCGATCATCGCCAAGCAGATGCCGGACGCGGAAAAGCGCAAGCTGGCGGATTATGTGGTGAATACGGGCGGCACGCTGGCGCAGACCCAGGCCCAGATCGCCGCCATCGTCAAGGAGCTGGGGTTATGAGCCGTTCCGTGCTGTTCGATACCGAGACCACCGGGCTGGAGCCGCTGACCGGCGACCGGGTGATCGAGATCGCCGCGATCGAACTCGATAACGATCTGCCGACCGGACGGCAATTCTACGCCTTGCTCGACCCCGAGCGCGACATCCCGCTGGAAAGCACGCGCGTCCACGCCATCACCAACGCCCATGTCCAGGGCAAGCCGAAATTTGGCGAGATCGCGAGGGAGCTGCTGGATTTCTTCGGCGATTCGCCCCTCATAGCCCATAACGCGGCCTTCGACTTCGCCTTTCTCTCGGCGGAATTGCAACGCATCGGCCTGCCGCCCCTCGCCCCCGCGCGGATGATCGACACGCTGGCTCTCGCCAAGCAGCTCTTTCCCGGCATGCCCAACAGCCTGGACGCGCTGTGCCGCCGTTTCGAGATCGATCTTTCCGCCCGCACCACCCATAACGCGCTACTCGACTGTAAATTGCTGGCGGAGGTCTATGTCGAACTCACCGGCGGGCGCCAGCGCGGGCTCGCCCTGGAAACCGAAACAGAGCTTACCTTTGCCCGCTACGCGGCACCCGCGAGCCGTATTCCCCGCCGCATCGTGCCGGCGGCGGAGCAGCTCGCGGCCCATGCCGCGTTCCTGGCGCAGATCAAGGAGCCGATCTGGCTCAGGGCATAGGTCCCGGACCCACCGCGCCCGGCCAGCACAAGGCGGCCAAGGCGTGGCTCTTGCCGCCATACCAGAGACTCCAGAGCAGCAGCAGGCCAAACAGGCCATAGGCGATGACCGGGGCGAACAGCAGATACCGGCCGATGGGCCAGACCCAGGCCAGGCCGCAGAGCAGCAGGGTTTGCAGCACAAGGCCGCTCCCCCACACCGCCGTCAGCACCTTGAAGGTGCGCCGCACCGCGCGCCGGTTCCAGATGGTCTCGAATTGCGCCGCGCCGCGCGCCGTATGCCGGGCCGAGGCGGCGCGGGCGAGATAAAAGACCAGCGGTTTTTCCAGGGATAAGGAAACGAGAAAAATAAGCCCGACCGCGCCCGTCACCAGCGCCTCGCGGATCTGGATCAACCGGGGAGAACCGCCCAGCGCCGTGGCCGCGAGGGTGAAGGCGATGCTCGCCACCACCACCAGCGAGATGGCGTCGAGCCGCCGGGTTTTCGCCAGCTCGTAAAGGCTCCACAAAAGCGGCGGCAGGGCGGAAGCGATCAGCGCCTCGGTTTCGCCGTAGGCGCCGTGCAAGGCTTGATAAACGAGATAGGGCGCCAGAAAATTGGCGATGATCTCCGGCAGCAGGCGCAGCGCGGCGCTCAGCGGATCAGCCCTGTCATCGGCGAAGAGGCGGAGGCGTGACCGCGGCGGGGAATCCGCCCGGCCTCGAAGGCGAGCCGCCCCGCTTGCACCGCGTGATTCATGGCCCGCGCCATTTTGATGGGATCATCGGCCAGGGCGATGGCCGAGTTCACCAGCACCGCGTCGCAGCCCAGCTCCATGGCGAAGGCGGCGTCCCAGGCGGTGCCGACCCCGGCATCCACGAGCACCGGCACCCTCGCCTGCTCGATGATCATCTGGATCATCAAAGGGTTCTGCACGCCGAGCCCGGAGCCGATCGGCGCGCCCAGCGGCATGATCGCCACGCAACCCATCTCCTCCAGCCGCTTGGCGGCCACCGGGTCGTCGGCGCAATACACCATCACGTCGAACCCGTCCTTGATGAGGGCCTCGGCGGCGAGCAAGGTAGCGGCCATGTCAGGGTAGAGCGTGGGCGGCGGACCCAGCACCTCCAGCTTCACCAGGTTCCAGCCCCCGGCCTCGCGGGCCAGCCGCAGCGTCCGCACCGCCTCATCGGCGGTGAAGCAGCCGGCGGTGTTGGGCAGGTAGGTGTAGCGCTCCGGGCTGACATAATCCTGCAACATCGGCGCGCCGCGGTCGGAGAGATTCACCCGCCTGACCGCGACGGTGACCATCTCGGCGCCCGAGGCGGCGATGGCCGCCGCCGTCATCTCCAGATCCTTGTACTTTCCCGTGCCGACCACGAGGCGGGAGGAAAAACGCCGCCCCGCCACGCTCCAGCCCTCCGCCCCGGCATCGGCGTTCATGGCCTCAGCCTCCCCCGACAAAATGGACGATCTCCAGCGCATCGCCCGGCTCCAGCGCCGTGGCGGCGTATTGCGAGCGGGGAACGATCTCCAGATTGCGCTCGACCGCGAGCTTGCGCGTGTCGAGCTCCATCAGCGCGACCAGCCCGGCGAGCGTCGTTCCGGGCGGAACGCGCAGCGAATCCCCGTTCACGGTCAGCTCGATTTCCGCGAGAGCATGCTCCATGGGCCTATTATTGGCCGCCGATCCGCGCCCCGCAAGGCAAGGGGCGAAATTTGGCGGCGCGCGGGTGCTATGCTACCGCAACGGCCACCATGTCAGCACCGCTCATCATGGTCCTCAACGGACCCAACCTCAACCTCCTCGGCACGCGGGAGCCGGATATTTACGGTCACGGCACGCTGGACGAGCTGGAAACCTTATGCGCGGAGGCGGCTGAAGGGGCTGGCCTCTCCATCGATTTCCGCCAGACCAATCATGAAGGCGAGTTGATCACCTGGGTCCAGGAGGCCCGCGGCGGCGCGGCCGGGCTCATCATCAACCCCGCGGGTTATTCCCATACCTCCGTGGCCCTGATGGACGCCTTGAAAACCCTGGATATCCCCGTCATCGAGGTGCATTTGTCCAACATCCACCAGCGCGAAGCCTTCCGGCACCATTCCTATGTCTCCCATGCCGCCACCGGCGTGATTTGCGGGCTGGGATTTGCTGGCTATAGGCTGGCCCTGCTAGCCCTCTCCGAAATCCTGGAGGAAGACGATCAATGAGCCTTTCCTTCGATCCCAAGGCGCTCGCGGAACTCGCGGCGCTGCTGAACGAGACCGGCCTCTCGGAAATCGAGCTGGCGGAGGGGGACCGCAAGCTCCGTCTCGCGCGCGTGCTGGCGCCGGTCAGCGTGCCGGTCAATGTGCCGATCGCCGCGGCGCCGCCGGTTGCCGCCCAGCCTTCCAGCCCCGCGGCCGCCGCGCCGGACCATGCCAAGCATCCCGGCACGGTCAAATCCCCCATGGTCGGGGTGGCGTATCTCTCCGCCGAGCCTGGCGCGCCGCCTTACGTCTCCGCGGGCCAGAAGGTGGAGGCGGGCGCCACCCTGCTGCTGATCGAGGCGATGAAGACCTTCAATCAGATCAAGGCCCCGCGCGCGGGCGTGGTGAAGGAAATTTTCGTCAAGAGCGGCGCTCCGGTGGAGTTCGACGAGCCCCTGCTGATCATCGAATGAGGGCACGGTTCCGGATTTTCCGCTGATGTTCAATAAAATCCTCATCGCCAATCGCGGCGAGATCGCCCTTCGCGTGCTGCGGGCCTGCCGGGAAATGGGCATCGCCTCGGTCGCCGTCCATTCCACCGCCGATGCCGAGGCCATGCATGTGCGCCTCGCCGATGAGAGCGTGTGCATCGGCCCGCCCTCGGCGCGCGACTCCTATCTCAACATGCCGGCGATCATTTCCGCCGCGCTGGTCACCGGGGCCGAGGCGATTCACCCCGGCTATGGCTTTCTCTCGGAGAATGCCGCCTTCGCCGAGATGGTGGAGGCCCATAAGCTGGTCTTCATCGGCCCCAGCCCGCTTCATATCCGCATGATGGGCGACAAGATCACCGCCAAAACGACGATGGCGGAGCTTGGCGTGCCGCTGGTGCCGGGCTCGCCGGGCGAGCTCGTCTCGCTGGAGGATGCGCGGGACGTGGCCGAGCGCATCAAATATCCCGTGCTCATCAAGGCGGCGGCGGGGGGCGGGGGGCGCGGCATGAAGGTGGCGCGCAGCCGGGAGGAGCTGGACGCGGCGTGGCGCGAGGCCCGGGCCGAGGCGCTCGCCGCCTTTGGCAACAACGCCGTGTACATGGAAAAATACCTGGACAAGCCGCGCCATATCGAGCTGCAGATCCTCGCCGATAATCATGGCGAGGTCGTGCATATCGGCGAGCGTGACTGCTCGCTCCAGCGCCGCCACCAGAAGGTGCTCGAGGAGGCGGGCAGCCCGGCCATCTCCCCCGCCCAGCGCGACGCGCTGGGGCAAACCGCCACCCAGGCGCTGAAACGGTTCGGCTACCGCAACGCCGGCACGCTGGAATTTCTTTATCAGGATGGCCAGTTCGCCTTTATCGAGATGAACACGCGCCTCCAGGTCGAGCATCCCGTCTCCGAGATGATCTCGGGTCTCGACCTGGTGCGCGAGCAGATCCGTATCGCCGCCGGAGAGAGGCTGGGCTACGGCCAATCTGATATTCATTTCTCCGGCCACGCCATCGAATGCCGCATCAACGCCGAGGACCCGGACAGTTTCGCCCCCTCTCCCGGCAAGGTCGTTATGTTCCACCCTCCCGGCGGGCTTGGCGTGCGCGTCGATTCGGCGCTCTACGCCGGATATAGCGTGCCGCCTTATTACGACAGCCTCATCGCCAAGCTGATCACCCATGGCCGCACGCGAGGCGAAGCCATCGCCCGCATGCGCCGGGCATTGACGGAGTTCGTCGTCACCGGAATCAAGACCACGATCCCCCTTCATCAGAAAATTCTCGAAAATCCGGAATTCGTGGCGGGGGATTACACCATACACTGGCTGGAGCGTTTCGCCGGCGGAAAATGATCCGCCGGCCTGTCAGGGCGCGGCGCCGGGATGGGCGGCGGCATAGGCGAGCTGCTCCGGCGTCATCTCGAACCCGGCGAGAATTTGCAGCCGCGCGCTGGCGGGGCTGGGCGGCAGATCGATCACCACCGGCTTGGAAACCGCCGCCGTCTTGCTCATATTGCCATCGAAACCGAGCTTGATGCTGTACTCCTTCTTGTCGAGGATCTGATCGCCCTTGGTGATGGCCACGAACCAGGGAAGGGTGACGGGCTGGCCGTGATTGGCCGGACCATTGGCGGCGAGAAAGCTGGCGGTGAATTTCACTTCCAAAAGAGGGGTCTTGCCTTTCTTGCGGTAGGTGCACTGGCCGGAAATGCCGGTGATCTGCGCGGTGGATATCTGCGCGGCGATGTCGCTGCGGCCGGGCAGAAACAGCGTCACCGTCTGCGCCTGTTGCAGCACGGCGACCGGCGGGCAAAATTGCAAAGGGTCGGACGCCTTCGCGGCGTCCGGCTGGCTATCGCCCCCGCATGCGGCAAGGCCCAGCAGCGCGGTGAGAGACACGGCGGAAAGCAGACGGAGCCGGAAAACTTTCATGGCGCTCCCTTGCCAGAAAATTCCGCCCCGGTCATCTAGCCCCATGGCAGTTTATACCGAAGTCTCGGATGAGGCGCTGACGGCGTTCCTGGCTCTTTACGATATCGGCACGCTCACCGCCTTCCGGGGCATCGCCGAGGGTGTGGAAAACAGCAATTACGCCCTGAAAACCACCCAGGGCGATTTCATCCTCACTTTATATGAAAGACGGGTGCGCAAGCAGGATCTGCCATATTTCCTCGGCCTCATGGAACATCTGCGGGGACGGGGAATGCCCTGCCCGCTGCCGGTGCGCGCGCGGGACGGGCGCAACCTTCAGGAACTCGCGGGCAAGATGGCGGCGATCACCACGTTTCTGCCGGGGGTCTGGCCGCGCCGCCCCCAGCTTTCCCACTGCGCGCCGCTGGGCGAGGCGCTGGCCCGGCTGCATCTCGCCGGCGAAGGCTTCGCGATGACCCGGCCCAACGGGCTGGGGCCGCAATCCTGGGGGCCGCTGCTGGAAAAATGCCTGCCGCAGGCGGATAGCCTGCTGGGCGGGCTGGGGGGAGATTTGCAGGGCTGGCTGGCCGATACGCTCGCCCACTGGCCGCGCGCCCTCCCCACCGGCCAGATCCACGCGGATTTGTTCCCCGACAACGTATTCTTCTTGGATGGCAAGATATCGGGACTGATCGATTTCTATTTCGCCTGCACCGACATCCTGGCCTATGACATCGCGGTCTGCCTCAACGCTTGGTGTTTCGAGCGCCATGCAGAGCTGAACGTCACCATGTCCCGGGCCCTGCTGCGCGGCTATCAATCCGTGCGCCCGCTGTCGCAGGCGGAGATCGCGGCCCTGCCCGTGCTCTGCCGCGGCGCCGCCCTGCGCTTTCTGCTCACCCGGCTGTATGACTGGCTGAACACGCCGGAGGGCGCGCTCGTCACCCGCAAGGACCCGCTCGATTACTACCGGCGGCTGCGCTTCCATTTCTCGGTCTCGGGAGCGGCCGCCTATGGCCTCTGACCCGCCCGGGGAGATCGTTGAGATCTGGACGGATGGCGGCTGCAAGCCCAATCCCGGTCCGGGCGGCTGGGCGGCGATCCTCAAATTCCGGGACGTGGTGAAGGAACTCACCGGGGCGGAGCGCGAGACCACCAATAACCGCATGGAGCTGACCGCCGCGGCGGAGGCTCTGGCGGCGCTGAAACGGCCCTGCCTCGTGCGGCTGCACACGGATTCGGAATATCTGCGCAACGGCATCACCCGCTGGCATGAAGGCTGGGTCCGCAAGAACTGGCGCAATGCCGCCGGCGACCCGGTGAAGAACATGGATCTCTGGCGGCGTGTTCTCGACGCGGCCAAGCCGCACCGGATCGAATGGCTGTGGGTCAGGGGCCATGCGGGCGACGCGATGAACGAGCGGGCGGACGAGCTCGCCACCGCCGCGCGGGAAAACATCAAAAGGGGTTGATCTTTTCCCCGCGACTCCCCATTAGGAAGATCGAGGCCGTCCGCGCCTCGGGGCCCGCTCCGGGCACGCTTCCCCTTTAGTTTTTTCCCCGCCATGGCCTTCCGCCCTGGCCATACGTTCAACTGGATTCTCATGCATCTCGCCGAATTGAAGGCAAAATCCCCCACCGATCTTCTCGCCCTGGCGGAGGAGCTGGAGGTGGAGAACGCCTCCTCCCTGCGCAAGCAGGACATCATGTTCTCCATCCTCAAAGCCGTGGCAGAAAACGGCCAGGCGATTCATGGGGATGGCACGCTCGAGATCCTGCCCGATGGTTTCGGCTTTCTCCGCAACCCCGAGGCCAATTTTCTTCCCGGGCCGGAGGATATCTACGTCTCACCGCAACAGGTGCGCCGCTACGGGCTGCGGACCGGCGATACGGTGGATGGCGAGATCCGCGCCCACAAGGAGGGCGAGCGGTATTTCTCCCTGGTGAATGTCGATAAAATCAATTTCGAATCGCCCGAGGCGGTCAAGCACCGCATCAATTTCGACAATCTCACCCCGCTTTACCCCACCTCGCGCCTGCGCATGGAGGTGGAGGTGCCCGAGCCGACCGTGAAGGGGCAGGCCAAGGATGTCACGGGCCGGGTGATCGATCTGGTGGCTCCCATCGGTAAGGGGCAGCGCGCCCTGGTGGTGGCGCCGCCACGCACCGGCAAGACGGTGATGCTGCAAAACATCGCCTCCTCCATCACCGCCAACCATCCGGAAGTGTTCCTGATGGTGCTGCTCATCGACGAGCGCCCGGAGGAGGTGACCGACATGTCCCGCTCCGTGCGCGGCGAGGTCGTGGCCTCCACCTTCGACGAACCCGCCTCCCGCCATGTGCAGGTGACGGAGATGGTGCTGGAAAAGGCGAAGCGGCTGGTCGAGCACAAGCGCGACGTGGTGATCCTGCTCGATTCGATCACCCGGCTGGCCCGCGCCTATAACACCGTCGTGCCATCCTCGGGCAAGGTGCTCACCGGCGGCGTGGACGCCAACGCCCTGCAACGGCCCAAGCGGTTTTTCGGCGCGGCGCGCAATATCGAGGAAGGCGGCTCGCTCACCATCATCGCCACCGCGCTGATCGATACCGGCAGCCGCATGGACGAGGTGATTTTCGAGGAATTCAAGGGCACCGGCAATGCCGAGCTCATCCTCGACCGCAAGCTCTCGGATAAGCGCACCTTCCCCGCCATCGACATCACCAAATCCGGCACCCGCAAGGAGGAATTGCTGGTGGACCGGGCCGTGCTCTCGAAGATGTGGGTGCTGCGCCGCATCCTGAGCCCGATGGGCACGACGGATGCCATGGAATTCCTGCTCGACAAGCTGAAATACTCGAAGACCAACGCCGATTTCTTCGAGGCTATGAATACCTGATTTCGCACCGGGCGGCCCGGGCCGTCCGCCGCGCGTTTTCAGGATTGCGCGTCGGGGGAGAGCACCACGCAGCCCGTCGGCCCGCCCGCGAGGTGGGTGCAGGCATTCACCGCCTCCTCGCGTTGCAGCCCCACGAAACGGGCCCGGTATTGCACACGGCCCTGGGCATGGATCGTCATCACCACCGGCTGCGCCTTGGTCAGCACTCTGGCGCCGGTAAGCTCGGCCATGCCGAGTGCTGCCCGCGCGTTGGAAGGGCTATCATAGGCGCCGACCTGAATCCCCCAGCTCCGCTGGCCCGAATTAAACGCCGCCGCCTGCACGGGCGGCGTATCGGCCATGGCCGGCGGAATCAATGAGAAGCCTTGCGGCTTCGGATGGGGCGGCGGCGCGGGCAGAGCGCTTGCCATGCGCACCGGCGCGGCTGGCGCGACGGGGACCGGCGGCGGCGGGGGGAGCGTGACCGCGGGCGGCGTATAGACCGAGGACATGGCCGCGATCTGGGCGGGGCTGGGCGGCTGCGGCGCGGGCGCCGCCGGAGGCGCGATCGAGGCGATCTGGACCGGCGCGGGAGGCGGCGAGGCCGCCGCGGGCGGCAGAATGGAGGAGACCGGCACGGTGACCGGAGCCGGACCCGTATCATCCGGCACGGCGACCGGCGCCAGCGAGGCGATACGCACCGGCGCGGAAAGCTGGCTGGGCTGCGGCGCCTGGGGGGTGAAACCGCTGGGCAGAATGCCGCCGCTCTCCCCCAGCGGCTCGGTGTTGAGGGCCAGCTCGTCCGCCGCCGAGCGGCGCTGCGGGTAATAGCCCTCGATGTTCGGGGCGATCATCGCCACATAATTGATCGTCTCGCTCGGCAAGGAACGCTTATAGTTCATGAAGGCGTCCAGGCGGCCTGGCCCGGCATTATAGGCGGCAAGAAAGCCCGGCGAGCCATAAACCTGATACATTTCATGAATATAGGCCGTGCCCGCCATGATATTGTCATAAGGGTTGAAGGGGTCGTCGCCCAGCCCGTAGCGCTCCGCCATTTCCTGATAGGTGCCGGGTTCGAGCTGCATCAACCCCATGGCCCCGGCGGAGGAGACGATGAGATGCCCGCCGCTATATTCATGCCCGCCGGATTCGACCCGCATCACCTGGCGGATCCACATCTCCGGCACATCGAAATGCGCGGCGGCGATTTTGATATAGGGCCCCCATGGATCGCCCGGCGGCCCGGGCGGGTTATAATTATGCGCGGCATGGGCCAGGTAATAAGAGGTGGTTTCTCCGGTATAGCGGTTCTGGCCTTGCGGCGCGGCGCAGGCGGAGAGCAGGGCCATCCCTGCGCAGCTGGCGGCGAGCCTTGGCCTGAGCTTGGCCCCCTTCCGCACGACCTTCACGTTCCGCATTCTGGTTTTACCCACGATTGAAGCCTCCACGCGGTTCACTCCCCCATTGGCTTGTGATACTTCGCTCAATGGCGGCTTAAAAAAGGCGCTGTAACCTCTTATACACCCATGAAACCGCCTGCAAGGAAAACCTGCAAGGCGATGCTATCGGAACCAGGCGCGGCCGTGCTAAGCTTGGATATGCGCGCCGCCCCTTCCCTTGCCCTCGGGATTTTACTCGTGCTGGGCGGTTGCGCCGCCCAGCCCCGAACGGCGCCGGTCGCGGTGATGCCGCAAGCCTATACGGCGCAAATTCTCTCCGTCCGCCCGGTTTCGGCGGCAGGCGGGGCCGCTCCGGCCCTCAACCAGGTGATGCAGAGTTTGGGCACCCCCGCCATGTCCCCGCCCGCCTCGGCGCGAGAAATCATTTTGCAGCTTCCGGACGGGTCGGTGCGCTCCCTGGTGCCGCCCCCCGGCGCCGCGCCGGCCAACCTCACCCCCGGCATGCGCGTGATGGTGAGCGATGCGCCCGCCTTGCGCATCACGGTTCGCTAGCCGTACCGGCGGCTGAAGACTTCGTCATTCACGGAGAAAATATTGAAGCCGCTGCCGGCATGGGGTATCGGCAGGCCATGAACATGCTCATGCCGGGGCCCGAAAAGGCGGGAGCCGGCCTTTTCCGGCCGGATACGCCGCTTCCGCAAATCGTGGTCATCAGCTCCGCCCGGGGCTGGCGGACGCGCCTGGCCGCCGCCGCTCAGGATTTTCACGAGACGCTGCGGTTATGGCCCCTGATCTGGGCGCTCAGCCTGTTCGATATCCGGCTGCGCTACCGGGGCTCGCTGCTCGGCCCGTTCTGGCTCACCCTTTCCACGGGGGTGATGATCGGCGCCATCGGCTTTGTCTATGCCCGGCTGTTTCACCAGGATGTCGGGGCGTATCTGCCGTTTCTCGCCGTGTCCCTGGTCTTGTGGAATTTCCTCAACACGGTCACGGGCGAGGGCGCGACCTGTTTCACCCAGTCAGAGGGAATGGTCCGGGCGATGCGCATGCCCCACGCGCTGCATGCGGCGCGGGTGGTGGTGCGCAATTTTCTCGTCCTTGCGCATAATATTCTCCCCATCCTCATCGTCTTCGCCGTCTTCCCCCCGCATTGGTCCTGGCCAGTGCTGAGCCTGCCCGCCGCCCTGCTGCTTTGGATGGCGGATTGCTTCGCCGTGGCGCTGCTGCTCGGCGTCATCGGGGCGCGCTTCCGGGACGTGCCGCCCATCGTCGGCAGCATCATGCAGATCGCGTTTTATCTCACGCCGATCATGTGGAGCCCGGAGATGCTGACGCATCGGGGGCTGGGGCTGAGCCTGATCCTGATCGAGATGAATCCCTTTTACGGCATGCTCGAAATCCTGCGCGCCCCGCTCCTCGGCCAGGCCTTGAACAGCCTCGCCTGGATCAACGCCCTCGCTTATTCCGCTCTCCTGATGGGTCTCGCCTTCCTGGCCTTCGCGCGGACGCGCCAGCGCATCCCCTACTGGATCTGAACCATGGCGCAGCTGCTCGTGGAAAACGTGTCGGTCTCTTTCCCGCTTTATCATGGAGAAAGCCGCAGCCTCAAGAAAACCGTCTTCGCCGCCGCTTCCGGCCGGATGGGACAGGATAGCCGCAAACGCCTGACCGTCGAAGCGCTGCGGGACGTGTCCTTCTCGCTCCATACCGGGGACCGTCTCGGCTTCATCGGCTCCAATGGCGCGGGCAAAACCACGCTGCTGCGCGCCATGGCGGGAATTTACGAGCCCGTGGGCGGGCGCATCGTCATCGAGGGGCTGGTGACAGCCCTGCTCGACCCCGGCCAGGGCATGAACATGGAGCTGACGGGCTACGAGAACATTCGCCTGCGCGCCTTGTTCAACGGGTATTCGGAGCAGCAGACCAGGGTTTTGCAAGAGGATGTGGCGCAGTTCGCCGAGCTTGGCAATTTTCTCAGCCTGCCGGTACGCACCTATTCCTCGGGCATGATCGTGCGCCTCGGCTTCGCCCTGGCGACGGCCATTCACCCCCAGATATTGCTGATGGATGAATGGATCCTGGCCGGCGACGCCGCCTTTCTCGGCAAGGCCCGGCAGCGGCTGGAGACCATGGTCGGCAGCGCCGAAATCCTCGTGCTGTCTTCCCATAACGCCGCGATCCTCATGCAATGGTGTAACCGGATCATCTGGATGGAAGGTGGCCGTGTGCACGCGGATGGCCCGCCGGAGGAGATCCTCTCCGCCTATCTGCCGCCGGAACAGTTCGAGCAGGCCAAGACGGCGGCCAGCGCCCTGACAGCGGTCTGAATTGTATATCCCTCCCGCCTTCGCCGAGAACCGCCCGGAGGCGTTGCATGCCATCATGCGGGCCAGTTCCCTGCCGGTGCTGATCTCGCCCCGGCGCGGCGGCGGGCTGCTCGCCACCCATCTGCCGCTCCTGCTCCAGGCGCCGGACCGGTTGATCGGCCATGTGGCCAAGGCCAACGATCATTGGCGGGATTATGATCCGGAGCAGGAATCGCTCGCCATCTTCAGCGCCGCGGATGGCTATGTCAGCCCGTCCTGGTATCCCAGCAAACGGGTCCATGGCCGGGTGGTGCCGACCTGGAATTACAGCGTCGTGCATGCGAGCGGGCGACTCAGCGTCATCCATGAAACGGGGGAAAAACGCGCCATCGTCTCCGCGCTCACCGATGCCCATGAAGCCGGGCGGGCCGCGCCCTGGAGTGTCACCGACGCGCCCGCGGATTTCATCATCGGCCAGCTCAAGGGCATTGTCGGGCTGGCGCTCGCCATCACCCGGCTGGAAGGCAAGGTCAAGCTCAGCCAGAATCGCGGCGAAGAGGACCGGAATGGCGTGATCGCGGGGGTGGAGAGGGAAAACCCCGCTCTCGCCCGGGCGATGCGCCGGGCCCGTGGCGACCCGGCCTGACCGCCTTCAGGCGGCGCCGGCCCGCAATTTTTGCCGCGCCGGCTTTCTGTCCTTCTTGCCCGGAGCGGCTTCCCAAGCGGACTCGCTTTCCGCCGGCTTCCCCTCGCCCAAAACCAGGGTCTTCAGCCAGTCGAGATCCTCCTGGCGCGAGAAGAATCCCGCCGGGACCGCGCCCTCCGCAACGGGGTTGATCTCTCCGGCGGCAATGGCGTCGATCAACTTCAGTACTTCCTCGGCATTCGCCGGGAAGGGAAACACCACGCCGAAGCCGTTTTCACGAATCCGGGCCGCCGGCGCGCCGATATCGGGCGCCAGCGGAATGAACCCATGCTTCACCAATTCGGACAGCGTGTAGGAATAGGTCTCCGGCCAGGCGGGAAGGAACAGCGCCAGCCTCCCCTTCGTCTCCGTCAACAGACCCGGCAAATCCTCCGGAGCGTATTTGCCGGTGATCGTGACATTGCCGATCTCCTTGAGACGCCGGTCGATATTGGTGAAGCCGATGACCCGGAAATTGAGATGCGGATGGGTCAGGCGCGCGCGCCGGGCGATCTCCTCCAGCCTATCCGAACCCTTATGCGGGCCGATGGCGCCCAGCAGCACGATCTCGTCATCCGTGCCGCTGCGCGCCCGCGCCGCCACCGCGTCGGCGGGTTCGGGGTGGGGGACCACTTTGAAGGGGATGTCGGGAAAGATTTTCTTCAGATAGCCTTCCGCGCTCACTGAAGGCACGACCACATGGGTGAAGTTCGCCATCAGCCCGGCGAATAAGGCCCGGTGCTCCACAGGGGACAGATCGGTCAGGACGGATGTTTCATGCGCGCCGCCCATCTTCACGCAACGCGCGCAGGTCGCGGCGTCGGCGCCGCCGCAAAAACGGCCGATGGCGTCGATCATCGTCACCCTCGGGCAAAGCGGGTAAAAATCATGCGCCCAGAGCAGGCTGCGCCGCCCGGGCAGCCAGTCCCGCAATTGCGTGACGAGCGTGGCCGGAAACCCAAGGAGCTGATGGACCAGCACCAGCCCGGGCGCGGCGGCGTCCAATATGGCGAACAGCTCCTCCGTCTCGTCTTTCATGAAATGGGCGCAAAGCAGCGGTTCCGCGCAGCTCAGCTCCATCAGCCCGGAAGCGGTGACGCTGAGCGAGAGGCGCGTTGCTCCCCCGTAGCCGATCTGGCGTTCCATGTCGCGGATGGCTCTCGGCGTGCCGCCTTCCAGCGCATTGGAGATGACGAGCGCGAAAGACGCTCCAGCGGCGCGGGCGCGGGCCAGGCGGGCCCGGTCCAGGGCCCAGCGCAGCCGCCGCAACCCATCCCGCTTTTCAAATTCCATGATGATCGGCGTGTATTCGGGATACAGCGCGTTGAGGCGGGGCTGGTTCTGGGCGATCAGGCTGGCGCGCTCATTGCCGAAGGAGATGCTCTCCTTATGCTCGACGATGACGCCGCCCGCCGCGACATTGCGATAGCCGATGGCCGCGGCACGGGCGCAAAAATCATTCTCCTCGCCATAGCCGCGCCCGAAAGCCTCATCCAGCACACCGATGCGCTGAATGACCTCACCCTTGATAAAAATGCAGAAGCCATGGCCGGTCGGTACATCCTCGCAAATGCCCGCATTGGCGGAGAGCGCCCGCGCCGCCAGTTCCGCCCAGCCGATATCGGCGAGGGCCGGGACGCGTAATTCCGCGCTGGGGTAGGAAAAGATGGTGGCGTTGCTCGACATGGCGGTGACCGTGCCGATCTCCGGACGCCCATAAGCGACACGGATCAACTCATCTAGCCCACCCGCGAACATCACGGTATCGGAGTTGAGCAGCAGCACATCCAGCCCCTTGACCAGATTCATGCCGCGGTTGACGGTGCCGACAAAACCGAGATTTGTCTGATTTTCAACGAGCGTGAGATTCGGCGTGGCCCGGTAGGCGGCGAGCATGGGCGCCATCGCCTCTTCCGGGGAAGCGTCATTGACGAGAATGACCTGGTCGGTTTCCGGGTCGCGATGCGCGAGGACGGATTCGATGCACTCTCGCGTGACCTGCACCCCGCGATAGATGGGAATGATGATCGCGACGCGCCGGGCCCGCTTCACCGCCGGCAACGGGTCCGGCTGGCGGGAGAGCAGAATGCCATCCTGCGCGCGCATTTTGGCGAGATATTCCCGCAGCGCTTCCGTCAGCACCGCCCGCTCCGCCATCCCCAGGCCCGGCAGATCGCTCGCGGCGAGATGCGCCGCCTTCAACGTGGCGGTGACGGCGGCGGGGCGGCTCGCAAAAAGATAGGGGCTTTCAAAAAGATTTCGCCCCTTTTCCGTGAATCGCACCACGAGGCCGACCGGCTCGGTCACCCCATTTTCAGCCGGATCAAGGGTGATGTCGAAGCCCGGCGTGCCGCAATCCGGGTAATGCGCTTGCACATCCAGCCGCTCGCGGTCGCAAATGGCGGTTTCTTCCAGCCGGCCATCGCGAAATACCACCAGGGAAAAGCTGCGTTTGGGCATGGCGGGGGAATAGATCCAGCCGCGCAGATGGTTGGGCCCGATACTCTCCAGCTGGGCGTGCAAAGGCAGATCACAGGAAACCCGCCCCAACAGAACCTCGTCGGCATAGACATCCAGGTAAAGCTCTCCGGCGCCGAAACATTCATCATCCAGAACCAGGCTGAACTGGGCGGGGCAGAAAAGCGGGTCCGGGCCCGGCGTGAGCCGGCTTTCCCCCCGCGCCACCTCCAGCCCCATGGCGGTCCGCACCGTGATGAAAGGCGCTCTGGCGGGTTTGGCACGCTCGGTCACCCACCCGGTAAGACGATCGTCGACAAGCTGGAAAAATCCATCAAAATGGCCTGGGCCGACGATAATGGGCGAGCCGGTCAGCTCGACGCCATCGGCTAGAACCCGCAACCGCCTCGCTTCCGCGCCGAGTGGCAGGGCGATGCGGTAGGCCAGGGTGGAACGGCCCAGGCCGAGCGCGGCGAGATCGGGCCGGTGGCGGGAGGCGCGCCCCTTGGCGACGAGCTTGCCCTCCTCATCCAGCACGGTGATGGCGCAATTACCGCTATCCGGTATGGAGGCCGCCCATCCCGTGAGATAGCTGCCCTCCATCGTATCCACATGTCCCCTGACCGCCATCGAGACTCCGTCTATCTGGGAGGCCGGCCCCTATCAGCCCGCGTGGCCTCTTCTCACCCATCCGATTATCGTACTCAAGCGCAAAGATGTGTCCCGAGTGGAATAGCACATTCATGATTTTATTTTATGTTGCACCGCAACCGAATTCTGCTTTAGGGTAAAATATGTGTCTATCCATTAATGAGGACGTTATGCGCTCTTATAGTTACCTGATGAGCGATGCGGACGGCGGCGGCGGACATTATGTCGAGTTGCAGGAATCCAAATTATTTTATCTCATCAGACTCCTCCTGGAGCATGTGGATGTGGATGAGACATGGTATCTCAAGCAAAATTCGGACGTGGCCGATGCGGTAAAAAGCGGCGCGCTGAAATCAGCCAAGCATCATTACATCGTTGCGGGGTATTTCGAAAATCGCCTGCCCCGCCCGGTCGAAGTCGATGAGGCATGGTACCTGGCCGAATATCCTGACGTCGCCGCGGCGATCAAATCAGGCGCTGCCCGCTCCGCCAGGGACCATTTCATGGGGCCTGGCTTTCTCGAAGGCAGGCTGCCGCGAAAAGACTGGTCGCTTCTCGGCGAAAAAAAGCTCGAAATGGCCGGTTAATCCGCCGCCGCCTTGGGGGAAGCCGCCGCTGCCTCGGCCAGGCGCATCAATCTTAGAAAATTACCCCCCCAGATTTTCCCCAGTTCATCCCGCCCATAGCCCCGCCGGGCCAGGGCGGCGGTGAGATTCGGCGCCTCGGCGGCGTTCATAAACCCGCGCACACCGCCACCGCCGTCGAAATCCGTGCCGATCCCGACATGATCGATCCCCATGCGCCGCACCGCATAATCGATGTGGTCGGCGATATCCTCCACCGTCAGCTCCATCGCCCGCGCCCGCGGGCGCAAAAAATTCGAGACGGCGGTAACCTGCGCCAGGCCGCCAGTGGCGGCCAGCATGTCGAGCTGCTCGTCGTCCAGATTGCGCTTATGGTCGCAAAGCGCCCTCATGCAGCTATGGGTGGCCACCACCGGGATGCGCGAACGCGCCGCCGCTTGCATCATCGTCGGCTTGGCGGCGTGGGATATATCGACCAGCACCCCCAGCTCGTTCATCCTATCCACCACCGCCTGACCGAAATCCGAGAGTCCGCCATATTCCGTTTCCTTATCGCCGAGATTGACGAGCGGAATGGCGGCGTCGGCGATCTCGTTATGGCCGTTATGGGTCAGCGTCATGTAGCGTATGCCCCGCGCGGCGAATTCATCCAGCAATGCCAGGCTCCGGCCAATGGCGTAGCCGTTTTCGATCGCCGGGATGATGCCGGGCTTGCCCGCCGCGTAAGCCGCCTCCACCTGGGCGGCGCTGGTGGCGAGCAGGCCGCCGGAACCATCCGCCGGGGCCATCGCGGCAATCGTGGTCAGCATCGCCCGCGCGCGCTCGGCGGCGGCGGCATGGGCGGGCGTATCCCGCCGGCCCTGGGGGATATAGGCGGCGAAGCACACCGCCGCGACACGCCCGCGCCGCAGCTTTGGCAGGTCGACGCAGCGCGGCCCATCCTCGAATGGGCTCGCTCCCTCGGGCCAGGGAATGTCGACATGGGTATCGAGGGCCAGCAGGCCGTCATGCGGATCGGTCGTCATCCCGCTTATGGTTGAGCGCCCGCCATCCCGCGTCAAGCGCCTTGCGCATGACGGAGGGGAGAGGCGCCGTTGCCGCCGGGGCGCGAAGAGCCGAATCGGGAAGGGCGGGAACCCGCGCCGCCCGCACCTCCATGGCGAGGCGGAAATGAGTGAAGACATGCGTCACCTCCCCCGCCTCGCGCCAGGGCGCGGCCACAGGCGGCGTTTCCGGCAAGGCCAGCATCCCGCCCAGCAATCCGCGCGGCGGCCGCCGCCACAGCAATACATCGTCCCGCGCGTCCAGCAGCACATAGGCCAGGCCCCGGCGGCGCGGGCGCTCGGCCTTGGCCGCCTTGCGGGGCAAAGAGGCAGCGAGTCCGAGCGCCCGGCCCCGGCAATGCGCCGTCCACGGGCAAATCAGGCAATCGGGCGATCTTGGCGTGCAGAGCGTGGCGCCGAGATCGAACAGCGCCTGGGCGAAATCCCCCGGCGCGGCGCGGGCATCCGCGTCCGTCATCATTCCCGCCGCCGCGCGGGCGATATGCGGTTTCGCCGCCGGCAACGCCTCGCGAATCGCGAAGATGCGGGCGGTGACGCGCTCGACATTGCCATCCACCGGCAGCGCCGGCAGGCCAAAGGCGATGGCGGCGATGGCGCTCGCGGTATAGGGGCCGATGCCGGGCAAAGCCCGCAACCCGGCGATATCGGCGGGAAACCCGCCGCGCGCCGCCACCAGCCGGGCGCATTCGTGCAAATTGCGCGCCCGGGCATAATAGCCCAGCCCCGCCCATAGGGCGCATACCTCCTCCACGCTTGCCGCCGCCAGCGCCTCGACAGAGGGATACGCCGCGAGAAATTTGGCGTAATATGGTCGCGCCGTGGCGGCCACGGTTTGCTGTAGCATGATCTCGGAGAGCCAGACCCGGTACGGGTCGGCGCGTTCTCCCGGCGCGGCGCGCCAAGGCAGGTCGCGCCGGTGCCGGTGATACCAGGAAAGGAGTTCGCGTGCCGGAGGAGGTGAAAAAGAAGAAACGGGGGCCACGGGGCTTGATTGTGACGGAAGAGCCCGCGCCGCGCAATTTCGGCCCGCGCGGCATCGCCGCGATTCTGGCGCCCGTCACCCGGCCCGCCTTCCGCCGCCGCGCCCCCGCGGCCGCGGCGCTGCTGGCGGATTGGCCGCAACTCGCCGGGCCGGATTTGGCGGCCCGCGCCGCGCCGGTTAAATTCGCCGGCGGCACGCTCACGCTCGGCTGCACCGGCCCCACCGCGCTGGAGCTGCAATTCGCCGCCCCGCAGATCATCGCCCGGCTGAACCTGGCCTTGGGCCATAACATGGTGGAAAGGCTGCGGTTCGAGCAGCAGGCGCCGCGCCCGCCTTCCACCACGCCCGCGCGCCCCACCCCGCGCAACCCCGCCCCGCCACCGGAGGGCCTGCCCCCCGGCGAGCTCGGCGCCGCCCTGGCACGGCTCTATCAGGGCATAAAATCCCGTGGATAACTTGCACGCCGGGTTGGACTCCCGGCCTGGAATCTGGCTACACCATATATAGGAGAAATCATGCAGATTACCCGCCGTTCCACACTATCCTTAGTAGGGGCTGCCGCCCTGGCTCCGTCCTTTGCCTGGGCCGACTCGGCGCCTGCCGGCGCTACTCCCTCCACGGAAACAGAACGCTCCATCGGCTCGCCCAACGCGCCGGTCACGGTGCTGGAGTTCTTCTCCCTCACCTGCCCGCATTGCGCCGAGTTCGGAACGGTGACGATGCCGCAGATCAAGCCCAAGCTGGTGGATACCGGCAAGGTGCGCTTTGTCTATCACGATTTCCCGCTGGACCAGATCGCGCTCAAGGCCGCCCAGGTCTCCCGCTATCTGCCCGCCAACGAATATTACCCCTTCATCGAGGCGCTGTTCGCCAGCCAGAACGACTGGGCCTTCCAGGAGGGCGAGGATTACCACGCCCGTATCTTTAAGTATGCCGCCCTCGCCGGGATGGACCAAGCCACATACGACAAAGCCTGGAACGACGAAGCCCTGGGCAAATGGATTCTCGCCGGCCATCAGGAAGCCGAGAAGATCGACCAGATCGACGCCACGCCGACCTTCATCATCAACGGCAAGAAAATCCCCGGCGCCATGGATTACGACACCTTCGCCAGCCTTGTCGCCAAGGCTGGAGGCTAGGGCCGGATGACGCAAGACGAATTCGCAAAGCGAATTCATCTTACGTCTGAATCTGGCTCTAAACTATAGATATAGAGGGCGCTTCAGACATCTGAGATTGCCCCGCAATGCGGGTCAATCAGATGCCATCGCACTCTAGGGGAGACTAGATGCCCGCACGTTTCGCCCGGCTGCGTATCGCCGGTTTCAAGAGCTTCGCCGACCCCACGACCGTGGAAATCCTCCCCGGTCTCACCGGGGTGGTCGGGCCAAACGGATGCGGGAAATCGAACGTCATCGAAGCGCTGCGATGGGCGATGGGCGAGGCCAATGCCCGCAACATGCGCGGCAATGAGATGGAGGATGTGATCTTCGCCGGCACAACCGGCCGCCCGGCCCGCAATCTGGCGGAAGTCACACTCACACTGGAGGAAACGCTGGGCATGGCCCCGCCGCCCTTCCAGGACTCCGCGGACCTCGAAATCTCCCGCAAGATCGAACGCGGGGCGGGCAGCAATTACAAGGTTAACGGCAAGGATGCCCGCGCGCGGGACGTGCAGACCCTGTTCGCGGATCTCGCCTCCGGTTCCCGCGCCTCGGCAATGGTCAGCCAGGGGCGCGTCGGCGCGCTGGTCTCCGCCCGGCCGGAAGAACGCCGGGCCTTGCTGGAAGAAGCCGCGGGTATTACCGGCCTGCACGCCCGCCGGCACGAGGCAGAGCTGAAGCTGAAGGCCGCCGAGCAGAATTTGCTGCGCGCTGACGATTTAAAGGGCCAATTGGAAGCGCGGCTGGGCGAGCTGAAGAAGCAGGCGC
>NZ_DAIEIF010000054.1 GCF_027352905.1 Acidocella sp.
GGGGGCGGGAAGCGCGGCGGGGGGCGCGCCCCGCGTGCCGGCCGCCACGGGCGGGGCGGCGAGGGGGCGGGGGTCGAGCGGGCTGCCCAGAAGATCGCGGCCATCCGCTCCGGCGATGCGGAAGGGCGGGGCGAGGCCCGCGAGCCGGGCGGCGGACAGCCGGAACCGGTAGCGGGGCAGGAAGGGCGAGGTCTCGTCATTGGGAAGGGACGCGCCGCAGGCGATGGCCAGGCGGCGGCCTTCGGCATCCGTGAGGGTGAGGCGCGGCGGCCGGCCGGGCGAAGCCGGGCGCACCGCCCAGCCGCTGACGCCATCTTTCTCCCATGCCGCCACCCCCTCGACGCGGGCGAGCGCCGCTTCATCCGGCCGCGCGCCGAGCAGCCGGCCCGCGCCCTCGCTTTGCCGGGTTCCATCCTCCGCCTCGCCCTGATAGCCGCCATAACCGGCGGTGAGCGCCACATGCCGGACGAAGGGCGGGAAACCGGGATCGGCGGGCAGGCAATGGCGGCTGAGCAGCTGGTCCACCGCCCGCGCCGCGGCGGCGGCATCGTTGAGCCGCTGCGCGGCGATCGCCATGCCGATCCAGGCCGGGGTGATGTCGTATTGCCGGGCCAGGGCTTCGAAGGTGGCGAAGGCCTCGCGGATGGCCTCCGGCCCGGCGGCGAGTTGCCGGTGGGCGATTTCCAGCTCGATCCGCGGGTCCTCCGGCGCCAGCCGCCGCGCCCGCCGCAGCCAGAACAGCGCCTCCGGCCCGCCTTGCAGGCCGCGCAGATAGGCCGCTTCCGCCGAGCCGAGATCGTCTTTGCGGGGTTTAGGCAAGGGCGGCGCGCCGGCCTCTCATTCCGCCGCCGCCGAGGCGGGCGGCAAGGTGGCGAGCACGGCGCCGGCCTCCTCCACCCCCGCCTTTGCCGCCAGGGAGAGCCATTTGCGCGCCTCCTCCGGGTCTGGCGGGGTGGCGATGCCGGCGCAAAGATATTTGCCCAGCATCAGCGCGGCGCGCGGGTGGTTTCGCGCCGCCGCCTCCCGGTACCAGGCAAGGGAGCGGGCGCGATCCGACTCCACCCCATGGCCGCCGCCATAGAGCGCGCCGAGCGCGAACATGGCCTCCACATAGCCCTGGGCGGCGGCGCGCTCGAACAAGGCGGCGGCCGCCGCGTCATCCTTCGGCCCGCCGAGCCCTTGCATATGGAGGGCGGCGAGGTCGAGCAACGCCTCCGGCAGGTTCTTGTCCGCCGCTTGCTGGAGCCAGAGCCGGGCCTCCGCGAAATCCTGCGCCACGCCCCGGCCCTCGGCCAGCAGCCGGCCATAGCGGTATTGGGCATTGACCACATGCGTCGAGGCGCGCTTGAACCAATAGGCGGCGCGGGCATCGTCGCGGGGGATGCCGACGCCCTCCGCCAGGCAGACGGCGTAATTATAGGCGCCGATGGCGTCACCCGATTCAGCCGCCGCCTCGAACCATTCATGCACCGGCACCGGCTCGGTGAAGCGGGGATTGGTCTGGCGGGACACCAACAGGGTGGCGAGATCCGCGCGGGCGGTGGCATCCCCCTTTTCCGCCGCGAATTTGAACCATTTCGCCGCCTCGTCGGGGTCGCGCGGGATGGCGCCCGACCCCGCCCCGGTAAGATAGAGCACGCCGAGCGCCCGCGCCGAGGGCGCGTGCCCGAACTCGGCGGCGACGCGGAACCACAAAGCCGCCTCGGCGTAATTGGGGGGCAGGCCGTCCGCGCCCCGCGCGTAGATCTGGCCGACGCAGGCCGCGGCCTCCGCCTCCCCGGCCAGGGCGGCGCGGCGCAGCCAGGTCTCCCCCTCGACGATGTTCCGCTCGACCCCGGCGCCTTGATAGAGCATCAGCCCATAGCGGAACTGCGCGCCGCGAACGCCCTTTTCCGCCGCCTTGCCGTAATGCTCGGCGGCGCGGGCGGGGTCCGCGTAGACCCCGATGGCGCGCTCGTAGATGAGACCGAGATAATAATGACCGGTGCCGAGATCCGCCTCGGCGGCGGCGCGGATCTGATCCACCGCGGCGAAGGTCAGCTCGTCTGTCGTTGCCTCGAGCAGCAGCAGCGTGCCGAGGCCGAGATGGCCCTGCGGCTTGCCCGCCGCGGCGGCGAGGCGGTACCAGTGCTTGGCCTTCTCGATATCCTGGATGGTTTTCGGCCCGGTGGCGTAGAGAAAACCGGCCAGGGCCTGAGCGTCCGCATCACCCGCCTCGGCGGCGCGCAGCGTCCATTTCAGGGCGGTGTCGAGATCGGCATTGGCGGCGCGGATTTCGCCGAACAGGTCGCCCGGCGTCTCGGCTTGGAACCCGCTGGCGATCAAGCCGCCCAGGGCGCTCTGGGCCCGCACATCGCCTTTCTCCGCCGCGCGGCCCAGCCAGCGGGCGGCATCCGCGGCGCTGCGAAACCCGGTCTCGCCCTGGAGGTAGAAAAGACCGAGTTCGCGCTCGGCCTCGACGAGCCCAGCCTCCGCCGCCACGGCGAACAGCTTGAAGGCCCGGCCATATTCCTCCTGCGCCTTGAGTTCCTGGGCCCGGGCGAGGGCCTTGGCCGGGCTGCGCGCCGCCAGCCGGTCCGCGATGGAAAGCTTAGAACTCATCGTCCGTCACGGCTCATGCAGGCTCTCATAGGCCACGGGCGCCATGCGCGAGAAGAAATAGGAGAGGATGGAATGCTTGCCGACGACGATATCCGCCTCCAGCGGCATTCCCGGCACGATCTTGAAGCCATCCGGCACGTTGTGGAGGTTGAGCACGGCCAGGGAGACCTGGACCTTGTAATAAAGCGTCTGCGGCGTGGTGGGCAAAGGCGGGCCCAGGCTGGGCGTGCTTTGCTGTTGCAGCGGGTTGATGCTCTCCGGGCTGATCGAGGTCACGACGCCCTTGGCGCTGCCATAGAGCATGGGGTCGAGCGTCGAGAATTTGACCGTCACCTTCTGCCCGATCTGCACCCAGCCGGATTCGTTGCCGGGCACGTCCGCTTCGACGATGAAGGGCGCGTTCACCGGCGAGAGTTGCATCAGCTCCTGCCCGGCCTGGAGCACGGAGCCGATCGAGACCGGGGCGACGGTCTGGACGATGGCGTCCTCCGGCGCGCGCAGCTCCACCAATTCATTGTTCAGCTGGGCCTTGGCCAGCTCCTGACGGGCCTGGGCGAGATTATTGAGGGCGGTGGCGAGATCTGTGGAGGTTTGCGCCCGGAATTGCTGGGCGAAACTTTCTCTCTGCGCCTGCACCGAGGCCAGCTGCCGTTCATCCGCCGCCGCCTGGGATTCGGCAGAGGCGAGCTGCGCCTGGACATTGACGCGATCATCCGTCGCCGCCTCTGAATCGAGGGCGCTGCCCACCTGCAATTGTTGCAGCTTCTTGCGCATGGATTCGACATTCGCGGCGATCTTCAGCCGCTGGCGGTAATAATCGGCCTGCTGCTGGTAACCCCGGATCTCGGTTTTCAGCTGGTTGATCTGCTGATCGTAATTCTCCAGCGTGTAATGATATTGACCCATCTGCTGGTTGTAGGTTTGCAGCATCAGCGCCGAGGCGGGGTTGGAGGGGTCCGGAACATAGGGCTTGTCGTCCTCCTGGGCCTGAAGCTGCGCCACCTGGGCCGCGTAATTCTGCTCCTGCTGGGTGAGAGAGGCGACATCGGCGGCGGTGTAGGTGGGATCGAGCGTGGCGAGTAATTGGCCCTTCCTGACGAATTCCCCGTCATGGACCTTGATGTCGCGGACGATGGAGACGGTGTTGAAAGCCTGGACGCTGATATTCGGGCTCGCCGAGTTGAGCACCCCCTGGGCGCTCACCAGCTTGTCCACCTTGAAGATGGCGGCGATGAGGAGCGCGCTGAGGATGAGGGCGGTGACGATATAGGTCGTCGTCCGCGCCATGAGGGGCAGGGGCGTGGCGATGACCGCCGCCGTGGGCGACTGAAATTCCAGCGCGGGCAGGGGGAGCGCGGTATCGGCGCCCGCCGCCGCGAGCCTCTGCCCGGGCAGTTTAGGCAATAGCTGGGTGAGAGGCCGCATCGTTGAATCCTTCGGGCGCGAGATGACGGTTCTGCTGGAACCAGAGATGACGGTAGATGGCGCAACGCTCCACCAGCTCCTTATGGGTGCCGATATCGATCGTCTGGCCGCGGTCGAGCACCATGATGAGGTCGCAATCGAGCAAGGAGGAGAGGCGGTGGGAGACGATCACCATCGTCCGCCCCGCCCCGATCCGCTGGATATTGGCGTTGACCAGCGCCTCGCTCTCTGGGTCGAGGGCGCTGGTCGCCTCGTCCAGGATGAGGACTTTCGGGTCGGAGATCAGGGCGCGGGCAATGGCGAGGCGCTGCTTCTGCCCGCCGGAGAGATTGGGCGAACCCTCCTGGATGAAGGTGTCATAGCCGTTCGGCAGGCGCTCGATGAATTCCTCCGCCCCGGCCAGCCGCGCGGCGCGCACCGCGTCCTCGAAGGACAGGCCCGGCCGCCCGGCGATGATATTGTCCCGCACCGAGCCGCGGAACAGGAAATTATCCTGAAGCACCATGCCGAAATTCTTGCGGATGTGGCGGAGATTGATCTCGCGCATATCCGTGCCGTCGATGCGGATGGAACCGGTGTAATCCCGGTTGATGCCTTGCAGCAGCCGGGTGATGGTGGATTTGCCGGAGCCGGAACGCCCGACCAGCCCCAGCATGGTGCCGGCGGGGATTTTGAAGCTCATTTTCTCCAGAGCCGGCGTCTTGGACCCTTCATAGCGGAAGGTGACGTCGTTGAACTCGATCGCGCCCTGGAATTGGGGCCGCAAGCCGTTGGCGAGAGCGTGGCGCTCGTTCAGCCGGTTGAGAACCGAGCCCACCTGGCCGATGGAGGCCTGGGCGCGCTGCACATCCTCCATGAGCCCGGCGAGGCTGACGAGCGGACCGGCCACCCGCCCGCCCAGCAGCATGAAGCCGAACAGGCTGGCGGTATCGATCGAGACCTTGGAATGCAGGGCGATATAGGCGCCGAGCAGGACGGCGCCAACGGAGCAATAACGCTGCAACGGCAGGGTGAGGGTGGCGGGCCAGTTGGCGAGCCTGCTCTGCTCGACATGCAATTCCGCCACCTCCGCCACCCGCCGGTCCCACAACGTGGAGCGCGCCGATTCCAGGGCCAGCGCCTTGACGGTGCGGATGCCGAAAATCGTCTCGATGAGGATGGAGCCCTTGGCCGATTCGGCTGCGATGATCCGCCCCTGCATGATGCCCATCGGCCGTAGGAACAGGGCGATGATCACCGCGATGGCCGCCGCGGCGATGAGGACCGTCCAGGCCAGGGTCGCGTTGATGTAGAACAGGATGGGCAACAGGATGACGAGCATGAGAATGTCGATGAAGGAATTCATCAGCTTGCCGGTGAGGAATTCCCGCACCTGGTTGACCTGGGCGATGCGGTAGGCCACCTGGCCGGCCTGCTCGCGCTCGAAGAACTCGATGGGCAAGGAGACCAGCCGGTCGAAGATCATCAAATTGAGCCGCGCGTCCAGCTTGGCGGCGAGAACCACCTCCATCATCTTCCGCGCCCAGGTGAGAATGGCCTCGAAGACGACGGCGGTGCAAAGCAGGATGATGATGAGATTGAGGGTGGAGGTGCTTTGATATTGCAGCACCTGGCCGATCGTGCGCATCACCACCAAGATCGGCACCAGGCTCAGCACAGTCAGCGTCACCGAGGCGATGGCGATGTCGCGCAGGATCTTGCGGTCGCCCCAGACGATCCGGGCGATGAGGCCGAGATTGAAGGGCTGCTCCTCGGCGGCGCCATGCCGGCTCGCCCGGATCAATAAAGTCGCGCCGCTCCAGACCTGTTTGAGGCGCAGCTCATCCACCAGCACCGGCGAGGCGGAGTTTGGCTTGCGCGGGTCGCGCAGGACGAGAAGGTTGCGTGTCCGGTCCCGGCCGATGACGATGGCCGCTCCCCCATCATCGAGCAGCAGGATGACGGGGGCATGAGAGTCCATTTTGAGGATCTGGCGGAAATTCATATGGACGCCCCGCGCCCACAGCCCCGCCTCCTGCAGCCAGGCGATGAGTTCGGGCGGGGGCGGCGCCTCCCTGGCGGAGCGCAGCCGCAGCGCCTCCAGATCCATCTCCACGCCGTGATAGCGGGCGACATTGAGAATGCTGGCGAGCCGCGCCTCCCCCTGGGGCGGGAGCATGATATTGGCATCGCGCAGGGCGGCGACATCGGGGCTGACCGGCTCCTCGAACTCCTCAGGGCCGTAGGCAGGATCGCGCGGCGCGTCGTTCATTCTCAACCCCTATCCAAGCGGCGAACCTCGGGGATCAGCCATTGCGGTTGTAAATCTCCGTCTCTATGCCCGAAAACCTCGCCCGAGCACAACGGGAAGTGAAAAAACGATCCAAAAATGACGGTTTCATGAACAAATCCTGTAAAAATAAACATTACGCCGCCAGCCGCTCCAGCCCCGTCCGGATCTCCGCCGGTTGCACCCCGGCCTCGCGCAGGCCGCGCAGGGTTTGCGCCTGGTCCCGCTTGGCGAGGCGGCGGCCATCCGGTCCGGTGAGCAGGCGATGATGGACATAAACCGGCGTTTCGTAGCCCAGCAACGCCTGCAACAGCACATGGAGATGGGTGGCGGGGCGGAGATCCTCGCCGCGGATGACATGGCTGACGCATTGCAAGGCATCGTCATGCACGGCGCAGAGATGGTAGCTGGTGGGCGTGTCCTTACGGGCGAGCACGGCATCGCCATGCCGTTCGGGCCAAGCCTCGGTCCAGCCTTCCCCCTCCTCGAAAAACCGCAAGGGCCGCGTGACCGACCGGCGGGCGCGCTCCATATCCAGCCGCAGGGCGAAGGGTTCGCCGGCGGCCAGGCGGAGCGCCCGCCCGCCGGCGCCGAGGCGCTTGCACGTGCCGGGATAAAGCCCTTCCGCCGCGTGGGGGGCGGATTGCGCCCGGGCGATATCGGCGCGGGTGCAGAAACAGGGATAGAGGAGGCCGCGCTCCCGCAGGCGGTCCAGCGCCGCCGCGTAGTCCGGGAAATGGCGGGACTGGACGCGCACCTCCCCATCCCAGGCCAGGCCGAGCCAGGCGAGATCCTCCAGAATGGCCGTCGCGTATTCCTCCCGGCAGCGCGCGGTGTCGATATCCTCCAGCCGCAGCCGCCAGATACCGGCGCGCCGGCGCCCCAGCCAGGCGGAGTAGGCGTGGCCGAGATGCAGATAACCGGTGGGGCTGGGCGCGAAGCGGGAAATCACGGCCATCGCGGCCGAGGATAGGGAAATGGGCGGATGATGACAAATGGAGGACAAGGGGAAGGGACGCTTGAAGCGGCGGGGGGAGTTTGCCATAAACGCGCTATGACTCGAGCGGCGTACCATATGTGGCAGCGTTCCGTCGCTGTCCCGCCAAATCTGGTTCCGATGTGGGACAGGCAGAGTAATGCCTGACGGCGGGTGGCATTTCCCCGCTCTCGTGTTGAACGCGGATTTCCGTCCGCTCTCCTATTTTCCGTTATCGACCTGGACCTGGCAGGATGCCGTGAAGGCGGTGTTTCTCGACCGGGTTTCCGTGCTCTCCGAATACGAGCAGGAGGTTCACTCCCCCAGCTTCGCCATGCGCTTGCCCAGCGTCATCGCCTTGCGGGATTTCGTGCCATCCGCCCGCATGCCGGCCTTCACCCGCTTCAACGTGTTTCTGCGCGACCGCTTCGTCTGCCAGTATTGCGCCCACCGCCGCGCCACGCCGGAGCTGACCTTCGACCACGTGATCCCCCGCGCGCGGGGCGGGCGCACGAGCTGGGAAAATGTCGTCACCGCCTGCGGGCCTTGCAACCTGCGCAAGGGGGCCAAGCTGCCGCGCGAATGCGGCATGATCCCGCGCGAGGCGCCGCGCCGGCCGACGAGCTATGAGTTGCAGGAGCGGGGCCGCCATTTTCCGCCCAATTATCTGCATGAAAGCTGGCGGGATTTTCTTTATTGGGATTCCGAGTTGGAGGGTTGAGGATGGCACTGCCCCTGGATGTCGCGCAGAAGATCATCGCCGGGGCGCTCGCCCACGCCAAGGCGAGCGGGCTGAAGCCGCTCGCCGTCTCGGTGCTCGACGCGCGCGGCGCGCTGAAGGGCTTCGCGGCGGAGGACGGCACCTCTCTCAAGCGCGGCGAGATCGCCATCGCCAAGGCCCATGGCGCGCTCGCCTTGGGCATGGGCTCCCGCGCGCTGATGAAGCGCGCCGAGACGCAGGCCTATTTCATCGCCGCCGCCACAGCCGCGATTGGCGGCTCCCTGATGCCGGTGCCGGGCGGGGTGCTGATCCGGCAGGCGGGCGCGGTGATCGGCGCGGTCGGCATTTCCGGCGACACCTCCGATAATGACGAGGCGGCGGCGGTGGCGGGGATCAGCGGCGCCGGGCTGGATGCCGACGGGGGCTAGCCTTGCTTTGACGAGCCATTTCACATCATCTGATGTGAAGCCGACAATTCAGATGAGATGATCATCGCTCTAGCCGGCGGGGGTGAAGGCGTTGAAGGCGATCATCGTCGAGGTGTCCCGGATCCCCGGCACCTTGTGCAATTTTTGGGTGACGAACAGGCCGGGGTCGATCTCGCTTTCCAGGTTGATGAGGGCGAGGAGGTCATAAGGCCCCGAGATCGAGTAGATGTGGCAGGGCGTCACATTGTCGATGATATGGGCCGCCACCTCATAGGCGCGGCCGAGTTCGCATTTTATCTGGACGATGAGGGTCTTCATGCCATCTCTCCCTGCCGGGCGGGGCTGGCCGCCGCCAGCGATTTGAGCTGCTCGATGAACCAGCGCCCGGCGGGGCCGGGCGGCGTGTCCGCCCGGAAGGTGGCGGACATGATCATCCGCTCCCGCTCCGGCGCGTCGGCCAGGCGCAGCTCCCGCAGCCGCCCCGCCTCCACGTCCCGCGCCACCATCTCATAGGGCATGCCGCCCCAGCCAAGCCCGGCGAGGAGAAAGGCGTGCTTGGCCCCGAGATCGGCGAGACGCCAGCTGCGCGGCGAGAGCACACGGAATTCCCGCCCGGCCGAAAGCTCGGTGCGGTCCGTGAGCACGAGCTGCACATGGCGGGAGAGATCGCATTCCGTGAGGGGCCGGTTGAGGGCGCAAAGCGGGTGGGAGGGCGCGGCGACGAAGGTGATCTCCACCGGCAGCAGCCGCTCGCTCAGCATGGCCGAGGTGAGGAGCGGCAGGCTGCCAACGATGCCGATCTGGCATTGCTGGTCCAGCACCGCCTTGGAGACGCCGCCTAGCGCCTCGACATAAAGGCGCAGCGGCGTCAGCGGAAACCGCTCGCCAAAGGCCGCCGCCACCCGGGTGAGCGCCGACATGGGGAACATGACGTCCACCGCCACGGAAAGCTCCGCTTCCAGCCCCGCCGCCATGCCCCGCGCCCGCGATTTCATCATCGCCATCCCTGCCAGCATGGCCCGGGCGTCCGGGAGCAGGAGTTCGCCGGCCTGGGTGAGGGCGGGGTACCGGCCCTCCCGCGTGAAAAGCTCGATGGATAATTGCTGCTCCAGATTCGCCACCGCCTGGCTGATGACGGATTGGGCGCGGCCCAGCCGCCGCCCGGCGGCGGAAAAGCTTTTCTCCTCGGCGGCGGCGACGAAAATCCGCAACTGGTCGAAGGTGACGGCCTCGATCATGGCGATAGTCTAATCCATCGTGAAACAAGATGGTATCCATCTTGAAAGATAGGCTTCTGGCCGGGAAGGGAGGCGTTTAATCCTGCCGCCGGTCAAATCAACCGCTTCAGGGAGACCGACATGAAGCTCTGGCATATCGATTCCAGCATCCTTGGCGATAATTCCGCCTCCCGCGCCCTCTCGGCGAAGATCGTCGCGCAGGAGACGGCGAAGCATCCCGGGCTGGAGGTCACCTATCTCGACCTCGCGGCGGAGCCGCTCGCCCATCTCTCGCCCGGCCATGTCGCGGCGATGTTCGGCCAGCCCGCCACGGACCCGGCGGTCGCGGCCGATTTCGCCCGCGGCTCCGCCTGCATCGACACGCTCTTCGCCGCCGATATCGTCGTCATCGGCGCGCCGATGTATAATTTTGGCCTCTCGACCCAGTTGAAGGCGCTGTTCGACCGGCTGCTGATCGCGGGCAAGACCTTCCAATATGGCCAGGATGGGGTGCCGTTCGGCCTCGTTCCGGCGGATAAGCGGGTGATCGTCGCCTCGTCGCGCGGCGGCGTCTATTCCGCCGGCAGCCCCGCCGCCGGGCTCGACCATCAGGAGACGCATCTGACGGCGTTGCTGAATTTCATTGGCTTGAAGGACATCGTGTTCATCCGCGCCGAGGGGCTGGCCCTGCCCGGCCAGCGCGAACCCGCCATGCTCAGGGCGGAGGCCGAGATCAACCGGTTGTAAGCAAGCAAAACAAGGAAGTACCGAGATGAAAAGACTGACGATGACCGCCCTGGCGGCGCTGGCCCTGCCCGCTCTCGCCTTGGCGCAGAGCGGGCCGGACACCAACCCCGCCGACGTCAAGCCCGGCACCTATCAGGTCGAGCCCACCCATACCCGCATTCTCTTCGCCGTCTCCCATATGGGCTTCACCACCTGGTACGGCGATTTCACCAACGCCTCCGGCACGCTGACGCTCGACCCCGCCAAGCTCTCCGGCGGCAGCTTCGACATCCGCGTGCCGGTGGACAGCGTCTCGACCACCAACGCCAAGCTGGATGGCGAGCTGAAATCGCCCACCTGGTTCGACGCGGCCCAATATCCGACGATCGAATTCAAATCCGAGAAAATCGTCCGCACCGGCCATGACACGGCGCTGGTGACTGGCGACCTCACCTTCCACGGCGTGACGAAGCCGGTGACGCTGAAGGCGAAGTTCAACGCGGGCGGCGTGAACCCGCTGACCAAGCAATACACGATCGGCTTCGACCTCAGCGGGGAGTTGAAGCGCTCCGATTTCAAGCAGACGACCTATGTGCCGCTGATCGGCGATGAGGTTCACCTCATCATCAGCGCCGCTTTCGTGCAGCCTTAAGCATCTCTAAAAAGACATTGAGACTCCTAGGGATACGCTTTATGATTTGAGTCATGGCAGTTGATCTGGGCGCGAGACGCTTCATCTCTCCGGCGATTCGCGCGCAGCTTCAGCGGCGCATGGGCGAGATGGCCGCGATTCTCGTGGCCCTCGCCGCCGTGACGCTGGCCTTGGCGCTGGTCTCCTACCATCCGGCGGATTCGTCCTTCGACACCGCCGGGACCGCCGCGGTGCAAAATCTCGCCGGGCGGGCGGGGGCGACGATCGCCGATCTCGCGCTGCAAGGCTTCGGGATCGCCGGTTTCATCCCCGTGCTCGTTTTGCTCGCCTGGGCCTACCGGCTCGGCATTCGCGGGCGTGTCGGCCATGTCAAGGCGCGGATCATCGCGGCGGGGCTGGCCATGCCCTTGGCGGCGGCGGCGCTCGCCATGGCGTTTCTGGTCATTCCCGGCGGCAGCCTCGCCTGGCCGGTGCCGTCCGGCTTGGGCGGCGCGGCGGGAGACGTGCTCTCCCGCTTCACGGCGGCGGCGGGCGCCTCCGTGCTGGGCAAGCTGGGCAGCGGCCTGGTCTTTGTCATCACCCTCCTGCTCGCCCTCGCCGCTTTCGGCTTCGCTTTGGGCTTCACCCCTGGTGAATGGCGCAGCGGCGGCCGGCGGGCGATCTTCGCCGCCGGGCACTCCGTGCGGCAGGGGCGGCGCGGCGCGGCGGCCGTCTCCTCCTGGCTGACGCCCTTGCTGCAAAACGCGCCGGCGCCGGAGGAATCCCCCGCGCCAGGGCGGGGCTGGGCAGCGGAAGCCGATGATCCGCCGCCGGGCGAGGCGCTCGCCAACCCCATGCCCCGCGCCCGGCCCACGGTGAAGGCGCCCGCCCCCTCCCGCCCCGCCGCGCCGCAGCAGCACCGCCTGCCGCTCATTGAAATCGGCTGGGAGCCGCCCGGTATCGGCCTGTTGCGGGCGCCGCCGCCGCGCGCCGCCACCGGGCCGAGCGAGGAGGCGCTTCAGAACAATGCCCGCCTGCTGGAGACCGTGTTGCAGGATTACGGCGTGCAGGGGCGCATCGTCGAGATTCGCCCCGGCCCGGTGGTGACGCTGTACGAGCTGGAACCCGCGCCCGGCATCCGCTCCGCCCGGGTGATCGGCCTCGCCGAGGACATCGCCCGCTCGCTTTCCGTCATCTCCGTCCGCATCGCCGTCGTCGCCGGGCGCAATGTCATCGGCATCGAGGTGCCCAACGCCAAGCGCGAGACCGTCTTTCTCGCCGAGTTGCTGGCGGCGGCGGAATGGAGCCGCCAGGGCGGCGCGCTCTCCTTGGCGCTGGGCAAGGATATCTCCGGCGCGCCGGTCATCGCCGATCTCGCCCGCATGCCGCATCTGCTGATCGCCGGCACCACCGGCTCCGGCAAATCGGTGGGTGTGAACGCGATGATCATGAGCCTGCTATTCAAGCTCTCCCCCGAGCAATGCCGGCTGATCATGATCGACCCCAAAATCCTCGAACTCTCGGTCTATGATGGCATTCCCCATCTGCTGACGCCGGTGGTGACCGAGCCCGCCAAGGCGGTGGCGGCGCTGAAATGGGTGGTGCGGGAGATGGACCGCCGCTACCGGGCGATGAGCCAGCTCGCGGTGCGCAATATCGGCGGCTATAACGAACGGGTGAACGAGGCCCGCGGCCGTGGCGAGGTGGTGACGAGGCGGGTGCAGACCGGATTCGATTCGGAGACCGGCAAGCCGGTTTTCGAGGATCAGCCTCTGGCCCTGGAGCCGCTGCCCTTCATCGTCGTCTTCATCGACGAAATGGCCGATTTGATGCTGGTCGCGGGCAAGGAGATCGAGATCTGCGTGCAGCGCCTGGCGCAGAAGGCGCGCGCCGCCGGCATCCATGTGATCATGGCGACCCAGCGCCCCTCGGTCGATGTGATCACCGGCACGATCAAGGCGAATTTTCCCACCCGGATTTCCTTCCAGGTCATCTCCAAATTCGACAGCCGCACCATTCTCGGCGAGCAGGGGGCGGAGCAGCTGCTCGGCCAGGGCGATCTGCTCTACATGGCCGGGGGCGGGCGTATCACCCGCGTGCATGGCCCCTTCGTCTCCGACCAGGAGGTGGAGGCGGTGGTGGAGTATCTGCGCGAGCAGGGCGAGCCGAATTATCTCGACGAGGTCACGGAGCCGCCCGATGACGAGGACGCGCCCGGCGGCGCGGCGGGCGGCGCCATGGGCGGCAATGCCAGCGGCGAGGACACCCTCTATGATCAGGCCGTGGCCATCGTCGCGCGGGACCGCAAGGCCAGCACCTCCTATCTGCAGCGCTGCCTGACCATCGGCTATAACCGGGCGGCCAAGCTGATCGAGCAGATGGAGAAGGACGGGGTGATTTCCCCGGCCAATCATGTTGGCCGGCGCGAGGTTCTGGTGCGCAGCGAGCGGGAAGACGAATAAAATCAGCGTTTTTGTGCGGCGCAAAATTTCCTGGCGGATGCGAAAGGATTTGTGGCAGACTGATCCTTCTCTCCATCGATAAGGATATGTTCACATGCTCGACGCACCGACATGGAATATCTGGAAATCACCTCGCCGGCGGCCTTTGGCACGGTGGATGTGGATGGGCCTTGCGCCGTGCCAACCCCCACCCCCTGGGAGCAAGCGGTGCCCGCCTGATGCCCAAACCCCGCCGGGACGCCCCGGCGGCATCTTGCTGGAGAGCGGGTAGACTTTAAAAATCGAGATCGAGCTCGATGATCTCCTGCGGCTCCTCCTTGGCGTCGGCGACCCATTCCTTCATCGGCGGCCAGGAGAGAATCGTGTCGCAATATTCCTGGCAGAGCGGGCCGACGCTGACATCGTAGGATTGGAAGCGGGTGACCACCGGCGCGTACATGCAATCCGCGATGGTGGGGTGGCGGCCGAACAAAAAGGGGCCCTTCCAGGTGGTCAGGCAATCATGCCAGATCGAGGTGATCCGGTCGATATCAGCCTGGGCGGAGGACCAGACGGTGAAGCCCGGTTTGCGGAAGCGCAGATTCATCGGCAAGGAGGAACGCAGCGCCGAGAAACCGGAATGCATCTCCCCCGAGATCGAGCGGCAGCGCGCCCTGGCGATTTTTTCCTGGGGCAGCATGCCGGCCTCGGGGAAAGTCTCGTTCAGATATTCGGCGATGGCGATGGTGTCCCAAACGCTGACCTCACCATGGATGAGGCAGGGGACGAGGATGGAGGAGGTGCGCATCAGCAATTCCTCCTTGGCGCGGGGATCGTCCGGTGAGACCCGCTCCTCCTTGAAGGAAATGCCGGAAAGCTTGGCCAGGAGAAACCCCCGCAGCGACCAGGAGGAATAATTCTTGCTGCTGATCAGCAGGGTTGCTTCGGCCATTGCTTTATTTTCCTCGGGAGCGCAATCATTACCTGATTATCAATGTTTTTTTGACAATACAATCATTTATGGGAGCACCGGGCCGCAGCATATTTATGGAGACCGGAAGATGGCGTTAGGTTAAGGTATTTCCATGATTTATGAAATCTACCAGACGCAGGCGGACATTCTTGACCCGCTGCGGAAAATGGCCCGTCACACCAGCTCGCTCCTGCGGCTTCTCACCCCCCAGCCTCCGTACGGAATCATGCTCCGGCATTTCAACGCGGCGCTGGAGGTTTTCGGCTATGCCGGCACCACCCATCAGCGTCCGAGCTACAAGATCGAGCGGGCGGTGGTCGGCAACCAGGAGGTGGCGGTCACCGAGGAAGTGGTGTTCGAGACGCCGTTTGGCGGCCTGCTCCATTTCAAGAAAGACAGCGACCGTTCTCAGCCCAAGGTGTTGATCGTGGCGCCGCTTTCCGGGCATTTCGCCACATTGCTGCGCAACACCGTCGAGGTGATGCTGCGCGACCATGACGTCTATATCACCGATTGGAAGAACGCGCGGGACATTCCCCTCTCCGCCGGGCGCTTCGGCTTCGATGATTATGTCGAGCACCTCATCAAATTCATGGAGATTCTCGGGCCGCGCGGGCATGTCGTCGGCGTGTGCCAGCCGACGGTGGCGGTGCTCGCCGCCGTCTCGCTGATGGCGGAGGACAACAACCCGGCGACACCGCGCAGCATGACGCTGATGGCCGGGCCGATCGACACGCGCCGCAACCCCACCCGCGTCAACCGGCTGGCGAAGACCAAGGACATCGCCTGGTTCGAGGATAAAATGATCGGCGTCGTTCCCTGGCGGTACAAGGGGGCGGGCCGGCGGGTCTATCCCGGCTTCATGCAGCTCACCGCCTTCGTCTCGATGAATCTCGACAAGCATATCGGCGCGCATATGCGCCAGTTCCGCCATGTCGCGGCGCGGGAGGAGGAGGAGGCCGAAACGCACCGCAATTTCTACGACGAATATCTGGCGGTGATGGATCTGACCGCGGAATTTTATCTGGAGACGGTCGAGCGCATTTTCATGCGCCATGAGCTGGCGACCGGGGAGCTGATCTATAGAGGCAGGCCCGTGCGCCCCAGCGCGATCCGCAAGACCTTTCTCCTCACCGTGGAGGGCGAGCGGGACGATATTTGCGGGCTGGGACAGACCTCGGCGGCGCTCGATCTCTGCTCCAACCTCCGCCCGGTGCTCAAGCGCCACCACATGCAGACCGGGGTGGGGCATTACGGCGTGTTCTCCGGCCGCCGCTGGGAAAACGAGATCTACCCGCAGGTGCGCGAGGTCATCCAGTTTTCGGCGTGAGGCCGGCGGCCCGCTGAAAGAGCCGGCCGCCGTTTTGCGGTCCGGCCCGCCGGTATCAGGCGCTGGCCGCGAGCAGATGCCCCATTTTCTTGCCGCCGAGAATGTGCACGTGGAAATGCGGCACCATCTGCTGGCTGTCCGGCCCGATATTGCAGATGAGGCGGTAGCCGCTCTCCTCTACCCCCATCAGCCGGGCGATATGCGCCACCGCGCGATAGAAGCCGGTGAGTTCCTCCGGGGGCGCCTTGGCGTTGAAATCGGCGGCGGAGATGTATTTGCCCTTGGGGATGACGAGAACATGCACCGGGGCCTGGGGGTGAATATCGGGAAAGGCGAGGGCGTAATCGTCTTCGTAGAGTTTTTTGGCCGGCAATTCGCCGCGCAGGATCTTGGCGAAGATATTGGTCTCGTCATAGGTCATGCTTCACTCCTCAGGGAATTTTCTTGGTCGGGAAACCGGTGAGAGATTGCTTGCGCGCGGCTTTTTCCGCAATGCCGCTCATGCCCTCCCGCCGGTGCAGCTCCGTCCATACCTCGTCGGGCCGCAGCCCGGCATTCACCCACATGACCATCAGGTGATAGAGCACATCCGCGCTCTCGCCGATCAGCGCCGTCTTGTGCCCGGCCACCGCCTCGATGACGCATTCCACCGCCTCCTCGCCGAATTTCTGCGCGACCTTCTCCGTCCCGCGCGAGAGCAGCCGGGCGGAATGGCTTTCATTCGGGCTGGCATCGGCACGGGTGAGAATCGTGCCCCAGAGACGGTCGAGAATCCGCCCATCCGGCGCGGCGCCGCTGGGCGGGGCCATAGCGGCGCGGGTGGGGGCGGCTCTGGTCTTCTTCGTCTTCGGGCTTGCCGGTTTTTCGATCTTCTTGGCCATAACGGGCAGATATCTCCTTGGAGTCAGCCTATATCGTGCGCGGCAGCCGCACCGGCAAGCGCGCCTGCGCCAGCGCCTGCTTGACCTCGGCGATGCTGAACTGGCCGAAATGGAACACGCTGGCGGCGAGCAGCCCGGTGGCCCCCGCCCGCGCGCCCTCGACGAAATGCCGCAATTCCCCCACGCCGCCCGAGGCGACGACCGGCAGGCGCACCGCGGCGCAGACGGCGCGCAGCAAGTCGAGGTCGAAGCCCAGCCCGGTGCCGTCGCGATCCATGGAGGTGAGCAGGATTTCTCCCGCGCCCAGGGCTTCCATCCGCTGGGCCCAGGCCACGGCGTCCAGCCCGGTGGCCTGCCGCCCGCCATGGGAAAACACCTCCCAGCGCCCCGGCCCGGCCTGCCGCGCGTCGATGGCGACGACCACGCATTGGCTGCCGAATTTCTCCGCCGCCTCGGCCACCAGCCCGGGCCGGGCGATGGCGGCGGAGTTGATGGAGCATTTATCCGCACCCGCCAGCAGCAGCCGCCGCATATCCTGCACGCTGCGTATGCCCCCGCCCACGGTGAGCGGCAGGAAAACCTGCTCGGCGGTGCGCTGGACCACGTCCAGGATCGTATCCAGCTGGTCGGAGCTGGCGGTGATATCGAGAAATGTCAGCTCATCCGCCCCGGCCTGGTCGTAGAGCGCGGCCTGTTCCACCGGGTCGCCGGCATCGCGCAGGGAGACGAAATTCACCCCCTTGACCACGCGCCCGTCCTTAACGTCCAGGCAGGGGATGACGCGCAGTTTCAGCATGCGGCCAGCGCCTCCGCCGGGTCGAGGCTGCCATCGTAAAGAGCGCGGCCGAGAATGGCGCCCTCGAGATTGGGCCGGGCGCGGGCGGCCTGTTTGAGCGCGGCGATATCCGCCACCGAGGCGGCGCCCCCCGAGGCGATGACGGGCAGGGACACGCCGCGCGCCAGAGCGAGCGTGTCCTCCAGGTTGAGGCCGGTCTTGGTGCCGTCGCGGGCGATGTCCGTGTAGATGATCGCGGCGATGCCCGCATCCTCGAAATACCGGGCGAGGTCCCGCGCGGCGAGGGTGGAGGTCTCGGCCCAGCCCTCCGTCGCCACCATGCCGGCGCGGGCGTCGAGCCCGACGGCGACGCGGCCCGGAAAGGCGCGGGCGGCCGCGCGTACCAGCTCCGGGTTCTTGGCGGCGGCGGAGCCGAGAATCACCCGGGCCACGCCCGCCGCCAGCCAGCGCTCGATGGCCGCCATGTCCCGCAGCCCGCCGCCCAGCTGCACCGGCACCGTGACCGCGGCGAGAATGGCGCGCACCGCCTCCTGGTTGACGGTGCGCCCGGCAAAGGCGCCGTCGAGATCGACGACGTGAATCCAGCCAAATCCCGCCGCCTGCCAGGCGGCGGCCTGCGCGCCGGGATCGGCGGCGAAGACCGTGGCCTTGGCCATGTCGCCGCGCAGCAGGCGCACGCATTGCCCCTCCTTCAGATCGATCGCGGGGTACAGGGTGAGGCTCATTTGAGGACCTTGTAGAAGAACAGGCCGCGAATGATGCGGCCCTTGACCCGCGCATAGGCGGGATGCGTGCCCCAAGGGACGAAGCCCTCGGCCTTGTAAAGGGAGACGGCTCCGGTCTGGGTCTCCCGCACATCGAGATTGAGGATGTGAAAGCCCAGCGCCCGCGCCCGCTCCTCCGCCTTGCGGAGAATGAGCCGCGCCAGCCCGTGCCCGCGCGCATAAGGGGCGACGAAATGATGCATGAGATGCACCGCGAAGGATTGCGCCTCGTTGTTGCGGGAAGGTTTCTGCAATTGGGCGGCGCCGTAGATGACGCCATCCATGCGCCCGACGATCAGCTCCCGCTCCGGCACCAGCGGCACGCCACGATAATATTGCTCAACCACCGCCGCCGTGGGCGGTTTGACCCAGCCGAAGCCGCCGCCATCCAGCACGGCGGCGATGGCGGCTTCGGCCAGGGCCTGGACATCGGCCTCGTCGGTGAAGGAGTCGATGTGTTCGGCCGTCATGCTGGCGGGCGGGGGCAATGCGGTTTTCACGCCAGCCTCTTCGCGCTTAAGGGGGGGTGGATCAAGGGGTCAGGGCGACCAGGCGAGGAAATTTCCCAGGATCGTCAAGCCGACCTCCTGGCTCTTTTCGGCGTGGAATTGCGTGCCGGCGCGGTTGCCGCTGGCGACCATGGCCACCACCTCACCCGCGTAATCGGCGGTGGCGATGATCTCGCCAGGATTGCCGCCGGCGAGGGCGTAGGAATGGACGAAATAGGCGTGATCGCCCGGGCGCAACCCGGCGAGCAAAGGATGGGCGCCTGGGGTGAAGGCCAGCTCGTTCCAGCCCATATGGGGCAGGCGCTCCCGGCCGGGGCGCATTTTGGCGATTTCGCCGCGAATCCAGCCGAATCCCGGGGTGACCCCGTGCTCCAGCCCGCGCTCCGCCATCAGCTGCATGCCCACGCAGATGCCGAGAAAGGGCGCACCCTGCTCCACCCGCTCCGCGAGGGCCGCGCCGAGGCCGGGCACGCTGGCGAGCCCGGCGGCGCAATCCGCGAAGGCGCCCTGCCCGGGCAGAACGATGCGGTCCGCCCGGCGCAACTCCTCCGGCCGCGCGGTGATGAACACCTCCGCCGCGATGTGCCGCCGCCGGGCCGCCAGTTGCAGACCGCGCAGGGCCGAGGCGAGATTGCCGCTCTGGTAATCCACCACCGCGACCCGCATGGCGGCTACAGCACCCCTTTGGTGGAGGGAACGATGCCGGCGATGCGTGGCTCTGGCATGACGGCGGCGCGCAGCGCCCGCGCCACGGATTTGAACGCGGCCTCCGCGACATGATGGGCGTTATGGCCCGCCAGCTGGCGGACATGCAGGTTGAAGAAGCCGTTGCCCGCGAGGGCGCGGAAGAACTCCTCCACCAGCTGCGTGTCCATCTCGCCCAGCATCGGCCGCTCGAAGCTCACCCCCCAGGCGAGATAGGCGCGGCCCGAAAGGTCGATCACCGCCTCCACCAGCGCCTCGTCCATCGGCGCGGCGGCCTGGCCGAAGCGCTGTATGCCCCGCTTCTCGCCCAAGGCCTGCTCGATGGCCTGGCCCAGCACGATGCCGACATCCTCCACCGTGTGATGCGCGTCGATATGCACGTCGCCCTTGGCGACGATGTTGATGTCGAACAGGCCGTGGCGCCCGAACGCCTCCAGCATATGGTCGAAAAAGCCGATGCCGGTGTCGATATCGGTCTGGCCGGTGCCGTCGAGATCGATGAGAACCGTGATGTCGGTTTCGCGGGTCTGGCGGCTCAAGGAGGCGATGCGTGTCATGCCGCTGCCCTACACCAGCCCACCCAAGTTCTCAACGCACCAATGCCGGCGCCAGGCTTTGCGGCGGCGATGTTTCTCTCTTTAAGGGGCGGATGAATCGCCCCATCACACCGAGACTGCCTTTCCTGCTCGGCGGGCTCATCGCGGTTGGCCCCGTCGCCACCGATATGTATCTGCCCGCCTTTTCCGCCATCGCTCATGACCTTCACGACCAATCCGCGCCGCAATATTCCCTCGCCGCCTATTTCGCGGGCCTGACGCTCGGCCAGTTGACGCAGGGCATTCTCTCCGACCGGCTGGGCCGGCGCGCGCCCTTGCTGGCGGGGTTCGTGATCTTCATCCTCGCCTCCATCGGTTGCGGGCTGAGCTGGAACGGCGCCTCGCTCTATATCTGCCGGTTTTTGAGCGCGCTGGGCGCCTCCGCCGGGGTGGTAATTCCCCGCGCCGTGGTGCGCGACCTGGCGGACGGCCCCGCCGCGGCGAAGCTGCTCTCCAAACTGATGCTCGCCATGGGGCTGGCGCCGATCTGCGCCCCGATGCTGGGCGCGGTCTGCGTAATGTTCATAAGCTGGCGCTTTATTTTCTTCATCTGCGCGATTTACGGGCTCGCCGCGCTGCTCGCCGCGTGGCGCTATTTGCCGGACACGCTGCCGCCCCAGCGGCGGGCGCGGCTGCGCGTCGGCGCCGTATTCACCCGCTACGCGGAGATTTTCAGCGAGCGGGGCTTTCTCACCCACGCCATCATCATTGCCTGCACCGCCGCCAGCCTGTTCGCCTATCTCGGCGGCACGCCTCAGATTTTCGAGGGGGAGTTCCACTGGTCCAGCGCCCAATACGCGCTGCTGTTCGGGATCAATTCCATCGCCTATATCGGCTACAACCAGCTCAACCCCGTTCTGGTCAACCGGTTCGGGATTCAACCGGTGATCTCGGTGATGACGGTCTGGCAGGTGCTGTGCGCGCTGCTGCTTCTGGCGCTGGCGCTCTCTCCCCGCGGCGCCCTGCCGCTGGCGGCGGCGTTGATATTGTACGAGGCGGCGTTCGGCCTGCTTTTCCCCTGCTGCATGGTGGGCGCCCTTTCCCGCCACCAGGCTCATGCCGGCGCGGCGGCGGCCTTGCTGGGCACGCTGCAATATGCCGGCGGCGCGGTGGCGGGGCTGGGGGTGGGCGTGCTGGCCGATGGCACCGCCCGGCCCATGGCGCTGGTGATGCTGGGAAGCGCCGCGCTCGCCGCACTTGCGGCGTTATACCGCCCCCGGCTAAGTTTCCAGCCTGCGGAGTCATGACATGAAAAACCCAATCCTCGTCGGTATTCCCGCCTGCACCAAGCTGATTTCCGGCTATATCCAGCATGCCACCCCGGCCCGGTACGGCGCCGCGCTGGTGCAGGCCGCCAATGCCATGCCGGTATTGATCCCGCCCGAGGGCGAGACGATGCTGCCGCTGCTGGACCGGCTGGACGGCGTCATGTTCAACGGCTCGCCCTCCAATGTCATGCCTATTTGCTATGGCGCGGATTATGACGCGACGCCTGACAGCCATGATCCGGACCGCGACGCCACGACCATTCCGATGATCCGGGCGGCGATGGAGCGAGGCATTCCCATTCTCTGCATCTGTCGCGGCATGCAGGAATTGAACGTGGCGCTGGGCGGCACGCTGTACCAGGAGGTTCACAAGGTGCCGGGGCGCATGGACCACCGGGCCGGCGATGGTGATAACGAATTCCGCTTCCGCCTCCAGCACGAGGTCGCGCTCTCGGGCGAGATGGCCCGGGTTTGCGGCGCGGAGATCATCCAGGTCAATTCCCTCCATGGCCAGGGCATCGACCGGCTGGCCGGCGGGCTGGCGGTGGAGGGGCTGGCGCCGGATGGCACCATCGAGGCCGTGCGGGTGGAGGGCGCGCGCAGCTTCGCCCTGGCGGTGCAATGGCACCCGGAATGGGAGGTGCTGAGCTACCCCGACCGGCAGCGGATTTTCCAGGCCTTTGGCGAGGCCTGCGCCGCCTACGCCGCCGCGCGCGGGGGGCGCCGCGCCGCCTGACGCCCCTTGGGCGGGGTCCCATTGCCGCCGTAATTGGCGTATATCCAGGACTCGCAAAGGAGGGTCAAATGGATATCCAGACCATCGACAATCAATATGGCCAGCTTCAATCCCAAGCCCAGCGGACGGTGATGGAATTGCAGGCCTTGGCGCGCAAGCTGCAAAGCGCGGCCCAAGCCGGCGACCAGAATGCCCGGGAGTGGCTGCTGGACCTCAAAGGCATCGCCTTGGCCATTCAGGCGGAGCAAAACCAGGTCGCCAATCTGCTGCAATCGCTTCATGCATTTGTTGCCAGCCAGGCGCAGCAGATGCCGCCGCAACAGCCCTGGGGCAACCCGCCCGGCTATGGCCAGCCTGGCTACCCGGCCTATCCCGCCTATCCGCAGCAAGGGGGCGGGATTCTCGGCGGCTTTCTCAATTCCGGTTTCGGCCGGGCGCTGGAGATGGGCGCCGGGTTTGGTATCGGCGAGGAGATCATCGACAAGATTTTCTGACCGCCCGGCCAGCCGCGCCCGGTGAACCGGCCGCGGCGTGGGCGCTGGTTAGAATTTATAAAGCCCGGTGATCGAGACGAATCCCTGGTTGCTGTTCTGGGTGATCGGGCTGTTGGAGGCGCTGGAGAGCAGGCGGGAGTAAGCCGCGTCTACGTTAATGATGACATGCGGGTTGATGAAATAATCGGCGGAAAGCCCGGCGCCCGTGGAATCCAGCCCGCCATGCGGCTTATAGTAGGAGTAGCGGGTGGAGGCGGCCTGCGTGTGGCTGACGCCGAAATAGGTATTCATGTAACGGGTATTGGCCCAGGTAAGGGTCGGCCCGAAAAACCAGGCGAATTTCTCCGAGCTTCCCGGCATCGGCATATAGGCGCCGACATCGCCGATATAGCCGTAGGAGGCGCCAAGCTGCTTGCGCTCATCCACCCGGATGGTGAGGGGAAAGCTCTTGGAGACGACCCAGGTGGCGAAAATCTTGATCTCGGGGGTGGGATGGATGGTGCCCAGCCCGTTCAGATCCCGGCCATCGATATGCGGGGAGCGGCCGAGATCATAGGTGATCGCCGCGCCGACGCTGATATGCCGGAAACTGAACAGGTTCGCGCCGATGCCCTCCCCGGAGGATAAGAAAAACCTGTCCTTATAGCGTATGTCGATCGCGGGGCCGGCCTGGATTTTATAACGCTCCAGCCCCGGGGCGGCGGGTTGCAGGCTGGTACCCAGCCCCAGCTCCACTTCCCAGGTCGGAATGGTGGGTTCGAACAATCTCTGTAATTGAATCCCGGAGGAATATTGCCACTCAGCCAGGGGGGAGGGGGTTTGCGCCAGCGCCGGGCCGGCCGCCGCGATCCCTCCCATCACAGCTGCGATTGCGCCCCAGACTTTTATCATACGCCCCATAATTTGACCTCGCCTTATTTTGTAATCCTTCCCACAGATGGGAAAGCAGGTCGCCTGCACAAGCACGAGCTTGTATCAGTTTCAGCGTTCAAACCAATGATTTAATTTATTTCAGGACAAATTTAATGTCCCAACCCCGCCCTCATCCTCGGGGCGGGAATTGCGGGGCCCGCCTTTCCGCGAAGGCGCGCAACCCCTCGGCGTAATCCGCCCCGCAATAGGCGTCGCGGCGGATGGCTTCCAGCCGCTCGGCTTCGCTGGGGGGCAGGGGCGCGGCTTGGACCAAGGATTGAGCCTGGGCCTTATAGGCGGAGATCGCCAGCGGAGAGCGCGAGGCGATGAGGCGCGCCATCGCATAGGTTTTTTCCTCCAGCTCGGCCGCCGGGGCGAGCAGATTCAGCAAGCCGAGCGCCGCGGCGCGCCCGGCGCCGATAGGCTCGGCGGTGAAGAACATTTCATTGACGATGTTGAGCGGCAGCCGGGCGAGGAATCCCTGGATGCCGCTGGCATTGTAAGGCAGCCCCAGCCGGGCCGGGCTGATGGCGAAGGCGGCGTTCTCATCGCCGGTGACGATGTCGCAGGCCATCATCAGCTCACAGGCCCCGCCCCAGACGGCGCCATCGAGCATGGCGATGACCGGGGCGCGACATTCCCGCACCGCGCGCACCAGCCGCCGCAAGGGATTATCGTAGGGCACCGGGTCCTGGCCGGGGGAGGGCAGCTCGTTGATATCGAATCCCGCCGACCAGGTTTTGTCCTTCACATCGTTGCGGAGAATGACGGCCCGCACGTCCTCGGCGCCGAATTGCGCCAGGGCGGCGAGTATTTCCGTGACGAGTTCGCCGCCGAGGGCGTTGCGCCGCTCATAATGGGCGAGGCGGATGATGGCGATCGTATCCAGCCGCTCGATTTTGATGAATGGCATGGGGAACCTCCATGGCGTCGCCGCGCGGGGCGCGCGGGTTTCGCAGACATATCATCTGAAGCGGGCGGGGCAAGCGGCGGCGGAAACTCCCCCGGCTATTGCGGCGCGGGCGGAAAGCCTGTATGCGATTAAGAATAATTCGCATCATGGAGGCGAGCAGGGATGCTGAGATCATTGAAATTCGCGCGACTGGCCGGATGGGCCGTGCTGGCCACCGCCTTGGCCGCTCCCGCCGGAGCCGAGGACCAGGATGAAACCGGCCTGCTGGGCGCGTGGGGCGGGCTGAAACCCGCCTTGGCCGCGCATGGCGTGACACTGGACATCTCGGATTCCGAAAACCTGCTGGGCAACGTCATAGGCGGCGTGAAAACCGGGGCGACAATGCAGGGCGTGACCACCATGACGCTCGATGTGGACACCGGCAAAGCCTTTGGCCTGCAAGGCGGAGCCTTCCATGTCTCCGCGTTGCAGCTGCACGGCCAGCCGTTGAGCGGCCCTTATCTCGACAACATCCAGGCCGCCAATGGCAATGAGGGCGAGAACGCGACGCGGCTATGGGAGCTTTGGTACGACCAGGCGACGCCGGATGGCCGGTTCGATCTCAAGCTCGGCCAGCAGAGCATCGATAATGAATTCATGGGCAGCGATGATTCGGCTCTGTTCGTCAACACCATGGCGGGCTGGCCGGTGGTTCCGTCCCTGGACCTCTATGGCGGCGGCCCCGCCTATCCGCTGAGCTCCCTCGGCCTGCGCGGCCAATACAAGCCCGATGATAGCGTCACGATCCTGGCGGGCGTGTTCGACGATGATCCCGGGGGCGGCGGCTTCGATGAGGATCAGCAGGCGCTCGACCCTGCCGGCGGGCGTTTTAACCTGAACAATGGCGCCTTGTGGATCGCCGAGATCCAATATGCGACCGAGGCTCTCGGGCTGCCCGGCACCTATAAATTCGGCGGCTGGTACGATTCCGCCACCTTCCCTGATCAGCGTTACGATGCCGAGCATCGCGGCAATTACAGCCTGTATGGGGTGGTGGATCAGATGGTGTGGCGCTCAGCCGCCAGCGCCAAGCGCAGCCTCAACCTGTTCGGCCGGATCATGGGCGCGCCGGATGACCGCAATTATATCGATTTCGGCTTCAATGGCGGCGTCACGCTCACCGCGCCATTCGCCGGGCGGGAGGATGACCAGGTGGGGCTCGATTTCGGCGTCGCCCATGTGTCTTCCCGGGCCGCCGATGCCATCGCCGATGCGGGGGGGCGCCGCCCTGGCGCGGAGTATCTCATCGAGGCGACCTACCAGGCCCAGGCCACGCCCTGGCTGCTGCTTCAGCCTGATCTGCAATATGTGATCCGTCCCGGCGGGGGAATAGACGACCCGCTCGACCCGCGCCAGCGGCTGGGAAACGAGCTGGTGGTGGGCCTGCGCGGCGTCGTCACGTTTTAGGCATCGCCCTCGTAGAATTTGAGAACGACTTGCAATCGCATTGCCTATACGCTAGGGCGCTCAAATGCTAGCGACTTTCATTATCGGTTTGCGCGAGGGGCTGGAGGCGGCGCTCATTGTCGGCATCATCGCCGCTTTCTTGAAAAAAAACGGCCGGCCGCTCGCGGCGATGTGGATGGGGGTGGGGCTGGCGCTCCTCCTCTCCCTCCTGGTCGGGGTGGGGCTGGATGTGCTGGAACGCGCTTTGCCCCAGGCGGAACAGGAGGCGATGGAAACCATCATCGGCGGCATCGCCGTGTTTTTCGTCACTGGCATGATCGTCTGGATGAACCAGCATGCCCGCACGATGAAGCGGGAGCTGGAAGCCCAGGCCGCGGCGGCGCTCGGCCATACCGGGGTGCTCGCCTTGGCGCTCATGGCCTTTCTCGCGGTGATGAAAGAGGGGTTCGAGACCGCCGTCTTTCTCCTCGCCACCTTTTCCGCCGCGCAATCGGCGGCGCTGGCGGCCTGGGGGGCGGTGCTCGGGATTCTTCTCGCCGTGGCGATCGGCTGGGGCATCTATATCGGCGGTGTCAAAATCAATCTCTCCCGTTTTTTTCGCGTCACCGGGTTTTTCCTCATTCTCGTCGCGGCGGGGCTGGTCGTCTCCGCGCTGCGCACGGCGCATGAGGCCGGGTGGCTAAATATCGGCCAGGACCGAACGCTCGACCTCGCCTGGCTGGTTACCCCCGGCACGGTGCGGTCGGCATTGATCACCGGGGTGCTCGGCATCCCCGCCGACCCCCGCCTCGCCGAGCTTTGCGGCTGGCTGGCCTATTTCATTCCCGTCACGCTCTATCTGTACTGGCCGCGGCGGTACCGCCCGGCCCCGGCAGCCACCCGGCGGCTGCGTCTCGCTTTGGCGGCGCTATGCCTCGCCGCGGCGGCCGGCCTGGCCCTCTTTCCGGCGCCCCGGCCGATGCTGGCGCCAGAGGCGCCGGTGGTGGCCGGGGACGGGTCGCTTCTCGGCACCGCCCGGCTCGCCGGGGGCGCGTTGCGGCTCGACCTGCAAGGCCGGCAGAGCGTGATCCCCTTGCCCGCCGCCGCGGCCAGCGTTGAAACGCGTGGCGGGCTGGCGGTGAAGACCTGGCATTTGCAAGGCGGCGGCGCGGTGGCCCAGGCGCCATCGGTTTTAACGGCGGAGCAACTGGTCGCGCTGAATGGCGGCCAAGTGCCGATCGGCCTCAATCCTCGCCAGCATCCGGGGCCGTACCACGCGGCATGGTCGGAGACGCTCCGCACGGATGTCTGGGCGGCGGATGGCGTGCTGATCGAGGCCCGGCACAGCGCCGCCCGCGCCGTCACGATTTCCGGCAGCGGGTTTTATAGCCCCCGCACCCTCACTTTGCCGCCGGATGGGACGGGCGCTTGGCGCGTGGCGGCGGAATGGAGCCGCGCCGCACCGGCGGCTCTCGCCCGGCTGAAGGAGGCGCGGCAGGCCCATCTCTTCTGGGGGCGCGCGATGCCGGGGGCGCTCGTCATCGCCGCGCTTCTTCTCGCCTGGCCGGCGCGCCGCGCAGGCCAGACCGTCAGCCGGGAACAATCCCATCTTTCTCCTCTCTATGAAGGACAACGAAATGTCACGGATTAGGCCCATACCGGCCCGTCTCCTCATTCTCGGCCTGGGCGCCGCCCTTGCCGGGGCGCCCGCTCTGGCCGGCGCGGCCACGGCCCCGGTGGCCGATGGCGCCGCGCAGGTTCATATCACGCTCACCGGCGAGAATGGCGGGGCCTGCATGCTGGATTATGACACGGCCAGGGCTGGACCGGTCACCTTCACGGTATCCAACAAAAACGCGACGGGACTCACCGAGGTGGAGATTCAAAGCGACAACCGCATCCTGGGTGAGAAGGAGAACCTCGCCCCGGGTCTGCCGCCGGTCAGCCTGACCCTCACGCTGGGCGGCGGCGCCTACCAAATCTACTGCCCGGGCGCCAACCGGGAGATGCTCGGTTTCACCGTCACCGGCCAGGCCGCCTCCGCCGCCACCGGTGACGCCGCCCAATTGCTGAACGAGGGGACGCAGCAATACGCGCAATATGTCGTGGGCGTGGCGGATGCCATGGTCCAGGCCGTCTCGCTCCTCAAATCCGATATCGATGCGGGGGATCTGGCCAAGGCCCGCATCCAGTACCAGCTCGCCCGCCCGTTTTACGAACGGATCGAATCCGACGTGGACGGGTTTGTCCTGCCCGGCCATCAGATCACCGATAACGCGGGCAGCCTGGATTATCTGATCGATATGCGCGCCTCCAGCCTCGACCCGAAGGTAGGCTGGCACGGTTTCCACGCCATTGAGCGCGATTTGTTTCTCAACGGCGCGATCACCGGTAAGACGAAGGCGCAGGCGGCGGAATTGCTGGCGAATGTGCAAAGGCTGGCGAAGCTCACCCGCACCCTCAGCTACAAGCCGGAAGACCTCGCCAATGGCGCGGCCGACCTGCTGGAGGAGGTGCAATCCACCAAGATCAGCGGTGAGGAGGAGGCGTACAGCCATATCGATCTCGTGGATTTCGCCGGCAATGTGGAAGGGGCGGAACAAGCCTTCGCCTTCCTGAAGCCCGGGCTGGAGAAGATCGACCCCGCCCTGACCGCGCGGGTGCAGGCCGAATTCGACAAGGTGATGGCGTTGCTGGATACGTATCGCGACCGGGAGCAGCCCGGCGGCTACAGGCTCTATACAGCCGCCTTGCGGCAGAGCGACGCGGCCAAGCTCAGCCGCGCCATCCAGGCCTTGCAAGAGCCGCTCGCGCGGGTGGCGCAGAAAGTGGCGACGGTGGACCAGCCATGAACCGCGCCGACGAACGCGTTTTGCCCCTGCGCCGGCGCGGCCTGCTGGGCGTGGCCGCGAGCGGGGCCGGGTGGGCCGCGGGCGCGGCGGCCCG
>NZ_DAIEIF010000018.1 GCF_027352905.1 Acidocella sp.
CGCCGCGTTCCAGGCCGCCGGCTCAAGCCCCGCCGCCCCGCCCCGCCCCGCCGGCGCGCAGCTCGTTTGGACGGAGCCGGGCCGCCTCGCGGTGCTCAGCCTCGGCTGCGAGGGAGCGGCGGCGGGCATCGCCCGGCTGCGCGCGCGGGGCATAAGCGCGCTGATCGCCGCGCCGGGGCATCCGTTCCCGCCCGGCGGGGGCCTGGAGATCATTCTGGTGGAGGATGCCACGCTGGCGCCGCTGGCGGCCCGGCTGCGCGCCCGGCTGGCGGCGGGCGAGGCGCTCGCCTTTCATGTCGAGCAGGGTCTCTCCGGCGCGGTGGCGGGGCTGGCCGCCCAGCTTTCCAGCCGCCGCGCTTGAGGAGAGGGGCCCGCGGGGCGGCTTGTGGGAAAGGCCGCGCATTGTCTTCGGCGCGGGGCCGATTATGATTAGGTCAGGCTGTTTACCGGATGGCGCGGCGCGCCGGCAAGAGCCAGTGCAAGACGCGCCCGGGCGATGCCGGACGCGGCGGCTGAGAAGGGAAGAAACCGATGGAAAGCAATGAATATGAGCTGTTGGGCCTGGGGCTGTGTTTCGAGGACCTGCCCCTGGGCCGGAAATTCCGCACGGTGGGGCGGACCCTGACGGAGGCCGATCTCGTCGCCTTTATCAACACGGTCGGGATGACCGAGGTGCTGTTCACCAATCTCGAATTTCTCAAGCATGAGAGCGATATCAAGCAGAGGGTGGTGCCGGGCTCGATGGTCTATTCCTTCGCGGAGGGGCTGCTGGTGAGCGCCACCATGCAGCATACCGGCTTCGCCTTTCTCGGCATGGAGTTGAACATCAAGGCGCCGACCTTCGCCGGGGATACGATCCATGTGGAATGCGAGGTGATCGAGAGCCGCCGCAGCGCCTCCCGCCCCAATCGCGGGCTGGTGAGGACGCGCAACAACGTCGTCAAGCAGGATGGCTCCGTGGTGCTGACTTACACCCCTCTGCGCATGATCAAGGCGCGCAGCGGCGGCGAGGGGAAGGGGCAAGGGGCGTGAGCGGGGCCGCCGCCACGCCGCGCCTGGCCGCGACGGTGATGCTGCTGCGCGACGGCCCGCGCGGGATCGAGGTGTTCATGCAGGTGCGGCATGAGGCGATGAATTTCGCCTCCGGCGCGCTGGTCTTTCCCGGCGGGCGGGTGGACGAGGATGATTACGCCCTGGGCCGGGATGCCGGCCTTTGCCCCAACCCGGAAGGCATCGCGGAGGAGGAGCTGGGCTTCCGTGTCGCCGGGGTGCGCGAAACATTCGAGGAATGTGGCATTCTCCTTGCCCACCAGGCGGGGACCGGCGCGGCGATCCCCCCGGAGCGGCTGGACGAGTTCAACGCCCGCTACCGGCTCGCCTCCGGGGGGCATTCCATCAACCTCGCCGCCATGCTGCGGGCGGAGGGCCTGACCCTGCGGCCGCACGCCCTCGTTCCCTTCGCGCGCTGGATCACGCCCGTCACCCGGCCGAAGCGGTTCGACACGGTGTTTCTCCTCGCCCGCGCCCCGGAGAACCAGCTGGGATTGCATGACGGAACGGAATCCGTGGAATCGCTCTGGCTCGCGCCGGAGCGGGCGATCGCCGATGGCGAGGCGGGGCGGTTCAACCTGATGTTCCCGACCATGATGAATCTGCGCAAGCTCGGCCGCGCCGCCACCGTGGAGGAGGCGCTGGCCGCCGCCCGCCAGTCGCGAATCATCCCCATCCTGCCCGAGATGGTGGGCAAGGGGCCGGGAAATAAGCGGCGGATGCGCATCCCCGAGGAGGCGGGATATGGCGGCAGCCTGTTCGAGATCGAGTCGCCCTAAACACCCGGCGGGAGGCCGCGCTCGCGGAAGGCGGCCTCGGCGAAGATCCGGCTGACATCCCCGCCCCAGGCGCCATGGTAGCGCGCCAGCCAATGCTCGGCCTGGCTGGGGCCGCCCGCGGCGATCTCCCGCAGCGGGGCGAGAAAGAGCGTCTCATCCTTTCCCGCCGGGTTGCGCCGCGCCCGCGCCCGCAACCCGTCCTGGGCGATGGCAACCACCTCCCCCGCCAGGTCGCGCAGCGTGCCCCGGCCAAAACGGGTGGCGAGGCCGGTTTTGGGCACCGCCGCGCGCAGGGCGAGGATGTCCGGGTAGGAGAGGGATTTCACCAGCGCCGCCGCCGCCGCCAGCGCCGCCTGGTCGTAGAACAGCCCGGTCCAGAGCGCCGATTGCGCCAGCATCATCTCCGGCGCGCCTGAATCCGCCCCGCGCGTCTCGATGTATTTTTTCAGCCGCACATCCGGAAAGGCGGTGGTGGCGTGATCGGCGAAATCGCCGATCGTCGCCCGCTCCCCCGGCAGGGCCGCCAGCCGCCCCGCCATGAAATCCCGGAAGGAGGCGCCGGCGGCGTCGTGATACGTCCCGTCGCGGTAGACGAAATACATCGGCACGTCGAGCAGCCAGCGGGCATAGGCCTCGAAGCCGAACCCGTCCTCGAAGATCACCGCCGGGATGCCGGCGCGGGCGTTATCGGTATCTCCCCAGACATGGGCGCGGTTGGAGAGCAGGCCGTTGGGCCGGCCCTCGTAAAACGGCGAATTGGCGAAGAGCGCGGTGGCCAGGGGTTGCAGGGCGCTGCCCACCCGCATCTTGGCCACCATATCCGCCTCGGAGCAGAAATCGAGATTCACCTGCACCGTGCAGGTGCGCAGCATCATATCCAGCCCGCGCGTGCCGACCCTGGGCATATAGGCGCGCATGATCCGGTAGCGGCTCTTGGGCATCCAGGGCATGTCCGCGCGCCGGGCGGTGGGATGGAAGCCGAGCGGCATGAAGCCGAGCCCCAGCGCCGGGGCCGTGCCGCGCAGCCGGGCGATATGGGCGTCCAGCTCCGCCCGGGTGGCGTGGAGGTCGGGCAGGGTGGCGCCGGAGAGCTCGAACTGGCCGCCCGGCTCCAGCGAGAGGGAGGCGCCGGCGGCGCCCTTCAGCCCGATGACCTTGCCGTTATCGAGAATCGGCTCCCAGGGCTCGCGCGCCTGGATGGCCCGCAAGAGCGCGCCGATGCCATCCGGCCCTTCATAGGCGGGGGGCGAATGGTCGCCGAGGCGGAAGCCGAACGCCTCATGCTCCGTGCCGATGGTGAATGCCGCCCTGGGCTTGCAGCCGGAGGCGAGATAGGCCGCCAGATCGCCGAGGCGTTCCGCCACGCGGGCATCGGCGTCGCCAGGATTAGACAAATCTTCCTCCCTCTCTCAAGGCCACGCCGCGAGATGCAGCGCCAGCCCGGCAATGGCGGCGGTCTCGGCCCGCAGGATGCGCCGCCCCAGCGACACGCGGGCGACGCGGGGCGTGCGAGCGATAGCGTCAAGCTCCTGATCGGTAAAGCCGCCCTCGGGGCCGGTCATCAATGCGGTGGGGCCGGTGGCGGGGCCGAGCAGGGGGGATGTGCGCCGCTCATCCGCCACGAAGAGCGGGCGCGCCGCCGGCCAGGCCGCCATCAGCTTCAGCACCGGCAGGGGCGGGCGGATCTCCGGCACGTGCAGCCGCTCGCATTGTTCCGCCGCCTCGGTGGCGATGGCGCGCAGCCGGTCGAGATTGACGTGATCCGCCTGGGTGCGCGCGGTGATGACGGGCTGGATGACCGAGACGCCGAGCTCGGTCGCCTTCTCCGCCACCAGATCGGTCTTCTGGCGCTTGAGCAGGGCGAAGCAGAGCCAGGCATCCGGCTCCGGCGCGGGCGGGCGGGTTTGCGCCTCCAGGACGAGGATGACGGATTTGCGTGAAATTTCCGTGATCCGCGCCCGCCATTCCCCCGCCTCGCCATTGAAGACGAGGAGGCTGTCGCCCCCGCCCAGGCGCATCACATTGGCGAGGTAATGGGCCTGCCCCCCGGAGACGGCGACAGCCCCGCCCGAAGCGGGCAAAACGGGCAAATGCAGGCGAATTGACGTGTCGGTCATGGCGGGCTGAATAGCATTCATGAGTGGATTTACCGATATCAGGCGCGGCGGCTGGGTGGCGCGCCTTCCGGAGCGTTATCTGCCCTACGTGCTTCTCGCCCGGCTCGACCGCCCCATCGGCGCCTGGCTGCTGTTTCTCCCGGGCTTCTGGGCCATCTGCCTGACCGCGCGGGGATTTTGGCAGGGGGCGTGGCTCACCTTGCTCTTCGCCATCGGCGCGGTGGTGATGCGCGGGGCGGGGTGCGTGGTGAACGATCTCTGGGACCGCGAGCTGGATGCGCGGGTGGAGCGCACGCGCGGGCGGCCACTGGCGGCGGGCATGGTCACCCCGTGGCAGGCCGGACTCTACCTCGCCGCTTTGGGCGGGATCGGGCTCGCCATCCTGCTCTGCCTCAACAATACCGCCCGGCTGCTGGGCGCCGCCTCTTTGGTGCTGGTGGCGCTCTACCCGCTGGCCAAGCGGGTGACCTGGTGGCCGCAGGTGATGCTGGGCTTCACCTTCGGCTGGGGCGCGCTGCTGGGCTACGCCGCCGCGCGCGGGGCGCTCACCTGGCCGGTGGTCCCGCTCTACCTCGCCGCCATTCTCTGGATCATCGGCTATGACACGATCTACGCGCATCAGGACCGCGAGGACGATACGCTGATCGGGGTGAAATCCACGGCGCGGCTGTTCGGCGCCCGCACGCGCGAGGCGCTGTGCCTCTGCTATGGCGGCGCGTTCCTCATGCTGCTCATCGCCATGAGCGGGTTTTCGCTGCATCCCTGGGGATACTGGCTGATGAGCCTCCCCGGCGCGCTGCTGCTGTGGCAGATTCTGCGGCTCGATATCGATGACCCGGCGCGCTGCCTCGCCTTGTTCAAGCTCAACCGCGAGGTGGGGCTGGCGGTGGCGCTGGCGATTTTGGCCGGCTGGATATGAAGAAGGGTAGGGCGATGATGCGGTTGCGTTCCTGGTTTTTATTTTTGCCGGCGCTGGCGGCGCTGAGCCTGCCGGCGCCGCGGGCCGGAGCGGCGGAGCTGGCCGGGGTGGCCGTGCCGGACGTGCAAACCCTGAACGGCCAGACCCTGGTGCTGAACGGGGCGGGGCTGAGAACCTATTCGGTGTTCAACGTGCGGATCTATGTGGCGGCGCTGTACCTGCCCCGGCGCGGCAGCGACGCCGAGGCCATTCTCGACGACACCGGGCCGAAGATTTTGCTGTTCCGCTTTCTGCACGATGTGAGTTTGGAGAAAGAGCAGAAAGCCTGGCGGGATGGGCTGGCGGAGAATTGCGTGGACCCCTGCCGGTTGAATCAGGCGGAGGTGGAGCGATTCCTGGCCTCGTTACGGCCGATTTCAGCCGGAGACAATTTTCTTCTCGTGTTCCAGCCGGATGGGATGGCCGCCTACGAGAACGGCCAGCCGCTGGGGCGCGTCGCCGACCCGCAATTCGCCTATGTGGTGCTGGCCATGTTCATCGGCCCGCATGCGCGCAATGAGGATTTACGCCGGGGGTTGCTGGGGCAGGGCCAAGGCGGCGGTTGACGCCGCCGCCCGCAGCGGCGAAACTTCCATGGCCGGGGTGCCCGCGTGAGGTGGGCTGAGATGATACCCGTTGAACCTGTCTGGGTCATGCCAGCGAAGGGAGAGCGCCGTGAGCCTCGATCGCCGCCTGTTTCTGTCCGCCGCCGCCGGCGCGCTCGCCGCGCCCGCCCTTGCCCGCGCCGCCGCGCCGCCTTTGCCCTTCACCGTGATCTTGGATTGGTTCGTCAATCCGGATCACGCGCCGCTCTTCGCCGCGAAATATTGCGGCGCGTATGAGGCCGAAGGGGTGGATGTGCGGCTCATCGCGCCCACGGACCCCGATATTCCGCCGCGCCTCGTCGCCGCGGGCAAGGCCGATGCGGCGCTGAGCTATCAGACCCAGCTTTATCTGCTGGTGGATCAGGGCCTGCCCGTCCGCCGCACCGGCGCGCTGATCGACAAATCCTTGAACACGCTGACGGCGCTGAAGCGCAGCGGCATCACCCGCCTGGCTGATCTGAGAGGGCGCAAAATCGGCTATTCGGTGGCGGGGGTGGAGCCGGTGATCATCGGCGCCATGCTCCGGCATGTGGGGATGAGCCTTGGCGATATCCGCCTCGTCAACGTCAATTTCCAGCTGGTCTCCGCCTTGCGGACGGGGGCGGTGGACGCGGTGATCGGCACCTACCGCACCTATGAGGATCTTCAGCTGGAGCAGGAGGGGCTGGACCCGGTGATCTTCCTGCCGGAGGATTACGGCGTGCCGCCCGCCGATGAGCTGATCCTGCTCTCCAATGCCAACGCCCTGCGCAACCCGGCCTTGCCGGGGTTTCTCGCCGCGCTCAAGCAGGGCGTGGCGGCGCTGAGGGCCGACCCGGAGGGAATGCTGAAACGGTTTTTGAAGGACAATCCCAGCCTCGATGACAGGCTGGATATCGCCTCCTGGCGGGCGCTGCCGCCTTACTTCGCCACCGATCCGGCGGCGCTGAACGCCGCGCGCTACCGGGTTTATCGTGATTTTCTCTACGCCAGCGGCGTGATCAAGCGGAAATCGCCGCTGGAGGATTATGCCGTGGCCATCGCCTGATGGCTACTGGAAGATGATCTCCACCCTGCGGTTCTGCGGCTCGCGCACGCCGGGACCGGTGGGCACCAGCAGATGGGTCTCGCCATAGCCGTGCATCTCGATCTCGCTGGCGGGGACGCCATCCGCGACGAGTTGCGCCGCCACCGCCTTGGCGCGCTTGACCGATAGCGTCATGTTGTATTGGGGCGAGCCGGAGGTGTCGGTGTAGCCATTCACCTCCAGCCGGGTGACGCTCTGGGTTTTGGAATCGGCGGCGGCCTGGGCGATGATCTGGGTGGCGCGCGGCGTGAGATTGTATTTATCCCAATCGAATAAGACTAGATAGGTTTTGGCCGGGGCGGGGGCGGGC
>NZ_DAIEIF010000025.1 GCF_027352905.1 Acidocella sp.
GCACGGCGAGCGCCGAGGCCATCTGCGCCGCGCAAATGGCGGTGAGCAGCCAGAGGGGAACGGGAATATGGCCGGCCCAGCGCCGCGCCCGCGCGATCATCATGGCGGCCAGCCGGAAACCCCGGAACCTACGGGATGGCGAGCGGCGCTTCAACCCCGGCCCAGCCTGGACAAGACCGGTGGTTTGCCCTGGAATTGCGGCAAAAGGAGGGTCCAGGACCATGCAGGCAAATATCCTGGCGGCGGGCCAGGCGGATGTGTTCGGCTTGTTCAAAACCTGCGTCGCGGGCAGGCCCGCACGCCCCGCCCTGGAATGGGGCGGCAAGAGCCTCTCCTACCCGGATTTGTGCGGGCGGGTTGAGCGCGCGGCGGCGGCGCTGCTGGCGCGGGGCGTCCAGCCGGGTGCCCGCATCGCCATCCTCGCCCATAACTGCCCGGAATATATCGAGCTGCAACTCGCCGCCGCCGCCGTGGGCGCCATCGTCGCCTGCCTCAACTGGCGGCTCGCCCCGGGGGAATTACGCCATTGCGTCGCTCTCGTGGAGCCGGTTCTCGCCGTGGTGCAGCCCTCGCTGCGCGCCGCCTTCGCCGCCATCTCCGCCTTGCCGGTCATCGAAACCGGGGCGGAATGGGAGGCGCTGCTAGCCGCCGCCCGCCCGGATGAGCGGGCGGGACGCGGCCTCCCCAGCCACGAGGCCGGCCTCAATATCCTCTACACCTCCGGCACCACCGGCCTGCCCAAGGGGGCGCTGATCAGCCATCGCGCTCATATCGCCCGCGCCATGTCCTTCGCGGCGGAATTGTCCCTCCGCCCGGAGGATGGCTTCATCGCCTGGGCGCCGATGTTCCACATGGCCTCGGCGGATCACATGCTGGCCACGCTGCTGCGCGGCGGCACGGTGGTGGTTATCGACGGCTTCGACCCGGCGGCGATCAATGCCGCCCTCACCCGCCATAAAATCGGCTGGCTGGTGCTGATGCCGGGCACGATCGAGGCCTTCATCGCCGAGCGGCGGGCCAACCCCACCCCCATCCTCGGCATCAAGGCTTGCGGGGCGATGGCCGATCTCGTCCCCCGCCACCAGCTCGCCGAGCTCACCCGGCTGCTGCAAACCCCCTATCTCAACTCCTTCGGCTCCACCGAGACCGGCCTGCCGCCCGCCAGCGCGGCCCTCATCGAGATCGGCGCCGCCCCGCGCGATCTCGCCAAGCGCGTCTCTTCCTTCTGTGAGATCAGGCTGGTGGACCCACAGGACCGCGACGTGCCGGAGGGCGAGCCGGGCGAACTCGCCATTCGCGGCCCCACCCTGTTTTCCGGCTATTGGAACGCGGAGACCACCAATGCGCGGGATTTCCGGGGCGGCATGTTCCATATGGGCGATGTGTTCCGCCGCCTTCCGGATGGCCGCATCGATTTCGTGGACCGCATCAAATACATGATCAAGACCGGGGGTGAAAACGTCTACCCCGCCGAGATCGAGCGTGTGCTGCTCAGCCATCCCGGCGTGGCCGAGGCCGCCGTGGTGCGCGCGCCCGACCCCAAATGGGGCGAGGCTCCCATCGCCTTCGTCGCCGGGACGGAACCTGGCGTCTCGCCGGAGGAGTTGCTGGCCCTCTGCCGGGCGCAACTCGCCGGGTATAAGCGGCCGCGCGAGATCCGCTTTCTCAGCTTCGAGGCCTTCCCCCGTTCCACCAGCGGTAAGGTCCAGCGTCACCTGCTGGAGGCGCTGTTGAAATCCCCGCCCGGCTGAGGCTCAGCCCCGGGCGCCCGCGCCCCGGCCCAGATAGGCGTCGCGGATCTCCGGCGAGGCGAGCAGCGCGGCGGCGCTGTCGCTCATCACCACCCGCCCGACCTCCAGCACATAGCCGCGATCCGCGAGCCTCAGCGCCGCGCGGGCATTCTGCTCGACGAGAAGTATGGTGATGCCCCCCGCCGCGATCTCCTTGAGATTGGCGAAGATCCCCTGGACGATGAGCGGGGCGAGGCCGAGGCTCGGCTCGTCCAGCAGCAGCAGGCGCGGCCGGGCGAGCAGGGCGCGGCCGATGGCCAGCATCTGCTGCTCCCCGCCGGAGAGCGTGCCCGCCAATTGCCGCCGCCGCTCCGCCAGCCGGGGAAAGAGGCGGTACACCTCCTCCAGCCCGGCCCTCACCTCGCGGGCCGGGCGGGTGTAGCCGCCCAGCTCCAGATTCTCCGCCACGGTGAGCGTGCCGAACACCCGCCGCCCCTCCGGCGCTTGGGCGATGCCGAGCCGCACGATCTTATCCGCCGCCAGCCGGGTGATCTCCCGCCCCTCCCAGTGGATGCTGCCCGCGCGCTTCGGCGCCAGGCCGGAAATCGCCCGCATCAGCGTCGTCTTGCCCGCGCCATTGGCGCCGAGAATGGCGACCACCTCGCCCTGCCCCACCTCGAGCGAGGCGTTTTTCAGCGCCTCGATCTGGCCATAGGCGACGGACAGGCCGCGGATGGAGAGCAGGGCGCTCACGGCGCCGCCTCCTCATCCCCGGCGCGGCCGAGATAGGCCTCCACCACCGCCGGGTCGGCGCGGATCGCCCCGGCATTTCCTTCCGCGATCTTCCGCCCGAAATTGATGACGACGATATGGTCGGTGACGTTCATCACCACGTTCATGTCGTGCTCGACCAGCAGAACGGTGATCCCCTGGTCGCGTATCCCGAAGATCGTCTCGTTGAGCGCGGCGGATTCCGCCTCGTTCAGCCCCGCCGCCGGCTCGTCGAGAATGATGAGGGCGGGGCCGGCCACCAGCGTGCGCGCCAGCTCGACCCGTCTTTGCAGCCCATAGGGCAGGCCGGTGGCGGGCTTGTCCGCCACGTCCGCCAGCCCCAGCCGGGCCAGCACGGCGCGGGTCTCGGCGGCCAGCCGCTCCTCCTCGCGCCGCTGGGCGGGCAGGCCGAGCACGCCCTGCCACCAGCGCTGGCGGGCGCGCAGATGGATCCCGGCGCGGACATTCTCGAATACCGTCATCTCGCCGAACAGGCGGATGGTTTGGAAGGTGCGGCGGATGCCCAAAGCCGCCACCGCGTGCGGCGCCGCGCCGGTGATCTCCCGCCCCCGCCACAGCACCTGCCCGGCATCGGGCCGGTACACGCCGGTGATGAGGTTGAACACGGTGGATTTCCCGGCCCCGTTCGGGCCGATGAGGCCGACGATATGCCCCTCCTCCACCGCGAAGCTGAGATCGTCCACCGCGCGCAGCCCGCCAAAGCTCTTGCTCACCCCGCGCAGTTCCAGCAGCCGGGTCATGCCGCCCTCCGCCGCGGCCACAGCCCCTGCGGGCGCAGCACCATCACCGCGATCATGGCGATGCCGAAGACGAAATAGCGGTATTGCGCGAAATCCCGGAAGATTTCCGGCACCACGAACATCAGCGCCGCGCCCAGCAGCACGCCGGGGATCGAGCCCGGCCCGCCGACGATGACGATGGCGAACAGCGTCACCGATTCCGTGAAGACGAAGGAGGAGGGGCTGACCGAGGAGAGCTGCACGGCGAAGAGCGAGCCCGCCAGCCCGGCCAGCCCCGCCCCCAGGGCAAAGGCCAGGGTCTTCACCCGCCGGGTGTCCACGCCGAGCGTGGCCGCCGCCAGCTGGTCCTGCTTGATATAGCGCAGCGCCCGGCCGAACTCGCAGCGGTCGAGATTGCGCATCAGCAGCAGCGCGAGGCCGAGCACCCCCCAATCCAGCCAGAACAGCGCGTTCTGGCTGGCCAGCTGCCAGCCGAACAAGGCCGGCACGTCGATCCCGGCGATCCCGTCCGAGCCGCCGGTGATGCCGCCCGGATCGTTCTGCATGACGAGGATGAAGATGGCGTTGAAGCCGATGGTGGCGACGAGCAGATAATCCCCGCGCAGCCGGATCAGCGGCGCGGAGAGCAGCCCGCCCGCCAGCGCCGCGGCGAGGATGGCGGCGGGGATGGTGGCGAGGATGGGCCAGCCGAAGGCGGTGTTGAGAATCGCCGTGGCATAGGCGCCGATGCCGAGATAGACGGCATGGCCCATATCGTAGATCCCGGCCCGGCCGAGGATGATATCCTCGGAGAGGGCGGTGATGGCGTAGATGGCGAAGGTCGCGAAGATCGCCACCCAGGCGGACCCGGCCAGAGCGGGGATGGCGAGGCAGAGCAGCCAGGCGAGCCCGCCCGCCAGCCCCATCCGCGTGGCGCTCATCAAACCTTCTCCGCCACGCGCTCGCCCAGCAATCCGGTCGGGCGGAGGATGAGAATGGCGATGAGCAGCAGAAAGGTGATCGCGTCCTGCCAGGAGCTGGACACATAGCCGGCGGCGAAGGCGTTGAAGAGGCCGAGCAGCACCCCGCCCAGCATCGCCCCCGGAATATTGCCGATCCCGCCCAAAATAGCGGCGATGAAGGCGGAGAGCCCATAGGTCCAGCCCATGGTGAAATAGGCCTCGCGGTAATACACGCCGATGAACAGCCCGCCCACCGCCCCCAGCGCCGGGCCGATGACGAAGACGCTGCCGATCACCCGGTTGACGTTGATGCCCATGAGGCGGGCGGCGTCCTGGTCGATCGCCGCCGCGCGGATGGCGGTGCCGAAGCGCGTATGGTTGACGAAGCCGTAGAGCGCGGCCATCAGCGCGCAGGAGATGAGGATGATCATCAGCTGGGTGAAGGAGATCGCGGCTCCCGCCACCCGCCAGCTGGTCTTGGGCAGCAGATCGGGCGGGAAGACATGCACGTCCGGCCCCCAGATCAGCATGATGCCGTTCTCGATCAGCATGGAGGCCCCCAGCGCCGAGACCACGGCGGCGAGCCGGTCCGCCCGGCGCAGCGGCCGGTAGGCGATGATCTCCAGCAGCACCCCCGCGATGGCGATGGCGATGATGGCGGCGATGAAGGCGAGCGCCAGCAGCGCCGCGCCGGGATGGCCCCCGCCCAGCCCGCCGGTGAGCACGGTGAGGCCGATGAAGGCGCCCAGGATGCAGAGATCCCCATGGGCGAAATTGATGAGCCGCAGCACGCCGTACACCATGGTGTAACCCAGGGCGATGAGCGCGTAGACGCCGCCGACCGTGAGGCCATTGATGAGCTGCTGGATGAAGGTCCCCATCGCGCTCCCCTGTTTATGCCGCCGTTTATTTCACCGCCGGCGGCGCGCGCCGGCGGGTCTCGTTTCATATCCGGCGCGCGGGCCTCAGCTCCCCGGCGCGGCGGGGTAGAGGATCTTATAGCCGCCATCGCCCTGAACCTCAAAGGCGACGAAGGGGCTGCCGATCCGCTCCCCCTTCTCGTTCCAGGAGAAGGTTCCGGTCAGGCCCTGGAAATCCTTGAGGCTGTGGAGATAGGCTTCCAGCCGGTCCGGGTCGGTGCCGCCGGTCTTCTCCACCGCCTGCATCACCGCGCGCAGGCCATCCGCGTTGGTGAGGGTGAAGACCGAGGGCGGCAAGCTGCCATATTGTTTCTGATAGCTCGCCACGAATTCCTTGGCGGCGGGGTAGGGCAGATCCTGCGGGGCCGGCACGTTGATGATGATGCTGCCCGCCGCGGCGGGGCCGGCGATCTTGGCGAAGGCGGTGTTCTGGTTGGCATCACCGCCCACGAAAACGGCGTTGAGACCCAGCTGCTGCATCTGCGCGCGGATCAGCCCGCCATCGGAATAATAACCCGAGAAATAGATCGCATCCGGGTTCAGCGCCTTCAGCCGGGTCAGCACCGGGGTGAAATTCTGCGACCCGGCGTTGATATAGTCGGTGGCGACGACATTGCCGCCCGCCGCCTTCAGGTCCTGCTCGACCGCCTGGGCGAGGCCGGTCGCGAAGCTGGAATGGTCGCTCAGCACCGCGATGCGCTTGAAGCCGCGCACGGAGACGAGATATTTGGCGGTGAACTCCGCCTCCGCCGAGTTGGGGGCGGCATTGCCGAACCAGGTCTTGTACCCTTTGGCGAGAAGCTGGTCGCTGGTGCCGTCCGAGGTCTGGATGACATTGGCGCGGGCATAGATGGGCTCGGCGGCGAGGGCGGCGCCGCTGGTATAGCTGCCGATGACGGCGATGGCGTGGGCGCTCACCAGCTGGCGGGCGCAAATCGCCGCCTGCGCGGCCTCGCCCTCATCGTCGCACACTTTCACCTCGATCTGGCGGCCGAGCAGCCCGCCCTTGGCGTTCTGCTCCGCGGCCAGCAGCTTCACCGCGTTTTCGATGCCCTGGCCTTCCTCGGCATAGGCGCCGGTGATGGGCGCCTGCACGCCGATGACGATGGGCGCCGCCGCCCGGGCCTGCATCCCTCCCGCCAGCAGGCCGAGGGCGCAGGCCGCGCCCAGATATGTCTTCCTCATGAATCCCCTCCATTGCTTGTGTCAAAACGCTCGTGCCGAAACCCTCTAGCCGATGGACATCAGGCTGGCATTGCCGCCGGATGCCGTGGTGTTGATGCTGACGGATTGCTCGCTCACCAGCAATTCCAGCGGGTAGAGCCGGGCGGGCGGCATTCCGGCCATGGCGGCATGGATGGGGGCGATCGGCCCTTCCCCGGCCGCCCGCGCCTGGGCCAGGGCGATGAGATCCGCCGCCGGCCCCTCATGGAGAATGGCGGCGGGCGCCGCCTCCTTACCCTCCTCCGCCAGCCAGCCCGCCAGCGCCCCGCCCAGCCGCGCGC
>NZ_DAIEIF010000043.1 GCF_027352905.1 Acidocella sp.
TGCTGGCCGGCCCGGCGGAAGCGGCGCGGCTGGCCGCCGCCGCCGCCACGCTGGATGAGCTGGAAGCGGCGATGCGGGATTTCACCGGCTGCGCGCTGCGCGACACCGCGACACAACTCGTCTTCGCCGACGGCGCGGTGGCGGCCCGGCTCGTCATCATCGGCGAGGCGCCCGGCGGCGAGGAGGACCGGCAGGGCCGCCCCTTTGTGGGGCCGGCCGGGCAATTGCTTGACCGGATGCTAGCCTCTATCGGGCTGGATCGTGGCCATGTCCGCATCGTCAACGCCGTGCCCTGGCGCCCGCCAGGCAACCGCACCCCCACCGAGGCGGAGATTGCCCTCTGCCTGCCCTTTCTTCACCGGCAGATCGCGTTGATCGCCCCGCGCGGCCTGCTCAGCCTGGGCGCGGTGGCGGCGCGGGCCCTGCTGGGACCCGGGGCGCAAGGCGGCATCCGGCGGCTGCGCGGCAAATGGCACGAAGCCCGGATCGAGGGGCTGGAAACGCCCCTGCCCTGTCTGCCGAGCTATCATCCCGCCTATCTGCTGCGCACGCCGCTGGCCAAACGCGACTCCTGGCAAGACTTACTGACCCTGCGCGCCTGGCTGCATGGCTGATATTGGGAAAGATCATTGCGGCAGCCAAAAAGTCCCTGGAAAATCAGGGCGCACTATGGCAGAAATATGGTGCGCGCTTCGGAGTCTCGCGGCACGAGACAGTGCTCGAAGTTAACTCTTGCGTCATTGGCGGGACACGTTTACGTGCATCGCCATGCGAGGAGCCTTTAAACCGCTCTCCCGCCTGAACGTGATGCGTGCGGCTTTTGCTGCCCTCTCCGTTTTCGCCGCCGATTGCGTGGTTTCCGCTTCGGCGTTCGCGAAGCCCCCCATCGGGGGTCAAGGCCCGGGAACGACAACGCCCCCCACAATGCCGAATACCGGCCCCAACGGGGATTCCGTAGCCTATGCCGTGCCGCGTAACGCCCCGCCCGGTGGCGGCGAAGTGGCGCTGCCGCAACCGCTCGCCCCCAGCGACGTGACGTTTTACCGCCGCGCCCTGCAGTTACAGCAGCAAGGACAATATGCCGCCGCGGATGGGATGCTGGCGCGCGTTGCCGATCCCGGCTTGACCGGCGTCGTGCTGGCCATGCGATATCTCAGCGATCATTACATCAGCAGTCCCGGCGAACTCACGGCCTGGTGGGCCAAATATGCCAACAGCCCGATGGCCCCCGCCATTTACGGCTTGATGCGGCATAAGCTCTCCCGCGCGGCATTGCCGCCCAAGCCCGCCTTGGCTCTATTGCCGGAAGAAACCCTGACGGCGGGCGCCGCCGCTCCCGCCAACGCCGCGCCCGACGCCGCCGCCTGGCGCCGGGGTTTCACCACCGGGCTTAACGCCTGGCAGCATGATAATCTGGCCACCGCCGCCGCCATGTTCCGCCAGACGGCGGAGATGCGCGGCATCTCGGATGATGACCGGGCCGCCAGCGCCTTTTGGGCCGCCCGCGTCGCCCTGCGCCAGCAGCAACCGGAGCAATATCTCGACTGGCTGCACCAGGCCTCCTGGTGCCAGGACACGTTTTATGGGATTTTAGCGGGGAGGCTCCTCGGCCAGAGCTTCGGCCCCACCGGCATCGCCGCCACACTGACGGAAGCGGATACCGCCGCCGTCGATTCCCTGCCTTACGGGCATCTAGCATTCGAATTGCTGCAAATCGGTCTCACCGACCAGGCGGCTCAAGCGCTGCGCGCCCTCTGGCCGCAAATCCAGACCATGCCGGGGCTGGGCCGCTCGGTCATGGCCGTGGCGGCGACGGCCGGGCTCGTGGACGTGACGATCGCCATCGCCGGCCGTATTCCGGATACGGGGGATGAATTGGCGGGGGTCCGGTTGCCCTTGCCGGCCATGCACCCGCAAGGCGGCTTCCGCCTGGACCCGGCCCTGATTTACGCCCTCGCCCGCACGGAATCAGGCTTTGATGCCGATGCCGTCTCCCGCGTGGGGGCGCGAGGGCTGATGCAGTTGATGCCGCAGACCGCCGCGACCATGCGCCAAGCGGAAGGCGTCTCCGGCTCCTTGAGCGAGCCTTCGTCCAACCTCGCCCTGGGGCAGGCCTATCTGAATTATCTCGGCAAGCAGCCGGGCATTCAGAATAATCTCCTTGCCATTCTCGCCAGCTATAATGCCGGGCCGGGCGCGGCTGCTTCCTGGTATAACGCCATCAAGAGCGATTCCGACCCGCTTTTGTTCATCGAGACGATCCCCAATGACGAGACCCGGCGTTTCGTTCATCAAGTTCTCGCGGATAGCTGGCTCTACGCGGAGGAGATCGGCCTGAAGCCGCGCAGCCTGGATGAGCTGGCGCAGGGGGATTTCCCCATCCTCCATCCCTTTCCGCCGCCGCCCTACGCGCTTGAAACCGCGGATGCGCGATGAGCGGCATCGATGAAAGCCGCGCCTTCATCGCAGTGCGCATCGCCATCGCCACCATCTCCGACACGCGCGGGGCGGATGACGACACCTCCGGCGACACGCTGGCGGCGCGCATCGCGGCGAGCGGTCACACCCTGGTTGCCCGCCGGATCATCCGCGACGACGCTGATGCCATCGCGGCGGCTCTGCGCGGCTGGGTCGCCGACCCCGAAATAGACGTGGTCATTACCACCGGCGGAACCGGGGTCACCGGCCGGGACGTGACGCCGGAAGCATTCCGCCGCGTGCTGGAGAAAGAGATCGAGGGATTCGGCGAACTGTTCCGCATGCTATCCTTTGCCAAGATCGGCACCTCCACCATGCAGTCCCGCGCGCTCGGCGGCGTTGCCCACGGCACCTATCTCTTCGCCCTGCCCGGCTCGACGGGAGCGGTGAAGGATGGCTGGGACGATATTCTGCGCTTCCAGCTCGACGCCCGTCACCGCCCATGCAACCTCGTGGAATTGATGCCGCGCCTTAAAGAGCATTTCGCCGGCCAGCCCGAGGACTGACCGGCGCGGCGCCTGCGGCCTAGCCGGCTAGAGCGATATCATCTGATCTGACTAGGCTTCAAATCAGATGATTGAAATTGCTCGCTAAAAAACTTCAAAGACTGGCCTGGGAGACGAATTTGGTGATCAGATAGGGTTCCAGTCCTTCCGCCCCGCCCTCCGAGCCATAGCCCGAATCCTTGATCCCGCCAAACGGCGTCTCCGGCACCGCCAGCCCGTGATGGTTGATGCCTATCAAGCCGGATTCGATATCCCCGGCCAGCGCCGTGGCCCGGCCCGTATCATGCGTATAGGCATAGGAGGCCAGCCCGTATTGCAGCCGGTTCGCCTCGGCGATGGCCTCGTCATAGCTCTTGAAAGGCATGAACAGCGCCACCGGGCCGAAGGGTTCCTCGTTCATCGCCCGCATCTCGGGCGTCACATCGGTCAGCACCGTCGGCTCATAGAAATAGCCTTTATTGCCGGAGCGCTTGCCGCCGGTCCGCAGCTTCGCTCCCTTGCCCACCGCGTCGGAGACGAATTCATCCATGGCGCGCAAGCGGCGGTCATTGGCGAGCGGACCCATCGTGGTTCCCTCCTCCAGCCCATTGCCGACTTTCACCGCCTTGCATTTCGCGATGAATTTATCGAGGAAGGGCTCATACACATCTTCCTGGATGAGGAACCGCGTGGGCGCGATGCAGACCTGCCCGGCATTGCGGAATTTATTGGCCGCGAGAATGTTGACCGCGTTGTCGAGATTGGCGTCGTTGAACACCAGAGCAGGCGCGTGACCGCCCAGCTCCATGGTCGCCCGTTTCATGTACTTGCCCGCGAGGCTCGCCAAATGCTTGCCCACCGCGGTGGACCCGGTGAAGGAAATCTTCCGCACCACGGGATGGGGGATGAGATATTCCGAGATCTCGGCCGGAATACCGAAAACGAGCTGCACAACCCCGGCGGGCACGCCCGCATCCACATAGGCGCGCACCAGCTCGGCGCAGCTGGCCGGGGTCTCCTCCGGGCCCTTGAGAATAAAGGCGCACCCGGCCGCCAGCGCCGCGGAAATCTTGCGCACCGCCTGGTTGACAGGGAAATTCCAGGGAGTGAACCCGGCCACCACCCCCACCGGCTCGCGCAGGGAGAGCTGGTACACGCCGGGCAGGCGCGGCGGGATCACCCGGCCATAGGCGCGGCGGCCCTCCTCCGCAAACCACTCGATGACATCAACGGCGCCATTGAGCTCCGCCTTGGCCTCGGCCAGCGGCTTGCCCTGCTCGGTGGTCAGCAATACAGCGACGCTATCCAGCCGCTCGCGCAGCAAGGCAGCGGCCTTGCGCATGATCTTGGCGCGCTCATAGGGCGAAACCTTGCGCCACTGGTCGAAGCCCTTGGCCGCGTGTTCCAGCGCCTCATCCAGATCCGCCTGGCTGGCATGGGCCAGCTTGCCGATCACCTCCTCGGTGGCTGGGTTGATGATGTCAATCGTCTTGCCGCCCTGGGCCGCGCGCCACTTGCCGCCGATATGCAGCATTACATCCTGATACGCCATGCTATCCTCCGAAATTCACCGTCTCGAGCGCATATGGCGCGCCCGGCCCGGCCTTTACACCCTGCTTGCGCCAAGCGCGGCTCAGCCTTCCCGGATCAGCTCCCGGATGATGTCGATCATCTCGCTGATCTGCTCCGGCGTCGCCGCGAAAGGCGGGGCCAGCACCAGCGAATCCCCGGCCGCGCGCATCACCAGCCCGCGCTCGAAGGCGCGGCAGAGGATCTTGAAGCCGCGTTCGCCGGGTTTGCCCTTGGGCGCCAGCTCCACCGCCCCAAGCAGGCCGAAGCCGCGCGTGTCCACGACGTCCGGCAGGCCCTTAAAGCCGGCGATCTGGTCGAGAAAATCGGGGGCAAGCTGCTTCACCCGCTCGAACGTACCTTCCTCACGGTAGATTTTCAGCGTTGCCAAACCGGCCGCGCAGGCGGCGGGATGCGCCGAATAGGTATAGCCATGGTAGAACTCGACCGTATCGGCCGGGGCGGCGTCGAGGATGGTCTGCTGGATCTCGTCCTTCACCGCGACCGCGGCCATGGGGATGGAGCCGTTGGTGAGCGCCTTCGCCATGGTCATGATATCCGGCGTCACGCCGAAGGTCTGCGCCGCGAAAGGCTCGCCGGTGCGCCCGAAGCCGGTGATGACCTCATCGAAAATGAGGAGGATGCCGTGCCGGTCGCAGATCTCGCGCAGGCGTTTAAGATAGCCCTTGGGCGGCACCAATATGCCCGTGGACCCGGCGACGGGCTCGACGATGCAGGCGGCTATGGTGTCCGCGCCGTGGAGATTGACGAAGCGCTCCAGATCGTCCGCCAATTCGGCGCCATGCGCGCCCTCACCCATCTGGAAGCGGTTTTCCGGGATATGGGTGTGGCGGAGATGAGCGACGCCCGGCAGGCCGAGCCCGAAGGATTTGCGGTTGGCGACCATGCCGCCCACCGACCAGCCGCCGAAATTGACGCCATGATAGCCGCGCTCGCGGCCGATGAAGCGCTGGCGCGAGCCCTCACCGCGCGCGCGGTGATATTGCAGCGCCATTTTGAGAGCGGTGTCCACCGCCTCTGATCCCGAACAGGCGAAGAAGACGCGGTTGAGCCCGGAGGGGGTAAGCTGCGCCACCTCGGCGGCAAGGCGGAAAGCGGTCGGCACGCCATATTGAAAGGGTGGCGCGTAATCCAGCTCCTCCATCTGCTTGGCCACCGCCTCGCGGATTTCCCGGCGGCCATGGCCGAGCGGGATGCAGTAGAGGCCGGAAGAGCCATCCAGAAGCTTCTCACCACGTGTATTATAATAATAGACACCCTCCGCCCGGGCGATCAGGCGCGGCTGCTCAAGGAACTGCCGGTTGGCGGTGAAGGGCATCCATTGATGGACGAGAGGATCATTGCTGGCACGGGTCACGGCGCTCATGGGCTGACACTCCTGTTTGGACTTAGGGAGAGTTTACTATTTTAAACAGCCTTGAAAAGGAATTTCTCCAGGTCCCGCGGCATCCCAGCCATGAGTGAAATGCCGTGCCGCCATGCACGATTTTTTAGGCGGGGCGTTCCATGTCGAAACGTGCTTCCGGCAGCACGAGGGCATATCCCGAAGGACCGCCGGCGCGCTGGACAATGCCGGCGCCAAACGTATCGAACACACCATTTTTCAACAGATGCGGCGCGATATGCACGCCGATGACCTCGCCAAAAATCATCCAGGCTTCCACCGGCTTTCCATCCCGGTCCTTAAGCCGCAGGATCTCGGTGACCTTGCATTCGAAATTCACGCCCGCCGCCGCCACCATCGGCGCGGCCAGCAGCCGCGCGGCGGCCTTTTCCAGCCCCGCCACCCCGAACTCGTCCACCCCGTAGGGAAGGCTGGCCGAGCTGGCATTCATCGCCTCCGCCAGGGTCCGGTCGGCGAGATTCCAGACGAACTCACCGCTTTCCTCGACATTGCGCAGGCTGTCCTTGCGGCCGATGCTCGAAAAGCCGATGATCGGCGGCTCGTAGCAGAACGCGTTGAAAAAGCTGTATGGTGCCAGATTGACGCTCCCATCCCGGCCGCGGGTCGAGACCCAGCCGATGGGCCGGGGAGCAATAATGGCGTTGAAGGGATCATGGCTGAGGCCGTGTCCGCTCGCCGGCTCGTAGAAATATTTCTCCGCTCCGCTCATTCCCGTCTCCTTCTGCTTCACGGCGAGTCCGGCTCGGCCGAGATGATGACCTGGGCGTAGGCATAGGGATATTCATCAGTCAGGGAGAGGGAAACCCGCGCCCTCATGCCGGCGGGCGTCAATTCCCGCAGCCGCGCCGCCGCGCCGCCATGCAGTTCCAGGGTCGGCTGGCCGGAGGGCAGGTTCACCACCCGCAGATCCGACATGAACACCCCGCGCCGGAACCCGGTGCCCAGCGCCTTGGCGCAAGCCTCCTTGGCGGCGAACCGCTTGGCATAGCTGGGCGCGCGGAAATGCGCCCGCCTCTCGCTGCGGGCGCGCTCAGTGTCGGAAAACACCCGTAAGGTGAAGCGCTCGCCATGGCGGGCCAGCGCCTTCTCGATCCGCCTTATGTCGCAGAGGTCCGTGCCCAGCCCTAGAATCATCATCGTCTAGCTCCGCGAACGCTCGACTTGGGCGATGCCATTCGCCGCGCGCAGCCCGGCGATCACCTGGTTGAGATGCCTCGTGTCCCGCACCTCCACATCCACCAGCGCCTCGAAAAAATCCTGCTGACGATGGACGATTTTCAAATTCGAGATCGCGCCCTCCTGCTTGGCCACGGCGTTGGTGAGCGTGGCCAGCGCGCCGGGATTATTGCTGGCGATGACGCTGACGCGCCCGGTGAAGCTGCGCGCCTTGCCATCGGCGCGGGTTAGCGCCGCCTCGTTCCAATCCACGTCGAGGAAGCGTTCCGGCGTGGCGGCGAACTGATCAAGCTGCGGACAATCCTTGGCGTGAATCATGATAGGCTTGCCGGTGGTGACGATGCCGACGATCTTATCGCCCGGCAGGGGATGGCAACACCCGGCATATTGCACATCCATGCCCGCCACCAGCCCAGTGATGGGACTATCCGCATCCGCGCGGGGCGTATTGCGGGGCGAGCGCGCGGTAAGCGCCCCGCCCATGAAGGCGGGCAGCATGCGCGGCACCCGCGCCTCCTTCAACTCCGGGTAGGCGGCATGGACCACGTCCTTAGGTCCTATGATGCCGGTGGCGACGGCGACGTAGAGATCATCCACGCTCGCCTGCTTGAACTGGCGGGCCACCGGCTCCAGCACCTTCTCGGAACCGTCTACCCCGTCCTGCCGAAACGCCTTCATCAGCATGGATTTGCCGGCGTCGCGATGCTGGTCGCGCATTTGCTGCGCGAGGAACCGGCGTATGCGCGCCCGCGCCTTGCCGGTGACGGCGAAGCGCTCCCAGGCCGGGCTCGGCGTGCCGCCACGCGCCGTAAGGATTTCCACTTGGTCGCCATTTTGCAATTCATACCGCAACGGCATCAGCTTGCCGTTGATCCGCGCCCCCACGCAGCTATCGCCGATCTGGCTGTGTACGGCATAGGCGAAATCGATGGATGTGGCGCCACGCGGCAGCTGGATGAGCTGCCCCTTGGGCGTGAAACAGAACACCTGGTCCTGATAGAGTTCCAGCTTGGTATTTTCGAGAAACTCATCCGGCGCGGCGGAGTTCTCGAGAATTTCCAGAAGGTCCTTCACCCAGCCGAACTGCCTAACATCGCCCGGCGAGGCGTCATCCTGCTTGTAGAGCCAATGCGCCGCCACCCCGGCCTCCGCCACCGCCTGCATCTCCGGCGTGCGGATCTGTATCTCGATCTTCTGGTTGCGCGGCTGGCGCAAAGTCACCCCGGTATGGAGGGATTGGTAACCATTCGCCTTCGGGGTCGAAATATAATCCTTGAAGCGCCCGGCGATGACAGGAAAGGCGGCATGAATGGCCCCCAGCGCCACATAGCAATCCGCCCGCGCCGGCACGATGATGCGGAACGCCATGATGTCCGATAATTGCTCGAAGGCGACGTTGCGCCGCTTCATCTTCTGCCAGATGGAATAGGGCGATTTCTCGCGGCCGGAAATTTCCACCACGCTCAGCCCCGCCTCCTTGCAGATTTGGGTCAGGTCCCGCCGCACCTCCTCGATGACATCCGCCCCTTGCCCCCGGAGAAAATTGAGGCGGGTCTGGATCGTATCATAGGCCTCCGGCTCGATCTCGGCGAAGGCGCGGGTTTGTAATTCAGTCTTCACCGCCTCCATGCCAATCCGCTCGGCGAGCGGCGCGTAAATATCCATCGTCTCGCGGGCGATGCGCAGCCGCCGGTGCGCCGCCGAAATGGCCGCAAGCGTGCGCATGTTGTGCAACCGGTCGGCGAGCTTGACGATAAGAACGCGAATGTCCCGGCTCATCGCCAGCACCAGCTTGCGGAAATTCTCCGCCTGCTTGGTGCGGTCCGATTGCAGCTCCAGCCGGGTCAGCTTGGTGACGCCGTCCACCAGCCCCGCCACCTCGGCGCCAAAGCACTGGCGCACCGTCTCCAGCGTCACCAAGGTATCCTCTACCGTGTCATGCAGCAGGGCGGTGATAATGGAGGCCGAATCCAGCTTGTAGCCGGCGAGAATCCCCGCCACGGCAAGCGGATGGGTTATATAGGGTTCGCCATTGTCGCGCTTCTGGCCGGCATGCGCCTCGGCGGCGAGGGCATAGGCCTGCTCTATGATCGCGGGGTCGGCCTTGGGGTCGTAGGCGCCGACGCGGGCCATCAGCGCCGCGAGTTCCGGCGGGCTTGCCGTGGCGCTGGCGCTCAAACCCTCAGGGGTCCGGGACAGGCGCGTCTCCCGGCCGCCTGGAAGCATCGGCCTAGCGGCGCGGCTTGGCGCCGCCGAGCTCGGCCTCGATTGCCGCCTGGATGTCCTCGGGCGACATGATCTCCTCGCCCTCGGCAGCCATGGCGGCGGCCTCCTCTTCGGCGGAAACGTCTTGCAGGCCGAAAATATTCTGATCGGTGGGGATCAGATCCATGACCTCCTCATCCACCGGCTCCGGCTCCGGCACGCGCGACAGGGATTTGACGAGATCCTGCTCGATGGCGGGCAAATCCACGGTTTCCTCGGCGATCTCGCGCAGGGCCACCACTGGATTTTTGTCATTGTCCCGGTCGATGGTCAGCTGCTCGCCCCGGCTGATATTACGGGCGCGTTGCGCGGCCAGCAGAACCAGCTCAAAGCGGTTCGGGACCTTGAGAACGCAGTCTTCGACGGTGACGCGGGCCATAAGGGAGATACTCCAGGCAGAAATTTGAAAGAGCAACTTAACCCAGACGGGCGGCGGAAACAACCCTGCCCGCAGCCTACCACCGGCCAGGTGTTCTTCATCAAACGAAACACGCTCCAACTTTGTTTAACGAGTTCAACCATCTGATTTGAAACCCTCGCTTCCGATCAGATGATTGTTGCTCTAGTCATGCCAGGGTTCGATTGGTTGCGGGGGCAAGTCCGCCAGCAAGGTCGCAATTCCCAGCCCCAGGGCCGGGTGCCGCCAATTGGCGGCCACGTCGAGCAGGGGCCGCAGCACGAAGGCGCGCAGATGGGCGCGTGGATGCGGCAGAACCGGGTCCGGCTCGGTGCGGAGAATCCCGTTGATGTCGATGATATCGAGATCGAGCGTGCGGGCGGCGTTGGGCGCGCCCCGCTGCCGCCCGAACCGGGCCTCGATGCCTTGCAAGACGGATAACAGAGCTTCCGGCGCCGCGTTGCCTTCCAGGCGGATCATCCCGTTACAATAATCCGGCTGGTTGCTGGCCGGTATGGCGGCGGTGCGGTACCAGGATGAAAGCGCCACGAAACCAAGCTCCGGCAAGGCGCTCACCGCGGCCGCCGCTGCCGCCTCGCAGCTTTGCCTCACGCCCGCCTGGCCGGGGGCCGGCAGGTTGGCACCGATGGCGATCAGGATCATAAGCCTGCCCGGAAGGAGCATTGGAGGCGCGGTGGACTTCGCTCATTGAGAGTGACTGGCATTGGCGACACCGGGTTACCGCATTTCATTCATATCATTCAAGGGCAATTCCTTATGAGAAATTCACAACCAGAGCGCACCGCCCTGTTCATAGACGGCGCCAATCTTCACGGCGCGGCGCGCGGCCTGGGCATCGATATCGATTATCGCAAGCTGCTGGCTTATTTTGAAAATAAAACCAACCTGCTGCGCGCCTATTACTACGCCGCCCTGCTGGAGACGGATGAATATTCCCCTTTGAAGCCGCTGACCGACTGGCTGGCCTATAACGGCTACAGCCTCGTCACCAAGCCGGCGAAAGAATTCACCGACGCGCAAGGACGCCGTCGCATCAAGGGCAATATGGATATCGAGCTCGCGATCGACATGCTGGAGCTGGCCCCGGCGCTCGATCACGCCGTGCTGTTCTCCGGCGATTCGGATTTCCGCAGGCTGGTGGAGGCGATGCAGCGCAAAGGGGTACGGGTCAGCGTCGTCTCGACCATCCGCACCAGCCCGCCGATGATCGCCGATGAATTGCGCCGTCAAGCCGACCACTTCATCGATCTGGCCGATATCGCCGGGGCCTTCGTCCGCGAGCCCGGCGAGGGCCGCGCCCGCGCCGAGCGGGAGATGGAGGCGTGAAGGAACCGCCCGCTCCCAGCCGCGACTGCCCGCTCTGTCCCCGGCTCGTCGCCTACCGGGAGGAATACCGCGCCCTGCACCCGGATTGGTTCAACGCGCCGGTGCCGAGCTTCGGCCCACTCGCGGCGCGGCTGCTCGTGGTGGGGCAGGCGCCGGGGGTGAACGGCGCCAACCGCACCGGCCGCCCCTTCACCGGCGATGTGGCGGGGCGGCTCCTCTACCCCGCTCTGGTCAGATTCGGCTTCGCTCAGGGGCGTTTCCTGGAGCGGCCGGATGATGGCCTTACCTTGACCGATTGCCGCGTGACCAACGCCGTGCGCTGCGCCCCGCCCCAGCACAAGCTGGAAAATTCCGACAAGCTCCACTGCCTGCCCTTCCTCGCCGCCGAAATCGCGGCGATGCCGCGGCTGCGCGTTCTGCTCGCCCTCGGCGTCAAGGCCCATGAATCGAGCCTGCAGAGCCTCAAGCTGAAACCCCGGGCGTTTCCGTTCAAGCACGGCGCCCTGCACCACCTGCCGGGGGGCCTCGTCCTCGCCGACAGCTTTCATACCTCGCAATATAACGTGAACACGGGCCGCATTTCCCAGGCGATGTTCGATGATGTCATCGCCCGCATCAAATCCGCCCTGGCGGAGCCTATTTGTTCCTGAGCAGCCTCGCCTTGTCGCGCTGCCAGTCGCGCGCCGCCTCCGCCTGGCGCTTATCCGCCTTCTGCTTGCCCTCGGCGATGCCAAGCACCACTTTCGCCAGCCCGCGCGGGTTGAAGAACACCTCCAGCGGCACCACGGTGCGGCGCTCCCGGGCGATGGCCGCGTGGATCTGGCGCAACTCCTTGCGTTTCACCAGCAGCTTGCGCGGCGCGCGCGTCTCGAACCGCGACAGCACCCCGCCCTGATATTCCGGGATGTACATGTTGAACAAATAGAGCTCGCCATCGCGCTCGCCCGCCCAGGCCTCGTTGAGCTGGGCGCGGCCCAGCCGCAGCGATTTCACCTCCACCCCGCGCAGCACGAGTCCCGCCTCGATGGTCGAGAGGATCTTGTAATCATGCCGGGCCTTGCGGTTCTGCGCCGCCGTGCCGTGGGCGATGAACTGGTTTTTCTTCGGCGGGTCGCTCAAATCAGCAAGCCGGTTTCACGCATCGCGGTGCGTACCTGCTCGGCGGAGGCGGGCGAGACCGGCACCAGCGGCAGACGCACGTGGTTGGCGCCAAAACCCAGCAGCGAGGCGGCGAATTTCACCGGCCCGGGATTGCTCTCGCAGAACATCGCGTCATGCAGCGGCAGCAGATGCATCTGCAGGTCGAGCGCCTTCTGGGTTTCGCCCCGGCTCCAGGCCTGGTGGATGGCGGCGCACAGCCCCGGCGCCACATTGGCGGTAACCGAGATGCAGCCATGGCCACCGCTCGCCAGATAGCCGATGAGCGTATGATCCTCTCCGGAAAGCTGGATGAAATCCGCCCCGCAGGCACGGCGGGTATGCAAGGGGCGGGACAGATTGGCGGTCGCGTCCTTCACCCCGGCGATGTTCTTGATTCCGGCCAGGCGCGCCATGGTCTCGACCGACATGTCGATCACCGAACGGCCAGGAATATTATAAATGATGACGGGGATGGATATGGATTCCGCCACCGCCTTGAAATGCTGGTAAAGCCCTTCCTGGGTCGGCTTGTTGTAATAGGGCGTGACGACCAGCACCGCGTCCGCCCCCGCGGTCTCGGCATGGAGGGCCAAAGCGATGGCCTCGGCGGTTGAGTTGGAGCCCGCCCCGGCGATCACCGGAACCCGCCGCCGCGCGGATTTGATGGCGAGTTCAACCACATGCTTATGTTCCTCATGACTGAGGGTCGGCGATTCGCCCGTGGTGCCGACCGGCACGATGCCATTGGTGCCTTCCGCGATCTGCCAATCGATGAGACGGGCATAGGCGTCGGCGTCAATGCTGCCATCGTCGCGCATCGGCGTTATGAGAGCGGTGAAAGAGCCGTGAAACATATCGCATCCTTGGGAGAGCTGATCGCCGTTTCAACTAATCCCCTCCACCGGGCGCGGCAAGGTTCCCGTCGGAAGAGGGGCCTGCTAAACAAGCGGCATGAAAATCCTGGCCGCCCTGCCCGTGCTGCTATGGCCCGCCTGCGCCTGGGCGCAGAACGCCATCTCCCCGCAGATCATGACCGATGTTCAGGCCGGGCAATTCTCCCAGGCGGAACAGCTCGCCGCCGCCGCCGGCGACCCGCTGGTGGAAAAACTCGTCACCTTTTTCCGCCTCACCAGCCCGGGTGGAGGCAGCGCCGAGGAAATCCAGGCCTTCATCACCGAAAATCCGGACTGGCCGATGCAAGGCTTACTCAAGCTGCGCGAGATCCAGGCCTCCGGCATGTATGAGCCGCCCGTTCCCACCCTCATCCCCCCTTTCCTCGCCCAGGCGGAGGCTCTGCATGAGGCCGGGCAGGACGATGCGGCGGCCGATCTCTGGCAAAGCCAGGGCGAATCCGCCATGAGCGCCGCCAGCACGGAGCAGCAATATATGTTCTGGCCGGCTCAGAACACGCTTGCCCGCGCCCTGTTGCAGGAAGGCGATGCGACGCGCGCCTACCAGGTCATCACCGCCGTGGCGACCGTGCCGGGGCATGAACAGACTCTCGACCAGGAGTTTCTCGCCGGTTTCGTGTCGCTGCGTTTTCTCAACCGGCCCGACCAAGCCGCCATCTGGTTTCGCCGGCTCGCCGCCGCCTCGCCCGCCGTCATCACCCAGGCGCGGGCCTATTATTGGCTCGCCCGCGCCGAAACCGGAGCCCAGGCGGCGGCGGATTATGCCCGCGCCGCCGTTTATGCCGACACATATTACGGCCAGCTCGCCGCGCTGGCGCTGGGCGATACGCCTGAGCAGCTGGCGGCGCGCATCAAGGCGGTGAGCGAACCCGGCTTCTCGGTGGAAGACGCGCTCGATTTCGGCCTGGGAGAGCTGCCGCGCGCCGCCGTGCTGCTGGTGCAGATGAATGACCCGCACGACGCGGTGATTTTTCTCAACCGCATCGGCCAGACGGCCTTGAACGACAAATCCCGCGTGATGGCGGCCCGGCTCGCTCTGGGCCTGGGCTACCCCCAATCGGCGGTGGCCATCGCCCGTTATGCCGGGATCAACGGCCAGATGCTGCTGCCCGATGGCTGGCCCCGCCCCTATGATCCGCCCGCCGCCACGCTCGACCCCGCCATCTCGCTCGGCATCATGCGCCAGGAAAGCAGTTTCGACCCCACGGTGGTTTCCGGCGCGGGAGCGATCGGCCTGATGCAGCTTCTGCCCTCCACCGCCCGGCGTACCGGGGCCAAATATGGTCTGCCCGCCAATAATCTGTTCGACCCGGACCAGAACATGGCGCTGGGCGCGGCCTATCTGGCGCAAGAGATCCAGAATTTCGGGGAGTGTCTGCCGCTCGCCATCGCCGCCTATAATGCGGGGCCGACCAATGTGGCCAACTGGCTGGCCGTGAACGGCGACCCGGAGATGGGAAGGCGGGAGGGCGGCGCCGATATCATCGACTGGATCGAGGAAATACCCTTCTCCGAAACCCGCAACTATGTGCAGCGCGTCTCCGAGAACATCACCATCTACCGCGCCCTGCAAACCGGCTCGGCCGAGATGCCGGAGGCCAAATGGCTCAAGCCGCGTTGACCCCCTGGCGCTGCATCGCCTCCGGGCTGGGCGCGGGCCGCGCGCCGGCGGCCCCCGGCACGTGCGGCTCACTTTTGGGGTTGGCGCTTGGCTGCCTGCTGCTGCATGCCGGGCATAAGGCCCTGCTGGCGGGTGTCATTCTCATCGCCGCCATCGGCCTTTACGCCATCGCCCGGCTACCGGAAGCGGCTGAGGACCCCGGCTGGATCGTCATCGATGAAATCGCCGGGCAAATGATTCCTCTCCTCGCTCTTTCCTCCGTGACGCCGCTGGGGGCCGCGCTCTGCTTCATCCTCTTCCGCATCTTCGATATTTGGAAGCCGGGGCCGGTGGCCTGGGCGGACAGGCGCAAGGATGCCTATGGCATCATGGGGGACGATGTCGTTGCCGGGCTGCTGGCCTGGCTTGCCGTGCTGGCTGTCGGACTGGCGGTGCCGTTATGAGCGCGCCTGCCCTCGTCGCACTGTTCAAACGGAAGGGGCTGCGCCTGACCACGGCGGAGAGCTGCACCGGCGGGCTGGTGGCGGGAGCCGTTACCGCCGTTCCCGGCTCCTCCGCCGTGTTCACCCATGGCTTCATCACCTACGCCAATGAGGCCAAAACGCAGATGCTGGGCGTGCCGGAGGCGATGCTGGGAGCCCATGGCGCGGTCTCGGCCGAGGTAGCGCGGGCGATGGCGGAAGGCGCGCGGGCGCGCTCCGGCGCGGATTACGGCGTCTCGGTCACCGGGGTGGCGGGCCCTGATGGCGGCAGCGCCGAGAAGCCGGTGGGAACGGTTTGGTTTGGCCTGGCCGGGCCAGACGGAACCACGGCGCAGCATCAATTATTCCAGGGAGACCGGGCGGAGATCCGGGCGCAAGCCGTCGCCTTTGCCATCTCTTTGCTGGAACAAGCGGGGGTAATGGCGGCATGAGCAAAAATCTGAGCGTCTGGGACAAAGCCAAGCGCGAGGGGCGGAAGATGACGATGGTCACCGCCTATGATTTCGGCGCGGCGCGAATGGCCGAGGCGGCCGGGCTGGACGCGGTGCTGATCGGCGATTCCCTCGGCATGGTGGTGCAGGGCGAGGCGGATACGCTGCCCGTGCGGCTGGAAGAGATCGAGTATCATACCCGTATCGTCGCGCGCGGCGTGAGCAAGCTTCTCGTGATGGCCGATCTGCCTTTCGGCAGTTTCGAGGCCGGCCCGGCGCAGGCCTTCGCCGCCGCCGCCCGGCTGCTGAAGGCGGGGGCTCATATCGTCAAGCTGGAAGGGGGCGGGCCGATGGTGGAGACGGTGACTTTTCTTTCCCAGCGGGCCATTCCCGTCTGCGCCCATATCGGTCTCACACCCCAGCATGTCCGCCAGATTGGCGGCTTCAAGCGCCAGGGCAAAACCCCGGAGGCGGCGGCGCGGCTGCTGGAGGACGCGCTGGCGTTGCAAGATGCCGGGGCGCGCATTTTATTGATGGAGGCGATACCCTCGGACCTGGCGGCGGAGGTAACCGCCCGGCTGTCCATCCCCACCATCGGCATCGGCGCCGGCCCCGCCACGGACGGCCAGGTCCTCGTGTTTCACGACGTGCTGGGGTTAAGTCCGGACCGCGCCCCCTCCTTCTCCAAGAAATACATGGAGGGCTTCACGCTGATGACCACCGCGCTTGGCGATTACGCCCGCGAGGTGCGGGAGGGCGCCTTCCCCTCCCCTTAGATGTCTGGACGCGCAACTTTCTCCGATCAAATGAGGCTATTCGATTGGATGTTGCTCTAGCTCGCGGCGGGAAAGGCGATACCGGAGCCGGGATCGACATAGAGCAGCTCGTCCTTGACCTCTTTCACCCCGGGCACGTTTTCGGCGATGGTCAGCACGGCGCGGCGCTCCTCATCGGAGAAGATCGTCCCTTCCAGCGTTACCACCCGGTCCTTCACCTTCACGTGCAGGCCGGAGCGGGGCGCCCATTTGGCCCGGGCCAGTTCCGTCTCGATCCTGGTTTTGATCTCGTCATCGCTCCCGCATTCCTGGCGCTCGCGCAAAAGTTGGTTAACGAGAGCACGCAGTAGATCGGCCCGGCTGACGACACCGACCAGTTGGTTATCTTCCAATACTGGCAGGCGTTTGATCCGCTTACGAAGCATGAGTTGCGAGACCTCACTCAGCGAGGTATCCGGCGTGACGAAGATAGGGTGATGGGTCATCACGCCGCTGACATGACGGGAATGGGTGGCAACGTAATCTGCCGCCGCCGCCGCCGGACGCAGCAGGGATTTCAACCAGCCCGCGGGCTCGCCCTCGGTGCCGAGTTCGGCGCGGCGGAGCAAATCCCCCTCCGTCACCATGCCCACGAGCGCGCCACGCTCATCGAGCACCGGCAGCCCGCTGATATGGTTGGAAACCATGATCCGCGCCGCATCCAGCAATGTGGTCTGCGGCTGCACCGAGATCACGTTACGGACCATCACCTCCGAGACTTTCATGACATCCTCCATTCGGTCTTGTTTATCGCCGGCCATGAATCATCCCGCCTTGATACGTATCAACCGGCAGCTTCGGCGATATCCGCGAGGGCCTGTGGCCGCAGCAGCACGATTTCATGAATGCTGGGGATTTCGATCAGCCCTTGCTTCTTGAGATGGCTAAGAGAGCGGGACACGGTCTCGATGGTGAGCCCGAGATAATCCGCGAGATCGGTGCGGGAGAGCGGCAGGGAGAGCCGCGCATGGGGGCGGGGCAGTTTGCCCGGGCCGCAGATTTCCTGGCGCTGGGCCCAAGAAAGGAGGAAGCTCGAAATACGCTCCAGCGCCGTCTTGCGCCCCAATAATAGCATTTGCTGCTGGCCCAGCACGATCTCGTGCATGGCGACATCCAGCAGTTTACGTTCAAGCGCTGGGAATTCGGTAAGCATGGAGCGTAAGCCCGCCCGCGAGAACCGGCAAAGCCGCACCGGCTCCATCGCCTCGGCCGAGATCATATTCATCTCCCCCGCGAGGCCAATGAAATGCCCCGGCCCGGCGAAGCCGGTGATCTGCCGCCGCCCATCCGGCAAGGCCTTGAACAGCCGCACCGTGCCGGAATTGACGTTATAAAAATACTGGGCCGGCTCGCCTTCTTCCATGAAGAGCTTACCCGCGGGCAGGCTGAGATGCTGGGCGGCGCCGGAAAGGAAAATGAGTTCCTCGTCGGACAGCGCGTCACACATGCCATGGTGGCGCGCGCCGCAATCACCGCAGGACGAGGCGGCGGAGCGCTCCGCCAGGTTGATGGCGACAGGGGGGCGCAGCGAGGCGATTCTGCCAAAATTGCTCATAACACCTGCTTAGCCCCTGGGCGCGCAGTGATCCATATCAAAAAAAGCAGGGGACCAGCGCGGCGGGCGGGCACAACCCGCGCGCCGCATCAGCCCGTCGCGGGAGCTTTGGTGGTTTCCGTCATAGAGATGTTATAAGCCTCCGGCCCAAAAATCATCAGCACGATCAATACCACCGCTACGATGCCGGCGATGAGCGCCAGCGCGTAGCCGTAATCGCCGCCATGGGTCTGAGCGATGGAGGTCTGGATGGGCGCGTTGAAGGAGGCGACGAAATTGCCGAGCTGATAGATGAAACCCGGAAACGTGCCGCGAATTTCGGCAGGGGAAAGTTCATTGAGATGCACCGGCACCACGCCCCATGCGCCCTGCACGCCGACCTGCATGAAAAAGGCGGCGATGGCGATGGTGGCGAAATCCGTCCCGTGCGACCAGGGCCACAGAGCGATCAGCGCAACCACGCAAGCCGCCATAATGGCGTAGCGGCGGCCGATCTTTTGGCTGAGGAAGCCGAAGGATATGCCGCCGATAATGGCGCCCGCGTTGAAGATGAGCCCAGCATTGGCCATCTGCGCATGAGTGAAATGGAGCTGCTTGCCAAGAAACAGCTTCACATAGATATCTTGAGTGCCGTGCGAGAAGAAATTGAAGGCGGCCATCATGAGCACGCCATAAAGAACCAGTTTGGCGTTCTTGCGCAGCACGACACCAACCGGCGTTTTCTGGGGGCGGTGCTGCATGGCCTTATAGGCCGGGCTTTCCTTCACCCCGAAGGCGACAAAGAAAACCAGCAAGGCAGGCAACGCGCCGACAAAGAACATGCCGCGCCAGCCGAGCGGGCCCATACCGAAATCGAATAGCAGCGTCGCCAACAAGAAGCCGAACGGGTAGCCGGCCTGGAGCAGCCCCGAAACCCAGCCGCGCCAGCGCTCGGGGATCGTTTCCATGGCCAAAGAGGAACCGATACCCCATTCGCCGCCCATGGCGATGCCGAACAATGTGCGGATGACCATGAAAGCAAGAAAAGACCAGGCGAGGCCGGTCAGCGCCTCGAAAAACGAATAGAGAACAATGACGAGCATCAGGATCGGCTTGCGGCCGAATTTATCCGCCAGACCGCCGAAGATGAACGCGCCCACCGCCCGGGTCGCCAGGGTCAGGGTGATCGCGAAGGCGACCGAGGTGATGCTGACGCCAAACGCCTTGGAGACGTTATCGATGGTTAAAATCAGAATGAAGAAATCGAACGCGTCCAAGGTCCAGCCCAGAAACGCCGCGATGACGGCGTTTCTCGCCGCCCGCAAATCCACCGCCGATGTTGCAGACATCCACTCCCCCTCTCCTGGCCATCCATTCTCAAGGCGCCCTGCGGCCAGCCCGTCAATTCGGATTAGCCTTAGTTTCAGCATTTTCCAATGCTAAATGCCGGCCTGAAATTTTCAGAGGATGGTCGGAGTGAGAGGATTTGAACCTCCGGCCCCTGCGTTCCGAACACAGTACTCTAACCAGGCTGAGCTACACTCCGTCGCGGCCGCCTATAGCCGAACCGGGGGCGGCTCCGCAAGGCCCGGACGAAATCTGGTGATGTTTTCGGATATTTCATTATCTTCTGGCCAGATTTGAAGGCTGCGTGGTAGGTTCCGCCGCATGTGTCTGAGTTGTGATGCCGCCTCGCGCCGCGGCTTCCTGCGTCTGGGCCTGGGAATGGCGGGGCTCTCCTCCCTGCCCCGCGTCGTGCAGGCCAGTCTCAAGAAGCCTTTAATCATGCTCGATCCTGGCCATGGCGGCCATGACCCGGGAGCCATTGGCGCGAGCGGCCTCTACGAAAAGACCGTCACCCTGGCCACCGCGCGCGAGCTGCAAGCCGCGCTGCTCGCCACCGGGCGTTACCGGGTGAGCCTGACCCGCGCCTCCGACCGGTTCATTTCCCTGGAGGATCGCGTGGGAATCGCGCTGGAGCGCAAGGCCGATCTCTTTCTCTCCATGCATTGCGACCATTTGCCTGATGAGACTCTGCGCGGCGCCTCGATCTTCACCCTCTCCGAGAAGGCCTCGGATTCGTTGGCCGCCACCGTCGCCCAGGACGAGAACAGCGCCGATGGCCGGGGCGCGGCCAATGTCTCGCCGCAAGTAGCGAGCATTCTGGCGAGCCTGGAAACCCGGGCGATGAAGCTCAGCTCCGCCACACTCCAGGATGATGTGGTGGCCTCTTTCTCCGGCGCGATTCCGCTGCTTCCCAACCCCAAGCGCAGCGCTAATTTTGCCGTGTTGCGCGACCCCTCCATCCCCTCCGCCCTGCTGGAAATGGGCTGCCTCAGTAATGCTCTGGATGAAAAACGCCTGCGCGATCCGAAACAGCGCCGTCAGCTCGTCGCCCGGCTGACCCAGGCGATGGATGCTTATTTCAAGGATCCGGCCAGCCGCCGGATCGCCGGTTAGCCGGGAAAGCGCCGTCTCGCGGCCTGGCGGCCAAGATGCTAAGAACCGCGTCATGTCTGACCAGAACGACGATTTCTCCGCCGGGGAGCGGCTCGCGCGACCCAGCCGTAACGCCCCGCCGCCGCGCGCGCCCAAGGCGCCCCGCCCGCCCAGGCCGCCGCGGCGCGGCTTGGGCGGACGAGTTCTCGGTTTCCTGGTCGCCAGCGCCTACCGGCTCGTCTTCGTCGCCGTCATTGCCGGGATCGTGCTGACGGGCGGGGCGTTCCTCTTCTTCTCCTCCGGCCTGCCCAGCATAGACAGCCTCAAAACCTACAAACCCCCTCTGGAAACGCGGGTCTTCGCCGGGAATTTTCAGCTTGTCGCGGAAATGGGCACGCAACACAGCATCTACGTGACCTATGATCAAATCCCGCCAGTGGTGCAGCAGGCCTTCATCTCCGCCGAGGACCGGCTGTTCTGGGTCGAACCTGGCATCAACCCCGCCGCCATCGTGCGCGCCGCGCTCACCGACATCACGCTGATCGGCTCCGGACGGCGGCCCATCGGCGCTTCCACCATCACCCAGCAGGTGGTGAAGAACATGTTGCTGGATAATCACATCACTTTCGCGACGAAAATCAAGGAAGCGCTGTTGGCGATGCGCGTTTCCCAGGCGATGAGCAAGCAGCAGGTGCTCACCCTATATCTCAACGAGGTGGATCTGGGGCACAACTCGTTCGGCGTGGCGGCGGCGGCGCAGACCTATTTTGACAAGCCGCTCTCCCAGATCGATATCGCCCAGGCCGCCACCCTGGCCGCCTTGCCCAAGGCGCCGACCAATTACGACCCGTTTCTGCACCCGCAAAACGCGCTCGCCCGGCGCAATTTCATCATCAGCCGGATGCAGGCGGATGGCGCCATCACCGCCGCCCAGGCCGCCGCCGCCCAGGCCGAGCCCTTGCTGCCCAAGGCGGGCGCCGCCAGCCAAGGCGTGCCGCAAGCGGGATATTTCGCCGATGCCGTGCGCGCCCAGCTCATTCAGCAATTCGGGGCCAACGCCGTCAATACGGGCGGACTCATCGTCCATACCAGCCTCGACCCCGCCTTGCAGGAGGCTGCCACCAATGCGGTGCGGGACGGGCTGGAGGAATATGACCACGACTATGCCGGCTGGCATGGGCTGGTGAATCATCTGCCTGATACCGGTCTCGACGACGACTGGCGGACCCTCCTCGCCAAGCAGCCTAATCCGCCGGGGTTGCGCTCCGGCTGGCGGCTCGGCATCGTGCTTGCCGCGGGGCCGCAATCGGCCAAAATCGGCACCACCGACCCGGCCACGGAAACTCCCGAGATAGGCGTGTTGCCGCTGGCCAATATGCGCTGGGCGCGCCCCCAATATCATGGCCAGCCAGGCGCGCGGCCCAGCTCAACCGCGCAGGTTTTGCACCCCGGCGATGTCGTGATGGTTTCGGGCGAGGCGAAATCCCTCTCGCTCGAGCAAATCCCCAACCTTCAGGGCGCGCTGATCTCCATGGACCCGGTAACGGGGCGCATCGTGGCCATGGTTGGCGGCTGGAGCCACGATATCAGCCCGTTCAACCGCGCCACCCAGGCGCAGCGCCAGCCCGGCTCCTCCGTGAAACCGCTGGTGTATCTCACCGCCATGGAGCAGGGCATCCAGCCCGATGCGCAGGTGCTGGACGGCCCCTTCGTCCAGGTGCTGCCGGATGGAACCGTGTACCGGCCGGGGAATTACGAAAACTCCTTTCAGGGGCCGGTGCCGATTTTTCACGCGCTGGAGGAATCCCTTAACCTGGCGACCCTGCATCTGGCTCGCCAGATCGGCCTGAAGGCGATCGCCAAAACCTTTCAGGATTTCGGCATCGTCAAAACGATGCCGCTTTATTATCCCTCGGCCATCGGCGCCATCGACACGACCTTGTGGAAGATGACCACGGCTTACGCGACGCTCGACCAATATGGCCGGCTGGTGACCCCGAGCCTGATCGACAGCGTCACCAACCCGGACGGCACGGTGCTCTATCAGGCCGCCGGCCAGAAATGCGCCAATTGCGTTAATGGCGACCCCAACCAGCCGCCGCAGCTCGATGCGACAGGCCAGCAGGTGGCCGACGCGGATTCCGTCTTTCAGATGCTGGTGATGATGAAGGGGGTGGTCCTGCGCGGCACGGGCGCGCCCGCCATACGGGGTATCTCCCAGCCTGTCGCCGGCAAAACCGGCACCACCAATAATTTCAATGATGCCTGGTTTATCGGCTTCACCCCAGGGCTGGTCACCGGTTGCTGGATCGGCTTCGACACCCCCGCCAGCCTCGGCAAGAACGAAACCGGCGGTAATGTCTGCGGGCCGATCTGGAACGAATATATGAAGGTGGCGCTGAAAAATATGCCCGCCATCGATTTCGCTCCACCCCCCGGCATGACCTTGCAGCAAGTGCCCGAGCCGGACGGGACGATGGTGACCGAGGCTTTCAAACCCGGCCAGAGCCCAGGCGCGCAGAACGGGAACGGCTTGCTGGGCGGCGGCATGAACAGTCTCGATAATTCCGGAGCCTCGCCCGGCGCGTCCCCCAATGGCGGCGCGAGCGCCACCCCGCCCGCTCCGTCCACCATCGATAATTCGCTAGGCGGCCTCTATTGATGCGGCGGCCGCGCGCAACATAAAAAGAAACCAGCCCGGCTGATTCAATCTTTGGAGCCGCCGATATGACACGACAAAGGCTCCAGATCCATGCCGATAAAGGTGGGGATCAGCAGAAGTGCCCGGCCATGATCCATCACTGTCAGCAACGGACCGGGCCGAAGGCTGGCGAAGCACGGTGCGAAACGGCGCTCCGCCTCGGTTAGCGAGCCGGGCATGGCGATGAGCAGAATGGTCTTCCCGCGCAGGGCCGCGGGCGGGGTGGTGAAGGCGAATTGATGCGGCTCCCGCCCGAACACCGTGACGGGCAGATCGATTCCGTCCCGCATCAGGGCGTAGCCGATCTTGCCCGCATCGTACCAGCGCTGGGCGGCGATGGCATCTATGCCAGGTGGCAGACTCGCCCCAATGCTCATCCAGTCTATGAGTTGCAGCATGGGGGATTGGCCGGGGTGAAAGGCCCGGGCGAGCGCCGGCGGCAAGCCGAGCCGCGCTACCATCACCAGCGCGAGCGCCGCCCCGGCTAGCAACGCCCCGGAGATTCCCACCACCGTCCCGGCCAGCCGCGGGCGTGCCGCCAGCCAGCCGCCGAGGAGGGGAAACAGCATGAGATAGCCCGGCGCGGCCCAATGGAACAGGATATGCGTTCGGGACCACAGCCCCACCACGGCGAAGAGCAGAATGGGGATGACGCCCCCCCAGGCCAGCAGCCAGGCCCCGCGCGCCCCCGGCCCGGCACGCAGGGCGCGCAGCAGCAGCCAGACCATAGGCGCCCACAGCCAGGGCAGCACGAATAGCGCCTCTCCCGCCCAAATGATGAAAGGCATGAGGGGACGGAGCCGTAGCCCGGCGGCCCGGCCGCCCTGATAGCCGAAACTGGCCCAGCCATGCCCGGCATTCCAGGCCAGCACCGGGGCGAACAACGCCAGGGCAAGCAGAACCCCAAGCCAGGGCCAGGGTTGCCGCAATTCGCGCCGGCTTACCGGGTCGAGAGCCACACCCAGGGCCACCCCAACCAGCACCAGGACGGCGCTATATTTGGAAAGCATGGCCAGTCCCGCGAAGAGTCCGGCCGCCAACCACCAGCGCCGCGCCGCCTGCGCTCCGGGCAGGCCCAGGGCGCGGAGGATGGCGTAGAGAAACGCGAGCAACGCCGTGTTCAGCGGCCCGTCCGGCAGCACCCAGCAGCCGAAGGCCAGGGAAAACACGGGCGAGACGCTATAGGCCGCCACCGACCAGAAGCCCGCGCGCGGCCCGTGGAGTCGTTTGGCGATGAGATAAAGCAGCCATGAGGAAAGGCCGGAAAGGGCCACGAAGGGCAGACGCACCGCGAGAGGCGCGGCAGAACCCAAAACCTCGCGCGCCGCCAGTTCCAGCCACCAGGAGGCGAGCGGATGGTCAAAATAAGACAAGGCGAAGCTGCGGCTCGCCGCCACCATATAGCTTTCGTCGATGCCAAGCCCGGTGCTCCCGGCCAGAATGAGCCGGAAGCCGAGCGCGGCCAGCACGAGAAGAAAGGTCGGGTTCATGCGCGCCTGCATGACAATCCGCCCATGCATTGGCAAGCCGCCCGCCTCCCTACCCAAGCAGGCGGGTTGCGCCTATATCCCGCGCATGTCCGCTGAATCCCACCAACTGAATGAGCAGATCGGCCGCTCGGTCGCGCTGCTGAGGAGGCATCTTTGACTGGGATGCCGCTGTTCTCAAACTCGCCGAGCTGAATCACCGGGCCGAGGACCCGAATCTCTGGAATAACGCCGATACCGCCCAGGAGGTGATGCGCGAGCGCAACCGCCTGTCCTCGATGGTGGACGGGGTTAGAGCCATAGAAACCGAGGCCAAAGACACGATGGAGTTGATCGGACTCGCCGAGGAAGAAGGCGACGAGGCGATGGTGAAGGACGGCATGGCGACGCTGGAACGCCTGGCCGCCACCGCCCGCGAGAAGGAACTCGAATCGCTGCTTTCCGGCGAGGCGGACAGCCGCGATGCCTTCGTCGAGATCAATGCCGGGGCAGGCGGCACCGAGGCGCAGGATTGGGCGCAGATGCTGGCGCGGATGTACCTGCGCTGGGCCGAGCGCAAGGGCTATAAAACCGAGATCATGGAGGAGTCCGAGGGCGAGCAGGCCGGGATCAAATCCATGACCATCCAGATCTCCGGCCCGAACGCCTATGGCTGGCTGAAGACCGAATCCGGCGTGCACCGGCTGGTGCGCATCTCGCCATTCGACGCCAACGCGCGGCGGCAGACCAGCTTCGCCTCGGTCTGGGTCTACCCGGTGGTGGATGATTCGATCGAGATCGAGATCAACCCCGCCGACCTCAAGGTGGACACGTTCCGGGCCTCCGGCGCGGGCGGCCAGCATGTCAATAAAACCGAATCCGCCATCCGCATCACCCATATGCCCACCGGCATCATCGTGGCCTGCCAGACGGACCGTTCCCAGCACCGCAACCGCGCCACCGCCATGAACATGCTAAAGGCCCGCCTCTATGAGATGGAGCTGCAAAAGCGCGAGACGGCGGCGGCGGCGACCGAGGCAGCCAAGACCGATATCGGCTGGGGCCACCAGATCCGCTCTTATGTGCTGGCGCCCTATCAGCTCGTGAAAGATCTGCGCAGCAATCATGAATCCGGCAATCCCGCCGCGGTTCTGGATGGCGCGCTCGACCCGTTTTTGGCGGCCTCGCTGGCGGCGCGGGTCTCCTCTACCCGCTCCGAAGCCTCCGCCATGGCGGAATGAGCGCGGCGAAGGCCCGGGCGGGCGCCACCGCTTTGGGCGGGCTCGCCATCGCCTTCTGGGCCGGACTGGCCCTGCTCACCGTCAGCGCGCGCGGTATCCCGCCTTTTGAATTGCTCAGCCTGAGCTTCGGCGTCGCCTTCCTCGCCGGGCTGGGCGTCCTGGCGCTGCGCGGACGGCAAAGCCTGCGCCGCCTCCGCCAGCCTCTGGCGCCGTGGCTCACCGCTTTTGCCGGGCTGTTTCTGTATCATGCGCTTTATTTTTTTGCCCTCGCGGCCATTCCGCCTGCCCAGGCCAGCCTTATCGCCTATCTCTGGCCGCTATTCATCGTTCTGTTCTCGGCTTTGCTGCCGGGCGGCGCCGGGCTGCGCCCATGGCATATCGCCGGGGCCGGGCTTGGCCTCGCCGGCACGGCGCTGATCTTCGCCGGGCGGGGCGGGACGGCGCCACTGGCGCATGGGGCGCTCGGCTATATCGCCGCCTTTGGCTGCGCCCTGGTGTGGTCGGGCTATTCTGTTCTCAACCGGCGCTTCGCCAATATCCCGAGCGAAATGCTGATTGGCGTATGCGGCGCGGTGGCGCTGGCCGGAGCGCTCGCCCATTGCGGGCTGGAGCGCACGGTCTGGCCGCGCGGCGGGGAAGGGGCGGCGGTGATAGCGCTGGGGGGTAGGGCCGGTGGGGCTCGCCTTTCTCGCCTGGGACCAAGCGACCAAGCACGGCAATCTGCCTTTGCTCGGCGCGCTCTCGTACCTGGCTCCGCTGGTCTCCACCTTGTTGCTGGTGCTCACCGGCCACGCCCCGGCCAGCCTCGCCTTGGCGCTGGCCGCGTTATTGGTGGTGGGCGGGGCGGCGCTGGCCTGCTGGCAACCCTCCGCCACTCCCCTCAGCGGCTCAAACCCGCCCTCTCGACGATCAATTCGAAATTAAATCCGGCGCAGGCCTCGCGCAGCCGCCCGGCGAGGTCCTCCGCGCCATTCGGCAGGGTGACGCATACCGCGGGGCGGGCCGCGGTCTCCCTCGCCTCCACCGGGCAGCCGTGCTCCGGCCCCGCCAGCTGCGCCAGCCGGGCGCGCACGACCCGGGCCATCGCATCCAAACGCAGCGGGGGTTTGAAAATCTTGCCAACCGCCGTGACGGGAATGTTGTCGATGACGATGATCTCCACAGGCACCGCCGCCCGCTCCGCCACTTCGGCATGGCAAAGCGCCAGCAATTCGGCTTCCGTCACCGTCGCGCCGGGCCTGAGTTGCACATAGGCGACGGGCAATTCGCCCTTCAGATCATCGGGCTGGCCCACGGCGGCGGCGATCTCCACCGCCGGATGACGGCTCAGCACATCCTCCACCAGGCCGGGATCGATATTATGGCCGCCTCTGACGATCAGATCCTTCTGCCGCCCATACAGCCAGACGAAGCCATCGGCGTCGAGCGCGCCGACATCGCCGCTATCCAGCCAGCGCCGCCCATCCGGCATGCCGCGCACGAACAGGGATTTATTGGCCGCCTCGTCCAGGTAACCGGGCGTCATGCATGGGCCGGTGAGCAATAGCACCCCTTTTTCGCCCGGTGGCATCGCCTCCTTGAACACGCCGTCCTCCAGGCGGGCCACCAGGGCGCGATGAAACGGCACCACCAGCCCAACCGAGCCGATGCGCGGCTTGGCCTTACCCCAAGGCTGAGTGCCGAGAATGCCTTGGAATTCCGTCATCCCCCATAGTTCATGCAGGTCGATGCCGAAACGGTCGGCGAAGGCGTAGCCGAGGCTGCGCGGCATGGCGCCGCCGCCGGTGGAAAAGGTACGCAGGCAATGCCCCTCGGAGGTAACGTCCGGCACCGTCATCAGCATCGCCGCGCTGGTCGGCGCACAGGCGACCGAGGTCATCCGGTGCCGGCGGGCGATGTCCCAGAAATTACGAACCACCCCTTGGTCGCGAAATCCCGCAGGGGTCAAGGTGAGCAGAGTCTGGCCCATGATGAAAGCGCGCAGGGAGAGCAAAATGGCGCCGCCGACATGGAAATTCGGCATGCCATGGCCGATGATTTCATCCTCCTCCGGTCCAATGAAGGCAGCGCTCAGCCAAGCGTTGAGCAACTGGCCGCGCTGGGTGTGGCGCACCAGCTTGGGCGCGGCGGTGGTGCCGCCCGTGTGGAAATAGGCTGAGACACGGCCAGGGTCGGGATCAGGGGTGAAACTCAGCCCGCCCTTGGGCATGGTCCGCAGGGGGGCGGCGAAATCCTCCTCATCCGCGCGGGCGGCGTCTATGGTCAGCACGGCGCGCAGGCTGGGTACCTTGGCCACCAGCTCGCTCAGGCGCTGCCAGGCCCCCCCGCCATGCCCGGCATGGGCGGTCACCAACACGGTGCTGCCCGCCGCGTTCATGATGCTAGCGATATGGGCGATATCGAGAAACGGGTTGATGGGGTTGCATGCCCCGGCAATGGCTCCGCCCCACATCGCGATCAGCGCCTCGGGCAATGCCGGGGCCAGCACGGAGACGACGCTCGGCGCCCCGGCCGCGAGATGATGAAACAGATTGGCCGCCTGCTCGATGCGCGTGATCAGCTCGGCATAGGTCAAAATCCGGGGAGGGGTTTCAGGCCGCGCATCGGCCAGGAAAATATTGGCGATTTTGTCCGGGTGCCGCGCGGCGGCCAAGCGCAGGCAGCCATGATAGGTCCAGGCGGGGAGGAGCCCTTCCATTCCCGCAGCCTCGATGGCGGTAATCGCCGCCGGACCGGTTATGCAGATACGCGCCGGGGCGCGGCCGGGCGCGCCGCGATCGATCCAGAACGCCTGCGTATCGTTCACGTCCATTTTTTCCTCCCCTTAAGCGGCAAGGGCGAGTATTTCCCAACCGGCCCCGGCACTCAAGCGAAACCGGCGAGCTAGACGGACCAGGCGAAGCGGAGCGCGCTCGTTACGTCTTCCAGGGGCTGGCCGCCGTATCGTTCCAGCTCATGCCACCGCACGGCGAGCAGGGCGGCCAGCATTTGCGGGTCGAGCCAGCGGCGCGCGAGAGGGCTTTCCTCCAATCGCTTCAGGATCGCCTGCGGATCGCCGCCCAGGGGAAGGATCTGGCGCGCCTCCCGCTCCTCCGCGCTCAGCGCCGCGGGATCGGCCTCCACTTCCGGCGGCAAGGCCAGCCCGGCCTCGAGCCCGGCGCGCGCCATGGCGAGGATGGTGGCGGCAGCGATATAAGGATTGGCCGAGGGATCGACGCATTTGATCTCCAGATGCGCGCCACCGGGATTGCCAGGATTGGCGGCGCAATACCGTAAGGCGGCCTCGCGATTCTCCCGCCCCCAACAGGCGAAGGCGCCGGCCCAGCGGCCAGGCTGGAGCCGGGCGGGCGAAAGGATCGAGGGTGCCAACAATCCAACCATCTCGGGTAGATGGCAAATGATGCCGCCCATCATCGCCCCGCCCTCCGGTGTGATGCCATGCGGCCCGCTGCCCTCCGCGAGCAAAGGCTCGCCATTACGGGTGAAGGAAAAATGGATATGGGCGCCGTTGCCGGTCCCGCCGGCGAAAGGCAAAGGCGAGAGGCTGACGCGGCAGCCATGGCGGCGGGCGATGCGTCCGAGCAGGATGCGCGAGAGCGCGATCTTGTCCATCGCCGCCACCGGATCAGCCGGGGCGAGTGACAATTCGTATTGCCCATCACCGTATTCGGAATGGAATTGTTCAAGGCCGAGCCCCAGCCGCTCGAAGCTCTCGATCACCTCCGTCACGAAGCCTTCCTGGTCGAGAAGCGGGCCGACACCATAGGCCTGCCAGCCCGTCTCGCCCGCCTCACCGTTGGGAAGGAGAACAAATTCTATCTCTCCCGCTGATTTCACATCGATCCCCTCGGCGGCGAGCGCCACCATTTGGGCGCGCAGCAACGACCGGGCGCACCAGAAGGCGCGGCCGCCCTCCTGCTCCCATACTTCCGCCGGCGCCCAGGTGAGCCGCTCATCAAGCCGGAGCGCGGCATTCATGTCAGCCCGCAGGCGGTGATCCCCCACCGGCGTGATGGAAGGGATCCAGGCAATGGCGTTATCCACGCAGAACAACGCCCAGGAGGGAGACGCGCCGAGACCGCTGGCCGCGGCGGAGGGGGCGCGGGCCAGCGGCACGGTCTTGCCGCGCGTAACGCCAGCGCAATCGATGAGCGAGATGAGTAGCGCCGCCCCCGGATCGTTCCCACTTCCGGTGCGGTGGACCTGTTCGGCTTGACCTGCGGGAAGATTACGCATCATTGGCGCAATTCCTGGCGAGAAAGGCGTCCCGTTTGGGCGAAGTCCGGCATTGCCTAATTTTTGAATTCATAACAAAATGATGCGCAATATCCGGATGCGTTGCAAGGCAGGTTTGTGACGCCAGATGGACATTTGGGGATCAAGAGAAGGAGGCGTCGTGGGCCACCACCCGTTGAGCCGTGATTTGCCCGTCGAGCCTGAAGCCGCGACGCTGCTCTTCATAGACGTACAAAACTTCAATACCCACCGGAATGGCGGCGAATACGTGGGCATGGATCCGGATGAGTTCACAGCCCGGTTCGGATATTTTTTTGAAACGATAGAGCGCGAGACCCTGCCCAATATGGTGAGGCTGCAGGAAGCCTGCCGGCGGCGGCGAATCGAGGTGATGTACACGGTCATCGAAAACCTCACCAAGGATGGGCGGGACCGCAGCCTGGATTACAAGATCACGGGGTTCAGCGTGCCGCGCGGCTCCTGGGATGGCAAGGTTTTCGACGCGATCCGGCCGGAGGAGGATGAGATCATCCTGCCGAAGACCTCCTCCAGCGTGTTCATTTCCACGCAGATCGACTATGTGCTGCGCAATCTCGGCACCCGTTACCTCATCGTTTCGGGATTTCTCACCGACCAATGCGTGGAAAGCGCGATCCGCGATGCCTGTGATCTCGGCTATCTCGTGACGATGGTGACGGATGCCTGCGCCACGTTGAGCGAGGAGCGGCACGGGCGGACGCTCGCCACCATCAAGGGGTATTGCCGCCAGGTAACCACCCAGGAATTTCTGGCCGAACTCGGGGAATCCGCAAGGGACTCACAAGGATAAACAAAAGCAGGAAGGAGGCATAAATTGTGACCAATATCGGAGTATCCAGCCAAAGCGCCGAGATTGCCAGCCTCAAACGCAATCTCGGCGTCATCGAGGCGGTGGCCTTGTCCATCTCGATCATCGCGCCGACCATGGCGGTCGCCTTCAATGTCACGCTCGCCGCCGGTGTGGCTGGCCATGCGGCGCCGCTTACCTTTCTCGTCGGTACGATCGCGCTGGCGATCGTCGGGCTGTCTTTTGTCGCCTTCTCCCGGCGCGTGGCCCATGCGGGCTCTGCCTATGCCTATATCACCAAGGAGTTCGGCCCCCGCGCCGGGTTTCTCACCGGCTGGGCGCTGTTGCTCACCTATCTCACCTACGGAACCGGCACCGCCGCGCTGGTGGGGAATTTCATAGATGCCGCCTTGGCCAATTATAATATTGCCCTGCCCGGCCTCTGGATTTTCGATAGCGTGCTGGCAGTGGTCATCGCCATGGTGCTCGCCTACCGGGATATGCGGCTGGCGGCGCGGCTGATGCTGGTGCTCGAGGGGCTTTCCGTTCTCGCCATCGTCGTGCTCGGCATCATCGTGCTCAAGGCCGTGGGGGCGATGGGGGGCCTCAGCGCCGTCCCCTTCACACCCGACCCCGGCTATGGCTGGTCCGGAATCGGTTATGGCATGGTGTTCGCCGTCCTCTCCTTCGCCGGGTTCGAGGGCGCCGCGACGCTGGGCGAGGAAGCCCGCAACCCCAACCTTGCGATTCCCATCGCCGTGCTGGGCTCCGTGATTCTTGCCGGGCTCTTCTATGTCTTCGGCTCTTACGTCGAGGTCGTTGGGTACGGTCTGGCCAATGTCAAATCCTTGGCGGGGGACAGCACGCCGCTGAATACGCTAGCGGTTCGCTTCGGCTCGCGGGAATTTGCCACGCTGCTCGACATCGCCGCCGCCATTTCCGCCTTCTCCTGCGCGCTCGGCAGTCTGAGCGCGGCCTCGCGCATGTTGTTCGCGCTCGGGCGGGCGGGGCTCTCCCCCAAAATTGGCCTTGCCCATAAACGCCATGGTACGCCCGCCGGTGCCGTGGTGGTCATGGGCGTTGTCATGATCGCGGGTTTGGTGCTGTGGGCGCCGATGATGGGGGCTGGAAATTATTACGGGGCGGTCGGCACCATCGGCACGCTGGCTCTCATCCTCGTTTACATGGGGGTCACCCTGGCGGAGGCCACGGATGCCGCGCGCGCAAAAAAACAGATATGGATGTTGTTCGGCGCCATCGGCACCGCCATTCTCCTCTGGCCGCTTTATAATTCCGTCTACCCCGTCCCCGCCTATCCCGGCAATCTTTGGCCTTATATCGTCGCCCTCTATCTCGTCGCGGGTGGGGCGCTGCTGGCGGTTCGCCCGGCTCTGGGGCGGGGCGCGCTGGAATAATCTCCTTTCGGCGGCCGCGCGTCAGCCGTGCAGCTTCGCCTCGATTTGCTCCAGTGACCGGCCCTTGGTTTCGGGAACAAGATAGAATGTGAAGACGATGGAAATCGCGGTCAGCCCGGCATAAAGGAAAAACGTGCCATTGCGCCCGATTGCACTGGTGAGGTCAAGAAAGGTGAACGAAACCAGCATGTTGAAGAGCCAGTTGAGGATGGTTGCGATGCTCATGCCGCGCGCGCGGACCGCGAGCGGAAAAATTTCCGAGATCAGCAGCCAGAACACCGGTCCCAGGCCGATGGCAAAGAACCCGACATAAATGGCGATGAAGGCGAAGATCACCCAGCCAATGAGCTGGGGCTGCGCCGCCTGAGCGCTGATGCCGAAACAGACTCCGAGCACCAGCAAAGAGAGAAACATGCCGGCCTGGCCGAGGAGCAGCATTTTTCTGCGTCCGGCATGGTCCAGCAAACGCGCGGTAATGACGGTGAGGACCATATTCAGAAAACCGATGCCCGCCGTGGCGAGAATGGCCCCCGGCGTCGATGCGATGCCGCTATCCTTGAAAGTTACAGGCGCAAAATAAATAACCGTATTGATACCGGTGATTTGCTGAAAAATCGCCAGCCCAGCGCCAATGATCAAAGGCATCCGCGCGTTTCCCTGGAAGACCTGGCTCCAGGGGACATTGCCTTGGCTTTCCGAAGAAATTTCCTCGCGCAGCGTGTCGAATTCCCGCGAAGGGTCGGTATTGGGACGCAGACGCTGCAAGGCATCCCGCGCCTTGTCTTCCCGGCCATGGGCCAGCAGCCAGCGCGGACTTTCCGGCAGGATCAACATTCCCAGGAAAAGCAGGACGCCGGGCACCCCCGCGACGCCTAGCATCGCACGCCAGATCAAATCCTCCGCCCGGCCGGCCCCTTGGGGCAGATAAGTCAGCGCGTAATCGAAGATATAAGAAAGGAACAGCCCGACGGTGACAAAGATTTGATTGATCGTGACGATGGCGCCGCGCTTTTGCCGGGGCGCCATCTCGGACAAATAAAGCGGCGTGAGCATGGAGGCAACGCCGATGGCCACCCCCACGATTGTGCGCCCCGCGAGCAGCACGCCCAAACCAGGCGCGAAGGCGCAGATCAGCGCGCCGACGATGAAGAGGAGCGCCGTAACCAGCAGCACGATCCGCCGGCCCAGACGATCCGAGAGCGGGCCGGCGACAGCGGCGCCAAAGGCCGCGCCGCCCAGCGTGATCGCCACGACCAGACCTTGGAGATTTTGCGAGAGATGGAAACTATGGCGGATATAAAGCAGGGCGCCTGAGATCACACCGGTATCATATCCAAACAATAGACCACCCAACCCGGCGATGATGGCAATTGTTCTGAAGCCCATCGTGCGGATCATTTTCCCCCCAAGGTCACTCTATGGCAGATAGAGAGATTGGAGTTCGTTTCAATCCAGGACAAGATTAATGCCCTAATATTTCGGCTGGGCTATAGATTTTGTTTCAATATCTTCATTTTTAAGTTAAATTGCGCGTTTAGCTTCACAACCCTTGCCCGCGCGGGCCATGGCCGCGTAAACCAAGCCCCATCGGAACCTTAAATCGCTACACCCGGCGCCAACCGGGCAGCGCTAAAAACGCCGGAGGGAAAATGAATTCATCACCCGTTTCAGCCACACCCGGCGCGCTCAAGCGCGATGCCCATTTCTTCGCCTTGTTATTCGCCAGCACCACCAGCATCATCGGTTCGGGCTGGCTGTTCGGCGCTTACCATGCCGCCCGCCTCGCCGGGCCGCTGAGCATCTGGAGCTGGGTGATCGGCGCGGTGATCATGATGCTCATCGCCCTTTGCTTCGCGGAGCTGGGCGCTCTTTTTCCGCGGAGCGGGGCGCTCGTGCATATGAGCCATGCCAGCCACGGCGAGGGGCTGGCGCGAATCTGGAGTTGGATCCTGTTCCTCGCCTATGTGCCGGTGCCGGCGGTGGAGGCGGAGGCGGTCGTCACCTACGCCAACAATTATTTGCCCTATTTCATCCAGCCGGGCAGCGCCGGCCTGCTGACCTTCACGGGGTTCGTAGTTTGCGCCCTGCTTCTTGGACTGTTCGGCGCGCTCAATTTACTGGCCGTGCGCCTGCTGCTGAGCATCAACTCGGTGGTGACGCTCTGGAAGATCGCGGTTCCGCTGCTCACCGTGATCGCCCTCATCGCCGCTAGCACCCGTTGGGGCGTGATGGCCGCCGCGCCGGGGACCTACCACTTCGATGGCATCTTCACCGCTTTGCCAATGGCGGGCGTGGTGTTCAGCTTCATCGGCTTTCGCACCGCCATCGACCTCGGCGGTGAGAGCGCCAATCCCAGCCGCAACATCCCCCTCGCCGTCATCGGCTCGGTCCTGCTCTCGGCGGCGCTTTACATCTTGCTGCAACTGGCTTTCCTGTTCGCCCTCAGCCCCGCGGATCTCGCCCATGGCTGGAACAATCTCAGCTTTTCGGGCCAGGCCGGCCCCTTCGCCGGTATCGCCGCCACGCTCGGCCTCGGCTGGCTGGCGGCCCTGCTTTATATCGACGCTTATATTTCCCCCGGCGGCACCGGTCTGATGTATTTCACCGCCGGGTCGCGCATTCTTTTTGCTATGGGCGAAACCAAGACCGGGCCGAAGCGGCTGACCGCTCTCAATAAGGTTCATGCGCCCTGGTTCGCGGTGCTGGTGATGTGGGTGGTTGGGGTATTGTTCCTCCTGCCCTTCCCCGCCTGGCAATTGATGGTGGGATATATCACCTCGACCACCGTACTGACCTATGGGCTCGGCCCCGTGGTTCTGCTCGTTCTGCGCCGCAGCCACCCGGAGCTGGCGCGGCCCTTCCGGTTGAAGGGCGCGACGATCCTGGCCCCGGTCGCCTTTATCTGCAGCAATTGGGTGGTCTATTGGACCGGCTTCCGCACCAATTCGGTGTTGTTCCTCATCATCGCCCTGGGCTTCGCCGTCTATGCCGTGCATTACCATTTCATCGCGCGTAAACCGCCAGCAGGCTTTGGTTGGCGCTACATCGCCTGGCTGCTGCCTTGGTTCGGCGGCGTATGGCTCATTTCTGCCCTGGGTGGCATTGGCGGCGGCTATGGGCTGCTGGGCTTCTGGCCGGGGGTGGCGGTGCTCACGGTTTGGAGCCTGATCGTGCTCGGGATCGCGGTTCGCTCTTCCCTTCCGGCTGAGGAAATCGCTGAATTGATGACCCGCATGGACCGGACCGCATGAGTCCCCGGAGGTCCCTTCATAGATCCATGAAGCCGGGCTGGTAGGGCGGCGCCTCCTTTCCGCTCTCCCGGGCATAGCCGCGCGGGGCGGAGACCACCCACAGGCCGGAGCTGAAGGTCTCGTGCCGGTAATGGGTATGGCCATGCACCCAGAAGGCGGGCGCCGCTGAGGCCGCGAATTCCGGGAGCAGCTCAGAGGCGTAGGCCGGAGCGATGGCTCCCTGGCGCGCGCCGAGAAATGCCGGGCCGGGAGCGTGATGCGTGACAATGAGCCGCAGCGCTCGGCTCCCCTCCGCTTGCAGCCGTTCCAGTTGGGTATGCAGCCAGGCGCGGGACGCGAAATGCCGCTCAACGGTCAAACGGGGCGTCAGCCTAGCCCGCCCGGCATCGATGAAGCGGAAATCGTTCAACTGCTCTCCAGCAATAGCGCTGGAGAGGGCGACATCGCGGTTGAGGGCCAAATCTGTCCATAGCGTGCAGCCCAGCACATGCAAGCGCTTGCCTCTCACCTCGAAATCGAAGCGCTCATTCTCCAAAAACCGCACCCGTCCGCCAGTGGCGGCGGCGGCCTCGGCCAGGCGCGGGCGCATCAGGTCGAGATCGTGGAAATAATATTCGTGATTGCCGGCCACCAGCACCACGGGAACACTGAAATGCTTGGCCAGGCGGTCGGCATAAGCCACGCTGAGCAAGCCGTTATGAATATCGCCCGCCAGCACGATGAGGTCGGGTGGCGCCACGCCCCGCAGCGGCGGCACGTAGAAAGATTGGCGTGCTGGCCGGACCAGGGGGAGCCAGCCGCGCCGCCGCTCCATCTCGATATGCAGATCGCTCATGTAAAGCACCCGGATCATATGAGCGCCCAGGCCAGGGTGAGGAAAAACAAGGCGGCGAAGAGCAAGGCGAGCGTTCGCCAGAACCGCACGCCTAACCGGGCCGGGCGGGGCGCGGCGCCATCCCGCCCGCCTTCCAGCCCCGCGCGCAAGGCTTGCGCCAACTCTGCCGCATCAGCAAAACGCTCCTCCGGCCGGGTCGCCAACCCACGCCCAAGCGCCTTGCCCAGCCAGGGAGGCAGGTCCGGGCGCAGGCGCTGCAACGGATATCTCTCGTGCTGGCCAAAGGGAAAGGCGCCACCAGAAAACATACGGTATAACGTCATGGCGAGGGCGTAGACCTCGGTGCGGCTGCTGGCGGGCGCGCCCTTCAGCAATTCCGGCGCCATATAGCGGATGGTCCCGCCAGATCCGCCAGCGCTGGCGGTCTCGATCCCGGGCAGATAAGCGAGGCCGAGATCGAGCAGCTTGATCTCCCCGCTCTCCAGCAGCATCACGTTCTCGGGCTTGATATCCCGATGCACCACGTCGATCGCGGCGAGATCCCGCACCGCCTCGCAAAGCCGGAAGGCGATGCCCATGCCTTCCGGCAGGCTCAGGGGTGGAGCACGGCCAAGACGGTGTTCGAGCGTCTCGCCCTTATAGAGTGGCATGGCGAGATAAAGCGCAGTGCGGCGCGATGCCGGAATGTTGATATATTGTGCCACATGCGGGCTATGCACGGCGGCGCCGATCCAGGCCTCCCGCATGAAACCGGCAGCGAAAACCTCATCCTGCAACATGGAAGGCAAAGGCAGCTTCAGCGCCACCTCGCGCTGGCAGAGCCGGTCATAGGCCGCGACGAGCATGGTATAGCGGCCCCGGAACAGCACGGAGCCGATGACGAAATCATCCCACACATCGCCCGCGCGCGGCGGCGGGCGGATCGGCAAAGCCGCGAGGCTGACCAAAGCGGGCGGGTCCGGCACGATTTCGGGCAGCGCGTTCAGCCGCAGCGCCATCACCGCCTTGTCCGGCGCGGGCAAAGCCGCCAGCGCCGCCAGCACGGCGGCGGCGAGGCTGGGGGAATGAGTTGCCTGCGCCAGCGTGGACAGCACGCCCTCTTGCCCCGCCAGCCCGGCGATGAGCAGAAACTGGTCTCCCGGCTCCGCCTCCTCCTCGCCGATATCGAGCGGCAATTCCGGGGAAAGCCCGAGCGCCCGGGCAGGCAGCGCCTCGGAAGCGGCATGATGAATGTGCGGCGCCATCAACGGCGTGAGCGCGCCCTGCCGGAGCCGGTACATCTGGCAAGTTCCTAATTGCACCAGCCCGATCCGGCGGCCCCGCAATAGCAGCGCCGAGAGCGAGACCGGCGGCAGCGCCGCCTTGCCCTGCCCGGCCAGCCAGCGATTCACCGAGGCCATAGCCCTGGCGGCGGCGCGCTTGGGCGAGAGAGTGGAGCGCGCGCCAAAATATCCTTCCGCGAATTCATGCACGGCGATCTGGGCCGCGTCTTGCGCCGCCCGGGCCGCCTCCGCCTCCACCGCGTGCCCGCGCGCGATCACCGCCAGCCTTCCCCGATCGGAGGCTCCGAAACTTTCGCCCTCGTAAAATGCGAAAAAATTGCGGGGCGGCCCTTCCACGGGCGCAACGGCAAACTCGGTTTCGATGTTCCAGCCCGCCTTGGCGGCAGGCTCAGCCATGCCGCCCCCCGGCGGGCACCCAAAGCACATCCGCCCCGCCCATGCCGTTGGCGGCGCGGGCGAGCACGAATAGCAGATCCGACAGCCGGTTAAGATAGGCCAGGACCAGCCGGTTCACCGCCTCCTCCGGCTCCTCCAAAAGCCGCACCACCGCCCGCTCCGCCCGCCGCGCCACCGTGCGGGCGAAATGCAGCCGGGCCGCCGCTGGACTGCCAGCGGGAAGGATGAAGGAGGAAAGTGGAGCCATCTCCGCCGTCAGCGCATCGATACGCGCCTCCAGCCAGTCGACCTGCGGCTGCACGATGCGCAAGGCGGGGGGTTCATCTGCGGCGATGGGCGTGCAGAGATCCGCACCGAGATCGAACAGATCATTCTGGATATGGGCAAGCACCGTATCCAGGGCCGCGTCGGCCTCCAAACGGGCGAGGCCGAGAGCGGCGTTAGCCTCATCCACCTCGCCCAGAGCGGCAATGCGCGCCGAGGATTTGGCGACACGCTTGCCATCACCCAGCGAGGTCTCGCCTTGATCGCCGCCGCGCGTATAAATTTTATCCAACTTTACCATGGCGAGACTGCACCATGTCCCGCCATGGTCTTCAAGAGACGGGTTCGCAAGTCATGGGCGCGGCGCGGGCGCGGTAGGAGGGGCTGGGGTCCGCCGCCGCCAAATGCCGCCAATGACGCAAAATCAAGGCAATTTTGGCGAAAACCACACCGATATCGGCAAACTCCCGCGCTAGCCGGGCGCGCGGCGGCAAAGCTTGATGGGAGGGTTCTCCCGAGATCAGCCGCGCCCCGGCGGACACGCGCAGCGCCCCCATCTGCCCACCGCCTCCCGGCTGGGGGAGGGGCACCGGCTGGCCGATATGGCAGATGCGCGCGGCTAGTTCCGCCTCAGTCTCAAGCCAGGGCGAAAGATCGGTGTTGAGCCAAACATAGACCTGCCGGGCCTCGGCGGGGGTAAGAAAACGCTCGGGCGCGTGGGGGGCGCGCAGGGCAAAGGTGAAGATGCTGGGCAGGCGCTCCCAGCCCTCCTCGTCCTCGTGGCGGCCAAACGGCGGCGCGGGCAGCAGGGCCAGCCCGGGCACGCGCGCAGCCCCCTGTGCCACCGCCTGGGCGAAGCCTTGAAGGATAGCGGCGCGGTGGGCGGGGGGCACCCGCAATAGAGCGTGGATTTCCGCCAGCGCCGCGTGCCAGCGCAAGGCAAGGCCGTAATTGCCGCCGGCAGGCAGGCCGCGCGCCGCGGCGACGCCGGGAGGAAATTCGTCCTGGTTAAAATAGGCCGCGAGCCCGGCGGGCAACACGCCCGTGCGCAACCGCGCCACCACCGTGGCGGGCAGCAGCGCCGCGCCGGCGAAAGGCGGGCCGGTGAAGAATTTTGAGCCAGTGATCAGCACCGTGGCGCCGAGAGCGAGATAGACCCGCACCGAGGCAGGGGAGAGCCGCGCCTGGCAAGCATCCACCACGATGTCGAATTCCGCGCCGTAAATCTCTCGTAGCCGCGCCAGACAGGCGGGCGAAGGCGCCAGCAGCCCGGTCTTGGAAAGATCGAGCCCATGGAGAATCACCCGCCGCCCCGCCATGAATCCGTCCCGCAGCGCCGCCTCGGCCTCTGCCTCCACCACACTCAGCGGCCGCGCCACTCCGGCTGGGTCGCGCAGGCTGATATTGGTAAGCATGGTATCAGGGCGGAAGCCTTCAATAGGCGCCTCACAAGCCACCTCGTGCCCCAATGCGGTATCCACCGCGAAATGCAGGCCCCGCGCGGCCATCGGCACGCCACGCCCGGTCTCCTCCGGAGCGATGAGAATGTTCTGGATCGGCTTATCCGTCCCCGCCAAATGGGAGAGCGCCAGGGCCAGCAATTCCGTATCGGTGCCAGAGGCGGCGAGGACGATCTTCTCATCCGCGCGCAGGCCGAAAGCGCGGGCGATGCCGCGCCGCGCCCGGCCGATGCTGGCACTCACCGCCTGCCGAGCGGGCTGGCCGCTCAGTAGCGCGGCGGTCACGGCAAGCCGCGCCCTGTCCGCCGCTATATAACCGCGTTCGGAGGAAGATGAGGCGGTAGAGGAGGCGAAGGTGATCGCCCAGGGGCGCGGACGGTGGCTGCATCCATAGCCGTTGAGCGCGGTTTTAGGGTCGCGGGCGAGGCGGATATCCCCGCCCGTCTCCATCAGCGCATCGGCGGTGCCAAGCAGACACCAAAGCCCGTGCAGCCGCGCCGCCGCATCCGGCGCCAGCCCGAACAGCGATTGGAGCCGGGCCGGGCCGGGCGAAACCTCCGCCGCCATCGGCCTGACCCAATCCGGCAGAACGGCGCGGGCAGCGTCCGGCAGCTCGTCCCACTCCGCCATGACAAACTGCGCGGCGGCACGGGCGGCGGCGGCACGGGCCAGGGCGGGTTCAACCCCCTGGCGCAGCGCCCAAATGGTCTCGGCGGCGTGGCGAAGAAAAAACGGCGCCAATGCGGGGTGCGCTGCGGGCGGCGGTGGCGGCAGCGGGTGAAACGCGGCAAATTCCGCCGGGAGAGGCTCCCCTTTGCTCATCGGAATATCTCGCTTGGGCCGGGCTCTCGGAAGAGTTATTTCGCTTTCAATCATCATTCTGCCAAATTCTACTCCATTTCCGCTCACCCCGCCAATCCGCATGTCCCGATCCGCCCGCGCATGGACCGGCCTCTGTTTTTGGCGGTCAGATTTGCCCGTGCCACGGTTAACATTGGCGTAAAAACCCTATAAGGACGCGCGGAATTCAGCGGAGCAAGAATCGTTGGCGTCGACCTATACCGAGACCGTAAAATCCGTCCGCCACTGGACGGAGAGACTGTTCAGCTTCACCACGACCCGCAATCCCGCTTTGCGGTTTCTCAATGGCCAGTTCGTCATGATCGGACTGAAAATCGGCGGCCGCCCGCTGTTGCGTGCCTACTCCCTGTGCAGCGCCAATTACGAGGATCAGCTGGAATTCTTTTCGATCAAGGTGCCGGATGGGCCTCTGACCCAGCATCTGCAAAAACTCCAGCCGGGCGATGAGGTGATCATTGGTGGGAAGCCCACCGGCACGTTGATCCAGGACAACCTGACGCCCGGCAAATACCTGCTACTGCTCGGCACCGGCACCGGCCTTGCCCCCTTCATCAGCATCATCAAGGATCCGGAAGCCTATGATCGCTATGAGAAGATCATCCTCGTGCATGGCTGCCGCCATATCGCCGAGCTCGGCTATGGCGGCGAGGCCGTGGAAAACCTGCTTTCCGATGAGGTGTTCGGTGAATTGGCGCGGGAAAAACTCCTTTATTATCCCACCGTGACTCGCGAGCCGTTCAAGCATAACGGGCGCATTTCCTCTCTGCTCGAGCAAGGCAGGCTCGAAGCGGATCTCGGCCTGCCTAAGCTCAACAAAGAGGATTATCGCGTCATGCTATGCGGCAGCCCCGCCATGCTCGGCGATTTACAAACAATTTTAAAGGCCCGGGGGTTCGCTGAGGGCAACCATTCAGAACCCGGCCAATATGTGGTCGAGAAAGCCTTCGTCGAGAAATAGCGCTAACTGCAAAGACCGATCTGCTGGCCGAGTGCCGTGCAGCTCGCCAGCTGGGCGGAGGGATCGAAGAGCGCGATGGTGATGCGTTTGCCCGCCGCCTCCACGAGGTTTGGCGTGCCCATGCTTTTCACCCCAGCGTAAAATTCCCGGGGTGTGGCGACGGTCTGTCCGGCATGGCCGTACACCACCCAGACCCGCTTGCCCGCCGCCAGCGCCTGCTCCGCCTGGGTGAGATTACCGGCGGTATTGTTCAGCGCCATCGCCTGGGCCGTGGCGGGCAGATAATATTTGAGAATGGGCAAAGCGCCGTTATCGGAAAGATAGAGCACATCTCCCGGCTGCATCTCCTGGGCGAGCATTCCCGCCGCCACGTCCCAGCGCGGCTTGGTTTCGTTATGGTAATACGGGAGAAGATTGACGAGGAAGAGCCCTGCCAGCCCCAGCATGGCGAGGCGCGCGCGGGGCGTGGACCAGCCCTCCAGTAGCGAGGCCATCCCGATCCCGGTGAGAATGGCGAAGGGCGCGGCGCTCCAGAGCAGGTAGCGGGGCAATAGCACCGGGTGCCAGAGCGAGATCACGATGAACAGGCAAGGCAGAAAGAGAAAGGCGATGCCCAGCGTGACCAGCATCGCCGGACCACGGCGCAGCCGCCATCCCGCCGCCGCGAGGGCCGACAACAGCAGGGCGTCCACCAGCCAGACCACACCCGGCAGAGCGCCGTGATGCAAAAAGCGGAAGGACACCCAATCCGCCACATGCATGAGATAGACAGAGCCAAGAGTATACCAAAGCCGCCCCGCATCCAGCGGCGGGATCCAGCCCAGGCTATAGGTCACGCTCTGCTGCTGAAAATGCAGCATCAAGGCATAAAACGGCACAGTGAGCGTGGCGATCATGGCATCCGCGCCAAGCAATTGGCGGGCGAGGCGCCCGGGCGCCGGAGCGAAGGGCAGCAGGCAAAGAAAAATGAGATTGGCCGCGAGCAGCCATGGCAGCGCATCCCCCAGCACATCCAGCGCCGCCGCCGTGCCCAGCGTGAAGCAGAGCCAGCCCGCGCGCTCAGTTCCGCGCCAGCCCTCCGCCGCGGCGGGAAGGTTCTGCGCCAGCCGCACCACGCCATACAAAGCGATTAGGACCAGCGTCATCATCAAAGTGTAGGAGCGCGCCTCCTGCGCAAAAGCGAGCACCGTGGGCGAGAGGCCCAGCACCAGCGCCGCCACCACCCCCGCCAGCCGCCCCGCCACCCGGGAGGCGATTACGAAGACCAGCGCCACCGCCGCCGCCCCGAACAAGGCAGAGGGCAAGCGCAGCCAGAATTGCGCATGGGCCAGATGGGTCAGCGGGGCGAGCATGAGAAAAAAGCTCGGCATGTGATGATTTTGAAACGAGTCGAGAATCAGCGCGCCGGGAGTCAGCGAAGCCCGGTTAAGCGTAAAAATTTCGTCGAGCCAGAAGGGCCGGCTGCCGAGATCGAGCAAACGGGGTATCAGCGCGAGCACGAACACTCCCAGCGGCCACACCCAGCCTGCGTCAGCGGCCACGGGGCGGGCAACCGGAACTTTGTAAGTTTCTGAGAGGGAAGTCTGGCTCACGCGCTCACCTAAGTCTGTGTCTGTGTCTGTGTCTGTATTTGTGTCTGTCCGGCACCGGCCAGGATTGGTTCCGGGCGCCAATCCCGAAAAAAGGCCCGGCCAACGGCGCCAGCAAGTTCTTGCAAGTTGATTTGCACCACATCCAGATATTCATGCAGCCCCATGGCGAGAATATGGCCGAGCGGCTTCTCGGTCAGCAACTCGCGCAGCATCTCGGCCAATTCCATCGCCTCAGCCGTGCCCGACAACCCATAATGGCGGCGCAAATCGTCCAGATGCTGCTCGACCCGCCGTATGCAGAGCAGGGCTGAGCGCGGGCTGGAAGGATCACGCAAGAGGAAATGCACCACATCCTCCGCGGAAAACGTCGCGCGGGCATAACGCTTGAAGGCATGATAACCGGCCGCGGCGCGCAAAATCACATTCCACTGCGTCAGCTCGGCCACCCGTTTTTCCTCCACCCCGCGCGGCAACAGCGCGGTGTATTTTATGTCGAGCATGCGGGTGGTCTGGTCGGCGCGCTCGATATACCGGCCCAGCTCGTAGAAATACCAGCCCTGGTCGCGGTAGAGCGTGCCCTGCGTGATGCCGGTATGAGCCTGCACGCCTTCCTTCAGGCGCGTGCAAAGGCGTGAGAGCGCGTCCCCCTCCAAATCCTCCGGCAAAATGCGCGCGGCGAAACGGTGGAATACGTTGAGCTGCTTCCACATCTCCGTGCTCATCAGCGGGCGCAGCGTGCGGGCATTGGTGCGCGCCGCCTCCAGGCAGGCGGGGATGGAGGTGGCGTTGCCCTTGTCCAACAGATAGAATCGCTTGACATGCGCCGCGTCGGGCGAAAAGCCGCGCTCCAGGAAATTCTTCTCATCGGCGTTGATACGGATGAGTCCGAACCATGCCTCGGTCTCGAAACCTGGGCTCTCGAAGCTCTGCGTCACGTCGATCAGCCGGGCGATGTTCTCAACCCGTTCCAGATAGCGCGCCATCCAGAACAGCCCCTCGGCGTCCCGGGCCAGTAAACCCGGGTCACGCATATGGCTCATGGCAGCGCCTCCTCACCGAAACGCTCGGCCAGCACCCAGGTATCCTTGGAGCCGCCGCCTTGGGAGGAATTGACGATCAGCGAGCCGCGCTTCATGGCCACGCGTGAGAGCCCGCCGGGCAAAACCCAGCTCTCCTGGCCAGTGACGATGAAAGGCCGCAGATCGAGATGGCGGGGGGCGATGCCATCCTCCGTCAGGGTCGGGCCCACGGAAAGCCCGATCATCGGCTGGCTGATCCAATTGGCCGGGTCGGCCTCGATACTGGCGCGAGCCGCCGCCAGCTCCTCCAGCGAGGCGCGGGGACCGATGGTGATTCCGTAGCCGCCGCTCTCACCCACCGGCTTTACCACCAGCTTGTCGAGATTAGCGAGTGTATAGGCCAACCCCTCCGGCTCGCGGCAGATATGGGTTTCGACGTTATGAATCAGCGGCTCCTCATCCAGGTAATAGCGGATGATGCGCGGCATATAAGCATAGACCGCCTTATCATCCGCCACGCCAGTGCCGACGGCATTGGCGATCGCGACATTACCGGCCTTCCAGGCGCGGATCAGCCCGGGCACGCCCAACATCGAATCCGGGCGGAACACCTCAGGGTCAAGGAAATCATCATTCAACCGCCGGTAAATGGCATGCACCGGGCGCGGCCCGGCGGTGGTGCGCCGGTAAACCCGGTCATTCTCCACCATGAGGTCCGCCCCCACCACCAGCGGCACGCCCATTTCCCGTGCCAGGAAGACATGCTCGAAATAGGCCGAGTTATAGATGCCGGGGGAAAGCAGCACCACTTCAGGATCATCGAGACCACCCGGCGCCACCTCAGCCATCGCCGCGCGCAGCCGCCGCCCGTAATCATCCACCGGGCGCAGCCGGATTCCCGCCATCAGGTCGGGGAAGGTTCGCAGCATCAAATGCCGGTTCTCGACGACATAAGACACGCCGGAGGGGGTGCGGGCATTATCCTCCAGAACCCGGAAATCCCCTTTCTCGTCCCGGATGATGTCGATGCCGCAAACATGCACGTAAGTGCCGTGCGGGACGGGAAAACACTTCATTTCCGGACGGTAATTGGCGTTTCCATACACAAGCTCGGCTGGAATGATCCCGTCCTTCACCACCAGGCCCTTGCCATAGATATCGCCGAGAAACAGGTTGAGCGCCCTCACGCGCTGAATACAGGCGCGCTCCAGCAGGTCCCATTCCGCCGCCGTCAGCACACGGGGAATGCAGTCGAAGGGCAGGATACGGTCAATGGCGGTGGCGTCGCTATAAACGGTGAATGTCACGCCCAAATCGATGAGGTCGGTTTCCGCCGCAGAGGCGCGGGCGCGCAACGCCTCCAACCCGATCGCCTTCAGCCGCTCCGCCAGCAGGCGCGGCACCAACCCCGCCCCGGGCCGGGGGGTCGTGAGTTCACAAAAAAACCGGCCCGGATCGTAATCGGGCCATAAATAACGGAAAACATCTTTCAACTCAGCCCCCTCCGGCTTGAGGATATGAATTGCTGTCGCCTCCCCGGCCATGCCGGAGGCAAAATGGCTCGGACGGGTCAAGTTTGGCCCAGAATTTCAGCATGCCTGCGCTCCCAATCCGGGCGGTTCCATCGTGATCAGGGTTAAATCTTGTACTCACTTATTATTTCCGCAAGATAATTCCACCGGGAGCCTGCAATCATCGGACCATCCGGGCCAAGCACAACGCGAGCCGCGCTTTACGGTAGGCACCCGCATGACGCTCTGGTAATTCTACGCCAATGCAGTCTCTCTCTCCCTGCAATGAAACTCTGGACGGCCAGGGCCGCACCCGGCCTATCTGGGCGCCCGTGCTCAACGCCATGGCGGCCATCGGCAAGGGCGAATCGCGCCGCCGCGCCGCCGCGCTCAACCGGCATCTCGGCCTCGCGGCACCGCTCGGGGTGCCCGCGGGCCAGCTCTACGACCCGTTGCCCGCACCGCTCACCGCCGCCGAGTTCGCGGTGCTGGAGGAAGGCGTCCGCCAGCGCGCCGCGCTTCTCTCGCATGTGTTGGAGGATCTTTACGGTCCGCAAACCCTGCTCTCCTCTGGAGACCTTCCTCCGGCGCTGGTGCTCGGAGATCCGCATTTTCTCCGCCCTTTGCACACGCGCTCCCGGCTCGCCAGCCCACGCCTGGGACTCTACGCCGCGGATATCATCCGCGTCCCGGATGGAAGTTTTCGCGTGATGCGTGACCATACCGGCGTCATTCCCGGGCTGGGCCATGCGCTCACGCTACGCCGTCTCGCCACCGGCACCCTCCCCGAATTATTCCGGGGGGGCGGGCTGCGCTCGCTGCGTCCCGGGCGGGAGATGCTGCTCGACCATCTTCAGCGCAGGGCGGAAGGCGGGCTCGTCGCGGTGCTGTCGGGCCGGGCCGGACCTATAGGCGATCCTGGCCATGACGCCTTCGATGACGCGCTGCTCGCCCGCGCGCTCGGTGTGTTGCTGATCGAACCCGGCGACCTCGCCACCCGCCACGGCGCCCTGCACATGAAGACGCTGAGCGGCCTTCTGCACGTGGCGCTGCTGGTGCGGGGCGTGTCAGGCATCGATCTCGACCCGCTGGAGCAGGGGGGACGGCCAGGCGCGGGCATTCCTGGCGCCTTCGGGGCCATTCGTGCCGGGGTGCTCGCCATGCTCAATGCCCCCGGAAGCGCGCTGGTGGAGGCTCGGGCGCTGCGCCCTTATATCCAGGCCAAGGCCGAAGCCTTGACCGGCATGGCGGCACAGCTGGAAATGGCGGGACTAGATACCGTCGCCCTGGCCTCGCGCGCTCCCTTTCTCGGCAGCGAGGAGAACACTGTCTGGGCGCCGTTCTGCTTCCGCCTTTTCGCCTGGATGGATGGCGAAGACTGGCAGGTTCTGCCCGGCGGCATCGCCCTGCCCCTGCCCTGGCCCAGCGTGCCCGCCGGACTCGGGCTCAAGGATGTGTGGGTGCTGGAAGGCGAGGAGCCGCGCATCATCTCAGGCGCCCCGCCCGCCGAGCCGCCGGAAAAGGTGAAATTCCTTGCCGCCGCCCATCTGCCCTCCCGGCTCGCTGATAATCTTTTTTGGCTCGGCCGCTCGGTGGAGCGGCTGGAAGCCGCCACCCGGCTGCTGATGGTGGCCATCCCGCGCCTGGAATCCGGCACCTCCCTCCCCCGTGACTTGGCCGAGCGCGCGCTTATTTCCCGCTGCCTCGGCCAGTCTGGCCTGTTACCGTCAGAGGCTGCCGGTTCCGCGCTGTCCGGGCGGCTCCTGCGCCAGACTCTCGCGCGGCGGCGGCCTATCGCCGGCCTGCTCAAGGAGGTCGCCCGGCTGGTTGACGCCTCCTCCGAACGACTCTCCCCCTCCATGCTCGCCACCGTGCGCTTTGCCCTGCAACAAACGCAGGAGGCGCTGCCGGACGAGGAAGCCTCCCTGCCCACGTTGCTCAGCTTCGCCGCGACCTTCGCCGGCATCGCCGCGGAGAACATGTCCCGCGACGGAGGATGGCTGTTCCTGGAGATGGGGCGGCGGCTGGAGCGCGGCGAAACCCTCGCCGCCACGCTCGGCATCCTGCTCGATGGCCCGCCTGAACGGATGGAGCCCGGCATGGCGCTGGCGATCGAATGGGCCGATTCGGTGCTGAGTTACGAGTTACGCCATGCCGGTATTCTCGCGCCCGGCCCGGTACTGGCGATGCTGCTCGCCGATCCCGCAAATCCGCGCGCCCTCGCTTTCCAATGCAACGCTCTCCGCGCCTGCCTGGACCGGCTGGGCGCGGAGGACGATGCCGAGACCGTGCGGAACCTGCTGCAGGACGTGCTCGATCTCGCCAGCAGCGGCGGAACCCTGCGTTCCCGCCTCAGCGCCATCGCCGCCCGGTTGCGCCAGATATCGGACCGCGTGCAGCGGCGCTTCTTTACGCTGTTGCCGGAGGCCCACACGCTGGAGGACAACGAGGTCTTGGAAGCGGCACAATAATCCTTCAGTTTGGACCGGCATGACTCTCTACCGCCTGCACCACGCAACCACCTATGATTACGCCGAGCCGGTGGTGACCGGCACACATTTCATGCATTTGCTGCCGCGTGGGCGGCCCGGCCAGGTGGTGCGGGAGGCGCATCTCGTCATCTCGCCGTCACCGGATACCCGGCGCGATGAAATCGATCATTTCGGCAATCACACCACCAGCATCTCGCTGGCGGGGACCCATAAGCAATTCAGCGTGAACCTCAGCGCCACGGTGGACGCCAGCCTGCCCGCCCCGCCCGCCGCCTGGGACACGCCGCGCTGGGAGGCGATCGCCGCCTGGGGGTTACGAGACGCCGAAGTGGCGGAATTCTGCCTGCCCAGCAAGCTCGCCATGCCGGCGAGCGAAATCGCCGATTACGCGGCGGTGAGTTTTCTACCCGGGCGCAGCATTCTCGATGCGGTACAGGAGCTGAATCGACGTATCTTCACCGAGATGAACTATAAACCCGGTGTCACCAATACCTTTACCACCGCCCAGGAAATTTTGAGGATTCGCGCGGGCGTCTGCCAGGATTATGCCCATCTCATGCTGGCCTGCCTGCGCGCCCTTGGCCTGCCGGGGCGCTATATCTCGGGCTATCTTCGTACCGTGCCGCCCCCCGGCCAGGCCAAGCGGCGGGGCGCGGACCAAAGCCATGCCTGGGTCAGCGCCTGGGCCGGAGCAGAGATTGGCTGGGTGGATTTCGACCCGACCAATAATCTGCTCGTCCACGACGAGCATGTGACTCTCGCCTGGGGGCGGGATTTCGAGGATGTTTCACCCTTGCGCGGCATCATTCTGGGCGGCGGACGCCACAGCCTGCATGTCGGCGTGGACTTGGAGCCGGTGCTGACCTGAGCGGTGTTCAGCGGCCCCAGCCCGTTGGGCGCCGGCTCGCGGCCACATAGGCGGCGAAACCCAGCACGAGCAGCACGGGGATCATCAGGAAAGCGGTCCATACCAGCGCAGCGCCAATACAAAGCGCAACCGCGAAAGCCAGCACGCGGAGCAATATCTGCGTCAGCGAGGGCCTGGGCGCCTCAATGAAGCGTCCATCAGGGGTCATGTCGATCACTGGACCATTTTTATTCGCCATGTGCTAAATTTAGGTCCGTCCGGCCCCGGCCGCAACCGGAATCCACCTTGCCGGCATGGCGGTGGCGCGCCAGGGCGATTAAATATCCGCCATGCCGCAAGACAACGACCTTTTTGGGCCGCCCGCCGCTGTGCAGCCCCCTTCCGCCGGGCCCCGCCCCTTGGCCGAGCGGCTGCGCCCCCGCGCCTTGAGTGAAGTGGTGGGTCAGGATCATCTCCTTGGCCCGCAAGGCAGCCTCACCGGCATGCTCACCCGCGGCTCGCTCGCCTCGCTCATTCTCTGGGGGCCGCCAGGCGTAGGCAAAACCACCATCGCCCGGCTGCTGGCGGAAGCGGCGGGGCTGCAATTCCGCCAGATTTCGGCGGTTTTTTCGGGGGTAGCCGACCTCAAGAAAGTTTTTGACGAGGCGGCGCGGCTTCACCGCGCGGGCCAGTCCACTCTACTCTTCGTGGATGAGATTCATCGCTTCAACCGCGCCCAGCAGGACGCCTTTTTGCCCGTGGTGGAGGCGGGCATCGTCACGCTGATCGGCGCCACCACCGAAAATCCCAGCTTCGCCCTCAACGGCGCGCTGCTCTCCCGCGCCCAGGTCTTCGTGCTGCGGCGGCTGGACGATGCGGCGATGGAGCAATTGCTCGCCCGCGCCGAGGCCGAGACCGGGCAGAGCCTGCCCCTCACCCCCGCGGCCCGCGCCGCCTTGCGCGCGATGGCGGATGGCGACGGCCGCGCTTTGCTCAATATGGCCGAACAACTTTTCGCGCTGCCGCCCGCGGCAGATTTGGACGAGGCCGCGCTCGGCCAGCTTCTCTCCCGCCGCGCGGCGCTTTATGACCGCGACCGCGAGGAGCATTACAATCTCATCTCGGCCCTGCATAAATCCATGCGCGGCTCGGACCCGGACGCGGCGCTATACTGGCTGGCGCGAATGTTCGCGGGCGGCGAGGACCCGCGCTACATCGCCCGGCGCGTCACCCGCTTCGCCTCGGAGGATATCGGCCTCGCCGATCCCCAGGCGCTGCCCCAGGCTCTCGCCGCCTGGGAGGCTTATGAGCGCCTCGGCTCGCCCGAGGGGGAGATTTGTATCGCCCAGGCGGTGCTCTATCTCGCCACCGCGCCCAAATCCAACGCGGTTTATAAGGCGATCGGCGCCGCCGGGCGGGCCGCTCGTGAGACCGGCAGCCTGATGCCGCCGATGAACATTCTCAATGCTCCCACCAAACTGATGAAAAATCTCGGCTACGGCCAGGGTTATCAATACGACCACGATACGGATGAGGGCTTCTCCGGGGATAATTACTTCCCTGAGGGCATGGGCCGGCCGGATTTCTACCGCCCAGCCAAGCGCGGTTTTGAGCGCGAGATTTCCCGCCGTCTCGCCTATTGGGCGAAACTGCGCGAAGAGAAGCAGCATGGCTGAAATCCAGATTCCCGAGGCGGGAGCGGAGATGCGGCTCGACCGCTTTTTGCGCCGCGCCGTGCCCGGCCTCACCCAGGGCACGCTGCAAAAGCTGCTGCGCACCGGCAAGATTCGCCTGAATGGCGCCCGCGCCGAGGCCAATACCCGCCTCGCCGGCGGAGACGTGTTGAGCCTGCCTGCTCTGGAGGCCGCCGCGCCGCGTCCGCGCCAGAGGGTAGAGATGGACCCGGCCCGGCTCAGGGAGCTGGAAGGCATGATCCTCTACCAGGACGCCTCGGTGATCGTGCTGAACAAACCCGCCGGATTGCCGGTGCAGGGCGGCGCGGGAATCGCCGTGCATGTGGATGGCATGCTGGACGCGCTGCAAGGCAGCGGCGCGGAGCGCCCCCGGCTCGTCCACCGGCTGGACCGCGATACGTCAGGGCTGCTGGTCATTGCCCGCACCGGCCAGGCGGCGCGCGGCCTCGCCGCCGCTTTCCGGGGCCGGGAGGTGGAAAAAACCTATTGGGCCTTGCTCGCCGGCCTGCCGGAACCGCTGGAGGGGCGCATCGATCTGCCGCTGAAGCGTATCGCCCTCGGCGCCACCGCCCGCGCGGCCCCTGCCGGGCGCAAGGATGAGGACGCGCAAAAGGCGATCACCGATTACCGGGTGCTGGATAAGGCCGGGCGCAAATTTTCCCTGGCGGCGCTCTCGCCGCTCACCGGGCGCATGCACCAGCTTCGCGCGCATTGCCTCGCCCTCGGCACGCCGATTCTCGGTGATGAGGTCTATGGCGGGGTCTTCGCAGAGCCCTTCGCGCCCCAGCTGCATCTCCATGCAAGACGGCTCGCTTTCCCCCATCCGGAGGGAGGCTGGCTGAGCCTGGAGGCGCCGCTGCCCCCGCATATGCTGCAAGCCTTGCGCTATCTCGGCTTCAGCGCTCCGGGAGCCGCGAAGCCTGACCGCGCGGCACGGTAACCGCGGCAAAGGCGGCATCCAAACTTTTATTTTTAGTGGACAAGGGTGGGGCGTGCCGCCACATCTGCCACCAATGCGCCGATGGACGAGACCGCTCCTTTGTCTTTGCCTAACCTTCAGCACCGGCGCCGCCCAGGGGGCGGACCCCGTACGATACCACGTCAATTTTGCTCCCTCCGGGGACGGCACACTCGACAAATTGCTGGAGGAAACCTCATCCCTGGCCTCGCTGCGGAGCAAATTGCCCCCGGCGCCCTTCGCCCTCATTGGCCGCTCCCGGTCGGATGAGGATCAATTCGTCACCGTCCTGCATTCGCAAGGCTATGATTCCGGCACGGTCAGCATCACCATAGACGGGCTTTCCCTGGATGATCCCTCTTTACTCGGTCACCTCACCCGCCTGCCCCGCGCCAGCGAGGCGGATGTGGAAGTGAAAGCCGATAAAGGCCCGCTCTTTACTCTCGGCCAGGTGAACATTTCCGGTCTGCCGCCGGGCTTCACCCCGCAACCCGGCATAAAATCCGGCGACACCGCCACCGCGGCTCCCATTCTCGCCGCCGCTGCCAAGCTGACGAGCCAGTTGCGGAACGCGGGCTATGCCTTCGCCAAGGTTTCGCCCCCTTACGCGGTGGCGGATACGATCCGCCACAGGCTGAACGTGACCTTCAGCGTGACCCCCGGCCCGCGCGTGGATATCGGCCCCATCGGCTTCGCCGGGCTGAAGCGCACGGACCCGGATTTTCTTCGCCGCCATATCGCCCTGCGCCAGGGCCAGCTTTATTCAGACACCGCCCTCTCCGACGCGCGGGATTCGCTGCTTGGCCTCGGCGTGTTTTCCTCGGTCTCGCCCGTGCCGGCGGACCAGGCCACGAATGGCCAGGTTCCGGTCACCTTCCATGTGGTCGAGCAGAAACGCCATGCCGTCTCGCTCTCGGGCGCATATGCCACCGATACCGGTTTTACCATCGGCACCAGCTGGGAGGACCGCAACCTCTTCCGCCACGCCGAGACGCTCACCATCTCCATGGCCGCCAACGGGCTGGGCGGCACCGGCACCACCGCCCCGGGTTACGATTTGAAGGGCGTGTTCGCCAAACCCGATTATTACGCGCCGGGGCAGACCCTCTCCCTCTCCGCCGAGGCGTTGAAGGAATCCCTCAACGCCTATGACCGCAAGGGCTTCATTCTCGGCGCCTCGCTCTCGCGGCCGGTCACGAGCCACACGACCATCACCTACGGTCCCAGCTTCACCAGCGAAAAGGTCGACCAGGAAGGTGTAAGCCGCACCTATGTGTTGCTGCAATTCCCGGTGAGCTTTAGCTGGAACACCGCCAACAGCCTGCTGGAGCCCACGCGCGGGCAAAATATCGCCCTGGGCATCACCCCCACCTATCCAGCGGTGGGCAAACACAGCCGTCCCTTCGTCATCATGCAGGGCTCCGGCTCCACCTATCTCTCCGTCGAACCCGGCGGATATGGCGTCGTCGCCGTGCATGGCGTGGTAGCGAGCATCCAGGGAACGAGCCAGTTCAACGTGCCGCCAGACCAGCGCCTCTACGCGGGCGGCTCCGGCACCGTGCGCGGCTATGCCTACCAAACAGTTGGCCCCTTATTCGCTGATGATAATCCCGAGGGCGGGCTGGCGATGGACGCGATCAATTTCGAATTCCGTCAGCACGTGACCAAATCCATCGGCGTCGTGCCTTTCATCGATGCCGGGCAGGTCAGCGCCGGCTCCGCCCCGTTCCATGGTAAGTTGCGGGTCGGAGCCGGGCTTGGTTTACGTTATTACACCTCCATCGGCCCCATTCGCGCCGATATCGCCTTTCCGCTCAAACGCACGCCGGGGAGCGATTCCTTCGCCCTTTACCTCGGCCTCGGGGAGGCGTTCTGATCCATGCGCTGGCTCAAACGCGTTCTGCTCGGCCTGCTCTCCCTCCTGCTCCTGCTGGCCGCGCTCATCGCAGGAGTGGATATCGCCTTGAACAGCGAGGCGGGACGCATTGTCGCGGCGCGGCAGATTAATAAATATGCAGGGTCCATGGTCCGGATCAGCGGGCTCGGCGGGCATTTCCCCGCCGATATCAAGCTCGCCCGGCTGGATATTATGGACGGGCAAGGCGCCTGGCTGACGGGCGCGGGGCTGGAACTCAGATGGTCACCGCTCGCCCTGTTGCATGGAAATCTTGCCGTGCAGGCGCTCACCGCCCAGAGCCTCGCCGTGGCTCGCCCGCCCGCTTACCCGGCCGCGGCGAGGCAGAAAAAAGGCGGGGGGCTTTCCTGGCCGCCCTTGCGCATCCGGCTCGCCCGGCTGGAAATCACCACGCTCAGCCTGCCCGCCAGCCTCGCCGGGGCGGATACGAAGCTGCATGTCGCGGGCGCCGCCGACATCCATAATCTCCAAACCGCCAAGCTGGATCTGGACGCCGGGACGCCAGACCGGCAGGCCGAATACCGGCTTTCCGGCGCGCTGACGCCGGAGACCATCGCGCTTGCTTTGGCTCTGCAAGAGCCGCCGGGCGGACTGCTCGGCCATCTCGCCGGTGCCGGCATATCTCAGCCCTTGAGCGCCGGGATCACTATCGACGGCCCCCGCGACCATGCGCCGCTGACCGGCGCGGTGACATGGGGCCCGGCCCGGCTCAGCCTGGCGGGCACGCTCGGCCTCAATTTTCAGTCTCCCTCGGCGGACGTGACTCTCACGGTACCTGACCTCACGCCGGTCGCCGCTCTGGCGAGGCAGCGGCTGAGCGGCCGGCTAACCGTGAACCTCTGGGCGACCTCCCCGGATGCGGGCAAAACCGCCAGCGCGGCCCTGCGAGCCCAGGCGGATATCAGCCAGACCCCGTCCGGCATGAAGGAATTACTCACCGGCGAAACCCGCCTCAATGCCCAGGCCAAACTCGCGGACGGCGTTCTCGCCATTTCCAAGCTCACTTTGGATGGGCCGCAATTCAACGCCCAGGCCAGCGGCCAGCTCAGCCAAAAAACGATCGACCTTACTCTCAACGCCGCCCTGCCCCGCCTCGCCGCGCTGGCACCGCAGCTTACCGGCGCCATTGCCCTGAACAGCCATTTTTACGGCGATCCGGATGATTTATCGGCGGAGGCGGCGCTCACCGGCAACGCCACCGCGCCGGACGTACCCTCCGGCCCGTTCTCTTTCACCTTGAAGGCGGCGCATCTTCCCCAAACGCCGCGAGGCAGCCTCACCGGCGACGGCACGCTGGCAGGGTCACAACTGGCATTGGCCGCCGCCTTCGCCCGCGACGCCCAGGGCAATTTAAGCCTCGGCCTCACCCGCGCCGATTGGAAATCCCTGCGCGCCACCGCCCAATTGAGTCTGGCCGCGGGAGCCGCCCTGCCCACCGGCATCGCGCATTTCGCCCTCGCCTCGCTCTCAGACCTCGATTTGTTCACCGGGACCCGCCTGCAAGGAGCGGTCAAGGGCGATTTTTCCTACCAGACCGGGCGGAATTTTGGCCTGGACGTGACGGCGAAAAATCTTATCGCCCTCTCGAGCCTCGGTGCCATTAATGGCACGCTGAACGCCGAGGGCGAACCCGCCGCCCTGGGGGTGAAGCTGGACGCCAGCATCGCCCGGCTGATGTCCTATCCGGCGCGGCTCAGCCTGGCCGGCACGCTCAATCTTCCCGCCGCGAGCGCCCATCTCGCCAATCTCACGGCGCAATGGCGCGGAATTCCCGCCCGCCTCCTTGGCCCCGCCGATATCGAAACCCGGCCGGGCCTTACGGTGCATCACCTTAATCTGGCGCTGGGCAAGGGCAGCGTCGCGCTGGACGGAACACTCTCGCCCGGGTTGAACGCTCAAGCCGCGGTCAAGAATTTCGACCTCACAATGGCAAAGCTGGCTTTGCCCAGCATCGACGCGGCGGGTCTCGTCAATCTCACCGCCGACATCACCGGCACGCCCAAGGCCCCGCTCGGCAAACTCACCGTGAAAGCCAGCGGCCTGCGCTATATGAGCAAAGCCACCGCCGGTCTGCCCGCCATCGCTCTTTCCGGCACGGCGGCGCTCAAGGGCGGCAGCACCGATCTCGATCTTACCGCCGATGCTGGCGCGGCGGGTAATGTCACGGCGCGAGGCACCGTACCCTTCAGCCTTGCCGGGCCAATGAACCTCGCCCTCACCGCCCGGCTCAATCTCCAGCCCCTGAACCCCGCCCTCGCCGCGCAAGGGGTGGCTGCCACCGGCACGGTGAATGCCAGTGCCCAGCTGCGCGGCACGCCCCGAACCCCTTCCGGCCAGATCAGCCTCGCCGCGCGAAATCTCCACGCCACCACCGGCGGCGCCGCCGTGCTGCCTCCCGCCGCCATCAATGCCCGGGCCGATATCGCCAAGCAAAGCGCCGCGTTGAATTTGACCGTCAAAGCCGGGCAGGACATCGATCTGACCGCCAATGGCACCGCCCCGCTCAGCATGACGGGACCGCTCAACCTCGCCTTGGCAGGGCGGCTGGATCTGCGCGTGCTGGACCCTATCCTGTCCGCGAGCGGCACGCTGATTCGTGGCATTGTCACCACGCGCTTGCAGGTCACCGGCACACCGCGCGCGCCCATACCCAACGGAACTTTGCGTCTCGCCCAGGGCAGCGTGGCGGACATCCCCTCGGGTCTCAACCTCACCGCCATCAATGCCAGCCTCGCCGCCGCAAACCGGCTGATCACCCTGCAAAGCCTCTCCGCCACCGCGGGCAAGGGGAGCCTTACCGGCCACGGGACCATCGATGCCGGAGCGGCTTCCATGCCGGTCAATTTCGTTCTCAACGCGCATAACGCGACGCTGCTTTCCTCGGATCTCATAACCGAGACGCTCGACACCGCCCTTACTTGGCGGGGCGCGCTGAAAGGAAGCTCGCTCCTGGGCGGACGGATCGACATCCTCAAGGCGAACATCAACATTCCGAAATCCCTGCCACCCTCCGTCGCCAACCTGCCCATCCACAATGCCAGCGCTCCGCCGCCGCCAGCGCGGCCGCACCCGCCCGCCCCGCCCGTCAACCTGGCGCTCGACGTGCGCGCCAAAAACCAAATTTTCATCCGGGGCGACGGGTTGTTCGCGGAGCTGGGCGGCCACATCAAGGTGGGCGGCACGCTGGCGGACCCGCAACCCTCTGGCGGCTTCAAGCTGATCCGGGGCAATTTTTCTCTGGCAGGCAAGGCGCTGGAATTCACCTCCGGCCAGATTGAGTTCAATGGTGGCGGCTTTATTCCGGCGCTCGACCTGGAGGCGACCACGACGACCAGCAATAATGGCACCGCGACGCTGGTGGTGGGCGGCACCGCCGAAAAGCCGCAGATCACCCTGACCAGCTCGCCGCCCTTGCCCTCGGATGAAATTCTCGCCCAGTTACTTTTCGGGCAAAGCTCCTCCAGCCTGTCGCCCTTTCAGGCAGCCTCGCTGGCGGCGGCGTTGGCGCAGATCGCCGGGGTGGGCGGCGGGGCCAGCCCGCTCGATTCCGTACGCAACGCGCTGGGGCTGGACCAGCTTTCCATCGGCTCCTCCTCCACTGGCATGCCTTCCGTGCAGGCGGGGCGCTATGTCATGCCCGGCGTATATGTCGGCGCGAGCCAAGCCGCCAACGGCCAGGGCACCACCGCGAATGTCGAGATCAACCTTTATAAGGGATTGAAGCTTCAGACCTCCACCGGCACGGATAGTTCCGGCCAGGATGGCAGCAGCGTCGGGCTCAGCTATCAGTTCAATTATTGAGAGCAGCCTCCCGTGAGGCTGACCCGGTATATTCCGCTCAGCGCCGCTCCCGCGTGGCGGAAAAGACGAGTTCAGGAAAATTTTCCTTCATCCGGTTCAGTTCCCAGCCGTTGCGCACCATATAAACGGGCGCGCCGTCCCGGTCCTCGCTCACCGCGCTCTTGTTCATCTCGATGAAAAATTTCAGCCGCGCGGTATCGGCGGAGCTGATCCAGCGCGCCGTCTCGAACGGGGCAGGGTCGAAGGCGACCGGCACGTTGTATTCCTGCTCGATCCGGCTCGCCAGCACATCCAGTTGCAACATGCCGACCACGCCGACGATCCAGTCCGCGCCTGTCAGCGGGCGGAAGACCTGGGTAACACCCTCCTCCGCCAGATCCTCCAGCGCCTTGCGCATCTGCTTCGCCTTCATCGGGTCGGCCAGCCGCACGCGGCGGAGAATTTCGGGGGCGAAATCCGGTATCCCGGTGAAGCGTAGAGCCTCGCCCTCGGTTAGCGTATCGCCAACCCGCAGCGTGCCGTGATTGGGAATGCCGATGATGTCTCCCGGATAGGCTTCCTCCGCCAATGAACGGTCTTGGGCGAAGAAGAAGATCGGCGCCTGAATCGCCATCGGCTTGCCAGTCCGAGAATGCACGAGCTTCATGCCGCGTCTGAACCGGCCCGAGCAGATGCGGGTAAAGGCGATACGGTCGCGGTGCTGCGGGTCCATATTGGCCTGCACCTTGAAAACGAAACCGGTGACCTGGCCTTCCTCCGGCGCCACGGCGCGCGTATCCGCCGCGCGGGGCTGCGGCGGCGGCGCGTCCGCCACCAGCCCTTCCAGCAATTCCCGCACGGCGTAATCCTTTAAAGCCGAGCCGAAATAGACCGGGGTGAGATGCCCTTCCTCGAAGGCGGCGCGGTTGAACGTTGGATAAGCGGCGCGAATCAGCTCCACCTCCTCATCCAGCTGCGCCTTCTGCGCCAGCGGGATAGCGAAATCCGCCGCCTCCGCCGCCGTCTCGCCTGGCCGGCGGGCCGAGACCAGCCGGTCATGGCGCAAATCGTAGCAGCCCCGGAACAGCCCGCCCATGCCCACCGGCCAGACCATCGGGCAGATATCCAGCGCCAGCGTATCGGCGATCTCATCCAGCAGGGCGAACGGATTCTGCCCCTCCCGGTCGATCTTGTTGATGAAGGTGGTGATGGGAATATTACGAAGGCGGCAAACCTCGAAAAGCTTGCGGGTCTGCAGCTCGATCCCCTTCGCCGCGTCGATCACCATGACGGCGCTGTCCACCGCTGTCAGCGTCCGGTAGGTATCCTCGGAGAAATCCTCATGCCCTGGCGTGTCGAGCAGGTTGAACACCGCGCCGCCGAACTCGAAGGTCATCACCGATGAGGTAACGGAAATGCCGCGCTGGCGCTCGATCTTCATCCAGTCCGAGCGGGTGTTGCGGCGGTCTTGCCGCGCCTTGACCATCCCCGCCTCGCGAATGGCCCCGCCGAAGAGCAGCAGCTTCTCGGTCAGCGTCGTCTTACCGGCGTCGGGGTGGGAGATGATGGCGAAACTGCGCCGGGGCGGGATGCCCGATGCCGCCTCGCTTTGGTGCAGGGCTTGGTCCATCGCGGCGCTCTAGCAGGTTTCGTGGTGAAACCAAACGCCCAGCCGTGGGTGATTAATAATTCGCCCACAACCCCGGAGTGGCGAATTCCAGCACGTGCCCATCCGGGTCGGCGAAGTAGAGGCTGCGCCCGCCGGCTGGCCAGCGCATCTCTCCCAGCAGATTTACCCCCGCCGCGGCCAGCCGCGCGCGCCAGGGCTCGTAGCTTTCCGCCGGGATGGCGAAGGCCATATGCAACCGCCCCGCGCCCTCATGGCCGGGGATGACGCCGCCTTTTCCATGGATATCCTCCGCGGTCGTGCCGCGCTGGAACAATAGCACAACCCCTTGCCTCCCGGCATCGAAAGAGGTCAGCCGCTCGCCGCGCACCATGCAGCGCAGCCCGAGCAACCCCTCATAAAACGCGACGGCCCGCGCCATCTCCGCCACATAGAGGGAAGTTTCGAGTATCCCGCTGATGGGCGGCGCGCCATCCCCGCTCATATCATCCCTCCTTTGTCTACCAGGGGATGATCTTGCCCCGGTAATCCAGAAATTCGTGTCCGCCTTTGCCGGCGCGAGATTCCAAAACGTCCGCCATGCCGCGGACGCTGGTTTCCACATCCAGCGGCGCGTTGGGGCCGCCCATATCCGTGCGCACCCAGCCGGGATGGAGATTGATGATGGTGAGATAGTCGTGCGCGGCGGCAAAGGAGCGGGTGAGCCGGTTGAGCATCGCCTTGCTGGCGCTATAGAGCACACTGCCGTCATTGGCGTTGAGCTCCAGGCTGCCAAGGGCCGAGGACATGAAGGCGATAACCCCCGTCTCCGGCCGGAGCAGCGGCGCCAGGCGTTCGGCCAGCCGCACCGGGGCGACAGCATTGGTCATTATCAGATGCGAAATCTCCTCGGCCGTCGCGTCGCTCAGCCCCCGGCCCTGCGGGCCGTAAATGCCGGCATTCAGCACGATGACATCAAACTGGCGGTCCTGCATCCGGGCAAGAAACGCCTCGGTAAGATGCGGATTGTTGATGTCCAGCGTATCCATCGTCAATTGCTCGTAATAATCCTCCAACCCCGCGCCGGTGATGGCGGCGCGCACCGTGGCGGTCACATGATAATCGCGCCGGAGAAACTCCTTTAAAAAACCAAGCCCCAACCCGCGTGAGGCGCCGATGACCAAAGCGGTCTTTCTTTCCGTTTTCACGCTTGCCGCCACTCCTTCCGTATTATGTTAAAAATGAAGTGCGTCTGCCTCCGCAACGCAAGGGAGCGGCGTAATAATATTGGCGTCCTGACCCGATGGCTTGATCCGGATCATGGAAAGCCCCGATCCGCGACCTATATTGAAACAAGGTTAGCGATGAGGAGTGGAAGCGCCGCATGACCACCGCGCATTACAAAATCGTCCCGCATGATGGCGGCTTCGCCTATACGCTGAACGGTAGTTTTTCAGAAACATTCGCCACTCGCGAGGCGGCGCTCGCCGCGGCGCGCGCGGTGGCCGCTGAGCAACGCGTCCCTGGCGAGACCACTCTCATTATGTATGAGACTTCGGACGGCAGCTGGCATACGGAAACCTCCCTCGGCACCGACAGGCCCGAAACCGAGGTGGAAGGCTGACGCGGCTCAGACCCGCGCCTCCAGCAGGGCTTATCTCCGCCGTTGCCGCTTATGGCGGGCGCGCTTCACTTGCTCGAGTCGCCCTCGCTGCCCCGCCCCGCCACCAGGCCCGCGCGCCAGGCCGCGGCCTCACGCGCCAGCTTGCGGTAGCTGCGCAGGGAAAAGGGCAGCATGACGACATAAGCCAACCCCGCCAGCGCTCCGGCACTATAGGGATCCGCGAAAACCAGCGCCGCGAAGACCACCACGCCCAGAAGCAGCGGCAAAATCTCCGCCGCCGGAATTTTGAAATTCTTGAAGCTCCAAACCGGCAGGGTGGAGACGCAAAGCAATGCCACCCCCACCATCACCGCCCCGGTGAAAAGCGGGTAGCTGACCAGCGCTTGCAGGCCGAACAGCCCATGCTCCCCAGCCGCGAGGCCGAGAAAAAGCGGGCAGAGGACCAGCAAAGCTCCGGCGGGAGCGGGCACGCCGGTGAAAAAATTTTGCGCGAAGGCGGGTTTGGGCGCGCTGTCCAACGTGGCGTTGAAGCGCGCCAGACGTAGCGCCATGGCGGAGGTGAACATCAAGGGCGGCAGAAAGCCGATCGCCCCCCAGGGTTCCAGAGACCAGATATAAAGCAGCAGCGCCGGGGCGATGCCGAAACAGAGAAAATCGGCGAGCGAGTCGAACTCCGCACCAAAGCGGGACGTCGCCTTGAGCAGCCGTGCCAGCCGTCCATCCAGCCCATCGATCACGCCGGAGACGGAAACGGCCAATACCGCCGCGCCATAACGGCCGTCCAGTCCCAGCCGGATGGAGGAAAGGCCGATGCATAAACCCAGCAGCGTCATCAGATTGGGCAGCACCCGGTTGAAGCTGAGCCCGGCGAGACGCTGCCGCCGGGGCAGAACGCCAGCCGGTTTCATATCACGGCGGGCAGAGGCTCGGGCAATTCGGCAATCACCGTCTCCCCGCCGATCATGCGCTGGCCCACCGCCACCAGCGGCGCCGCGCCATGAGGAAGATAGATATCGGTCCGGGAACCGAAGCGGATGATGCCGATGCGCTGCCCGGCCAACAGGGCCTGGCCTTCGGCAATGTCACATATTATGCGCCGTGCGATCAGCCCGGCGATCTGCACCACCACCAGCTCCTGCCCAAACGGGGTGCGCAGCAGGATGGAATTACGCTCGTTATCATCGCTCGCCTTGTCTTCGGCGGCGGAGAGAAACAGCCCCCGATGATAGGCGATTTTCTGCACCATGCCGGCAATCGGGGCGCGGTTGACATGCACATCCAGCACCGAGAGGAAAATCGCGACGCGCAGGCGCGGCTCTGGCGTCAAGCCCAGCTCGGCCGGTGGCACCGCCTCCATGATGCTCACCACCAGCCCATCCGCCGGAGCGAGAACCGCATTGGCGCGCGGCGGCGGCACGCGCTCAGGGTCGCGGAAGAAATAGAGGCAGAACAGGGTGAAGAGCAGGCCGAGCCAGGCGAGTGGCTTCCAGAACAACAGCCCGAGCAGGGCTACCACCACGCCGCCGGCGATAAACGGATACCCCGCCTTATGAGGCGGGCTCAGAACCGATTTGACCGTATCTTTCAAATTCATATCAAAAACCCGTGACGCTCAGCGCGCCTGTTGCGGCGGCAGGGAGAATTTCTGCCCCGGAAAAATGAGATCAGGGTCACGGATTTGCCCCGCATTGGCGGAATAGATCAGCGAATACCGGACCCCGTGGCCATAGACGCGCCGGGCGATCATCCAGAGATTATCACCAGGAACGATAACCACCTGGCCTTCCCCCAGCGCGGGGGAGAGCGTCTCAGGCGCGAAAGGCACGCTCACCTCGGGCAATGCAGCGCCGCTGCCGGTGGTTGCCTTCAGCGTGATCATCCCCGGCCCGGCGGGCACCGGCGCCTGGAGATGCCAATGCCCATTGGCGTCGGCCTGGGCAATACCGAGCGTCTTGCCCCCTTGCGTCACCGCCACGCGGGCTCCCGCAGGGCTGGCGCCGCTGAAAATGGCATGGCCCGTGGCATCATAATCCACCGCCCCCATGCCAAGTTCGCCCGGCTGGGGACCCTGCCCGCTCACCACGGCGCTGCCACCAGGGCCGGAGATGACGGCGAGCGCCTGCCCGCCATGGCCGGGCAGGTTGATGGAAGCGCTCTGCTCACCCTCTATGATGTTTCCATCCGGCAGAGTCTCGGAGAGGGTGATTTCATGCTGGCCGGGAGGAAGCGGCTTAGACGGCAGCAATACAAAAGCGCCGCGCGTATCCGCCTTGGCGGCACCGAGCACGGCGTTTCCATCCTTCACCGTCACCGTGGCGCCCGGCATGGCGCGTCCGGCCAGCACGGCATTGCCCGCCGCATCCACGCGCACGATGTCAAACCCCGGCGGGGCGGGGCCACGCGTCTGCGGCTTGGAGACCGGCGCGGCGGGCGGAAGCGCCGGGATCGGCTGCTGCCGGCGGAGATGCAAGACGAGCACCAGGCCATTCGCCAGCGCCAGCAAAACCAGCAGGACGAGCAGGGCGAGGCGCCAGCCCGGCCGTGGCGGCGCCGCGCCGGGGTGGTGTGAAACGGGGTTGCTTGCCATGGCGGTCCCAGCCTGCCACGAACGGGCCAGAACTGGAAGCGAGGCAGAGATTCGATGGGCAGTTTTTCCGTCACCGTGTTTTGCGGCTCCAATCCGGGAGCCGACCCGGCCTATGCCGAATCTGCCCGCGCGCTGGGAACGGGGCTGGGCGGGCGTGGCATGCGCCTCGTCTTCGGGGGGGGCCATGTCGGACTCATGGGCATTACGGCGGGGGCGGCGCTGGCGGCGGGCGGCGAGGTTACCGGCATCATTCCGGATTTTCTCCGCCAGCGCGAGGTGGAAATGCAGGGCCTCACCGAGCTGATCGTCACGGATTCGATGCACACCCGCAAGCGCCGCCTTTTTGCTCTGGCTGATGCCTTCGTGGTGATGCCGGGCGGCCTCGGCACCTATGATGAAACCTTCGAAATCCTCACCTGGAAACAGCTCGGCCAGCACGCCAAACCGATCATCATCGTCAATATTCTCGCCTGGGCCGCGCCCTTCCTGGCAATGGTCGAGGAAACGGTAAAGCGCGGCTTTGCCCGGCCGGAGGTTTTGAATCTCTACGAGGTGCAGCCGGATGTACCCGCGTTATTCACGCGGCTGGAGGCACTGCGCGGTGTGAGTGCCTAGGACTTGAATTTTTCCTCGGCCCGGACCATGCCACGCGCATATTTCAGCGCCTCGAACCCGGTTTCCGCCGCGATCAACGATAGCAATGCCGCCCAAGCCGCCTTCTCTGCTTCCGGCGCCGCCGCCAATTCAGCGGTAGCGGCCTCCTTCGCCCCGGCCAGCGCGGCCACGCGCTCCTCTTCCGGCCCGATATAGGCTTGCTGTAAAGCGAAATAGACCCGCCGTGCCGGCGTCACAGCGTCTTCCACCTGCATGATTTGTTTGCCGAACAGAAAACGGGCGTGATTATTCAGTTCAAGCCGGGCGCGGGTCTTGAAACGGATGACCGCGCCGTTGAGAATCATCGATTCGCCCTGTTTTAGTTCCAGGATCAGTGAAGACATGCCATCCAGCCCGTTTGCTCACACCACGTCTCTCTGTGTGCCGCAACGAGCTTAATATTCGGTGAATGCCAAAATCACACGACCTCTTTTAGATAGGGCACGCGCTTCCAAACCAGGATGATGGGAAAAGCAACGCAAAAGATCAGCGCGGCGTTGACCGGCGGCCCGATGACGATTTGCCGCGCCACCATCACCCCAAATCTTTGCAGCGCCAAAAAAACGCACCAATGGATGAGGTAGATTCCAAAGGAGCAATCACCCAGCGCCATGATCAGACGGCGCGCTCTGACTGAGAGCCTGGCCAGATCAAAACCCATGAACAGGTTGAACATCGCGAAGGAGGAGAGGAAAATAAAGAGCGACGTGTATTGATACCAGAATTCGTTCGGTCCGCCTTGGTGGCGGGCGAATTTCACCGCCAGCGCCATGTTCAAGCCACAAAGCAGTACATAAAGGCCCGCCGCCGCCCAGGGCTTCATATCGCGGATGAGAAATGGCGCGCAGAGACCGAACAGCAAAAACGAGGGCAGAGTAAAATCGAATTGATTGAGCGGAGACAGGTCGAGATGAATGAAGCCGAACCCGTTCAAAAAACCATTCAACGAGGGCAGAATGATAGAAAACACGAAGATCAGCAAAACGGGCAGTCTTTGCCTTCCGGCTTCTCCCTGTCTGGCATAGGCCAGCAATAGGGGTAAAAGCGCCGCGTAACCGGTAAAAACGGGCAGGAACCAAAGGTGAAAATTCGTCGTATCGAGAAACATGCGGCGAATGATTTCGGTCTCAGGATGAATATGGTTCACATAGGCGTAAACCAGCGACCAGAAAAGAAACGGTAACACGACCCGTTTCAACGTCTTGAGAGGCGGCCTGGGCTGATCGCGATTGATCTGGAAATAAGCCGATATGATGAAGAAGCAGGGAACACAAAAATGGGAGAAGGCATAATAAAAATTTGGCACGAGCCAGAGGCGGGGATGCGCCTTCATCAAGGTCTCATCATAGTAATATCCCATCGTGCAATGGATGAGAATCACGGCGTAAATCGCGCAGGCCCGCAGCAACTCGATATTGACGTTATCCCGCCTCTTGCCGGCGGGAGCGGCCTGCATTGCCAGCTCTGTCATGCGTCCGGCATCACGGGCGCCAGCCTGCCGCCCAGGCGCAGCGGTGAAATCCGCCGCGCGAGGCCAGTCGCATCATCCGTTTCCACAAAGGCGCCGCACAGCGTGGCCTCACCTTCCGCCGGGCTCAGCTTTTCTCCCGGCATTTTGCGAATGAACCGGCCAAGCGCGGCGCCCGTCTGCATGCCGATCACCGAATCGTAATCGCCGCTCATACCGAGATCGGTGACATAGGCGCTGCCGCCCGGAAGAATCTGATGGTCCGCCGTCGGCACATGGGTATGGGTGCCGGTGACGGCGCTCACCCGTCCATCGAAAGCATGGGCGAAGGCCATTTTTTCCGAGCTCGCCTCGGCGTGGATATCGAGCAGGATCGCCTGCGCTGTCACCCCCAACCGATGGCGGGTGAGCAATTCCTCCACGGCACGGAACGGGCAATCGAGCGGCTCCATGAAGAGCCGGCCCATCGCCTGCGCCGTCAGCACCTTGCGCCCATCCGCCAGGGTGGCGAGATAGGCGCCCTCGCCGGGCGTGCCGGGGGGAAAATTCAGGGCGCGCAGCAGCCGTCTCTCCGTGGCGATATACGGGATGATCTCCCGGCGGTCCCAGGCATGGTTGCCAAGTGTGATCACATCCGCCCCGGCGGCGAAGAGCGCCTCCGCCATCTCCGGCGCCAGGCCGAAACCGTGCGAGGCGTTCTCCGCGTTCACCGCCACGAAATCGAGCCGCAGCCGCGCGCGCAGGACGGGAATATGCTTGAGCGCCGCCTCCCGGCCCGAGCGGCCGAGCAGATCGCCGATGAGCAGAAGCCTCACGGGACCGAGGCTCCACGCGCGAAGACCAGCACGCTGGCGGTAAAATCCTGAAGCACCTCGCCCTTCTGGTTACGGGTCTGGGTACGGATGGTCACCATCCCCCGGTCCGGCTTGGAGCGCGAGGGTTTGATTGCCATCACCCGGCTTTCGACATGCAGCACGTCACCCGGGCGGGTCGGGCGCGGCCAGCTTACCTCCCCCCCCGCGCCGATGATCCCTTCCGCCAGCGGGATGGCGGCAACGAGCAGCTTCATGCTGATCGCCATGGTATGCCAGCCGCTGGCGGCAAGGCCTTGGAAATAACTCTCCTTCGCCGCCGCCTCATCGATATGAAAAGGCTGCGGGTCGAACTGCTTGGCGAAGGCGATGATCTGCTCCGCATCGAGCGTATGCTCGCCGCTGCGGAACTCGTCGCCCACCGCCAAATCTTCCAGATATAATTTCCGCCCGCTCATTCGCTGTCTCCAAGCCGCCCGGGGCCATTCACGCCTCGGCCAAAATCTCCCCTTCCCGGATCATATATCGGGCCGCCGCGCAACCCGCGAAGGGCTCCAGATCCGTGCCGGTCATCCAGGCCGGGACATCCGCCCCCGCCAGGGCGGCGAAAAGCGCCCGCCGCCTGGCGATGTCCAGATGCACCAGCGGCTCGTCGAGCAATAACAAAGGCGGCTGGCCACGCGCCGCCGCGATCAACGCGGCATGGCCGAGAATGGTGCCAAGGAGCATCGCCTTTTGCTGGCCCGTGGAGGCGAGCGCCGCGGGCTGCCCCTCCGCGTCGGCCATCAGGAGATCGGTCCGGTGCGGCCCGTACCCGGCCCGGCGCGCCTGGGCGTCGGTGGCACGGCTGGCCGCGAGCGCCCCGCGCAGCCAGTCCTCGACATCCAGAGCCGGAGCGGCTCCCAGCCGCGCACCAATGAGACAATCCAACGCCAGCCGCACCAGGGGAAACGGCGCCGCCGCCCCCGCCGCCAGCGTGGCGTTGAGGCGGGCAATGAGGGCAAGCCGCGCCGCCGTCGCCGCCACGGCATGCCGGGCCATCGCGTCCTCCAGCCCCGCGAGCCAGCGGGCATCCGCCCTGGCCTCACCCAGGAGCCGGTTGCGCTGGGCGGCGGCGTTTTCGAACGCGGCGATTTGCCGGGCATGAAAGGGTTCCAGCGCCACCACCAGCCGGTCGAGAAAGCGACGCCGGCCCGAGGCGGAATCGGTGAACAACCGGTCCATCTGCGGGGTGAGCCACACGGCGGCGAGCTGCTCCGCCACCTCTGATTGCGTCCGCGGCTTCACCCCGTTCAGCCGGAACTCCCGCCGGTCCGGGCCTTGGGCGGCTCCGCCGGTGCCGATCTCCAGCCCATCAGCGAAGCGCGCCGCCACCGCCCACCTTCCGGCACCGCCGCGCCGCGCCAGAGCCGCACCGGGCGCACCGCGCAAGCCCCGCCCCGGCACGAGCAGCGACAAGGCTTCGAGCAGGTTGGTCTTACCCGCGCCATTCGGCCCGGCGAAGACCAGTCGCCGCTCCCCAGGCGCGAAACGCAGCGCGGCGTAGGAACGGAAATCAGTTAGGGAAAGAGAAACGATCATGTATTAGAAATAAAAGCTTCAACCCTCTCTCATGAGGCGAAGCTGGGGCGCTAAACCAAAATTGGGTAAAGCCTTCCTTCTTAGGCCGAAAAATTGTCAGTGCCCACGTATCCCTTGGCGAGTTAAGCCGTTTAGCGCGGGGTATCCGTAACCACAATGGGGGGATGTAGCAGGATCATGCCCCTCGCGGGTGGTAGAGAAGCGGCGATTTGGCGGCGTTCGCTACCGTCTTTTTCAAATCAGCGCGCACAGGCCCTCAACAAACGCGAGAACAGCGGGGCCTGGTGTCTCACCTCATGCCGCTTGATATAATCGCGCATCAGCCGGGGCATGGTGCGCACTTCTGCGATAGGTGCGGTCATGCCCTGCCTTATGCCATCCCAAGCCGCCTTCAGGCGGGCATGCCGCGCGGCCACCAAGCCATAGCCCAAAATACGGGGGGAAAGGGTCAGCCATGATTGCCCCCATTTCCGGCCAATGATGAGGCGGTTGCGGATGAAATGCCTTGTTCTCTCATCCTGCCAACGCAGCCGCGCCTCTACGGCGGAAGTATGAATCACGCTCAACCCGCCATCATAGAGAATACGCCACCCGCGGGAAATCGCGGACAAACAGAAATCATATTCTTCCCAAGCGAAAAAGAAGCTTTCATCATACCCGCCCACGGCCTGCCAAGCCGCGCGGCGGATGGCATGGCCAGCGCCGACAAAGCGTGTCACCTCGAACCGCCCGCGCAAGCGCGGCAGCAAGGTTGGAGAATATCCCCAGCATCCTAAATCCGGCGCCTGCCCATCCGCCGCGAGAATGCAAAACGCGAGCGCACCGAGATCAGATTCACGCTGAAAGCGCCGCACGGCGCCCGCCACAACCTTGTTATCAGCAAACCGGGCATCATTATCCAGCCCCACCAGAATCTGACCATGGCCAAACCCGGCTAGCCGATTACGCCCTCCCGCCACGCCATGATTGGCGCTGGCGGCATAAAGCGCGAAATTGCGGGTTTTACCAAAACGCTCAATCAATTCCCGCAACATTTCCGGGCTGGACCCCTGATCGAGCACGGAAACATGAAACTCCCCGCCGCGCTGCCCCAAAGCCGAAGCAATCGCCTCTTTGGTTTCAGCCGGCCGGTTCAGTGAGAGGATGATGATATCCGCGTCATAAGCGCCGGGTGGCGGTCGCGCGCCCGCCACCAGCCTTATCTCAGACCGCACCGCCCTGCCCAACCAATACCGGCAAGGTCTGCAGCAGGATGGCGGCATCCAGCCCCCACGACCAGTTTTGGATATATTCGAGATCGCTGGCCAACCGGCTTTCCAGGGCGCGAAGATGCCTGGTTTCGCCGCGCTGTCCGCGTATCTGAGCCAAACCCGTCATCCCAGGCCTTACACGGTAGCGGAGCGGGTAAAGCGCCAAAGCGGCGTCGAAGCGCACCCCCTCCACCGTGGTTTCCGGCGCGTGCGGGCGCGGGCCAACCAAAGACATTTCACCCCGCAACACATTAATCAACTGAAGAAGCTCATCTAATGAAAGGCGGCGGAGCCACCTCCCCACGGGGGTGGCACGTTCATCGTCTGGCCTGGCTTGCTCAAACGGCGCCCCGGGATCGTGCCGCATGGTTCGGAATTTCAGCAATATAAAGGGTTGCCCGCCCGCTCCGATGCGAAGCTGCCGGTAAATAACAGGTCCTGGTCCGCTCAGCCAAACCAGGATGGCGAGTATCCCCAACACTGGCGCGAGCATGATCAATAAAACGAGAGATAAAACCAGATCCTGCCCGCGTTTCAAACACTGGGCCCCGTCTTTTACAATGTAAGGTTGCAATCTTCCGTAAGGAAAGACCTCTGCCGCCGTCCCCGCCTGCATTTTAACCTCCCGATTCCGTTTGACGGAAGCCAATGGGATCGTCTTGAGACCCACAAACTTAGGTTGTGCTTAACGGAAAACCAGTGTTTTGGAAAGAAAATAGTTAAAAACCAAACCCGCCATCGACCCCGCGGCGATACCAATGACCGGATGTTCTACGACCAATGGCCAAAACGCTACGAGCAGAAAAAATGTGCCGCGATTAGCGACGAAACCCACGGCATTCGCGGCGAGGAATTTACCCCATTGGATATGCATGGGGGCGTGCTGGATCTCGCGAAACGTCCAGATTCGGTTGATAAACCAGTTAAACGTGGCCGCGACCACAAAGCCACACGTGCCCGCGACATAAAGATTTACATGGGGCCTCAACAGGTAAACCGTTCCGGTATCCCATAAAAATCCCAAGGTACCGACCGTTGCAAAGCGAAGAAAGGCTTCGCTGAGCCCAATACGGGAAACGCGCCGTATCAGCTCATCCAATAGCTTCAAAGGGAGCAGGGCGCGTGGTCGCGGGTTAGCTGGCAAATGGGTCTTGCATCAGAATGGTGTCATCCCGCTCCGGACTCGTGGAGAGCAAGGTCACGGGCGCCTCCACCAATTCCTCGATGCGTTTGACGTATTTAATCGCCGCCGCGGGTAGATCCGCCCAGGAGCGCGCCCCGCGCGTGCTGCCGCTCCACCCTTCCAGACTCTCATAGACCGGGCGCGCCCGTGCCTGGGCGCCCATCGCGGCGGGAAGATACGAGTAGGCCTCACCGTTAATGGTATAACCCGTGCACAGCTTTAATTCTTTGAAACCATCCAGAACATCCAGCTTGGTGAGCGCCAAGCCCTGGATCCCGCCTACCTTCACCGCTTGCCGCACCAGGGCGGCGTCAAACCAGCCGCAGCGTCGCTTGCGCCCCGTCACCGTGCCGAATTCATGGCCGCGTTCACCCAAAAGCCGCCCGGTTTCGTCATCAAGCTCGGTGGGAAACGGCCCGGCGCCAACCCTCGTGCAATAAGCCTTGGCGATACCAAGCACACGCCCCGCCGCGTCAGGTCCCATCCCGCTGCCTGAGCCCGCCGTGCTGGCGACGGTATTGGACGAGGTGACGAATGGATAAGTTCCATGGTCAACGTCGAGCATCACCGCCTGGGCGCCCTCGAACAAGATTTTCTTGCCCTTTGCCTTGGCCTGGGCCAGCCGCTCCCATACCGGCTCGGCATAAGGCAGCAGGCGCGGCGCAAGACGAAGCAATTCCGCCAGCAGCGAGTCCTTATCGAAGGTGGCCGCGCCCAGCCCCGCCAAGAGCGTGTTGTGATGTAATAATAATTCGTCCAGCTTGGCAGCCAGCGTGTCCGGCTCCGCCAGATCGCAGACGCGGATCGCCCTCCGCGCCACCTTGTCCTCATAGGCCGGGCCGATCCCACGCCCGGTCGTGCCGATCTTGCGGTCCCCGCGCGCCGCCTCGCGCGCGGAATCCAGCGCCGCATGCAACGGCAGAATCAGGGGCGCGTTTTCGGCTATACGCAACGTCTCAGGCGTGACCTTCAACCCCTGCGCCGAAACCCGCTCGATTTCCGCTAAGAGCGCATGAGGATCCACCACCACGCCGTTGCCGATAATGCCGAGCTTTCCGTTGACCACACCGGAAGGCAACAGAGAGAGTTTATAAGTCTGGTTGCCCACCACCAAGGTATGCCCAGCATTGTGCCCGCCCTGGAAGCGCACCACGATATCGGCGCGGCTGGCCAGCCAGTCCACCACCTTACCCTTACCCTCATCGCCCCATTGGGCTCCGATGATCGTCACATTGGCCATTATGTTTTTTCCGTTTCCTCCAAGAGCGCCTGGATTTTGCCGTCCTGCAGCAAATGGCTGCAATAGAGCCGGCGGGCTTCCCTCTCCGGCGCCGAATTAGGCGCTAGCCCCGCCACGGTGGCGTAGCCCTGGGAACGCGCGGCGGCGGCCTCCGCCGGGCTAGTGCCAAAAGGCAGGTAAAGCCGGAAGCGCAGCGCCATGGGCCGGGCCAGCCGTATGATCCGTTCAGGATAGAGAGTAATGCCGGTGGCGGGCTCCGCGTCACCACATAAATACCGCCCGCCCCGGCCCAGCTCCATTTGCTGGCCTGTCGCGAAAATCGTCATCGCGACGCCCGTATGGTAGCGATACCCGCGAAATTCCACCGGGTCCACCGTCAGCTTCACCTCCGGCAACACGGCACGCACCGCCTTCACCGTTTCAGCCAGGCGTTCGGCCTGGGAGCGAACCGCCTCTGGCAACCCAGCCGCCAGCAGCGCCGGCACGGCGCGGGCGGCGGGACCGCTCGCCTCCAGCAATTTCAACAACAATCCGGCCTGGGCGCCGCCGAGTTCGGCCACGGCTGCCGCGTCTTTGCGGTCAAGCGCGTGGGCAAGGTCAAAATGAAGGGGCGCGGGCAATTCATCCAGCAACATCGGCGCCAGCCGGGGAATGGTAAGATCGACGGAAAGATCTTCCAGCCCCACCGCCTTCAGCGCGGCGATGGCGGTGAGTATGATTTCGGCATCGGCCGCCGCCAGGTCAGGGCCGATCAGCTCGATCCCCGCCTGGGAAAGCTGGCGTTCGGGCTGCATCTGGGTGCCGCGTACCAACAGCACCGGCCCGCAATAGGCAAGTCGCAGCGGGCGCGGCGCGTCCGCCAGCCGGCTGGTCGCCAGCCGGGCGATTTGCGGCGTGGTATCGGCGCGCAATCCCATCATCCGCTGGCTTTCCGGATCCATCAGCCGGAAGGTCTGCTCCGCCGTCGCGGCGCCAGACCCGGCGAACAAGGAGTCCTCGAATTCCAGCAAGGGCGGTGTCACCCGCTCATACCCGTGCGCGGCGAAGCAATCCATGATCACCTCGGCGGAGCGGGCCTGCCGTTCGGCCTCGGGCGGCAAAATATCCGCGAGGCCGGCAGGCAGCAGGGCAGGATGGGCGTTCGGCGTCTCGTTCATGGCAACCAGGTTGATGCGGGCGGCGCTATAACACCGCCGGGCGAAAGGGCCAATTGCCAGACACCGGATGATTGGGTTAAGCAAACCATACAACCTAAACGGGCATACAGCATGCTCTTCAACAGCAGGGATTTTATTCTCGGCTTTCTGCCGGTGGCGCTGGCGGGGTTCTGGCTGTTCGGGCGGCGCCCCACCGCCGCGCTCGGCTGGCTGCTGGGGTGCAGCCTCTTTTTTTATGCATGGTGGAGGCCGCCGATGCTGGCCTTGCTCCTGGCTTCCATCGCCGTGAATTTCCTCATCTCCCGGCTAATGCGGCGGGCAGACCGGCGCGAACCCTGGCTCATCGCGGGGCTCGTTTTCAATCTCGGCTTGCTCGGTCTCTATAAATATGGCGGCATGCTGGGCCTCGCCTGGCTGGGCCTCGCGCTGCCGCTCGGCATTTCCTTCTTCACGTTTCAACAAATCATGTTCCTGGTAGATAGCTACAGGGACGAAATCCCCCCGCCCCCATTTCTCGATTACGCCTGCTTCGTCGCCTTTTTCCCCCATCTGATCTCGGGGCCAATCGTTCGCCCCGGCCATATTCTGCCTCAGCTCGCCCGCTTGGCGCCGCGCCGGGAAACCGCAGCGCGGCTGGCCGCCGGCTTGGAAATTTTCCTGCTGGGTCTTGCCAAAAAACTCGTCCTCGCCGACGGCTTGGCGCGCTTCGCCGATCCCGGCTTCGCCGCCGCCGGGCGGGGCGACGCGCTGACGCTGATCGAGGCCTGGGTGGCCCTTCTCGCCTATGCGTTGCAAATTTATTTCGACTTCTCCGGCTATTCGGATATGGCGATCGGCCTCGCCCGCATGTTCGGGATTGAATTTCCCGTCAATTTCCGCTCGCCTTACCAGGCCCGTGACATCAGCGATTTCTGGCGCCGCTGGAACATCACGCTCAGCGGGTTTCTCAAGGAGTATCTTTATATCCCTCTCGGCGGCAACCGCCATGGCGAGGTCAAGCGTATCCGCAATCTCATGATCACCATGCTGCTGGGCGGATTATGGCATGGCGCGGCATGGCGCTTTCTGCTCTGGGGCGGGCTGCACGGGGCTTATCTCACGGCGCATGGGTGGAGCAAAACCCGGCTGCGCCTGCCCCGCCCCATCGCCTGGGGGTTGACCCTCCTGGCGGTGCTGCTCGCCTGGGTGCCGTTCCGGGCTCAGAATTTCAATGCGGCATGGACGATGTATAAAGGGCTATTCGGGCTGAATGGATTGGCTGTGCCCGCCATGCTGGCCCGCTTCATCCCCTTCGGCCACGTAGTGCCGGTTCTGCCTCATCTGGGCGATGCCCGGGGCATGAGTCTGCCGCAAGCGGTGCTGCTGCTCGCTTGCGGATGGTTCGTCGCCCTCGCCCTGCCCGATCTCGCCGCGATGAATCCCCGGCGCCGGGCAGCCGCCCTGGTGGCGAGCTTCGCCTTCACCATGCAGGCGCTGTTCTTTGCCCCCGCGGCCCTTCCCTTTCTTTATTTCCAATTTTAATGCGCCGCCTCGCCGCCTGCGCCGCGCTTTCCTTGAGCCTCTATTTCCTGCTGTTCGGCCTGGTGCTGGATCGCCCCCTCTCTTTGGAACCGCTGCGGCTGGAGCTGCTCTGGAAAGCGGGCCGGCTCGCCGCCTTGCCCTCGCCCAAACTTGTCATCATCGCTGGCTCCAACGGACCATATTCCCATAGCTGCGCCGTGATCGGCCCGATGCTCGGCCTAGCTTGTGAAAATGCCGGCATCGCGGTGGGCATCGGTCTGGATGAGATCTTCACCCGCTACGCGCCCGCGCTGCGCCCCGGCGATATCGTCTATATGCCGATGGAGCTTGAGCAATATGCCATGACCCGCGCCGAATATAATGCGCTGGTCGATGGCGCGCTCTTGCTCCGGCATGACAAGACGAATTTGGCGACGCTGCCGCCAGGGCGGGTGGCGGGCGCGCTCTTCTGCTGCACGCTGGGCGACGCGTTGGAGGCGCTGGTGGAAATGCCTTTGGCGGCGCTCCATTGGCAGAACCCGGCCGCCATGCTGGCGCGGCAATATAACGCGGAAGGCGACCGCGTTGACAACCTCGCCGCCGGGGCGGATGCAGCGCTGCTCTCCGGCCCGGCGCGCGCGGCACCCAGCGCGGCGGAGATTCAAAACGGCTACGGCGCCTGGTTGATCGCGCGCTTCGTGGCGCAAGAACGGGCGCGGGGGATTAGGATCATCGGCGGCTGGCCGGTGGATTTTACCGATGCGCGGGTTTCCGCCGCGGCACGGGCGGCGGTGTTACGGGTTTATGGAGGGGATTTTCTCAACCTGCCGGGACAAAGCCTTTACCCCCGCGCTGATTTCTTCAACAGCGAGGATCATCTGGCTCGGCCGTTCCAGATCAGGCATTCGATAACCATCGCGCTCGGGCTAGCGGGGATGCTCGGGCGGAAACCGGCGCCGCCGGATGAAACCATCAAAGCCCTGGCCTGGAATGGCAGCCCCTCTGAAGCATCGCCATTCAAGCCTGGCCACCAATCCTCACCGTAAAATCCTCGTTACGCCAAGTCCCGTTCATGTCATGCCAGGTAAACACGACGCTTCCGCCGGGCGGCATCGCCTCGGTCGGTAGCTTCACGGCGTATATGCCGAGGCCTGAATCGTAGGTTGGGGTTTCATGCACCGTCTTCCAGCCGTCATCGCTCCAATGCACAATGGCGGGTTCGCGCAATTCCACGCGCAGACTCTGTCCCGCCGGCAATTCGCTTCGCCGCCAGCTCTCACGCCAGTCCCGGCAAACTGGCTGCCGATTCTCGATGATATAACGTTGAACCGCTTGGGGCGGCAGGTCAAAAACCTCCTCATCCCGCAAAGACCTGAGCAGTTTTATATATTCCGCATGCGCCCAGACCAGCGGCATGGCCGAGCCGGTGGGCCGGCCGCGAAACAATTCTCTGGCGGGAATATCCTCCGCGTCCCATACCTGTTCGGGAAACAAACCGCCTTCACTGGTGCTTCCTTCCATTGTCTTGCATAAACGGGATGCCTCGCCAAAATTACGCGCGGCGATCTCGTAGTGAGCGCGTTCGCCGGTAAGCAGTGGCCAGGCTCTCCCGTGGCCCGTGCCATCAAACGGCCGCCCGTCATGATGCTCCCCATAACCGTCACCATTATACCGGTGCCAAACGGGCCCTTGCGGCAATTCGACGCGAGTCAGATGATCAATGACCTTGATCGTGTCTAAAATCCGGGGATCATCAGCGGGGCGCAACCCAAACCGCACCAACGCGAGAGCATCCGGGCCAACCAAATTTTCAGAAGCCATTTCAGCTTTGCCGGAAGGGCGGTTTCGTACGGCTACCCGGGCATGGACCGGCGAGTCTGATAAATCATGGCTTCCGCCTGGGGAGATGCGCAAATAATAGCCTCTCACCCCGCACTGCTTGGCCAGTTCCGTATCCGTCACATAAATCCAGCGTTCGACATCGGCGTTCCAGGCATCCGCCGTCTCGCGCAGAAAGCGGGCGGCCTCGACCCTGCCGGATCGTTCCGCGAAATCGGCCGAGATCAATAGCGCCACGATTTCCACCGCGATGGTGGCCGGCGTGTACCCTGCGTTTTCCTCCCAGCGATCCTGGTCGGTCGCGGGCCCGTTCCAGATGATGAAGCCGCAGGCGCGCTCCACCATCGGCCAGTATTCCTCCAGCTCCCTTTCCGGAATCGCCCCATTGCGGAAGGCGAGATCGAGCAGGAGAACGGGAAACGCCGTCTCATCCATTTGCGTGCCGTTCCAATAGGCCGAGCCGTCGAGCCAGCTATTCTGCTGCCAGTGGCCATCCGGCTCTTGAATGGTGCGCAGATAATCCAGGGTCCGCCGTGCATCGGCCAGCGCCCCGCAGGCGAGCATCCCGCCGGCGGTCTCTACTAAATCCCGTGGCCAAACCAGATGATAGCCGCCAAGGTCGTCGTCGCCTTTGCTATCGCCCCAGGGAATCGAGAGGCTCGCTATGACCCCTCCCGGAAAAAGCGGGCTTTCATGGCAGCGCAGCACGGTTGTACTGATTCTATAATGGTTATGGGGCGTGACCTGATGGGCCGGGTCGAGAGGCTGCAACATTTCCTGCCAGCCCTGCCAGCCCGCGACATAGCCGGCTGCGGCGCGCTCATAGCCGCCATTCAGGCTCGCCCGGGCCTGGAAAGCCGCTGTTTCGGGCGTTCTTCCAAACCCGATGGCCAGGATGAACGGAACAGCGGGATCGAGTTCAGCCACCAGGGCGACATTTCCGTCCGCTGCGCGGTCATAACTCTCGGTAAGATATCCAGCGCGGCGCAACATCTGCCAGCCATCCGAATAGCCTACAAAACCGACGCTGCGCGCGAGAAAGCCGGTGGAGCAGGCAAGCGCCAAGGCGCTCCGCTTTCCCGTGGCAAAAAGCATCGGGGCGCCTTTATAATCTCCCAGCCAGCCCGTGTTATGCGACCCGGCATTAACGAGGTGGGGGGCGAGCAGCCCGAACAGCCGTAGTCCCGTCACGCCTTGCGCTGGCGACAATGTAATCTTTTGCAGGACACAATCATAAGCAGGGTCCGCGACGATTTGTTTTTCAATGGTGAAGCGCCCGCGCTTACAGGTATTGGTAATCGTGAACAGGGGAACGCCATCGGCAAATCGGCGGGTGAGCGTGGTCGTGTCGCGTTTTTCCTCGGCAAAAAAACCGCCCGCGATGCCGTCCGTTACAATCAGGCCGCAATCGCGGGTACAGGCTTGGTCCACGCAAGGATAATAAATTTCGTTGAGAATGCCATGGCTATGGGTGAACCATACGTTACTCCGGGGAGAAAGCGCGGTTCCAATTCCGTCTTTGGCGCTCGTCGTCCAGCGTGGGTTTATCCCCGGATGGCCAGGGGCATCGGTCATAAGCGCCTCCGTTGGCGGTCTGCGGCAAGGCGAGGTTGACCGGGATAGGCGGGAAGATCAAGCACCCCGCCCGATGGCCGGGCCCATGCCGCGCGATGCTTCCTGCGAAACATACGGCGCCACGAAAAGCGAGCCGTGATACGCGCCGCGCAAAGTACGCGCCGCCACCATCGCCCACAGGATAAGAAACAGCCAGCTCAGCCCCTCGCCGGTCAGGGCAAAGACTCGTAAGTCCGTCTGCCCCGCCAGCGCGTTGGTGGCGAGAATGAACACGCCAAGCGGGAAGGTGAACCCCCACCAGCCCATGTTGAAGGGCAGACGATGAGGCCGGTAGGCCAGGGTCATCACCACGGCAAGCCCCAGCCACCAGAGGCCATAGGCCCATAATACCAGCGCGCCGATGATGCCGAGCCCCTGGGCCGCGCTGGAAGCCGCCGCCAGCGGCGTGGCGCTGAAGGCCAGAGGGGCGGCATGGCCAAGCAGCAGCAACCCCAGCGCCCCGGTGCCGAGCGGCCCCAGCGGCAGCCAGCACGAGACCGCGAGTTCCGGCGGCGGCAGAGAATGCAGCACCAGCCGCAGGAACAGGATGGTGAGGATGCCAAGCGCCAGCGGCACGGAGAGCGCCCACAACCCATACCCCGCCACGAGCAGAGGCGCCGCAAGGCCAGCGGGCAGATGCGGCGCCAGCAATCCGGCGCCCGCCGCCGCCACCTCGCATGGCACCACCGGCAGCAGCCAGACGGCGGTCATTTTCTCCAGGGCATGAGTCTGACGCAGGATCATGGCGGCGGGCACGCACAGCCCGGCGAGCACGGCGAGCCCGCTCTCCACCGCCCAGAGCCGCAACGCCAGGTCCGGATCATGAGCAAAGACCAACGCGCCATTCGCAATGGTGGCAAGGCCCATCGGGATGGCCCCCAGGAACATCGGCGCCACTGGATGGCTGAAGATTTGCGCCGGCTCCCGGGGGTAGAGCAGCCAGCGCGCGGCGTAAAGCAGGCTGAACAGGCCAAACAAGCCAATATTGACCTTCCAGACCAGCGGCGCGGTGGCGGTGAGCCAGGCCGGGCCGGGCATCTGGGCAAGGATGAGAGCCAGCACGCCGGTGCCCATGGTGACGGTGAACCAATTGGCGGTGAAATGCCGCAGGGCTTCACCGGGTCGAAGATGATAGCTGAGGGAACGGCGCAACATTCGGGTCCTTTCCTTTATCCCTGCTAAGCTAGGTCCCGTAATATCATTTGAAAAACTGATTATTCTTTTTAAACCAACAAATTTTAGTTATGAATCACCATGACATTCGAACAGTTACGCATTTTCGTGGCGGTGGCGGAGCGGCAGCATGTCACCCGGGCAGCCGCCGCCCTCCATCTCACCCAGGCGGCGGTGTCCGCCTCCATTGCCGGGCTGGAAGGGCAATACGGCGTGAAGCTTTTCGACCGGGTGGGGCGCGGCATATCTTTGACCGCCGCGGGGCGGATGTTTCTGGAGGAGGCGCGCGCCGTGCTGGCCCGGGCCGCGGCGGCGGAGGCGGCGCTGCGCGACCAGGCCGGGTTGAAGCAGGGACGGCTTTCCGTTCATGCCAGCCAGACCATCGCCAGCTATTATCTACCCCGGCTGATCGTCGAATTCCGCCGCCGCTATCCAGGCCTGGCCGTGGACCTCGCCATCGGCAACACGGCCCAGGTGGCGGGGGCGGTGGGCAGCGGCGCGGCGGAGCTGGGCTTCGTCGAGGGACCGTTGGACGCGCCCGCCTTCGCCAGCGAGGAGGTTGAGGGTGAGCGTATGCTTGTCGTGGTGGCACCCTCCCATCCCTGGGCGCGGGGCGGGGCGCTGACCAATGCCGATCTGCGCCAGGCGGATTGGGTGTTCCGCGAGCCAGGCTCCGGCACGCGCGAGGCGTTTCTCGCGGCGCTGGCCGCGCGCGGCCTGGACGTGGCGGCGCTGAAAGTGGCGTTTACCCTGCCCTCCAACGAGGCGGTGCGCGAGGCCGTGGCCGAGGGAGCGGGGGCGGGTTGTCTCTCGCCCCTGGTATGTGTCCGGGCGCTGGCGGCGGGCGCGCTCAAACGCGCCAATATTCTGTTACCACCGCGGCCCTTCCAGGCCGTATGGCACAAGGAACGTTATATGCCGCAGGCCGCGGCGGCGTTTTTGGAGCTGGCGCGCACCGCTCCGCGGGTCATCCCGAGCTGAGCGGCAGACCCGCGCCCACCCAGGCGTTGAGGCCGCCCTCCAGATGGCCGCGCACCGGCATCCCCGCCTCGGCGCACAGAGCGGCCGCGCGCAACGAGCGTATGCCGGCCGCGCAGACCAGGACGATGTCTCCGGCGGGCAAGGTCGCGGGATCGAAGCAGGAGAGCGGCAGGTTGACCGCGCCCGCGATACGCGCCGCCTCGAACTCCTTCGGCTCGCGCACATCGACAAGGATGACGCTATGCGCCGCCAGCGCGTCGTGCAGCGCGGCGGCGTCGAGGCGGAGAAAGGGGGAGGTGGAAGATTGGGACAAAGCCATAGCGGCGATCCTTGGATGGTGGGCCGGGGCGCCGGTTTAGGCGCGCGCCCACGCCCCGGCAAGCGCGGCCACCATTACAAAACACCAAGCTCACTCGGCGGCGGCGCGCAAAGCAAGGCCCGCCCCCAGCGGCGCCAGCGGCAGCGCTGCCAGTAGAATGGCCCCCAGCATATAGAGCGGCCCCGCTGGATGCGGCGCCAGCGTGGCGGTGCCAAAAATCAGGCTCGGGATCATCAGGGGCAAGGTGAGAAGCGGCATCAGCATCGCCCCGCGCCGCGCCCCCAGGGCGAGCGCCGCCGCCAGCGTGCCGATGAGTGAAAAGATGAGGGTGCCGGGCAGCAGGCCGGCGAGCAGCGGCGCGATCTGCCCGGCGGGCAAACGCAGCATCACCGCCAGCGGCACGGCGATGAGGAGGAGCGGCAGGCCGGTGGTCAGCCAATGCACAGCCGCCTTGGCGGCCGCGATGGCGGCGGCGGGCCAGCCGGAGAGGAGCAGCAGATCGAGCGTGCCATCCTCGAAATCCGGGCCGAAAAGCCGCTCCAGCGGCAGCAGCGCCGCCAGCAAGGCCGTCACCCACACCACGCCTGGAGCGATGCGAGCCAGCGCCGCCGCATCCGGCCCCACCGCGAAGGCGAAGAGCGTGGCCGCTATGACGAAAAACAGCAAAGCCGCCATGCTCTCCGCCCCCTGGCGCAGGCATAGCCGCAAATCCCGGGCGATGAGAGCGATCACAATTCCAGCGCCTCCGCCCCAGGCAGGGCGAGTGGGGTATGGGTGCTGGCGATGACCATGCCGCCGCGGGCCCTTTGCGCCGCGCACAGCGCCAGCAGCCGCGCCACGGATTCCGCGTCCAGCCCCGTCGCAGGCTCGTCCAGCAGCCAGAGCGGCCGCGCCGCCGCCGCCAGCCGCGCCAGGGCGAGCCGCCGCCTCTGCCCAGCCGAGAGAAATCTCGCCGGCAGAGGCGCGAATTTTTCCAGGCCCAGCGCGGCGAGGGCGGCGGGCGGCGCCTGCTCTGCCACCGTGAGGGCGGGCTTCACCCCGTCCTGATGACCGAGCCAGCCGATGCGCGCGGCATGGGCCTCCCGGTCCGCCAGCGCGGGCATGCCCGCCCAGAGCAGTTCACCCGCCGCAAGCGGCGTCAGCCCAGCCAGTGCCCGCAACAGGCTGGACTTACCCGCGCCATTCGCCCCACGCAGCAAGAGCGCTGAGCCCGGAGCCAGCGAGAAGCCGATACCGCTCAGTACCAGCCGGTCGCCACGGAAAACCGAGAGTTTTTGAGCGGTGAGCAGGGGCGGATTCCTCTGGCGGCGGAATGGACGGATAGGACAGGCTATGGTTTAAGCCCGGCAAGACCGGCATGGTCTAGTTGAACGCCGTCCGCGGTCAACCAGGCCGGATACCGGTCGTGAAGATAATTCACCAGCGGCAACAACAGCAGAGAAAGGTTCTGCCCATGACTGCGATCGGCCATGACAGCCTGGCAACCCGGAAAACCCTGACCGTCGACGGCAAGTCCTATGAGTATTTCTCGCTGCCGGCGGCGGCGGAAAAGCTGGGCGACATTTCCAAATTGCCCAAAACGCTGAAGGTGCTGCTGGAGAACGTGCTGCGCTTCGAGAATGGCGGCAGCTACACGGTGGATGACGCCAAGGCCATCGTCGCCTGGCAGGAGAAAGCCAGCTCCACCAAGGAAGTCCCCTTCAAGCCCGCCCGCATCCTGATGCAGGATTTCACCGGCGTGCCGGCGGTGGTCGACCTTGCCGCCATGCGCGATGGCATCATCCAGCTGGGCGCGGCGCCGGAGAAGGTCAACCCGCTGATCCCGGTGGATCTCGTCATCGACCACTCGGTGATGGTGGATTATTACGGCACCAAGGATGCGTTGCGGAAAAACATCGAGCTGGAATTCGAGCGCAATGCCGAGCGCTACCGCTTTCTACGCTGGGGGCAGAAAGCCTTTCATAATTTCCGCGTCGTGCCGCCCGGCACCGGCATCTGCCACCAGGTCAATCTCGAATATCTCGCCCAGGTCGCCTGGACCTCGGAAAATAACGGCAAGACCTTCGTCTATCCCGACACGCTCTATGGCACCGATTCCCACACGACCATGGTCAACGGTCTCGGCGTGCTGGGCTGGGGCGTGGGCGGCATCGAGGCCGAGGCCGCCATGCTCGGCCAGCCCATCGCCATGCTGATCCCCGATGTCGTCGGCTTCAAGCTGACCGGCAAGCTCTCCGAGGGCGTGACCGCCACCGATCTCGTGCTGACCGTGACCCAGATGCTGCGCGCCAAGAAGGTGGTGGGCAAGTTTGTCGAGTTCTACGGCCCCGGCATGGCCGAGATGGCGCTGGCCGACCGCGCCACCATCGGCAACATGGCCCCTGAATATGGCGCGACCTGCGGCTTTTTCCCCGTGGATAATGTAACCCTCGATTATCTGCGCCTCTCGGGGCGCGATGAGCACCGGATCAAGCTCATCGAGGCCTATGCCAAGGCCCAGGGACTCTGGCGCACCGATGAGGAGCCGCTTTTCTCCGATACGCTGGAGCTCGATCTTTCCACCGTGCAGCCCTCTCTCGCCGGGCCGAAACGCCCGCAGGACCGCGTCCTGCTGAAGGATGCCGCCGCCTCTTTCAAGGCCGAGCTGACCAAGGGACTGGGCGTGCCGCCCGAGGCGGTGAACATCAGGGCGAAGGTGGAAGGCAGCAATTATGAACTGACGCATGGCGATGTGGTCATCGCGGCCATCACCTCCTGCACCAATACCTCCAACCCCAACGTGCTGGTCGCGGCCGGGCTGGTGGCGCGCAAGGCCCGCGCCCTCGGCCTGCATCCGAAGCCCTGGGTGAAAACCTCGCTCGCCCCCGGCTCGCAGGTGGTGACCGAATATCTCGACAAATCCGGCCTCACCGGTGATCTCGACGCCATGGGATTCGAGACGGTCGGCTATGGCTGCACGACCTGTATCGGCAATTCCGGGCCGCTGGCCGAGCCGATCGCGGACGCCATCGAGACCAACAAGCTGGTGGCGGTTTCCGTGCTCTCCGGCAACCGCAACTTCGAGGGGCGGGTGCATCCCAATGTGCGGGCCAATTATCTCGCCTCGCCGCCGCTGGTGGTGGCCTATTCGCTGCTCGGCAATATGCGCGAGGATATCGCCACCGCGCAGATCGGCACCTCTCAGGATGGCAAGCCGGTCTATCTCAAGGATATCTGGCCGACGAACAAGGAGATTCACGACATCGTCAATTCCGTGGTGACGCGGGAGATGTTCGTGGAGCGCTATTCCGATGTGTTCAAGGGTCCCAGGCAGTGGCAGGAGATTCAGATTTCCGGCGGCACCGACACCTATTCCTGGCCGCCTTCCACCTATGTGAAAAACCCGCCTTATTTCGAGGGCATCACGCCGGAGCCGCGGCCGGTCACCGATATCAAGGGCGCCCGCATCCTGGCGTTGCTGGGCGATTCCATTACCACCGACCATATTTCCCCGGCCGGGACCATCAAGAAATCCTCCCCCGCCGGCATCTACCTTTCCGAGCACCAGGTGGCGGAGAAGGATTTCAACTCCTACGGCTCCCGCCGCGGCAATGACGAGGTGATGGTGCGCGGCACCTTCGCCAATATCCGCATCAAGAATGAGATGATGGGCGGGGTCGAGGGCGGTTACACCAAGCATTATCCGGGCGGCGAGGAGCTTTCCATCTACGACGCCGCGATGAAATACAAGAAGGAGGGCGTGCCGTTGGTGGTGGTGGCCGGGCAGGAATACGGTACCGGCTCCTCCCGCGACTGGGCGGCCAAGGGCACCATGCTCTTGGGGGTGAAGGCGGTGATCGCCGAGAGCTTCGAGCGCATCCACCGCTCCAACCTCGTGGGCATGGGCGTGCTGCCGCTCCTCTTCAAAAACGGCCAGACCCGTAAGACGCTGGGACTGACCGGCGAGGAGATGTTCGACATTCTCGGTCTCGAGAGGCTCTCCCCGCGCATGGACATCAAGGCGGTCATTACCCGGCCGGACGGCAAAAAGGAGGAGATCGAACTGCTCTGCCGTGTGGATACCGCCGATGAGGTGAACTACTACAAGCATGGCGGTATTTTGCATTATGTGCTGCGCAGCATGGCCAAGGCCGCTTGATGGCAATTAAAGGCTAGGGAGGATTTGCGCTCCCTCCCTCTCAAACGGCCCTCGATATGAGGGCCGTTTTTTTTGGCCCTGTTGTGCTAAGCTTTCATCAAACGGTCATTCGCTTTTGCCCCCAGGCTCTGGAACAGCCCTGGAAAGCAGTAGCCAGGAGTCGCGCAGATGCGGATCAGTTTCGTCGTTCCCGCCTATAACGAGCAGGCGCTGATCGCCCCCTCGCTCATCGCGATCCGCGACGAGATCGCGCGGGTTGGATTGAAACTGGGCGAGGAGGCGGAGATCATCGTCGTCAACAATGCCAGCACGGACGACACGCGCGCGGCGGCGTTGGCGGTGGCGGGCGTGCGGGTGGTGGACGAGCCCCGCAAGGGCCTCGTCCAGGCGCGCTGGACCGGTTTTGAGAGTGCAACCGGCGAGTTGATCGCCAATATCGACGCCGACACGGTGATTCCGCCCGGCTGGCTGGACGAGGTGCTGCGCCAATTCGCGCGCTCGGACGCGCTGGTGGGTCTCTCCGGGCCGTATGTGTATTACGGCGTGCCCCGCAAGGTGAACTGGGTGGCGGCGGCCTATTACCGGCTGGCCTGGCTTGCCTACGCCTTCAATCATTACATTCTCAATATCGGCGCCATGCTCCAGGGCGGAAATTTCGTCGTCAAACGCGCGGCGATGCTGAAACTCGGCAACCCGGATCTGCGGTTTTCTTTTTACGGAGAAGATACGGATATGGCCAACCGCCTCGCCAAAGTGGGGACAGTGAAGTTCACCTTCCGCCTGCCCGCGCGCTCCTCCGGCCGCAGGCTGGTGGGGGAGGGCGTGTTCACCATCGGGTTACGCTACACGATGAATTTTTTCTGGGCGACCTTCCGCAAAAAACCCTTCACCGAGGAATGGCAGGATATCAGGGAGGCGTGACGCCCGGCACGCTTGGCGCCTGGCGCCGGGCGGGCGCCGGCTTGGACGAGGCTGCGGCGGGCTGGGATGATGGAAGAAACCGCTGGTTGGTGAGGAACCAGCACCGGAAGAGGAGATTTTCCAGTGCGGTGCGGCGCTTAAAATGCGGGCAGCGCAGCGCGCGCAGCCGGGCCGCCAGGGTGCCGCCCAGCCCCTGGCGGATGAGCGCCAGATCCCGCCGCGTCTCAGGGCTGAGCCGGGCGGAGAGAGCATGCAGCGCATCGGCATGGCGACGCATCATCGTTATGTACACGGCCGGACCGCGCCGCAATGCCGCCAGCGCCCGGCCCAGCCCCGGCTGCGCCCGCCCGATGAGATTGCCTTTGTGCAACCGGTAGAGGAGTTGGGGCCGGTCATCGAACATCACTTGGCCGCCAAAGGCGGAGACGACGATATAACTCCACCAATCATGCACCGCGCCCTCCGGCTCCCTGGCGGTGGCGACCAGCGCCGCCGCCGCCGCGTTCATCACCACTGTGTTGCCATTGGCGATGTTCTGGGTAAGGCAGGCGGGAAAGCCTGGCGTGCCGGCATAGGACGCGGATAACACCGCGCCGCGTAGCTCCGCGTCCACCCGGTACTGGCGGGCGCAATAGAGCGCCGGCGCCTCCCCCGCCAGGGCGAGACGCGCCAGCGCGCAATGCAGCTTGTCCGGCAGCCAGACATCATCCTGATCCGCGAAGGCGATGATCTGGCCGGCGGCCGTTTCCCGCAATAAAGAGAGGAAGCTGGCCGCCGCGCCAAGATGATGGCCGGAGGAAGGGGATTCCACACAACGCTCCGGGCCGATCTGCGCCGCGAAATCCCGCATGATGCGCAAGGTGCCGTCGGACGAGCCGTCGTCACGCCAATGCAGCACCCAGTTGGTATGGGTCTGGCCGCGCAGGCTGTGCAATTGGGCGGGAAGGAACGCCTCGCCGTTGAACGTGGAAAGGAGAATGGCGACAGCGGCGCCGGAATTTTCCGCCAAATGAAACGCGGAGGGTGATGCCGGACCGCTCATCAAGCCGGGGCTCTCTCTTTGGTTGCCGGAGGCGCGAGGGTGATCACGCCTCATGTTACGAGGTGCGGGCTGAAGGTTGAGATATTATAAAAAACCAGCAAAGTCTGGCAACGGTTTTACGGTTTTGTAATCTCATCCCTCTTGGGCCAGCAGCGCCGTGACTATGCTGGGAAGCGTCTGCCGCCATTCCGGCAGGGTGACACCGAAGATTTCGGCCAGTTTACCGCAATCCAGGCGGGAATCCGGGGGGCGGCGGGTGGGTGTTGGCCAATCGGCGGTGGCGATGGGATGCACCGGTGGGGGCTGATAGCCGTGGCGCGCCGCCTCAGTGAAGATGGCGCTGGCGAAACCATGCCAGGTGGTCTCTCCCTGGCTGGTGGCGTGGAAAATGCCCCGATATTCGGGCCGCCAGCCGGTGGCGGCGAGCCGGGCGGCGATGGCGAGGATGGCATCGGCGAGATCCGCCGCCGCCGTGGGAGTGCCGCGCTGATCCGCGACCACCCGCAATTCCGGCGCCCGCCGCCCGGCGGCCAGCATGGTGCGGGCGAAATTCTTGCCATGGGCCGAATAGACCCAGGCGGTGCGCAAGATGATGGCGCGGGCGCTGGTAGCGAGAATCGCCTCCTCGCCGTCGCGCTTGGTGGCGCCATAAACCCCGGTGGGGCAGGTGGGGTCGGATTCCAGATAGGGCGCGCCCTTGGTCCCGTCGAATACGTAATCCGTGGAAACATGGATGAAGGGAGTGGAAGCCGCGGCGCAGAGCTGAGCCAAGGCGAGCGGGCCGGTATGGTTGCCCGCGCGCGCCGCCTCCTGGTCGGTCTCGGCCTTATCCACCGCCGTGTAGGCGGCGGCGTTGATGACGAGGCTGGGGGCGGCGGCGGCGAAGGCCGAGGTGATGGTCTCGGGTTTGCGAAAGTCGAATTGCGGCCGGGCGAGCGCGATGAAGGCGGCTCCTTGGCCCGCGAGCCGGCGGCTGAGGGCGTCGCCCAACTGGCCGGTGGCGCCGGTGACGAGAATCATGGGTAGGTGAACCAGGCTTCGCCGGGGTCGAAGAGCGGGGCGGCGGCATCCTTCTCTGAAAGCACCGCCTCACCCGGCGCCACCGGCCAGGGCAGGGCCAGGGTGGGGTCATCCCAGCGCACCGCCCGCTCACACTCGCGGGCATAATCGCCGGTGACTTTGTAAATGACCTCGGTATCAGGGAGGAGCGTGCAGAATCCGTGCAGGAACCCGCCGGGAATCCAGAGCTGCGCCCAGTTCTCGGCGGAAAGTTCCGCGGCCACCCACTGGCCGAATGTCGGAGACCCCTGGCGGATATCCACCGCCACATCCCAGATGGCGCCGCGAATGACGCGCACCAGCTTGCCCTGGATATGCGGCGCGATTTGGCAATGCAGGCCGCGAATCGTGCCCTTCTGGGCCGAGAGGCTGTGATTATCCTGAACGAAATGCTCGTCGAAGCCCAGCGGCCTGAGCTTGGCCGCGCTCCAGCTTTCCGAGAAGAAGCCGCGGCTATCCCCGTATTTCGGCGGGGTGATCAGCTTGACCTCGGGGATGGCGAGGGAGTCGAGCTTCATCAGTGGTGCACCCCATCGGCGATATTGCAAAGGATCCGCCCCAGCTCCGTCTTGGCGATGAGCCGGGCGCGGGCGCGCAGCTGATCGGCCTCGATGAAGCCCATGCGGAAGGCGACCTCCTCGGGGCAGCCGACCAGATTGCCCTGCCGGTCCTGGATGGTCTGCACGAAGGTGGCGGCCTGGAGCAGCGAATCCGGCGTGCCGGCATCGAGCCAGGCGGTGCCGCGCCCCAGCCGCTCCACCTTCAGCGTGCCCTCATGCAGATACATGTTGTTGAGGTCGGTGATCTCGAGTTCGCCTCGCGCCGAGGGCTTCACCCGCCGGGCGAATTCAGTCACCCGCGCATCGTAGAAATAGAGCCCGGTGACGGCCCAATGGGAGCGCGGGTTTTCAGGTTTCTCGACGATATCCAGCACCTTGCCATCGGCGTCGAAGGAGACGACACCGTAGCGTTCCGGGTCGCGCACCTGATAGGCGAAGACGGTGGCACCCTCAGGCCGCGCTCCGGCGGCGCGCAGCAGGGTGGAAAGATGATCGCCATGGATGAGATTGTCGCCGAGAGCAAGGGCGCAGGCCTCACCGTCGATCCATTCCTCGCCGATGAGGAAGGCCTGGGCGAGCCCGTCCGGGCTCGGCTGCTCGGCATAGGTGATGCGGATGCCCAGATGCGCGCCATCATGAAACAGGCGCTGAAATTGTGGCAGATCCTGTGGGGTCGAAATGATCAGCACCTCGCGGATGCCCGCCAGCATCAGCGTGCAGAGCGGGTAATAAATCATCGGCTTGTCAAAGACGGGGAGAAGCTGCTTGGAGGTGGCCTGGGTGATGGGATGCAGCCTTGTGCCGGAACCGCCGGCGAGGATGATGCCCTTGCGGATCACGCCGCCGCTCCCAGGCGCTGGCCCGCGTACCGGCGGGCGCGGATGGCCTCCCACCAGGGGCGATGGTCGAGATACCAGCCGATGGTTTCCGCCAGCCCGCGCTCGAAATCATGAGCCGCCTTCCAGGCCAGGGCGCCCTCGGCCCCGGAGGGGTCGATCTCATAGCGGTGGTCATGGCCCGGACGGTCCGCCACATAGGTGATGAGCCGCTCGCGCGCTCCCTCCGGGCTGGGCAGGCGCTGGTCGACCAGCGCGCAGATCGCCCGCACCACCTCGATATTGCGGCGGGGCTGGCGGGCGCCGATGCAATAGGTGGCGCCGGGCGCGCCCTCCGCCACCACTTTCAGCAGCGCCTCGGCATGGTCGTCCACGTACAGCCAATCGCGGGTGTTGCGCCCGTCGCCATAAACCGGCAACGGTTTTTCCTCGATGGCGTTGATCAGCATCAGCGGGATCAGCTTCTCCGGAAACTGCCATTTTCCGTAATTATTGGTGGTGTTGGAGACGATGACCGGCAGGCCGTAAGTGTGCATCCAGGCGCGGGCGAGATGGTCCGAGGCGGCCTTGGAGGCGGAATAGGGGCTGCGCGGGTCGTAGGGCGTATGCTGGTCGAAGGGTGGGTCATCATCCGCCAGCGCGCCGAACACCTCATCGGTGGAAATGTGATGGAAACGGAACCGCTCCTTTTTTTCGCCGGAGAGGGTGGCGAAATACTCCCGCGCCGCCTCCAGCATGATGAAGGTGCCGGTGACATTGGTATGAACGAAGGCGGCGGGACCGTCGATCGAGCGGTCGACATGGCTCTCGGCGGCGAGATGCATCACCGCGTCAGGCTGATGCTGGGAGAAGGCGGCGCGCATGGCGGGCAGATCGCAGATATCCGCCTTGATGAGCGTATGATGGGGGTGGTGCAGCGCCTCCTCCAAGGCGTCCTCCGAGGCGGCATAGGTCATCTTATCGAGATTGATGATCTCGTGCCCGTCGCGGATCGCCCGCCTGACCACGGCGGAGCCGATGAAACCGCAGCCGCCGGTAAGGAATATCCGCATACGTGCTCCGCTCGCCAGTTCGATCCGGGCTAGTAAAATCAGACCTTTCGGCGTCTGGCAACCGGAGCGGCGGGTTTATTTTTTGCGCGTGCGAACTGGGCCTTGAGTTCGGCGCGATAGGCCCGCTGGGCAGCCTGTGCCGCTTCGTCCAACCCCAGCGCGGTGGCGGCGATTGCGTGCAGCCGGGCGATTTCCGCCAAATGCGCCGCCGGGTCCAGCCGCGCCGTCACCCCCGCCTCATGCCGCCGATGGGTGTTGAGCGGCGCCGCCTCGTAAGCCACCCGGCCCTCCTGGCCAGTAAGCGCCGCCAGATAGAGCCGCCAATCCCCGGCGAGCTTCCACTCTTCCAGATCCGGCACCCCGGCGAGGGCTTTGAGCAGCGCCTCCCGCCGCCAGAGCACGGCGCTGACATTGGGGATGAGGTTGCGCACGGCCAGGAATTTTTCTGCGAAGGCGAAGGCTTCCCAACTGGCCGAGGCCGCGAGATCACGGATACCGGATTGAAAATAATAACTTTGGTAGCTGGGCATAAGCTCGCGCCCCGCCGCATCCACCGCGCGGCTGTCGGAAAAGGCGCAGAGCGCGTCTCCCGCCCGCTCCATCGCCTCGACCAGACGGGCCAGCAAGGTGGGATGGGCGGCGTCATCCGCCTCGCACAGCCAGATATAATCGCCCCGCGCCGCCATCGCCGCGCGCCGCCATTGGGCGAAGACCGAGCCGGAATTGCGCCGGTTGGCGAGGATTTTCACCTCCCGCTCCGCCCGCGCCGCCACGGCCTCCGCGGTGGCGAGGCTGTCATCGGTGGAGGCGTCGTCCAACAGGATGATTTCCTGAATGGGGTAGGTCTGGGCGAAGATGCTTTCCAGCCGCTCCGGCAGATGAGCCGCGTAATTGAAATTGAGCACGACGGCGCTGATCCGGCATAGACCCGGCGCGGCCAGGCGCAGCAACTCATCCACATAGACGGCGAAATCGAACCGGCGCTCGGCCACATGCATCAGGCGCGGACGCAGGGCTTTCAGCTGGTCATGGTCGAGCAGCGCTTCCAGCCCGGCCTGGTAATCATCGAGATCGCCAGGACGCGCGACATAGCCACCACCCACCGCACCCAGCAATTCCGGCACGCCGCCGCTTTCACCGAAGGCGGTGCAAGGCATGCCGCAGGCCAGCGCCTCCATTACCACCGTCGGCATCGGGTCCTCGCGCGAGGTGAGGGCCAGCACATCGGCGGCGGAAAAATACCCCCCCACCTGCTCGGTGAAGGGGATATGGGTGAAGCGGCCGGCGCGGGCGAGGGCCGCCATCTCCGGTTCGAGATAGGTTTTCAGCTTGGATTCGATATCCCCCGCCCAGAGGAAATGCACATCGGCGCGGCGCGCGCCCAGCCGGCGGGCGAGTTGAAGAAACAGGTCGAACCCCTTCCGGATATGGCCGAACCCGGCGCCCAGGATGAAAAAATCCGAATCCGCCAAGCCCAGCCCGGCGCGGATGCGGGCGCGGGCCAGCGGATCGAAGCCGATGCGCTGGTAATTGCCCTGGGGCAGCACGGTCTCGTTGCCGCCATCCAGCCCCACGGCGGCCCGGAATTTGTCCGCCGCATAGGCCGAGGAGAAGATCAGCCGTCGCGCCGCCGCGCCGCCCAGCCGCGCCTGGATTTCGAGATTATATTCCTTCAGCAATTGCGGCAGCTCATGGATCAGCAGCACGGATTCGATATTACGCGCCTCCGCCCATGGGACCACCCGCGCCGAGGCGGCGGAATTGACGATGGCGTGGCGGATGCCCATCATCCGGTACTGGTTGATATGATGGCCGATGAGGGTTTTGTCATAGGCGACGGTGACATCCGCCACCTCATAATAACGCCCAAGCAACGGCCCCACCCCCAGCAGGAGCAGGTGGATTTTGATACCCCATTGGCGCTTGAGCTGGCGGGCGATGTGGAGCAGCAAAAGCTGGGCGCCATGGGCCTGGGCGTCGTGCCCCACCAGCAATATCCCGGCGGTGAGGTCGCCCGCCTCACGCTCGCACACCGCCCGCGCCGTGGCGTTGAGAAAGGCCGCGCCGGCATGAACGTCCGGCTCAAGGAAGGCGCCCTCCGCCCATTCGTTCCAGGCGTTCACGCAGATGAGCTTCTGGCCATAGAAAGGATGGTCGGCGGTATAAGCGATGAGCCGCTCCAGCCATGCCTGGTACTTGGCCGGGGTGACGTTGTGCAAGGCGAGTCCCCTGCCCTCGCGGCGGGGATCATTGTCCCAGCCCGGCACGATGGTCTTGATCAACGGATAGTCCGGCACCGGCAGGGCGAGTGACGTCTCCGCCAGGGTCTGATAATCATGCACCGTTGCCGAGAAATCCGGGTCGAGCAGGTCGAGCGTGTCGTTGATGCGGGACGTGGCCTGGCTCAGCTTATGGGGGGGAAATTCGACCGCGCCATCCAGGCCGTAAGGCGTGGGATCGTAATCATCGCCCATGCTCTGGGCCATGACCAAGAGCGGCCGCTCGCCATGGTTACGCTCGAACAAAATTCGCCATTTGCGGATGCGCGCCAGCGCGTCCGGGATCAGCCCGGCGCGGTAGATCATCAAAAGCGGCCGGGTCTCGATACGGATATAGCGCGGATCGGCGAAGAGCCGGGCGAAGCTCGCCAGCAGCGCCTCGTCGTCCTCCTCCCGGTATTCCTGGGCGATGAGCACCTCCCGCTCCATCCCGTCCCAGCGGCGGGTCCAGTTCTCATTGGCCCACATCGCGCAGAAGGAGATATCCAAAGAGGAATCCGCCAGGAATTGCTCCAGCGGCTTTTCCAGCAGCCGGTGGCGGTTGAACCAATAATAATAGAAGACGAAGCCTGAGAGGCCCGCCGCCTTGGCCATCTCCACCTGGCGGCGCAAAGTGGTGGGATCGTCCAGCGAATAATGGCCGAGATCGCGCGGGATGCGCGGCTGCACATGGCCGACGAAACGCGGCATGGCGCGGCTGAGATTGGTCCAGTCAGTGAAGCCCTTGCCCCACCAGGCGTCGTTTTCGGCGACGCGGTGGAATTGCGGCAGATAAAACGCGAGTAGGCGGGCGCGACGGGCGGAATGGGCAGGCGCCGGGCTGAATTCCTCGAAAAACGGCGCCGGGCGGGTGGAACGGCGCACCGCGGCGGGGATCAGCCCCTCCTGCTCCGGACGGCGGGGGAGAAAAACCCCGCTCTCGATGTTAGCGAGGTAGTGCAGCAATGGATTCTGGCCGCGTAGATATTTGCCGTACCGGCCGAGATAGAACTTGATGTCAAATTCCGGCGAGGGATCGCGCTCTTCCGCCACGCCGAAGGCCAGGAAATGCTCGAACGGATCGGCGCCGCCCTCGGCCACGTCACGGTTCTGGTCGAGATACCAGGCAGCGTCGAACAGCGGTACCGGGCTGACCTGGCCCGAGGTACGGCGGGGCAGAAAATGATGAAGCACGGAGGCTCCGGGAGGAAGGCCATAGGTTTCCCGGTACCAGGCGGCGAAGAAATAAGGGCCTGGGTCGCGGCCCTCCGCCTCGCCGGCCGTGATGTAATGCAAAAGCGGATTGCCGCCATTTTCCGCCACATCCGGGTAACGGGTAAGATACCATTGCGGGTCGAAATAGGGGTTGGGGCGCGCACCCTGCCGCCAGCCCAAAGCGCAGAAATGGGCGACAGGGTCCCCCCCCGCCGCCTCCGGATATTGGGAGAGATACCATTCCGGCAAAAACAGACCGCTTTGCCGGATAATCTCGATTTCGGTCTCTAACCCGGGAATATCCAAACGCCACCCTTCCTCGGGGAGGGGTATCATGAAGGCCCGGCCGGGACCAGCCCGTCAGGCCGCGTCGTCGGCGCGGCGCTCGGCCTTTTTGCGCTCATGCGGGTCAAGATAGCGTTTGCGTAGCCGAACGGCGGAAGGCGTCACCTCCACCAGCTCGTCATCCTCGATATAGGCGATGGCCTGCTCCAGCGACATCCGGCGCGGCGGCGTGAGCAACAGCGCCTCGTCCTTGCCGGCAGCGCGGATATTGGTGAGCTTCTTCTCTTTGACCGGATTCACGTCGAGATCGTTTTCCCGGCTGTGCTCGCCCAGGATCATGCCGACATAAACCTTATCGCCAGGATTGACGAAGAGGGTGCCGCGCTCCTGCAGGTAGAACAAGGCGTATTGCACCGCCTCCCCATCCTCGGAGGAAATAAGCGCGCCGTTGCGCCGGCCCTCGATGCGGCCTTTCCAGGGGCCGTACCCGGCGAAGAGGCGGTTCATAACCCCTGTGCCGCGCGTATCGGTCAAAAACTCGCCATGATAGCCAATGAGACCGCGCGAGGGGATGCGGAAGGTGAGCCGCTGCTTATCTCCGCCGGAGGGGCGGATATCGACGAGTTCGCCCTTGCGGCGGCTCATCTTGTCCACGACCGCTCCGGCATAAGGCTCATCGACGTCAATGAGCACCTCTTCGTAAGGCTCCTCCCTCTCTCCCGTCTCCTCGTTGATACGAGTGAGAACGCGGGGGCGACCGATCGTCAGCTCGAATCCCTCCCGGCGCATCGTCTCGATCAGCACGCCGAGCTGCAATTCGCCGCGCCCGGAGACCTCGAAAGCATCGGTCTCGGTGGAGGCGGTGACCTGAATGGCGACATTGCCCTCCGTCTCGGCGAAAAGCCGGTCGCGGATCTGGCGTGAGGTGACCTTTTTGCCCTCGCGGCCGCCGAGCGGACCGTCATTGATGCGGAAGGTCATCGAGAGAGTGGGCGGATCGATCGGCGCGGCGGCAAGGGGCGCCGCCACCTCCGGCGCGCATATGGTGTAGGGAATGGTCGCCTCCGAGAGCCCGGCGACGGCGACAATGTCGCCTGCCTGAACTTCCTCCACCGGCACGCGCTCCAGGCCGCGGAAGGAGAGCAGCTTGGTCAGCCGGCCCGTCTCCACCGTCTTGCCGTCCAGGCTCAAAACCTTGACCGGCATGTTGATCGTGGCGCGGCCCTGCTCCACCCGACCGGTGAGTACGCGGCCCAAGAATGTGTCGGATTCAAGGATGGAGGCGACCATGGCGAAAGGCGCCTCGCTATCCAGCGCCGGCGCGGGAACATGGGAGAGGATGAGGTCGAAAAGCGGAGCGAGGCTCTCGCGCGGCTCGTCGAGGTCGGCTACCGCCCAGCCCTGGCGGCCGGAGGCGAACAGTGTGGGAAAGTCAAGCTGCTCCTCATTGGCGCCGAGGGCGGCGAAAAGATCGAAAATCTCGTTATGCACGTCGTCCGGGCGGGCGTCGCCCCGATCGATCTTGTTGACGACGACCATCGGCTTCAAGCCGCGCGCCAGCGCCTTGCCCAGCACGAATTTGGTCTGGGGCAGCACGCCCTCGGCAGCGTCCACCAGCAGCACCGCGCCATCCACCATCGAGAGAATGCGCTCCACCTCGCCGCCGAAATCGGCGTGGCCGGGCGTGTCCACGATGTTGATCCGCACATCCTTCCATACCACCGAGGCGACCTTGGCGAGAATGGTGATGCCGCGCTCCTTTTCCAGATCATTGCGGTCGAGCGCACGCTCGGCCACGGCCTGATGCGCGGCGAGCGCGCCAGATTGTTTGAGCAGCTGGTCGGTAAGCGTGGTTTTGCCATGGTCGACATGGGCGATGATGGCGATATTGCGGATCTTCGGCGCGGACATCGGAACTACCTATCGGAAAGAGCAAACCGGCCAAACCGGCACGCCATGGGCGCGCCGGACTGGCCGGATGCTCGAAAGCTGAATTGGCCCCTCCATAGCTATATTGCGCCGCGAAAGCGAGGACAAAACGCTGATGGAGAAGCATGGGCGCCTTGCGGCGCCCGTGCCGCTCAGGTGGCGGGAGGAACAGCGGCCCCGGAAGACCCGTTGGGATAACGCATGGAACCGGGATGAGAGGCGGAACCGCCCTGATTCGTATTCATCCCGCCGTTCATTCCGCTGCTCATCCCATTGCTGTCGCCGCCGGCGCTCGCTTGCTGCAAAGCGGACTCGGTGGCTTGGAGCGCGTTCGCGCTATCATGGGCGCGGAGGGCGGCGCGGGCCTGCTGGATGGAGGTAACCGCAGGAGAGTTATCCACTGGCGATGGGTTGGACTGGTCCACCGCCCGGGTTAACAAGCGCGTTTCAGCCCGGGAGAGGGCTTCCTCAGCCTGGCTGTAATTATGCGCGGAGATCGCGCTTTTGGCGATATCGAGATAAGCGGTGGCGCTCGCATTCTCAGGCAGGGCATGGCTACCGCCCATACGATGCCAGGGATGAGCGTTGGAGGATTGGGGCCCCGCGGCGCCTGAACCCATTCCGGATGAGCCGGTCCCCATCCCGCTGGCCGCGCCGCCCGAACCGGTGGCGCCACCGCTGCCCATACCTGACCCGCCATTCATCCCCGAGCCGGCGCCATTCATCCCCGAGCCGGCGCCGTTCATACCCGAGCCGGTGCTGCCGTTCATGCCCGAGCCGGTGCTGCCGTTCATGCCTGAGCCGGTGCTGCCATTCATACCCGAGCCGGTGCTGCCGCTCATCCCTGAACTCGTGCCGCCGCTCATCCCCGTGCCCGTGCTGCCAGCTTGGCCGGAGCCGTTATCCATGCCCGTCCCGCCGCTCATTCCAGACCCAGCGGTGCCTTGAGAAGAAGGCGCGGTAGCGCCAGGCGCGCCGCCCGGCGGGGTCTCGCTCGGCGCGGCCACTGAGCCGTCCGGCGAGGGCGAGGTGGTGCTGGTCTGGGCGCAGGCGAGGCCCGTTGTCATGAACAAAGCGGCGGCCGAAGCCATCCAAATGGAACGCATGAGGGTTTCTCCTTTTTGGTCTGTTCCGGCACGATGGTCCGGTGGTCTACTCAAAAACTGGGGGGCCTGCGGGAGATGCCAAGATCGAAAGGGCTTGAGATTGGATTAAAGCCTTGTCATTCCCCCAGTGAGCGGTGGTTGCAGAGGCGAAAATCCGGTTCTAGAGCAGGCTCATCATGAATGAGATGGCATCCCCCCAGCCGAGCTGGCCCTTCCGTGAAGCCGAACGCATCGCCGAGCGCTTGAGGCAGAAGGGCAAGACGGAGGCGCTATTCGAAACGGGCTACGGCCCCTCCGGCTTGCCGCATATCGGCACCTTCGGCGAGGTGGCGCGGACGAGCTGGGTGCGCCACGCCTTCTCCGAACTGACAGGCATGAAATCCCGCCTCATCGCCTTCTCGGACGATATGGATGGGCTGCGCAAAGTGCCGGACAACGTGCCAAACAAGGAGATGCTGCGCCAGCATCTCGGCAAGCCGCTGACCCGCATCCCCGACCCGTTCGGAAAATTCGAGAGTTTCGGGGCGCATAATAACAACATGCTCCAGGAGTTCCTGCGGGCTTTCGGCTTCGAGTTCGAGTTCGCCTCCGCCAACGATTATTACGCCTCGGGCCGGTTCGACGACGCGCTGCTGCACGTGCTGCGCCATCACGACCAGATTACCCGCATCATCCTGCCCACTCTGGGCGATGAAAGGCGGGCGACCTATTCGCCCATTCTGCCCATCCATCCCCGCACCGGGGTCGTGATGCAGGTTCCCATCGAAAAGGTGGACCCAGATCACGGCACGGTGTTCTGGCGCGATCCAGAGACTGGCGTGCGCTTCGAGACCTCCGTGCTCGGCGGCCAGGCCAAGCTGCAATGGAAGGCGGATTGGGCGATGCGCTGGTACGCGCTGGATGTGGATTATGAGATGTCCGGCAAAGATCTCATCGAGAGCGTCAAACTGTCCTCCGCCATTTGCCGGGCGCTGGGCAAGGAGCCGCCGGTCACCTTCACCTATGAATTATTCCTTGACGAGAAAGGGCAGAAAATCTCCAAATCCAAGGGCAACGGCCTCTCGATCGAGCAATGGCTGATCTACGCGCCCAAGGAGAGCCTCGCCCAGTTCATGTATCACGCGCCGCAGCGCGCCAAGCGCCTGTTCTTCGACGTGATTCCCCGCGCCACGGATGAATACATCGCCAATGTCGCGGCGCTGCCCATAGCGGCTGACCCGCACGCCAACCCGGCCTGGCATATCCATGCCGGCAAGCTGCCCGAGCATGGGGGTTCACCCATCAGCTTCACCATGCTGCTCAACCTCGCCTCGGTGAGCAATGCCGACAATCCGGAGATGCTCTGGGGCTTCATCCGCGCCTATATACCGGGGGCGAATGCCGAGACCTACCCTTTTCTGGCCGAACTCGTGCATCACGCCATCGCCTATAACCGGGATTTCGTGGCGCCGAAGCGCCGCTACCGCTCCCCGACGGAGGTGGAGCGAGCGGCGCTGGAGGATCTCGCCCGCAGCCTGAAAGCCGGGGAACAATCCCAGCACCCTGGCGCGACCGAGGCGGAGCGGTTGCAGAATCTGGTTTACGCCGTGGGCAAGCGTCATCCCTTCCAGCCCCTCAAAGCTTGGTTCGACTGCCTGTACCAGGTGCTGCTCGGCACGCCGGAAGGGCCGCGCTTCGGCGGGTTCATCGCCCTCTACGGGGTGGAGCGGACCATCGCGCTGATCGAAGCCAGCCTTGCCCGGGTGGAGACGGCGGCCTGAAGGCTTGCGCCGGCTCACCAAATTTCTGCCTCCGGCTCTGGGCCTGCTGCTGCTGGCGGGCATCGGCCTCGGGTTGCGCGGGTTTCTCAGAAATACCAGCCTGGGAGACGTCTTCGCCGCCTTCGCCGCCACGCCCGTCCCGGACGTGCTGCGGGCGCTGGGGCTGCTCACCGTCTCCTTCTGCATCATGGCGGCCTATGATCTGCCCGGGGTAAAATTCGCGCGCCGTACGGGAGAGTGTCCGCCTTTGCCGTTTTACCGCGTCGGCCTCGCTTCTTTTTGCGCCTACGCGCTGAGCCACGTGTTAGGCGCCACGGCGCTGAGCGCGGCGGCCATCCGCCTGCGCTTCTATTCTCATTGGGGCGTGCCCCCCGCCGGGTTGGGGCGGATCGTCGCCCTATCGGGGTCCAGCTTCTCACTTGGCATCGCCACTCTGCTCGGCGCGCTGCTGCTGGCCGACCCTGGAGCCGTGCCGCTGCCGGGCGATATGGCGCCGCCCTTGCTGCGGCTGGCCGGCGCGCTGTTGCTGGCCGTGCCGGCGGCCTATGTCGGGCTGGCGAGGCGGTTCGATTCGGTCAGGATCTTCGGGCGGCGCATCGCCCTGCCGGGACCGCGCATCGCCGTGGCGCAGACCATTCTCTCCTGCCTGGACATCGCCTGCTCCTGCGCCATACTTCATACGGTGCTGCCGCCCGCCCCTGGCCTCTCCTACCCCGTCACGCTCAGCCTTTACGCCGGGGCCTTCATGGCCGGGTCGGCCTCCGGCCTGCCGGGCGGGGTAGGCGTGTTCGATTCCGTGTTGCTACTCGGCTTTTCGGACTACCTCTCTGCCTCCGACGCGCTGGGCGCCATCCTGCTGTTCCGGGTGATGTACTTTCTGGCCCCGGCCAGCTTCGCCGGGCTATGCTATATGGGGCATGAATTCTGGATCCATGTTTTTTTAAGAGACGGAAAAAAATGAACCTACAACAGACGATTTCTCCGGTGGATGGCAGCATCTATGTCGAACGGCCTTATGCCAGCCCGGCGGTCATCTCCGCGACGCTGGACCGCGCGCGGGCGGCGCAGGCGATATGGAAGAGCACCAGCCTCGCCGAGCGCGCCGCCATCGCGCATAAATTCTGCGACGCGCTGCTGGCGCGCGCCCACGAAATCGGCCTTGAAATTTGCTGGCAGATGGGCCGGCCCATCGCCCAGGCGCCGAACGAGGCGCGCACCGGGGTGGAACGCGCCCGCTTCATGATCGACGAGGCGGAGGCCGGCCTGGCCAGCCACGACCCCGGACCCAAGCCCGGCTTCAAGCGCTACATCAAGCGCGAGCCGCTGGGGGTGGTCTATGTCATAGCCCCTTGGAATTATCCCATTCTGACCACGGTCAATTCGGTGATCCCGGCGATCATGGCGGGCAATGCCGTGGTGCTCAAACACTCGCCTCAGACGCCCTTGGTGGCGGAGCGCTTCGCCGAATGCTTCGCGGAGGCGGGGCTGCCCAAAGGCGTGTTCCAGGTGCTGCATTTGACCCATGAGGATGCCGAGGGCTTGATCCGCGATTCACGGGTGAATCATGTCGCCTTCACCGGTTCCGTCGCCACTGGGCACAAGGTGCAGCGCGCCGCTGCCGAGCGATTCATCTCCGTGGGGCTGGAACTGGGGGGCAAGGACCCCGGCTATGTCCGCGCCGATGCCGATGTGGCCTTCGCGGTGGAGAATTTGATCGACGGGGCCTTCTTCAATTCCGGCCAATGCTGTTGCGGAATCGAGCGGCTTTATCTGCACGAGGCGGTTTACGATGAGTTCATCGAGCGCGCGGTAGCGATGGCGAATGGCTACCGGCTGGGCGATCCCACCCGCCAGGACACCAATCTTGGCCCGGTGGTGAATACCCGGGCGGCGGAGTTCATTCGCGGCCAGGTGGCGGAAGCCGTGGCTGAGGGGGCGCGCACGCTGGTGGATACCAGCCGGTTCGAGCTCGACCGCCCCGGCAGCACCTATGTGGCGCCGCAAATTCTGGTCGATGTCAATCATTCGATGCGGGTGATGACGGAGGAGACGTTCGGCCCCATCGTCGGGGTCATGAAGGTACGCTCCGACGCCGAGGCGCTGCGGCTGATGAACGACACGCCTTACGGGCTGACAGCCGCCATTTTCACCCGTGACGCCGAGGCGGCGGAGACGCTGGGCGAGCAGATCGAGACCGGGACCGTGTTTCTCAACCGTTGCGACGCGTTGGACCCCGCTTTGCCCTGGGTGGGTGTGAAGGATAGCGGGCGGGGCTACACCCTCTCCCGCTGGGGATACGAGACGCTGACCCGGCCCAAGGCGTTTCATCTGCGCCTGCCGGAATGAAACCGGGCGCGCCGCCAACCGTGGGGCTGGCGGCCGCACAGTTCAGCGGCGGAGGTTGAGCCGCCCGATGAGATCCTGATAGCGCTTCACGTTCTTGCGCTTCAGATAGTCGAGCAGCGAGCGGCGCTGACCGACCAGCACCAGCAGGCCACGGCGGGAATGATAATCCTTGGCGTGGGTCTTGAGATGTTCGGTGAGATTGGAGATGCGCTCGGAGAGCAGGGCCACCTGCACCTCGGGGGAGCCGGTATCGTTGGCCGCGGTCGCGTAGTCCTTGATGAGCTCCGCGCGGCGCTCTGGGGTGATCGACATCGGGATGTTCCTTGTCAAAACGGTTAAAACAAGCGCTCGGGCTTCAGCCAACCCTCGGAGAGCCGGGCCATGGCCTTCACGCGCCCCGCCGCCATCACGCGCACCAGCCCCTCATCGGGGTTGGCGGCATCCGGAATCCGCCCCATCAGCTCGACCAAGCTAAGTGCTTGGCCTTGCGAAAGGGCAAAAAACTCCGCTTGGCTCAGGGCCAGTGCCGGGATGTCGTCCAGCGCGGTCTCGAGCGGCAGCAGGGTTTCGGCAAGAGTGGCGGGGTTCTGCGCCGGATCCAGGAAAAAGTCCAGGGGATGGGCCATGTTTTCCCGGAACGGCCCCACCCGCAGCCGGCGCAGGGCCGCGATATGCCCGACCGTACCGCAGGCACGCGCGAGGTCACGGGCCAGAGCGCGCATGTAAACCCCTTTACCGGACCGCACCTCGAAGACGGCGTGATCCGCGTCCGGCCTCGCGATCAGCGTGAAGCGGTCCACCTGGGCTGGCCGGGGTGGCAATTCCGGCGGGCGGCCCTCGCGCGCCAGATCATAGGCGCGCTCGCCCTCTACCTTAAGGGCGGAGAAAACCGGCGGCACCTGCATGATGCGGCCGGTGAAGCGGGGCAGCGCGGCGAGAATTTCGGCATCGCCGGGCCGGATGTCAGAGGTGGCGATGACATCGCCCTCGGCGTCGTCCGTATCCCGAGCCTCGCCGAATTTGAGGGTGAAATGATAGATCTTGGTACTGTCCATCACATAGGGCACGGTTTTGGTCGCCGCGCCGAAGGCGAGCGGCAGAACGCCGGTGGCCAACGGGTCGAGCGTGCCACCATGCCCGGCTTTCTGCGCGTCGAGGGCGCGCTTGACCTTGTTCAGAGCCTGGGTACTGGTGATGCCTTGCGGCTTATCGAGAATGATCCAGCCGTCGAGTTTGCGGCCTTTTTTCTGCCGGGCCATGTCGTCCTATGCAAGATGATGGCGCCGCTGATAAAGGGGCGCCGGGCGGGGCGCAACCCGCGCCGTCCGCGGGGCAGCAGGGCCCGGCCTGGCTTCAGAGCCGGGCCGGATGCCGGGCGAGCGGCGTGACCGTGGTAGTAATGTATGGAAAGAGCGGCAACGCGGAGACCAGGCGGTGCAATTCGTCGGCATCCGCGCAATCAACGATCGAGATATTGGCATAGCGCCCCGCCACGCGCCACATTTGCGGCCATTTGCCCTCCCGCTGATATTGCTGGACCTGCGCCGTCTCCCGCGCTCGCAGATCGTTGGCCTTCTCCTCTGGCATATCGGGCGGCAGATTGATCTCGATATAAAGGTGAAACAGCATTTTTCCTCCCAAGCGGACAATATTAGACTTGAAACAAGGTTAGCGGAGGCGTTCCCGGCTTTTCTTGGCGGCAGCCCTCGGCTGCTCTTGCATGTTCCTCTGGATTTGGACTGATCTACCCGCTGATTACCGCATCTTCGCAAAAATGTGCGGATAAAGACAACGATTAACGCTTATCTAATTCTGGCCCGGCTTTTGAAAAACTGGTGGCTGATCGGAGGCCGAGAAGCTGTGCCGCCACCGCGACGGCAATGATGGCGGGTTCCTTGCCCGAGATGCCCGGCAAGCCGATGGGACAGACAAGACGGGAACTATCCAACCCCTCCGCCCGCAGCCGGGTGAGAAACCGCGCCCGCTTGGTGGCGGAGCCGATGAGGCCGACGAAGCCCGCCGCTCCCCCCAGAGCGGCGGCGACGAGGCGGTAATCCAGCCCGTGATCATGGGTTAAAATCAGCGCCACCGTCTCCGCCGGGGCGTTGGCCAGCCGCGCCGCCATCTCCTCGGGCGGGCAATGGCGCAGGCCCGGCGCGGCGGGCAGATCGGCCCGGCTGTCCAGCCAATGGAGGGCGAAGGGCAAACCTTCCAGGGCGCGGGCGATGGCCTGGCCGACATGACCGCCGCCGCAGAGCAGCACCGGTGGGGCGGGCGCCGCCAGGGACTCGATAAACCGCGCGCCCGCCCCCGGCTTGTCGCCGCGGGCGGAGGGCAAATAGGCGGCCTGACCCACGCCATAGGCGCGATGGACGCGGTGTTCCTCCAACTCGGTGATCAGGCTCTCACCGGCAGGCTCCGCCAGAAAGCCGCAGGCCGCGGGGTCGAGATGCTCGATCAGCAGCCGCACCCGCCCGCCGCAGCATTGGCCGAGCAGGGGTCCCAGCGGGTAATCCTGCACCGCCCAGCTTCCCGGCGGGCGGGTAAGCGCGGCGCGCGCCTGGGCGATGGCGGTGAATTCAAGATTGCCGCCACCAATGCTGCCCCAGCTTTCCGTAGGGGAGATGACCATGCGCGCCCCCGCCTCGCGCGGGGCCGAACCCTCCGTGGCTAGCACGCTGACCAGTGCCGCCGGACCGCGCGCGAGCGCCACGCGCGCCGACTCCCGCCAGTCCTCACCCATGCCGGGCTTTCAGCTCGGCTATGGCGGCAAGAATCCGCTCCGGCGTCGCGGGAGCGTCGAGCCGGGGAAAACCCGCCCCCGGCACCGCGGCGGCCACCGCGGCGGTGAGGGCGCAGAACACCGAGTTGGCCAGCATCAGCGGCGGCTCGCCCACCGCCTTGGAGCGGTGAATGGTGGGGGACGGGTTGCGGCCCGCCGCCCAGAGCCTGATTTCCATCCGTGCCGGGCGGTCCGACGCGGTGGGGATTTTATAGGTCGAGGGCGCGTGGGTGAGCAGGCGGCCCGCAGCGTCGAAGACCAACTCCTCGGTGGTGAGCCAGCCCATGCCTTGAACAAAGCCGCCCTCCACCTGGCCGAGATCGATCGCCGGGTTCAGCGAGCGGCCCGCATCGTGGAGGATATCCACCGCCAGCACCTTATGCTCGCCGGTCAAGGTATCGATGGCGACCTCCGAAACCGCCGCGCCATAGGCGAAATAGAAGAAAGGGCGGCCCGTATGGGTCTTGCGGTCGTAATGGATCTCCGGCGTGGCGTAGAAGCCATTGGCGGAGAGGGACACGCGGTTGAAATAGGCGAGCCGGCAAAGCTCCGTGAAATCGACCCGCTCCGCCCCCGCCCACACCCCCGCCGGGGTGAAGCGCACCGCCTCCTCCGGCACCGAGAACTGGCGGGAGGCGAAGGCGACGAGGCGCTGGCGGATGGCTTCCGCCGCGTTATAGGCGGCCATGCCATTGATATCGGTGCCGGAGGAGGCCGCCGTGGCCGATGTGTTGGGGACCTTATCCGTGCGGGTGGCGCAAACGCGCACGGTTTCCACCGGCACGGCGAATACATCCGCCACCACCTGCGCCACCTTGATCATCAGCCCCTGCCCCATCTCCGTGCCGCCATGATTGAGGAGGATGGAGCCGTCCGTATAGACATGCACCAGCGCGCCGCCCTGGTTGAGATGGGTGGTGGTGAAGCTGATGCCGAATTTGACAGGGGTGAGGGCGATGCCCTTTTTGATGACGCGCCGGGCGCGGTTCCACTCCGCCACCGCCGCGCGCCGGCCCTCGTAATCGCTGGAGCGGGCCAGCTCCGCGACGAGCTCGGGCGCGATATTGTCGGTGACCCGCATCGCATAGGGCGTCATGTCCCGCCCGGGAGCGTAGAAATTGCGGCGGCGCACCTCCAGCGGATCCAGCCCCAATTCATGGGCGACATGGTCGATCATCCGCTCCGCCGCCAGCATGCCCTGCGGCCCACCGAAACCACGAAAAGCGGTGGCGGAGACGGTATGGGTGCGGGCGCGGTGGGAGACGATGCTGACCGCCGGGTAAAAATAGCAATTATCGGCGTGAAACATCGCCCTATCGTTGATGGCGTGGGAGAGGTCGGCGGTGCAGCCGCAGCGGGAGGCGAGTTCCAGCGAGACGGCATGAAGCACGCCAGCCTCGTCGAACCCGGCATCATAGACGGCGGTGAATTCATGCCGCTTGCCGGTCATGATCATATCGTCGTCCCGGTCGAGCCGGATCTTGACCTGCCGTCCCGTCTTGGCCGCCGCCAGCGCCGCCGCCGCCGCGAACCAGGCGGCCTGGGTCTCTTTACCGCCGAAGCCGCCGCCCATGCGGCGCACCTCCACCGTCACCTCGGCATCGGCGCGGCCCAGCACGCGCGCGATGATGTGCTGCACCTCGCTCGGGTGCTGGGTGGAGGAGAGGACGTGCATTCCGCCTTCCTCCTGCGGGGTGGCGAGGGCGATCTGCCCTTCCAGGTAGAAATGATCCTGACCGCCGATTTCGAGTTCGCCACACACCCGCCGGGGCGCGGCGGCGAGCGCGGCGGCGGTATCGCCGCGCCCCATGAGCTGGGTGGGTTCCAGCACGGAGCCGGCGGCCAGCGCCTCGGCGGTGGTGAGCAGCGGCGGCAGGGGCTGGTATTCCATCCGGGCCAGCCGGGCGGCGGCGCGGGCGGCGCGGTGGCTCTCCGCCACCACCAGAAACAGCGCCTGGCCGTGATAGATCGTCTCGCCCTCGGCGAAGAGCCGGTCATCCCCGGCGAAGGGGCTGACATCGTTGCGGCCGGGAATATCGGCTGCGGTGAACACCGCCGCCACGCCAGGGGCGGCGCGCACCGCGGCCAGATCCATGCCGAGAATCCGGGCATGGGCATGCGTGGAAAGGCCGAACGCCCCGTGCAGCGCGTTCGCGGCCAGCGGCACGTCATCCACGTAAAGCGCGGTGCCGGCGGCATGGGCGCGGGCGGAATCATGGGGAAGCGCCCGTGTCACAGCGCCCGGGGCGGGCATTTCCTGGTCAGCCATCGGCCAGCTCGCGCACATCCGCCGTCTCGTTCTGGCTTTGCGCCCAGAGCCGGGCCAGTAGATTACCCGCCACCTCCATGCGGTAGACGGCGCTGCCGCGCAGATCAGTGAGCGGGGCAAAATCCTCGCGCAGCCGGGGGGCGGCGGCGGTGAGCGTGTCCTCGGTAAACGGCGCGCCGGTGAGCGCCGCCTCCAGCGCCCGCGCCCGCCTGGGCGTGGCCGCCATGCCGCCAAAGGCGATGCGGGCGCGGATGATGCGCCCCGCCTCGACCCGCAGATTGAACGCCCCGCAGACGGAGGAGATGTCGCTGTCGAAGCGCTTGGAGAGTTTGCTGATCGAGATGACATCCTCCGGGCCGGGGCGGGGGATGGTGACCGCCTCGATGAACTCACCAGGGGCGCGGTCCTGCTCGCCATAGGCGATGAAAAAATCCTCTAAAGCGAGGGTGCGCCGCGCCTCGCCCCAGCGCAAGGTGAGCGTGGCGCCGAGGGCGATGAGGGCGGGCGGCATGTCGCCGATCGGCGAGCCATTGGCGATATTGCCGCCGATGGTCCCGGCATTGCGTATCTGCGCGCCGCCGATGCGGCGGACCAGCCGCCCCAGCGCCGGGTGCAGCCGCGTGAAAGCGGGCAGCGCCTCGGCATAGCGCACCATGGCGCCGAGACGCAGCGCCTCCGGCGTTTCCTCGATAAAGCGCAGATCGCCGAGGCCGCCGAGAAAAATAACCTCATCCTCCAGCACCCGCAGATGCTTGGTCACCCACAGCCCGATATCGGTGGCCCCCGCCACCAGCCGCGCCCTGGGATGGGCGAGGCAGAGGGCGGCGAGTTCATCGGCGCTGGCGGGCAGGAAAACGCGAGAGGCGCCATGGCGGATCTCTTTTGGCCCCGGATCCGCCGCCAGCGCCCGCAGGGCGGCGAGGGTGGAGGTGTCATCGCGCGGATGGGTGGCAAGAGCGCGGGCGGTGGCGAGAATCGGCCCATACCCGGTGCAGCGGCAGAGATTACCCGCCAGGGCATCCTCCACGCTCTGCCCCGCGCCGAGCCCGCCGATGGAGCGGGCATAGAGCGACATGACGATGCCCGGCGTGCAGAAGCCGCATTGCGAGCCATGCCGCGCCGCCAGCTCCGCCTGCACCGGATGCGTCCCGCCCAGGCTCTCGATGGTGAGCAAGGCGCGGCCCGCCAGCATCGGCAGAAAAAGGATGCAGGCATTCACCGCGCGCCAGAGAACGCGCCCGCCCGCCAGCTCTCCCAGCAGCACGGTGCAAGCGCCGCAATCGCCCTCGGCGCAGCCCTCCTTGGTGCCGGTGCGCCGCGCGCGCAGGCGCAACCACTCCAGCACCGTCATGGCGGGCTCCACCGCCTCCAGCGTGATCAATTCGTCATCCAGCAGGAAACGCAGGCTCATGCGGGGCCTCTCCCTTGAGCAGATCAGGGAGTTTTCCCGGCCCTCCGGCCCGTGTCAATTAAAAGCTGGCGGACTCAGCTCTTGCGGGTGACAGTGAAGCGGGCGAGCGCCTGGAGCAGGGCCGCGCGATCCCCGAACCCGTCCAGATGCGCCGCAGCCTGCGCGGCGAGGCGCATCGCCTGGTCGCGAGCGCGCTCCAGCCCGAGAATGCGCACCATCGTCGCCTTGCCCGCGGCGGCGTCCTTGCCCGCGGTCTTGCCCAGCTCGGCGGCGGAGTCGGTCTCGTCCAGCACGTCGTCATAGATCTGGAAAGCCGCGCCGAGATCACGCCCATAGGCAATGATGGCGTGGCGCTGCGTAACCGGGGCGCGTCCCAGAATCGCCCCCGCCTCGGCGGCGTATTGGATGAGCCGCCCGGTTTTCAGCGCCTGCAGCCGGGTGATCTCGGGAGCGGATAGCTCCTTGCCCTCGGATTCCATATCGATCATCTGGCCGCCGACCATGCCGCGCATTCCCGCCGCCTGGGCCAGCGCCAACACCAGCTCGATCCGCGCCTCGGCATCGGCATGGGTGTCTTCGTCCGCCAGCACCTCGAAGGCGCGGGTCTGGAGCGCGTCCCCGGCGAGGATGGCGGTCGCCTCGTCGAATTTCCGGTGACAGCTGGGCTGGCCCCGGCGCAGATCGTCGTCATCCATGGCGGGAAGATCGTCATGGACGAGCGAATAGGCGTGCAGCATCTCCACCGAGGCGGCGACCCGCGCCGCGCAGGTACGGTTGACGGAAAACAGCCGCGCCGTCTCCATGACGAGAAAAGCGCGCATCCGCTTGCCGCCGTTGAGCACCGCGTAGCGCATCGCCTCCACCAGGCGGGCCTCGGCGGTGTCGGGTACCGGCAGCAGCGCGTCCAGCTGCGCCTCCACCAGCTGGGCCGTCTCGGCCAGGGCGGCGGCCAGCTCGGCGGGTTGTTTCACCAAATCCAGCGCCATCTCACTCCCCATCCTTCAAGCCCAGCGAGCCATCCGCCCGCGCCACGATCGCCTGCACGCGGGCCTCGGCCTGGGCCAGCTTCTCCTCGCAATGCTTGCGCAGCGCCGCGCCCCGCTCATAGGCGGTGATCGCGTCCTCCAGCTTCTGCTGGCCGGATTCCAGCCCGCGCACGATGGCTTCCAGCGCCGCCAGCGCCTCCTCGAAGGACATGGCGGCGATATCTGAATGATCTGTCATGTCCGCTCCCCTAGCCGCGCCCGGCGGAAATCACAACCGCATGAGCGTCCGCACATGGGTGGCGCAGCTTGAGGCCAGAGCGTCAAGGTTGTAGCCGCCCTCCAGCAGGGACACAACGCGCCCCTGGGCGCTGCCATCCGCCACCGCCATCAACTCCGCCGTGATCCAGGCGAAATCCGGCTCGCGCAGGCGCAGCTGCGCCAGCGGGTCCGCGGCGTGGGCATCGAACCCGGCGGAGATGATGACCAGCTCCGGCGCGAAGGCGTGGAGCTTGGGCAGGCCGGCCATATCCCAGAGCTGGCGGAACTCGTCGCCATTGCTGCCGGGCAGCAGCGGCAGGTTGATGATGTTCCCCACCCCCCGCTCATGCACCGCGCCAGTACCGGGGAAACATGGGGCCTGATGCGAGGAGGCGTACATCACCCCCGGCTCGCTGGCGAAGATATGCTGGGTGCCGTTGCCGTGGTGAACGTCGAAATCGACGATCGCCACTTTTTTCAGCCCCCAGCGGTTCATGGCGTGGCGGGCGGCGATGGCGGCATTGTTGAAGAAGCAGAATCCCATGGCGCGGTCCGCCTCGGCGTGGTGGCCGGGCGGGCGCATCGCCACGAAGGCGGCCTTCGCCCAGCCCTCCATCACCGCGTCCACCGCCGCGGCCGCCCCGCCCGCCGCGCGCAAGGCGGCCTCCAGCGTGCCAGGGCCGTATACCGTGTCACCGTCGATCAGCGTCTCCCGGTCGCGCGGCAGGGCGAAGACCGAATCGACATATGTTTCAAGATGCGCCGCGCAAAGCTGCTCCCGGCTGGCCTCGGGCGCCATCTCGCGCAACAGGGGGGCGAAATCCGGCGTTTCCAGCGCGCGCAGCACGTAGCGCAACCGCTCCGCGCATTCCGGATGGTCGGGCCCGGTATCGTGTGCGAGGGCGGCGGGGTGGGTGAACAGCGCGACGGTCACGCCCCGCCCGGTCCGCGCTTGAGGGAAAAACTATAGACGCCCCTGGATTCGCCCGCCGCGATGAGGGCGTGGCCGCTCTGCTTGCAGAACTCCCGCAAATCGGCCAGCGCCTCGGGGTCGGTGGCGAGGAGCCGTAATTTGTCTCCCGGCGCCATGCCCCGCAAGGCGCGCGCCGCGCGCAAGACCGGGATCGGCGATTTCTGAAATTGCGCATCAATCAGACGTTCAACCATGGCGCGATGATGCCCATTACGGACCGCTTGAGCAAGACGCCGTTTCGGCCCAGAAACCGGCCATGACACGGCGCATTGGCATCGATCTCGGCGGCACGAAAACGGAAATCATCGTTCTGGACGAGAATGGCGCGGCCCTTTTGCGGCGGCGGCGGTCCACCCCCACCGGTTATGAGGCGGCACTGCACGGCATCGCGGCCATGGTGGCCGAGGCGGAGCAGGAAACCGGCGGCCGGGCCACGGTGGGGGTGGGGATACCCGGCTGCATCTCCCCCGCGACCGGGCTGGTGAAGAACGCCTGCGCTAATGCGCTCAACGGCCAGGCTTTCGACCGCGACCTCGCCGCCCTGCTGGGGCGCGAGGTGCGCGTGGCGAATGATGCCAATTGCTTCGCCCTCTCCGAGGCCGTGGATGGCGCGGCCGCGGGGGCGGACATCGTCTTCGGTGTCATTCTCGGCACCGGCACCGGGGCGGGCATCGTGGTGAATGGCCGCGTGTTGGAGGGGCGGCACCGCTTGGCGGGGGAATTCGGCCATACCCCCCTGCCCTGGCCGGCGCCGGAGGATTTGCCGCTGCCCGGCTGCTGGTGCGGGCAGCGGGGCTGCCTCGAACTTTATCTGGCGGGGCCTTCCCTAGCGCGCGATTGCGACGGGCCGGGCCATGCCGACGCCAGCGCCTTGCCCGCCCGCGCCGCCGCCGGGG
>NZ_DAIEIF010000044.1 GCF_027352905.1 Acidocella sp.
AGCGGCGGCGGCGCATTTCGCCCGGCTGGCCGCCAACCCGGCCGCCGCGCTGGCGGCGGCGATCGCCCAGGCGGCGCTGGCCCGGCCCGGCTCCGCCGGCGCCCATGCCCGCGCCGATGATCCTTTGCTTTGCGAGGCCGCATGATGCTTTCTCCGCTTCCCTCCCTGCTCGTCGAACAGAGCGTGCGCGCCGCCTTGCTCGAAGATCTGGGCCGGGGCGGCGATATCACCACCGATGCGGTGGTGCCCGCCACGGCCCGGGCGCGCTGCGCGCTGGTGGCGCGCGACCCCGGCACGCTGGCTGGGCTCGATTTCTGCCGCGCCGCCTTTTCCCTCATCGCGCCCGGCATCGGCTTTACCGCCCAGCGGGAGGATGGGGCGCGGCTGGCGCCCGGCGATGTCATCGCCCTCGTCGAGGGGCCGGCGCGGGCGGTGCTCACCGCCGAGCGGGTGGCGCTGAATTTTCTTGGCCATCTCTCCGGCATCGCTACCGCCACGCGCGGCATCGCCGATGCCATCGCCCATACCCGCGCTCGCATCACCTGCACGCGCAAAACCACGCCGGGGCTGCGCTTCGCGGAGAAATACGCGGTGCGGGCGGGGGGCGGGGCCAATCACCGCTTCGGCCTGGATGACGCCATCCTGATCAAGGACAATCACATCGCCATGGCGGGCGGGGTGGCGGCGGCGCTGGAGCTTGCCCGCCGCGCGGCGGGGCATCTCGTCAAGATCGAGATCGAGGTGGACGATCTCGAACAACTCGACGAGGCCCTGCGCCACGGACCCGACGCGGTGCTGCTGGACAATATGAATCCGCCCATGCTGCGCGAGGCGGTGCGGCGGATTGGCGGGCGGGCGGTGGCGGAAGCCTCCGGGCGGATCAATGCCGATACCGCGCCCGCCATCGCCGAAAGCGGGGTGGATTTGATTTCGGCGGGATGGATCACCCATTCAACCAAGGTGCTGGATATCGGCCTCGATTTTTAGGCCCGTCCGGCCCGTCTCATTCAAGAAATATCTTGCCGGGGTTGAGGATGCCGCGCGGGTCGAGCGCCCGCTTGATGGCGCGCATGACCTCCAGCGCCGCCGGGCCATGCTCGAGGGGCAGAAACTCCCGCTTGCCGAGCCCGACCCCGTGCTCGCCGCTGGCGGAACCGCCCAGGGAAAGCGCCAGCCCGACGATCCCCCGGTCCAGCTCCCAGGCGCGGGCCGCCTCGCCCTCCGGGTAGAGGATGAGAACATGAAAATTGCCGTCGCCGACATGGCCGACAATGGTGGCGTGCAGGCCGGAGCGGGTGACCAGTTCCCGCGTGAGGGCGAGAGCCTCGGCGAGGCGGGAGATGGGCACGATGGTGTCGGTGGAAAAGGCGCCCATGCCGGGATAGGCGGCGCGGGCGGCCCAGAAGGCGTCATGCCGGGCGCGCCACAGGCGGTTGCGGGCCTCGGCCTCCGTGGCGAAGGCGAAGCCCGCCCCGCCATGGGCGCAGGCGATTTCCTCGGCCCGCGCGGCCTGCTCGGCGACACTTTCGGCGCTGCCATGGAACTCGAACATCAGGCTGGGCTGGGCGGCGAGATGGGTGAGTTTGGAATAGGCAATGGAGGCGGCCATCTGGGCGGCGTCCGCGAATTCGGCCCGGGCAACGGGAATACCGGTCTGGATGATCTCGATGACGGTGGCGACCGCGTCATGCTCGCTGGCGAAACCGCACACCGCCGCGCCGATGGCTTCCGGGATGCCGTGCAGCTTGAGCTGGATCTCGGTGATGATGGCGAGCGTGCCCTCCGAGCCGATGAGCAGGCGGGTGAGGTCGTAGCCGGTCGAGGATTTGCGGACCCGGCCGCCGGTATCGACCACCGTGCCATCGGCCATGACGGCGCGCAGGCCCAGCACATTGTCGCGGATGGTGCCGTAGCGGACAGTGGTGGTGCCGGAGGCGCGGGTGGCGCACATGCCGCCGATGGTGGCGTCCGCGCCGGGATCGACGGAGAAGAACAGCCCATGTTCGCGCAGGTCAAGCTCCAATTGACGGCGGGTGACGCCTGCCTCGACCCGGGCGTCGAGATCCTCGGCGTTCAGCGCCAGCACCTTGTTCATGCGCGAGAGATCGAGGCTGATGCCGCCGCGGACGGGGGCGACATGGCCTTCCAGCGAGGTGCCGGCGCCAAAGGGGGTAACCGGGGTGTGGTTGGCATGGCAGAGCGCCAGCAGGCGGGACACTTCCTCCGTGGTTTCAGGAAAGATCACCGCATCCGGAAGATGGCAGGCGGGATTGGCCTCGCCATGGGCATGGGTTTCACGAATACTGGCATTGAAGGTCAGCCGCTCGCCGAAAATCTGGCGCGCGGCGGCGAGGGTTTCTTGCGTTTCCATGGGCCGCAGCCTAGCCAAATCCGGGCGGCGCGTCACGCGGCGCCTGGGCTCACGCCAATTTCCGTCCGGAGGACGGGGTGGTGCCGGATGAGGGATTTGAACCCCCGACCTTCGGTTTACAAAACCGCTGCACTACCACTGTGCTAATCCGGCCCCAGCCGCGTGAGCGTGAGTCCGTCTCCTACTTGGGAATCGCTCCGCCTTCAAGAATGGGCCGCTGTTGACCGATTTTCTAACGATCGTTAGATTGAGACCCAAGAGATAGCCTGGAGGGAGAAGCGCCGTGTCCGAAGTAAAATTTGGATTTTCGCGAGAGGAATTGCGAACCCATCCCACGGTTTACGCCCCTGGGCTTTTTGACAATCATAACGTGGTCGTGACCGGCGCCGGGGGCGGTCTGGGGCTCGCCATCGCCGCGCTTTTCGCGCGGCTGGGCGCGAATGTCGCGATCAATGGCCGCAACGAGGAAAAACTAGCGGATGCCGCCGCGTTCCTGCGCGGGTTCGGTAAAAAAGTCTATTCCCGGCCCATGTCGATCCGTGACCCGGAACAGGCGGCGCTGTTCGTGGATGAAGTGCACAATGAGTTTGGCGGACTCGACACGCTCGTCAACAATGCCGGCGGCCAATTTCCCCAGCTCGCGCTCGATTTCACCGTGAAAGGCTGGAACGCGGTCATCGACACCAATCTCAACGGCACCTGGTGGATGACCCAGGCGGCGGCGCGCAAATGGGTGGCGAAATCCGAGCCCGGCTCGGTCATCAATATCGTCGCGAGCATCTGGCGCGGCTTGCCGGGAATGGCCCATAGCTGCGCGGCGCGGGCCGGGGTGATCTATCTTTCCAAAACGGTGGCGGTGGAATGGGCGCCTCATAAAATCCGGGTCAATTGCGTGGCCCCCGGATGTTGCGAAAGCACCGGCTTTGCCCGCTACCCCGAAGAGGGCTCCGCCACCTTCCAGGAAGGTAACCCGATGCGGCACGCCGGCGATGAATGGGACGTGGCGGAAGCGGTGGTCTATATGGCCGCGCCCTCAGGCAAATTCCTGACCGGCGAGGTGTTGAACGTGGATGGCGGCCAGCAGATGTGGGGCGACCCCTGGCCGATCGGCCGGCCGGATTATTTCAAGCTGTCTTGATCGGGTGCCGATGCAAAAAAAATTCGGCTTCTCCCGGGATGAATTGAAAACTTATCCGACCGTCTTCGCGCCGGGGAGTTTCGCCGGCAAGACCGTCATCGTCACCGGGGCCGGCGGCGGCATCGGCCTGGCCATCGCCGCGTTGTTTGCCCGGCTGGGCGCGAATGTCGCCATCAATGGCCGCAACCAGGACAAGCTCGCCGATGCCGCCGATTTTTTGCGCGGTTTTGGCACCAAGGTTCTGGCCAGGCCAATGACGATTCGCGACCCGGACCAGGCGGCCTCTTTTCTGGATGAGGCGCATGGCGAATTAGGGGGCGTCGATGTCCTGGTCAATAATGCGGGCGGGCAGTTCCCTCAACTGGCGCTCGATTTCAGCGTGAAGGGCTGGAACGCGGTCATCGACACCAATCTCAACGGCACATGGTGGATGATGCAGGCGGCGGCGCGGCGATGGGTGGAAAAGGATCAGCCAGGTTCGATCGTCAATATCGTTGCCACGATATGGCGGGGCCTGCCGGGCATGGCCCATACCGCCGCCGCCCGGGCGGGGGTGATCTATCTTTCCAAATCCGTCGCGGTCGAGTGGGCGCCTCATCAGATCCGGGTCAATTGCGTGGCGCCCGGTTATTGTGAAAGCACCGGCTTTGCCCAGTATCCGGAAGGCGGAGCCGCCACCTTCAGCGAGGCCAACCCGATGCGCCATACCGGCGATGAGTGGGATGTCGCCGAGGCGGCGGTTTATGTTTCGGCAACCTCCGGAAAGTTTCTCACCGGCGAGGTGGTGAACGTGGATGGAGGCCAGCAAATGTGGGGCGATCCCTGGCCCACGGGCCGGCCGGATTATTTTAAGATTAATTGAAGCCCGAGGGCGAGGAAGAAAGGACAAGGGAATGGAAAAGACTCCAGTCGAATTCAAGGTTGAGGACGGCATCGCCACGGTGTTCATCAACCGGCCCGAGCGCAAGAACGCCATTTCCATCGCGGTGTCGGACGGCCTGTCCGAGGCGTGGCAAAGGGTCGATCAGGATGATTCGATACGTGTCGCGGTCCTGACCTCCGCCGATTGCGGCATTTTTTCCGCCGGCATGGACCTCAAAGAGGCCGCCGAGGTCAAGCAAAAGGAAGGCGTGGATATTCTCACCAAGCTGCGCGATCCGTTTCATACATCCATGCGCAAATGCCGCAAGCCGATCATCGCCGCGATGACGGGATCGCTAATGGCCGGCGGCATGATGCTGGCGTTGAACAGCGATTTGCGGGTGGGGCTAAAGGGTACCGAGGCGGGCATCACCGAGGTCAAGAGAGGCCGCGGATCGCCCTGGGCCGCACCGGGTTTAACCATGCTGCCCCAGCCTATTCTCATGGAAATCGTATTGACGGGAGATTTGTTCCCCATCGAGCGGCTGCATGATTACGGGTTTACGAATTATCTGGAAGATACGCCGGATGCGGTGCGCGCGCGCGCCTATGAACTGGCCCGGCGCATCGTCAGCGCGGCGCCTCTCTCGGTGATCGCCGCCAAGGGAACGGTGCGCGCGACGATGGATCTGGGCTGCGAGAAGGGCATGGAAGAAGGCATGCGGCTGCATGAGGTGGTTTATGCCAGCCAGGATGCGATAGAGGGGCCGCGGGCCTTTGCCGAGAAGCGCGCGCCGGTATGGCAGGGGCGTTGAGAGCGGCGATGGATGATTTGATGCGGCTGGACAGGGATGGCCCTGTCGGCATTTTGCGCTTTATCCGCCCGGAGAAGCGCAACCCCTATAGCGTGGCCTTCGCCAAGGCGCTGGTGGATTATCTGGCGAGGGCCGAGCAGGACGATTCGATTCGCGCCCTGGTCATCACGGGAGGCGATCATTTCAGCAGCGGCGGTGATTTGATCGGCTTTCAAACCGTGATTGCCAATGGCGCGCGCGCCACGTCTGAAATGGTGGGAGAGGTTCATAAAGGAGGGCAGGCGGTCTACCAATTCAAAAAGCCGGTCATCGCCGCGGTCAACGGGGTCGCCTTTGGCGCCGGGTTCAGCCTCGCCCTCTCGGCTGATATCATCGTCGCCGCTGAAACCGCCCGTTTCTGCCAGGTCTTCGCCAAGGTGGGCGGATGCCCCGATACCGGCTCTAGCTGGCTGTTGCAGCAACGTTGCGGGGCGGGCGTGGCGAGAATGCTGGTGTTCACCGGGCGCGAGATTGACGGGCGTACCGCCAAGGAGTTGCGTGTGGTCGAGGAATGCGTGCCCGCTGCTGATTTCGAGGCCCGCGCCATCGCCATCGCCCGTGAAGTCGCGGTGCATCCCGCTTTTGGCATGCAGAGCTCAAAGCGCGTCATGCTGGCCATTCCCGACAAATCTTATCTGGAAGCGCTGGATATCGAACGTGATATCCAAACCGTCCTCTTATGCGCGCATGATTTTCCCGAGGCGATGAAGGCGTTTTTGGAAAAACGCCCTCCTCAATTCAAGGATCGTTAATGGGGAGCGAGCTGGCGGCTCCTCACGGCTCCGCCAGCTCTCGGGCGATCATCTCCCGGAGCTGAAATTTCTGAATTTTCGTGGACGACATCGGCCATTCCGTGACGAAGCGGAAATGCCTGGGTAATTTGAAGCTGGCCACCTGGCCCCGGCAATGCTCCAGCAATTCCTCCGCGGTGACGCTCTGGCCGGGCCGGAGTTGGATGAAGGCGGCCGGGACTTGCTCATATTTCTTGTCCGGCGCCGCCACCACCTGGGCGATATGGACCGCGGGATGCGTCCCCAGGACGCTTTCTATCTCCGCGGCGGCGACGTTCTCGCCGCCCACTTTCAACATGTCCTTTTCCCGGTCGAGATAGGTCACGCGCCCGCCTTCATCCATGATGCCGATATCGCCGGTGCGGAACCAGCCATCCTTGGTCCAGGCCCGGGCGTTTTTCTCCGGGTCGTTATGATAGCCCTCGAACATGTTATAGCCGCGCAGGGCGATCTCACCGCGCTGGCCCGGGCCTAATTCCCGTCCCTCCTCGTCCAGAATCGTCGCCTCCATGCCCCGAAACGGCTTGCCGCCCGTCGTCGCGCGTATGTCGAGCGGGTCTTCCGGGATGCCGAGGACCATCTGGCCCCCCGCCTCGGTACAGCCATAGCCGCTGATCACGGAAACGCCGGGAAGCTGCGCCTCGATATGCCGTATGCTCTTTTCGGCGCCCACGGCGAAGAGAACCCGGATGTTGAGCCCGCCTTCTTGCCAGCCGGGATCTCCCATCATGCCTTGCACGAAAACGGGAAACACCGTGAAAAGATGGGTCGATTGCTCTTGCCGCAACAGACGCACCGCCACGTCGGGCTGAAAATAGCGGACGGTGACGGTGGTGGCGCCGACGCTCATGCAGGCCAGCATCGCCATGTAGAACACCATGTGAAAGGCGGGCAGCGGGCAAAAAATGCCGTCATCTGGCGTGAGCTTGAGCACCCTCGCCTGCTCGATCGCCGTGCGGTTGATGGCCTCCTGGGTCATCGGGCAGCCCTTGGGTGACGCGGTGGTGCCGGAGGTATAGGGCATCAGCGCGATGTCACGCAGCCGGACCCGGCTTTGCCGCAGCTCCAGCACGTCCCGGTCCACCCGCCCGCCCATCTTCCGCAGATGATCAGCCTTGATGATGTAAGGCAGATCCTTGGAGCCGACCAGGATGATATGCCTGAGATTGGGCACCTCCCGGATATCGAGATTGAACGGGTCTTTTTGCGCTTCGAGATCGGGAAAGGATTTCGCCAGCAGGGCGACGAGATCGATCGTGTCGTCGAGCACATCGGTGGTCACGATGGCGCGGAGATCCGCATCCCCGACGATGTATTGGGTTTCGCGGATCCGGTTGCGGGTGTTGAGCGGGACGGCGACGGCGCCGATGGCCTGAATGCCGTAGAGATAATGCATGGTTTCGAGCATGTTGGGCATCAACACGCCAACCCGCTCGCCAGGCTTTATGCCAAGGGCGATCAAGCCCAGCGCCACCTGGGCCACGGATTCGGCGAGTTCCCGATAGGTTTCCCGTCCGTCAGGGAACACCAGCGCGTCCTTCTCCGGCCATAACGCCGCGGCGCGTGTCACCAGATCCGGCGTCGTCAGAACTTCAGTCCATGTCGGCATCGCGATTATTCTCTTCCAAGCTATTCTTGAATCACAGCCGTGTCAGCGGCCCTTCCACACTGGCGCGCGCTTTTCGGCAAAGGCGCGCGGGCCTTCCTTGGCGTCCTCGCTCGCGTAAACCTCTTTATAGATGTGATTGGCGGCAAGTGACATTCCGGTCTCGCAGCCGACGCTCATCGCGGTGAGGATCGATTCCTTGCCAGCCATCACCGAGAGCGGGGCGTTGTCACGAATGCGCTGGGCGAGTTTCTGCGCCCGGCTCCGCACGTCGTCCGGCGATGTTTCCAGATAATTGATGAAGCCGAATTCCTTGAGTTGTTCGATGGGGTAGAGGTCCCCAGTCAAGGTCATTTCCATCAGGAAGGGCTGGGGGATCATCCACAACAAGGGGATGGCCCAGGGGCTGCCACGCCCGGCTATGCGGGTTTCGGTAATCCCGGTTTTGGTGCCGGCCAGACCTACCCGGATGTCGGAATTCAGGCTCAGCAGCATGCCGCCCGCCATCAAATGCCCGGTCATCGCCGCGATGATCGGTTTCGCCACATGACGCATGCGGCTGTGGAAAGGATCCTTCATCAGCGTGAGGATATCGATATCCTGGTCTTTGCGGATGCGCGCGGCCTCCACCAGATCGAGTCCGGCGCAGAACGTGCCGCAATCCGCCGAGGTCAGGATAACGACGCGCACATCCTTATCCGCGTCCACCTGCTCCCAAAGCTCATGGAGCCGGTTGGTCGCCGCCACGGACAGCGCGTTGCGCTGTTCCGGCCGGTTGATGGTGATCGTCGCGATCCCGTTATCGACCGAATAGAGAACTACGTCTTCCGCTGCGCTCATCGCGTTTCCTCCTTGTCAACCAATCCGTTCCGTGAACCTAGCCGGCTTCGATGACCGCGACCACGGTGTTGCGCTCGACCGTTTCTCCCACCTGGCAATGAATCTGGGTGACGATCCCGTCCATTTCGGCTTTGACGCGCAGTTCCATCTTCATCGATTCCAGCGCCACCACGGTGCTTCCCGCCTCGACCCGGTCGCCCACCGCGTAATTCACGGCGAGGATCATCCCCATCATGGGGGCGCGTAATTGCCCGCTCGCCTCGCTGGCTGCGCCGGCGAAGCTGAGATAGGGCTTCACCGTCAAGGCGTGACTGCCCTCGCGGGTCTGGACGTAGATCGAACCGCCCGCGCGGGCGATGCGCACCACCTCGCGCCGCGTGCCGATAATCGCCAAATATCTGTCCCCGCCCAAGGGCTGCAAAGCCAGCGAGACCTTGTCCTCGCCAATTTTTGTGAGAAGCATGCCATCCGGGCCCAGCGGGGAGAAGGAAACCGGCGCGGAAATCGTCCCGCATCCCACTTCCATCGCCGGGAAGCATGCCAGCCCGTCCCCGCCTTCGCTCATATGCCAGCCAGTCATCGCCGGGTCGGACCAGATGCCCTGGCCGCCCGGCGCGCGCTCGCCGAGCAGCCAGCTATACGCCGCCAGCGCCGCCGCCGTCAGGTCCAGTTCCGGCTGGTCCAGCCGCCAGCCCGGCATGCGCTCATCGATCAGCCGGGTATGGAAGGTGGCGGCGCGGGTCTCGGGCAGGCCAAGCAAAAGCTTGAGAAAGGCGATATTGTTTTGCACGCCCAGCACCGAAACCTCGTCCAGCGCCAGGGCTAAGCGGTCCAGAGCCTCCTCGCGCGTTTCGGCCCAGGCGATCAGTTTGGCCAGCATCGGGTCGTAATACGGGGTCACCTCCATGCCGGTTTCGATCCCGGTCTCCACCCGCACACCCTGGGGCATTTCTACATGCACAAGGGGGCCAGTGGAGGGCATGAAATCCTGGGCCGGGTCTTCGGCGTAGATGCGCGCCTCCACGGCGTGCCCGCGCAGCGTCACCTCTTGCTGGCATACCGGCAGGGGCTCTCCGGCGCTGACGCGTAGCATGATCTCGACAATGTCGAGGCCGGTGACCATTTCGGTGACGGGATGCTCAACCTGCAGCCGGGGATTGACCTCTAGGAAATAATACGTATCGCCCTGCACGATGAATTCCACCGTGCCGACGCCGCGGTAGCGCAGCCGTTCTCCCAGCCGCACCGCATCCGCCGCCATCTGGTCGCGCAAGGCGGCGGCCAGATTGGCGGCCGGAGCCTCCTCGATGATCTTCTGATGCCGCCGCTGGAGGGAGCATTCGCGCTCGAATAAATGCGCGACCGTGCCGCGCCCATCCCCCGCGATCTGAATTTCAATGTGCCGGCCATGTTCGATGAATTGTTCGACGATCAGACGCGGGTCGCCGAAGGCGTTGCGCGCCTCGCGCATGGCGGATTCGATTTCGGCCTCCAGCCCGTCCAGGCTGGTGACGATGCGCATGCCCTTGCCGCCGCCGCCCGCCGCTGCCTTGAGCAGCACGGGCAGGCGGAGGGTTTGGATGAGTCTGGCAAGCTCCCCAGCCGCGGCGCTCGGCGTTTCACTGCCAGGAACGATGGGAATGCCCGCCGCGCGCGCTTCATCCTTGGCGGCGGCCTTGTCGCCCAGCCGCTCGATCGTCTCTGGCGCCGGCCCGATGAAGACCAGCCCCGCCGCCTCGACCGCGCGCGCGAAAGCGGCATTTTCCGCCAGAAAGCCGAAACCGGGATGGATGGCCTGCGCCCCCAGTTGCAACGCCGCCGCGATGATGGCGTCGCCCTTCAGATAGCTGTCTGCGGCGGCGGCGCCGCCGATCTCGATCGATTCCCCCACCGCGCGCACATGCAGCGCATCCCTGTCCGCGGCGGAATGGACCCCGCAAGTGGCCACGCCCAGGCGGTGGCACGTGCGCGCGATGCGGCAGGCGATCTCGCCCCGGTTGGCGATCAATATTTTTCTGAACATCATCGCCTCACATCCGGAACACGCCGAACTGCGTGGCCTGGGCGGGCAGCCGCCCCGCCAGATCCAGCAGCATGGCCATGGTTTCGCGGGTTTCAGCCGGGTCGATCACCATGTCGCACCAGAGATTGCGCGCATAATTATAGGCGCTGGAAAATTCCTCGAAGCTGCGCCGGATGGGCTCCTGGAACGCCGATTTTTCTTCATCGGTCCAGGAGGTGCCGTCGCGTTTCTGCGCCTTTTCCCGAATCCGGGTAAGGGTGGTCACCGCCTGGTCGGGCCCTAGCAGGGCGGAGCGCGCCCCCGCCCACATCAGCATCGCGTTCGGCTTGAAGGGACGCCCGCACATGGCGAGATAGGCAGCCGCGTAACACCCGCCGGTGATGATGGTGAAACGCGGCACATTGGCGGAAGCCATGGCGGTGATGAATTTGGCGCCATGCTTGCTGATCCCCTGCTGCTCCACCGTCTTGCCGACCATGAAGCCGGACACATCGGCGAGAAAAAGCAATGGGATATCCCGCTGGCAGCACAATTCGATGAAATGCGCCCCCTTGAGCGCGCACTCGCTGAAAATCACGCCATTATTGGCGAGGATACCAACCTCGTAGCCTTTGAGCCGGGCGACGCCGCAAATCAGCGAGTCGCCGTAGAGCGGCTTGAATTCCTGAAAATAGCTGTCATCCACCAGCCGCGCCAGAATCTCGCGGTTATCCGTGGGAATACGGGAATCGCGGTTGACGATGCCGTAAATCTCGCGCGGGTCGTAGCGCGGCTCTTTGGGCGCGGCGATATCCCGCCGCTGCTTCGGCGCGGCGCCTAGATTGCGCACGATCTCGCGCACGATGGCGATGGCGTGGGCGTCGTTCTCGGCGAGATGGTCGGTGACGCCGCTGATGCGGCTATGCATGTCGCCGCCGCCCAGTGTCTCGGTATCGACCTCCTCGCGGGTCGCCGCATAGACAAGATCGGGTCCGCCGAGGAAAATCGCGCCCTGGTTGCGCACAATGACGATTTCATCGCACAGGGCAGGAATATAGGCGCCGCCGGCGGTCGAGGGCCCGTGCACCGTGGCGATCTGGGGGATGCCCTCGGCGGACATGCGGACCTGATTGTAGAAAACCGAGCCGAATTGCCCATCATCGGGAAAAATATCGGCCTGTTCGGGCAGGTTGGCGCCGCCCGATTGCACGAGCGTGATGCAGGCAAGGCGGTGCTGCCACGCATACATCTGGGCGCGCACGTGTTTTTTCGCGGTGATGCGGAAATAGGTGCCGCCTTTCACCGTGGCGTCATTGGCGATGATCATGCAGGGCCGCCCCGCCACCAGCCCCACCCCGGTGATGATGCCGCCGCCCGGCGGCACATCGTCATAAAACCCCTCCCCAGCCAATTGCCCGAATTCGAGAAAGGGCGAGCCGGGGTCGATCAGCGCGGCCACCCGCTCGCGCGGCAGCATCTGCTTGCGCTCGCGGTGCAGGCGGCGGGCGCGCTCCGGCCCGCCAATAACCGCGGCGGCGCGGCGGCGGTGCAGATCGGCGATCCGTTCCTCATAGGCCGCGCGGTTGAGGCGGAACTCCTCCTCGGCGGTGGAAATATTGGATAGCAGGTGGGTCATGTGTTGAAGGGTCCGGGTGGCGGCCGCACCGCGGGAGCGGCCAGGCCTGGATGGCTCGTCGTTTTTTCGCCCATGCGCGGCAACCGCTCTGCGTTGTCATATCGCATACGCCGCCAGCCCTCCCTGGTTCTGCCCCGCTGTGAGACGGGGTCTTTTGCTGCAAACGCCATCCGGCGAGAGGGAGGAATTTCTAACGATGGTTAGAATTTGTCAAGCGAGAGCCCGGCCGGCGAGCCAAACCTAACGCTTCGATGCCGCCGTGGAGGCCGGGGAAGATTTGGTTTTTCCCGGCGTCCGGCTTAAAAGGGAATAAAATTCCCCTTGGAGAGACCGCGATGCCCCCCTACCGTTCCCGTACCACCACCCATGGCCGTAACATGGCCGGCGCGCGCGGGCTCTGGCGCGCCACCGGCATGAAGGAGACGGATTTCGGCAAGCCAATCATCGCCGTCGCCAATAGCTTCACCCAATTCGTTCCCGGCCATGTGCATCTCAAGGATTTGGGGCAATTGGTGGCGCGCGAGATCGAGGCGGCGGGCGGGGTGGCCAAGGAGTTCAACACCATCGCCGTGGATGATGGGATCGCCATGGGCCATGACGGCATGCTCTACTCGCTGCCCTCGCGGGAGTTGATCGCCGATTCGGTCGAATACATGGTCAACGCCCATTGCGCCGACGCGCTGATCTGCATCTCCAATTGCGACAAGATTACCCCGGGTATGCTGATGGCGGCGCTGCGGCTCAATATTCCCGCCATCTTCGTCTCCGGCGGGCCGATGGAAGCGGGCAAGGCCGTGGTGAAGGGGGAAAAGCGCGCGCTCGATCTGGTGGATGCTATGGTGGTGGCCGCCGATGATGCCTATAGCGACGAGGAGGTGCGGCTGGTCGAGCGCTCCGCCTGCCCTACCTGCGGCTCCTGCTCCGGCATGTTCACCGCCAATTCCATGAATTGCCTGACCGAGGCGCTGGGCCTCTCGCTTCCTGGCAATGGCTCGGTGCTCGCCACCCATGCCGACCGGGAGAAATTGTTCCGCGAGGCCGGGCATCTCATCGTCGGCCTCGCCCGGCGGTGGTACGAGCAGGATGACGCCACCGCCCTGCCGCGCGGCATCGCCAGCCGCCAGGCTTTCGAGAACGCGATGAGTCTCGATATCGCCATGGGCGGCTCGACCAATACCGTGCTGCATCTGCTGGCGGCGGCGCGCGAGGCGGAGGTGGATTTCACCATGGCGGACATAGACCGCCTCTCCCGCCGCGTGCCCTGCCTCTGTAAGGTGGCGCCGGCCAAAAACGACGTGCACATGGAGGATGTGCACAGGGCGGGGGGCATTATCGCCATCCTCGGCGAGTTGGAGCGGGCCGGGCTGATCGACACCTCCCTTCCCACCGTGCATGCCCCTACCCTGGGCGAGGCGCTGAACCGCTGGGATATCACCCGCAGCAATAGCGAGGAGGTGAAGACCTTCTACCGCGCGGCCCCGGGCAATGTGCCGACGCAAACCGCCTTCAGCCAATCCGCCCGCTGGGAGACGCTGGATACCGACCGTGCGAACGGGGTGATCCGCGCCGCCACCCATCCTTTCTCCCAGGATGGCGGGCTGGCGGTGCTGTATGGCAATCTCGCGCCCGAGGGCTGTATCGTCAAAACCGCGGGGGTGGATGAAAGCATCCTCACCTTCCGGGGCACCGCCCGGGTCTTCGAGAGCCAGGACGCCGCGGTTTCCGGCATTCTCAGCGGTGAGGTCAAGGCGGGCGAAGTGGTGGTGATCCGCTATGAAGGGCCGAAAGGCGGGCCCGGCATGCAGGAAATGCTCTATCCCACCAGCTATTTGAAATCCAAGGGGCTGGGCAAGGCTTGCGCCTTGGTGACGGATGGCCGGTTTTCCGGCGGCACCTCCGGCCTTTCCATCGGCCACGTCTCGCCCGAGGCGGCGGAGGGCGGGCTCATCGGGCTGGTTGAAACCGGCGATGAAATCCTAATCGACATTCCCAACCGCGAAATCGCCCTGAACGTGACGGAAGACATGCTTGAAGCCCGCCGCGCCGCCCAGGCGCAAAAAGGCTGGAAGCCAGCCGCGCCGCGCCAGCGCAAGATCACCCCGGCGCTGCGCGCCTACGCGGCGATGACGACCAACGCCGCCCGGGGGGCGGTGCGCGATATCAGCCAGATCGAACGGTGAAGCTTTCTCTTTTAGGAGGAGAGACGCTAAAATCATCTCTAAAGAGCACGGAGAAAGCCTGATTTTTCCATGATTTTACTTTTCCGCGCCGGTCTGTAGAAAAACACTCTATCTTGCCCCTGTGCGGTTGAGTGACGCGGAAGAGAGCGCGAAGAGATGCAATTTTGGACGATCACCGGTAACCGGCTGAGCGATGGCGTTTCGGTCTGGTATGCGGGAGAGCGAGGCTGGTCCGCCCAGCTGGACGAGGCGGCCCTGTTCGACGAGCCGGGAAGCCGGGCGGCTTTGGCCGCCCTGCCGGCCGATACCGAATTGGAGGTGGTGGAGATAAATGCCGTCGCGGTGACACGGCAGGCCGATGGAATGATCATACCTGTCGCGCATCGGGAGCAGATCCGCGCTCGCGGCCCCTCCGTGCGGACGGATCTGCCTGCCGGCCCCTGGCGGGACGCGGCGGCGCCCTTGCCGCCTTTACCCTCCTCGCGCTCATGCTCGCCCTTCGCAGGGATTTACCGTTACGATGAATATGACCGCGAATTTCTCCGCCAGCGCGCGCGCGAATTCGCCACGCAGGTGGAGCGCCGCCGCCGGGGCGAGTTGTCCGAGGAGGAATTCAAGCCGCTGCGGCTGTTGAACGGCGTTTATTTGCAATTGCACGCCTATATGCTCCGCATCGCCATCCCCTATGGCGTGCTGAGCTCCACCCAGCTCCGTCAACTCGCCTATGTGGCGCGGCATTTCGACCGGGGTTATGGCCATTTCACCACCCGGCAGAACATCCAGTTCAACTGGCTGCGGCTGGAAGATGTGCCGGCGGCGCTGGCGGCGCTGGCCGAGGCGGATATGCATGGCATCCAAACCTCCGGCAACTGCATCCGCAACATCACCACCGATGAATTCGCGGGGGCGGCGGCGGATGAGACCGTCGATCCCCGGCTCTACGCGGAAATTCTGCGGCAATGGTCCACCGACCACCCGGAATTCACCTATCTGCCGCGTAAATTCAAAATCGCCATCATCGGGGCGGGGCATGACCGGGCGGCGATGCGCGCCCATGATATCGGGCTGGAGGCGCATCGCGGCGCGGCGGGGGAGCCGGTGTTCCGGGTTTTCGCGGGGGGCGGGCTGGGGCGTACGCCGCATCTTGCCATCCAGCTGCGAGACGATCTGCCCGAGGCGGAGTTGTTGCGCTATTGCGAGGCGATTCTGCGTGTTTACAACGCCTTGGGCCGCCGCGATAATCTTTACAAGGCGCGAATCAAAATTCTCATCCGCGAGATGAAGCCCGAGGCTTTCATCCGCATGGTCGAGGATGAATACGCGGCGCTTCCCCCTGATTACGCCCGGTTGACGCCCGAGATCGTCGCGGCGGTCGCGGCCCGGTTTCCCGCTCCGGAATTTCCCCGCCAGGATGGCGGCGTGCTGAAGGCGGCGATGCTGGATGATCGCGTCCTCGCCGCCTGGGTGAGGCAGAACACCCATCCGCACAAGGCGCCCGGCTATGTTTCGGCGGTCATCTCGCTCAAACCCGTAGGGGGGATTCCCGGCGATGCCAGCGCCGGGGAAATGGAAACCATCGCCGATCTCGCGGATGCCTATTCGCATGGGGAGATCCGCGTCTCCCACGTGCAAAATCTCGTGCTGCCGCATGTCCCCAAGGATGAGGTGCCCGCCTTGTTCCAGGCGCTGACAAAAGCGGGGCTCGCCACTGATAATATCGGGCTGGTGACGGATATCATCGCCTGCCCCGGTATGGATTATTGCACCCTGGCGACGGCGCGCTCCATCCCGGTGGCGCAGGGCATCGCCGAGCGGCTGGCGCCGCGCCAGCATGAGATCGGCACGTTGCATGTGAATATCTCTGGCTGCATCAACGCTTGCGGCCATCACCATGTCGGCCATATCGGCCTGCTCGGCGTCGACCGGAATGGCGAGGAGGTCTATCAGATCACCCTGGGCGGCGCGGCGGATGAACGCGCGGCGATCGGCCGCATCATCGGCCCCGCCGTGCCGGCTGCCCAAGTGCCCGAGGCGATGGAAGCCCTGATCGGGGCCTATCTCGCCATCCGCGCCCCGGGGGAACGGTTCATCGACACCTACCGGCGCCTCGGCGCCGAGCCGTTCAAGGAGGCGGTCTATGCCAGTCATTGACGCCGAGGCGAGGATCCTCCCCGGCGCCGCGCCCCCGGATGAGGTGCTGCCGTCCGACACCCGGCTGGAAGCGGTGCTGCCCCGGCTGGCGGCGGCGCGGGTGATCGCCATCACCTTTTCGCAGTTCCGCGATGGCCGCGGCTTCAGCCTGGCGCGCGCTTTGCGCCAGCACGGCTACCGGGGCGATTTGCGGGCGACCGGACATTTTTTGCCGGACCAGTTCCAGGCGCTGAAGGGTTGCGGGTTCACCAGTTTCGAGCCGCCGCCTGAACACGCGCCGGCACAATTCGCGGCCGCGCTGGCCGCCCCCCACCAGCCCGGCCAGTTGCTGCGGCGAACCGTGACCCGCGCCCGCGAGGCGGGGTAGACAGTATGTCCGTAATATAATTCATCGAAGCCATAATCAGGAGATCACAATGCCCGTCGCCTCCGTGCTCGATACCATCGGCAATACCCCGCATATCCGGCTGTCCCGCCTGTTCCCTGACGCCCAGGTCTGGGTCAAATCGGAGCGTTCCAATCCTGGCGGCTCGATCAAGGACCGTATCGCCCTGGCGATGGTCGAGGCGGCGGAGCGCGATGGCAGCTTGCGCCCGGGCGGGCTGATCATCGAGCCAACCTCGGGCAATACCGGGGTCGGGCTGGCCCTGGTGGCGGCGGTGAAAGGCTACCGGCTGATCCTGGTAATGCCGGAGAGCATGTCGTTGGAGCGGCGGCGGCTGATGCAGGCCTATGGCGCGACCTTCGACCTGACCCCGAAGGAGAAGGGCATGAAGGGGGCGATTGCCCGCGCCCTGGAGCTTCAAGAGCAGAATCCCGGCTCCTTCATTCCCCAGCAATTCGAGAATCCCGCCAATGTCGAGGCGCATCGCCGCACCACCGCCCAGGAGATTCTGGCTGATTTTCCGGAGGGGCTGGATGTGGTGATTTCCGGTGTGGGCACGGGCGGGCATTTGTCCGGCGTCGCGGAAATTCTCAAACAACGCTGGCCCGGGCTCAAGGCCTTCGCGGTAGAGCCCGCCGCCTCGCCCGTTCTCTCCGGCGGCGCGCCCGGGCCCCATCCCATCCAGGGCCTTGGCGCGGGCTTCGTGCCCGGCAATTTCCACCGCGAGGCGATTGACGGAATCATCACCATCGAGGGCGAGGACGCAAAGGAGTATGCGCGCCAATCCGCCGTGAAAGAAGGGCTGCTGGTCGGCATCTCCTCGGGCGCGACGCTGGCGGCCATCGCCCACAAGCTGAAGGAACTGCCGGAGGGGAGCCGGCTTCTCGGCTTCAATTACGACACGGGCGAGCGCTACCTCTCGGTGCCGGACTTTCTCCCCGGTTGACCTGCATCAAGGCAGCGTTGGCCGGCGGCGGCGATGCTGCCCGGCCATGATCACCGACACCGAATTGATCGCCCGTTATGACGGGCGCGTCCCCCGCTATACCAGTTATCCCACCGCGCCGCATTTCCACCCGGGCATTGACGCCGAGGCGTATGGGCGCTGGCTGGAGGCCCTGCCGGAGGCAGCGGCGCTGTCGCTCTACCTGCATGTGCCCTTCTGCGACCGGCTCTGCCTTTATTGTGGCTGCCACACAACCGTGGCCCGGCACGAGCGCCCGAAACGCGCCTATGCCGCCGCCCTCGCCAGCGAGATCGAGCTGGTGGCGGCACGGCTCCGGCGCCAGGCCCGGGTCGTGCATGTGCATTGGGGCGGGGGCACGCCCACCGCCTTGCCGGATGACTGCCTGCGCGAGCTGATGGCGCTGATCCGGTCGCGCTTCGCGCTGGCGGATGATGCCGAGATCGCCCTGGAGATCGACCCGGCGGCGCTGCCGCCAGCCAAGCTGGAGACGCTGGGCCGCATGGGCGTCAACCGCGCCAGCCTGGGTGTGCAGGATTTCGACGAGGCGGTGCAGCGCGCCATTGGCAGGATGCAGAGCTTCGCCGAGACGCGGGCTGCGGCGGAGGGGCTGTGGCGGCTGGGCGTCACCTCCCTCAATCTCGACCTCATCTATGGCCTGCCGGGGCAGAGCGCCGAGACCGTCACCCGCACCGCCCGGCTGGCTTTGGAATTGGCGCCCGCGCGCGCCGCCGTGTTTGGCTACGCGCATGTGCCGTGGATGAAGAAACACCAGAGGCTGATCCCTGAGGCCGCCTTGCCCGGGGCGCTGGACCGCCTGGCTCAGGAGGCGGCGATCCGCGCCGTGCTGGTGGAGGAGGGCGGAATGGAGCCGGTGGGGCTGGACCATTACGCCCGGCGGGAGGACGCGATGGCGCGGGCCGCCCAGGCCGGGGCATTGCAGCGGGGCTTTCAAGGCTACACCACCGACGCCGCCCCGGCGCTGATCGGGCTCGGCGCCAGCGCCATTGGCGCGCTACCCCAAGGTTATGTCCAGAACGCCACCGCCATCCCGGCCTATGAGGCGGCGGTTCACGCGGGGCGGCTGGCCGTGGCGCGCGGCATCGCCCTCACGGCCGAGGACCGGCTGCGCCGCGCCGTGATCGAGCGGATCATGTGCGACCTCACCGTGGATTTACCGGATATGGCGCGCCGCTTCGCCGCCAGCCCGGCGGTGCTGCTGGCCGATGCCGCGCCACTCTCGGCGTTCGCCGCCGATGGGCTGGTGAGCTGGGATGGCGCCCGCCTGGCCGTGACCCGGCGCGGACGGCCCTTCCTGCGCAATGTCGCGGCGCTGTTCGACCAGTATCTCCAGCAGACCGCGTCTGGCCCGCGTCACGCCCGCGCCGTCTGACCCCCTCGCTTTAGTCCCAAGAAAAGGCGATTATATACATTACAAAATGTATCCACAACCAATTATGTGGTACAGTGTGACGGGTCGATTTTATGTAAAATCGAAAAACAAAGGCCCCGTCTTTCGACGGGGCCCTTATTCTGACGCCATCCAATGGTTTGTTATCACCAGCAGGATGGCCGCCTCCGAAGAGGTCTTAGGCGCTGATCTGCCGAAGCTAGAGAGCAGCTATCGGCAATAAAATAGGATTTTATAGGTGCTTGGTCAACTGAAACATACCCAGCCCGTGTAGAACGCATTTCCGGACCTGAGTCAGTTGCTCTTCGGAGATAGCGGTCGCGTGATAAGCGCGCTTATTGTGTTCGTCACGACCAAGGCGGATCAAATTGAGACGATGAAATCCGACGGCAGCAATCATATCGCCCTTTACCCAAACCTCTTTTGAATTCCACGGCTCGGGAAGGGGTGGCGTTATGACCAATTTACAGTGGTATGGACGCACGGGAACCGGTGCTGTGCAACTCAAGCTAACCACCGTACACAGTCCAGGACGCCATGAAATCTGCGGACTTATCACAACAACCGGGCGATTTTTCACCATTTCTGGCTCTTTAAAGCCCTGGTTAAAATTGCAGGTCAAAATGGTTCCAATAGAAGGGCAAGATTTGATTGGCATTACTTACGAGCCGGCGCCCTCCCCGTCTTCGGGATTGGCCGGCATATCAGCAAGGTCCGCCGCTGAGCTAGATTCTGTCTTAACTTTGGACGACTCCTCTCTTTTTTGGAAGTTCCGTCCCGGATACCATTCTTTAAGCCCCCATTGCCCACGCGAAACTCGAACGATGTCGCCAGGGCCATAGAACCGACGCGTCAAAATAGAGCCAATGACGTTGCTAGGCTCGGCAGATGTTAAGGCCAGACCTCCTGCAATGAGCCCCTCTACGATCTCGGCACTACTTAGGGTTTTGCGCTTGTTGCGCAAGAGCAATTTGGCGGCTTCGGCAATACTCATTCCGATAAATTGCCCATTCTGATTAGACTCAGACGCGGGTTGTTCCGGTGCAGCGGTAACTGCATTTCCAGCGCCATCGCCCCGCACGGCTTCAATGACTCTAATGGCATTGTCAATTTCATCGCGACGACGCATTAAATCAGCTAGTACTGCCGCGTACGGATCTGAACCAAACGCCTGATCAGACATGTTGATTTCTCCCGCTTTTCATATATAAGGGGAGCCGTCCCGACAGAGTTCGAGACGGCGGATTCCTTCCCGCCTTAGGACATAAGGGGCAAGGCCCCCTCCTAGGGTATTTGGAGCGTCATCTTCCTAACCTCTCTGTGTTTGTTCCGGGTGGGAACGGGATGTAAGGGCGCCGGGACCACGAATCCCAGCGCCTTCTTTTATGATATGGTAACATACCGCGTCAAGCGCCATATACAACGCTGTGTGTTTTTCCTGCTGTAAAAACACTTCAATTAACCAACTTTTTTAATCCCCTGTTTTGTTGGTTTCCATAAGACGGAGTCAAGGATATTGGACGAACACATAGGTGATTATACGGAAGAATAAACAGAGGCACGTCGCACCGCTGTGTTGCGGCAGTTTCTAGCGATGCCGCCGCAGCAATACGCTAGCCACCCTCCCCAGACGGCCAGAACTCGAAAGAAAGCTGATCCGGGTGATCGCAATAGTCCGATGCCGCCGGACAGGTCGCCTTAAAAGACGACTTTGGGACCGTGCTGCTCAGCAGCTTGTTGATAGGTCAGACGTTTGCCCTCAACACCGCGCAGCACCAGGGCGGCCCGGTCGGCATCCGTGAACCCCAGCTTGGTCCTGGTGTCGAACTCAGTGAGGTAGCGGTGAAGGTGTTGCTCGCCGCAATGCTGGTAGATTCCACGCATCGCGCTTGAAGATTGAGAACACGCCCTCGACAGTGTTGGAATGTACCTCGCGCTGTGGTTCGTCGTGCCGTAGCTGGCAAAATGCTTGTGAACATAGCGGTGCTGCCCCGCCTGATCCGTCATGAGGGACGCTTTCGGCGCAATGTTCGCCTTGAGAACGGGCATAACGTCAGCGGCGCTCACGCCGTCCACATAGAAGCTGCGAACCTCTCTTACGCTCCACCAAGGCCAGAACGGCACGCTTATGACCGTGGCCACGCTTTATCTTGGCACCCTTCTTGTTGCCGATGAAAGTTTCGTCCGCCTCTACCGGCGCGCCGTTGCCGCCCATCGGGGCCAAGCCGCCGGAGACCATCGCCTCACGGATGCGGTGAGACATGAACCAGGCCGTTTTGTACGTCACGCCCAGCATCCGGTGAAGCTGGTGCGAGGAAATGCCCTTCTTGGAAGCCGAAAGCAGATGAACAGCCAGTAACCACTTGTTTAAGGCGATCTTGGACCGCTCAAACACCGTGCCGATGGTAACCGTGAACTGGCCCTTGCAGTCGCCGCAGTATAACAGCCCAGGCCGGTGAGACTTGCCCTGCACCGCGCCGATATTTTCCATGCAACCGCAGTGCAGGCAAACCGGGCCATTCGTTTATTCTATATTTGGCGTAACTTACGTCAAGTATATAATTGCTCCAAGAAAAAACCCTGCCATGGTTGCCATGGCAGGGCTAAGTTAGGGGAGTGTATCCGCTTGGGATGAGCAGTTTTTGCCAAGCCGGGACTGAAACTTCATTGATTCAAATCAACACGGGAAAAGTTTTTGGGCGAGCGCATTGGTGATTTGGATTTCCCGGGTTTTGCGCTAGACTAACCTCACAACAAAGCGGTTCGCCGCGCCAAATTCAGGAGGAGTAACCCATGCTCGATGCCGCCATAGCCCCGCTTCCCGGGGGCGCCCTCGCTGGCTTCACCTTCAAGCCGCGCTACGACAATTTTATCAACGGCAAATTCACCCCGCCGCTCTCCGGCCAATATTTCGATAATGTCACGCCGATCACCGGCCAGGTTTATACCCAGGCCGCGCGCTCCAACGAGGCGGATATCAACCTGGCGCTGGACGCGGCGCACGCCGCCGCCGAGGCCTGGGGCAAGCGCCCGCCCGCCGAGCGCGCCCAGATCCTGCTGCGCATCGCTGATAAGATGGAGCAGAATCTTGACCTTCTCGCCTATGTGGAGACGGTGGATAACGGCAAGCCGATCCGCGAGACCACCGCCGCCGACGTGCCGCTGGCCATCGACCATCTGCGTTATTTCGCCTCCTGCGTCCGGGCGCAGGAGGGCTCGCTCTCCGAGATCGACCATGACACCGTCGCCTATCATTTCCATGAACCGCTGGGCGTGGTCGGGCAGATCATTCCCTGGAATTTCCCCTTACTGATGGCGATCTGGAAGCTGGCTCCGGCTTTGGCGGCGGGCAATGCCGTCGTGCTTAAGCCGGCGGAGCAGACACCCATCTCCATCATGGTGCTGATGGAGCTGATCGGCGACATGCTGCCGCCGGGCGTGGTCAATGTCGTGAACGGCTTCGGGCTCGAGGCGGGCAAGCCGCTCGCCTCCAGTCCGCGCATCGCCAAGATCGCCTTCACCGGCGAGACGACGACCGGCCGGCTGATCATGCAATATGCCAGCCACAACCTCATTCCGGTGACGCTGGAGCTGGGCGGAAAGTCTCCCAATATCTTCTTCGCGGACGTAATGGCCGAGGATGACGATTTCCTCGATAAGGCGATCGAGGGGCTGGTGCTGTTCGCCCTCAACCAGGGCGAGGTCTGCACCTGCCCGTCCCGCGCCCTCATCCAGGAAAGCATCTACGACAAATTCATGGAGCGGGCGCTGCAGCGGGTGAAGGCGATCAAGCAGGGCAGCCCGCTCGATCCCGCCACCATGCTGGGAGCCCAGGCCTCCTCCGAGCAGGTGCAGAAAATCCTCTCTTATATCGATATCGGCAAGCAGGAGGGGGCGGAGCTGGTCACCGGCGGAAGCAAGGCGGAGCTGGGAGGGGCGCTCGCGGGAGGTTACTACATCAATCCGACCATTTTCCGCGGCCATAACAAGATGCGCATCTTCCAGGAGGAGATTTTTGGGCCCGTGCTCTCGGTGACGACCTTCAAGACCGAGGAAGAGGCGCTGGCCATGGCCAATGACACGCTTTACGGGCTGGGCGCGGGGGTATGGTCGCGCGACGGCAACCGCGCCTACCGCATGGGGCGCGGCATCAAGGCCGGGAGGGTCTGGACGAATTGCTATCATCTCTATCCGGCGCAC
>NZ_DAIEIF010000057.1 GCF_027352905.1 Acidocella sp.
GCTAATTCAAGGCTGCCGCCGTGAAACCACCCCTGCACGGGTGGCCACTCGGGAGGGTCTTACATTTGATGACCGTCGCCTCCGACAAGCGCGACAGTCCCATCCACGCGGATGAACACCCCGCACGACGAAGCTTGGGTATCCCGACTACGCGAAACAAGCGCGTCGTTACCCCTTCCGCGGAAACGAAATTACTTCTCCCGTTTCCGCCCCCCCAGATGCCTGGCCGGGGTTGGGCTTGAGACGAACTACCGTCGCCGCCTCATGAGTGAACCAGCCTGGCGGCAGGCCCGTCAGATTCTCGACATCGCCCGCCGGGATCGTGAATTCGAGCGCCAGAAGATCCGACTTTGACCGGACACCTTCATCGACAATCAGGTGGAGCGCATCCCGAAGCACCCGAGGTTCCCCGGGCGCCCATTGGCGGTCGAATGGCTCTTCCTTCGTCCAGCCCTTAGCAGAGTAGAGCTTATAGAGATGAGTGGCGAAGTCACCCGGGATAACATCGAGATCAGCCAGACGCTTGATTTGCGCTTTGATCGACACGCGCCAACGCTCCTTCGCCGTCACCATCGTTGCGAGCGAGGGAAAACGCATCTCGACCGGGTAGGTCGTCGAGGGAAGCAGGAAAGCGCTGGCCAACCGAAATGCCTGCGTCTCGATCAGCTTCAGGTCTCGTTTTAGCTGTTCTTCGGTAACATTCCGGTGGAGGATCGCGTGTGCCATTTCATGCGCGGCATCCATCTGCCGGCGCGCAAAGGACATCTTGTCGCTCGCGAGCAGAATATGCGGTCTGTCATCGATAGGCGACCAACTGCACAACCCGTCGAGCTTCACCGTCCCCATTTCGATGACACCGACAATGAAGCCGAAGCGCTCAAGCAGCGGAACCATATCCCCGCAAGGACCGTCGCCGAGACGCCAATGGCGCCGCAAATCGAGCGCGATCCGCTCAAGGTCTTCGTCGCGAAGCTGGTGATAGCTCGCGCCGGCCATCACGTCTGGAATATCGACGGCGGGCAGGTCCACATAGTGTTCGACGGCGTGGCTAATCTCTTGCAGCCAACGCATCTGCGCGCTCTGGTATTGGAGATCACGGACCAGCGTGGATGAAAGCGATCGGAGGAACATCGGCCGCGCTGAAACATGCTCAGGCCGAAAGAAAAATTCCGGCCGCACCCCGAGGAACGCAGCCAGACGAGTCAGCATCTCCGGGTCAGGTGCCGAGCCTCCGTCCTCCCAACGTGACACTGTGCTCGGATTCAAGCTCATCGCCCGCGCAAGCGCAGACATGCTTGGAATCCGTCTAGCTGCCCTGGCCTCCGTAAGGCGGCCGGGCTCGAAGCCTGGTGTACCGATTGGCATGACCGTCGCCGTCTATTCCGCCGGGTCGCTGGCCGTCTCGTCAGAATCCGGCTGCTCCGGCGGCCTGAAAGCCTTGGGCGTCTTCTTCAACGTAACGAGCGGCCGGCTCTCCGGCGCGGGCTCCGATTCCGTTGAGGGCGGAGCATAGGCTCCCATGAACGTCTCAACCGTCTCGTATGCAAGGAAACCCTGATACCGGGCGTCGATGACGCCGATCGCGACCTCCTGAAGGCGACCGCCCTGCGAGGGGTCGCGGGCGAACAGGAACAGGACGAAGATGTCGCCCGGCTTCGCCGTGCCGCCGTCACCTTCTAGGTCCAGACGCGGCGTCAGGCGGTAGTTGAGCGTCACGCCAGCGAGCCGGGATTGGTTCTCGGTCGGCAACTCCTTCGGCTCCGGTATCGATGCCAAACCGAGCAGGACACCAGGCTGATCGCCCCCGAAGCGCATGAACGGCTGATAGTAACGAAGATCCGTGCCGGGAATCACATCCCCTTCCAACCGCATCCCCCCGTGCAACTCGCACGTATCTTGAAAGCCCTTTTCCATCAGCCGAAAACGGGCCTGCCCCTCCAAGCCGCGAGCGCTACGCCCGGTAAGGTCCGTGTTGTCGCGGATGAGTTCATGGGCCTGACGCGCCCGCGCGACAGCCGTATCGAGAAGGTCGATCAACAGGTCTCGCGGCAAGGTGCTGACAATGCGTGCCTTGATCTCATCCGCGGTCATGGACGAATCCCCCGAAGTGTGCCTCACGTAGGATTTGTGCCACGATTTTTTGCGTATAGCAAGATGTCTCTAGATGTTATTTGCAAAAAGGGCGGTCAGTCAGATATCTCGCTCGATCGCGTCTTCCCGGTCCATGCGAGCCGACCGTCAGCGTCGGTGGGAACGGATCTTGCGTCTGCGGTGGCCAACCAGATGGTCCGACGACAATCCACCGGGGTGCAATTGCCCGAAATGGACCCTCGCGCTTACCCTCTGCTTACCCAGCTCTCAACTAGCCGCCAGGTAAGCAAAGACGGCCCCGAAGGGCCGTCTTTATCGCTCTGATTTTCCTAAGAAAACTTGGAGCGGGCGAAGGGATTCGAACCCTCGACCCCAACCTTGGCAAGGTTGTGCTCTACCCCTGAGCTACGCCCGCTCACGGCGTGGAGGCTCTTTACAGTCGGCTGAGCAGGATTGCAAGCCAGCCGTGAGCTGCTGCCGGTTTGGTGGACACGAGGATAAGATCGTGACCCAGGGACCGGAGAGAAGACATGACGAGACGGAAGTTTGGCAATGAATTCAAGATTGAGGCTGTGAAGCTGGTTACGGAGCGTGGCGTATCCGTTGCGCAGGCTGCCCGACCTGGATCTGGCGGAAAGCGTATTGCGACGTTGGATGCGGGAACTGGCGGCGGCGCCTGCGACGGCGTTTCCTGGCCATGGCCAGCAGCGGGCCGATCTGGCTGAGATGGCGGCGCTCAAAAAAAGGAGGTCGCCAAGCTCAGGCGGAGCGTGACGTCCTAAAAGGCAGCGGCGTACTTCGTGAGGGAATCGACATGAATTCGCTTTCATCGCGAAGCACCGGCATATTTGGCCGGTGCATTGGTTGAGGCGCTCGGCCATCTTCCTTAGCACTAACTCTGCGCTTTGTGGTTTCCCCCGCAATGGACCACCAGCGAGGCGCCGTGTCGCTTGCAACCGCTCAGGGCAAATGCCATGAAGGGCGTTTTCACACGGCCTGTAGGATTTACGCGACAATCCAGCGAAGACAATGCTTTGATGTACCGCGCGCGGTTCGTGAGACAAAGGTTAGGTCAACTACCATTCAGAGTAAAATTCTAAGACAAAAGCTTCGCGGCGTCTTCCTCAAGCCAGGGCTGGCGGGGGCCAGGGCGTTTCCGGCACGGGGGTGAGCGGCCCCTGGCCGGCGAACCAGGAGCGGATATTGGCGATGACAAGATCGCCCATTAATCCCCGTGTGTAATAGGTGCCGGTGCCGATATGCGGGGTGAGCACGGCGTTGGCGCAGTCCCGCAAGGCTTGGGGTACGCGTGGCTCATCCTCGAAGACATCCAGCCCGGCGGCGAGGATGGCGCCCTCGCGCAGCGCCGCGATCAGCGCTGTTTCATCGACGACGGAACCGCGCGCCACGTTGATGAGAATGCCGTTGGGCCCCAGCTTGTTCAGCACCGCCGCGTTGATGGCATGGCGCGTTGCCGCTCCGCCGGGAAGCAGTACGATCAGCACATCCACAGCCTCGGCGAGGTCTTCGAGACTAGCGAAATACTGCAAATTCACGTGGGGGCGGGCTGTGCGGGCGTAATAGGCGACGGGCCGCCTGAAAGCCTGAAGGCGCTGGGCGAGCGTCTGCCCGATGCGCCCCAGCCCGGCGATGCCGATTTTACGGTCCCGCAGCGAGGCGGTGAGCGGGTACATGCCCCGCGCCTCCCAGCCGCCGCTGCGAAGATAAGCCTCGGCCTGGGGAAGCTGGCGGATGGTGGCGAGCATCAGCCCGATGGTGAAATCCGCCATCTCGTCATTCAGCACATCAGGCGTGTGGGTGACGATGACGCGCCTGGCGGCGGCGGCGGCGCAATCCACCGTGTCGTAGCCAACGCCGTAATTGGCGATGAGTTGAAGTTTGGGCAGGGCCGCGATTAGCGCCGCGTTCACCGGAAACTGGCCGCGCGTGACGAGGGCCAGGATATCCGGACCATGCCCGTTCACCAGCGAGTCCAGCAGCGCCGCGCGGGTGCTGAGCACCTCGAAATCCGGCGCCAGCGCCTCCTCCACCCGCGGGTCCATGCCGCCGACGCTCAAAATTTTCGGCTTGTCCGTCATGGTTCTTGTTTACGCGCGGTGGTGAAAGCCGATCAAGCCGGGGCGGTTTCAGCGGGCTGGAGGATATGGAGCAGCGCCTGGACCAGCGCGTCCATCATCTCCTCGGTATGTTTGGGCCCGGGGGTGAAGCGCAACCGCTCCGTGCCTTGCGGCACGGTGGGGTAATTGATCGGCGTCGCATACATGCCGAATTCCCGGATCAGGCGCATCGAGACCTCGGTCGCCTTTTGCGCGTTGCCGATCATCAGCGGCACGATATGGCTGTTTCCTTCCATCACGGGCAGGTTCGCGGCGCGGAATTTGGCCTTGAGCATCTCCGCCCCGGCAAAAAGCCGGGCGCGCAAGGCGGCGTCTTGTTTGAGAATGCGGATGGAGGCGAGGGCGGCGGCCACGGTGGGCGGCGGCAGCGCGGTGGTGAAGATGAAACCGGCGGCGACGGAGCGGATATAATCCAGGACCTTGAAATCGCCGGTGATATAGCCGCCATGGCAGCCGAAGCCCTTGGCGAGCGTGCCTTCGATGATGGTGATCCGGCCAGCGACACCGTCTTGCTCCGAGACGCCGCCGCCATGCGCGCCATACATGCCCACAGCATGGACCTCATCCAGATAGGTCAGCGCATTGTATCTGTCAGCGAGATCGCAGATCTCGCTGAGCGGCGCGATATCGCCATCCATGGAATAGACGCTCTCGAAGGCGATGAGCTTGGGAGCCCCGGCTGGAGCGCTGGCGAGCCGGCGCTCCAGATCGGCCATGTCGTTATGGCGAAAGACATGCACGGTCGCGGTGCGGCTGCCCTTGATGCCGACGATCATCGAATTATGATTCTGCGCGTCCGAGAACACATGCCAATCCGGCAGGGAGGAGAGGATCGCCGTCAGCGTTGCCTGGTTGGAGACATAGCCCGAGGTAAAGAGCAGCGCCGCGTCCTTGCCATGCAGATCTGCCAGTTCCTCCTCCAGCGCCACATGCAGAGGCGAGGAGCCGGCGATGTTGCGCGTGCCGCCCGCCCCGGCCCCGTAGCGGCGCGCCGCCTCCGCGGCGGCGGCGATGACGCGCGGGTCGGTACCCATGGCGAGATAGTCATTGGCCGACCACACCAATATGTCCCGCGTCTTCCCTTCCATGGTGACGGAATAATAGGGAAACCGGTCGGCCAGCTTCTCCAGGGCGACGAAACGGCGATACCGCCCCTGGGCGGAAATCTCGGCGAGGGCTTCGTCACATTTGGCGAGGAATTTATGCATTATTATAACCGTGCAAGGCGAACTCCAGAGGAAAAGACGCCGGAGAAGGGCCGGAGTCAATGCGCCAGATCAAACCGCCGCCGCCGGGGCGCGTTACAGCCGGGGCGCGCCGCCGGTGACGTAGGTGCGCAGACTTTCGACCTCATGCTGGCTCTGCTCGATGCGCGCCTTTACCACGTCCCCGATGCTGACCAGCCCGATGAGCCGGCCCTCCGCTAAAATCGGCAGATGGCGAAAATGGCCGGAGGTCATCATTTCCATCGCCTGTTCGATGCTGGTATCCGGCGTGCCCGTGACCAGCTTGCGCGTCATCAAGGCGCTGGCGGGGAGATCGAGCGCCGCGGCGCCTTGCCTTGCCATCGCGCGGACAATGTCGCGCTCGCTCAAAATGCCGGAGAGCCGATCCCCGTCCAGGACCAGCACGGCTCCGATATTCTTCTCGGCCAGCACGGCGGCGACGCCCGCGACGGTTAGATCCGGAGAAACCGAGAAGAAACCGGGCGGCTTCTGCTTGAGAATGGCGGCGACGAGCATGGGTGTCTCCCTCGGTTCAGGCCCGGCGAGTATGGGCAAACGCGCCGGGTGGTTCAATTGTTATTTGCCGCGCACTGGGGATTCGACGAGAGGCCGATAAAGCGCGGGACGGCGGTCGGCGAGAAGCGGGTCCGCCTGGCGCACGGCGGCGTGATGGGCCGGGTCGGTCTCGGCGAAGATCATTTCTTCATCCGCCCCGGCCAGGGCCAATACGGCGCCATCCGGCCCGCAAATGGAGGATAGTCCGATATAGGCCAGCCCGTTTTCCGTGCCGGAATGGTTGGCGTATGCGATATAGGTCTGGTTTTCATAAGCGCGCGCCGGAATGACATGGCGGGCCACCTGCTCATAAGGCGGCATCTGCGCGGTGGGGATAAGGATGATATCCGCCCCGGCGAGAGCGAGGCAGCGCGCGGGTTCGGGAAATTCGATATCGTAGCAGATGAGCAGGCCGATCTTGGCGCCGCCCAGCGTGGCGAGCGGAAACGCCTCACCCACCGTCTTGAACATCGTACGGTCCAGATCGCCGAAGAGATGGGTCTTGCGGTAGTTGAGCAGCAGGGCGCCATCCGGACCGATGAGCACGGCGGAATTGGCAAGCTCATCGCCCACCCGCTCCGGATAGCCGAAGGCCAGGGCTATGCGCAGCCCATGCGCGATTTCCTGCGCCGGGGCAAGGTCCGCCATGGTCATGGCGTGCCGCCGGGCCGCCTCGGGGCCGATATTATAGCCGGAGAGATACATCTCCGGGAGAAGAAGGATCTCAGCCCCCTGCGCCTTGGCGCGGGCGGCCTGGGCACGCAGATGGGCAAAGCCGGCGGCGGGATCGTTGAACGCGCCGGGGCCTTGGTAAAGGGAGATTTTCATGGACAGCAGCCTAGCCCCGGGCCACGCAGGTTGAAAGAGCGGAGGAAAGCGGCTAAGCCCGCCGGGCCGGCACCCCTGGAGGCCGGCTTTTGTTGTTTGATGGAGCGTGACATGGCCCAGTTTGAAGTGATCGAGGCCTCCGCGCGTTCGCGTGCCGGCAAGGGGGTGGCGCGGGCGACGAGGCGGGCGGGCAAGGTGCCCGCGGTGATTTATGGCGCGAAGCAGGAGCCGGGGCTGATCGCCCTCGACCCGCGCCTGGTGATGAAGGAGCTGAAGCGCGGCGGCTGGCGTTCGCGCCTGTATGAGATCTCGGTGGACGGGACGAACACCCGCGCCTTGATGCGCGACGTTTCCTTCCATCCGGTGACCGACCAGCCCGAGCATGTGGATTTTCAGCGCCTCATTCCCGGCGAGCCGGTGCGGGTGGCGGTAGCGGTGCACTTCCTCAACGAGGCGACCTGCCCTGGGCTGAAGCGCGGCGGCGTGTTGAACGTGGTTCGCCATAAGGTCGAGGTGAGCGTGGATGCCGAGCATATCCCGGAGAAATTCGAGATCGATCTCGGCGCGCTGGACATAAACGATAACGTCCGCTGGCATGATCTCAAGGGCACGGAGAATTGCCGCCCGGTGATCCTGGGGCGCGACTTCGTCATCGCCACCATCGCGCCGCCTCTGGTCTCGCCGGAACAGGTGGCCGCCGAGGCCGCCGCCGCCGCGGCCACTGCCGCCGCGAAGGGCGCGAAGAAGGCGCCCGCCAAGAAATAATCTCGAGATCGCCGCGCCGTGCTGCTTTGGGCTGGCCTGGGCAACCCGGAACCGGGGATGGCGCGGCAACGCCATAATATTGGCTTCATGGCCGTGGATGAGATCGCGGCAAGGCACGGCTTCCCGCCATGGAAGCCGCGTTTCAAGGGGCTGGCGGCAGAGGGGCGGTTGGCCGGAGAGAAGATCCTGCTGCTCAAGCCGATGACCTATATGAACGCCTCGGGCGAGGGGGTGCGCGAGGCCGCCGGCTTTTATAAAATTCCGCCCGGCGACATCACCTTGTTTCATGACGAACTCGACCTCGCCCCCGGCAAGCTGCGGGTTAAGAAGGGCGGCGGCAATGCCGGGCATAACGGGCTGCGCAGCGCGGACCGGCAATTGGGGACGCCCGATTATTGGCGGGTGCGGCTTGGGATCGGCCATCCAGGCGAGAGGGATCGGGTGCTGGGCTGGGTGCTGGGGGATTTCAGCAAAAGCGACCAGGACTGGCTGCGCCCCTTGCTGGCGGCGGTGGCCGAGCAGGCGCCGCTGCTGGCCCAGGGCCGGGCGGAGGAATTCATGTCGCGTGTCGCGCTGGCGGGCGGGGAGCAGGGATAATGGGATTCAATTGCGGCATCGTCGGGCTGCCGAATGTCGGCAAATCAACGCTTTTCAATGCGCTAACCGCCACGGTGGCGGCACAGGCGGCGAATTACCCGTTTTGCACCATCGAGCCGAATGTGGGGCGGGTGGCGGTACCGGATAAACGGCTGAAGGCGCTCGCCGAGATCGGCAAAAGCCAGAAGATCGTGCCGACCAGCCTGGAGTTCGTGGATATTGCCGGGCTGGTGCGCGGCGCCTCCAAGGGTGAGGGGCTGGGCAACCAGTTTCTTGCCAATATCCGCGAGGTCGAAGCCATCGTCCATGTTCTTCGCTGCTTCGAGGATCCGGATGTGACGCATGTGGAAGGCTCGGTGGACCCGATCCGCGACGCGGAAACGGTTGAGACGGAGTTGATGCTGGCCGATTTGGAAAGCCTGACCCGGCGCGTGCCGCTTTTGCAGAAGAAGGCGAAGAGCAACGACAAGCAGGCCACAGCCGAGCTGGCGCTGGTGGAGCCGCTGATCGCCGCGCTGGAGGCGGGGCGGCCGGCGCGCGCGGCTCTGCCGAAGGGAGAAGAAGAGGCGGTGCGGCGGCTCAATCTGCTCACATCCAAGCCGGTGCTCTATGTGTGCAATGTGGAGGAGACGGCCGCGGCCACCGGCAATGCCCAGAGCAGGCGGGTGGCGGAGATGGCGGCGGCGCAGGGCGCGGCGCATGTGGTGATTTCCGCCGCCATCGAGGCCGAGGTGAGCCAATTGCCGGAAGAGGACCGGGAGGGTTTTCTCGCCGATTTGGGGTTGGAGGATTCCGGGCTGGACCGGGTGATCGGCGCCGGGTACGGCCTGCTCGGCCTCATCACCTATTTTACGGTCGGGCCGAAGGAAACGCGAGCCTGGACGATTCCGCGCGGGACCAAGGCGCCCCAGGCCGCCGGTGTCATCCATGGCGATTTCGAGCGCGGCTTCATCGCGGCCGAGACCATCGCCTATGAGGATTACGTGGCCTGCCGGGGTGAGGCAGGAGCGCGCGAGGCCGGCAAGCTGCGCGTGGAGGGCAAGGAATATGTCGTGAAAGACGGAGATGTGCTGCTGTTCCGGTTCAACGTCTAAACTCAGCCTGCCGCATAGTCCTGGCCTGGGCATGCCGCGCGCCCCCGACCGTTAGGGCGCCCTATTTGGAACAATAAGGATAAATCAGACCATAAAAGGTTGGATTTGGATGCGTATTGTTCGTTGCTTAAGACTCATGATCACGGCATTGCTGTATTGACGCCCTTTGGTGCCGCGGCGCAGATGAAAGCCGTTCTTGTCGCGGTCGCGGCAAATTTCACGGCGCCGGCCAAACAGATCGCGGCTGCATTCCAACTCAAGACAGGCGATGCCGTTGTGCTCAGCTTCGGATCGTCAGGACAATTCTACAGCGAGATTACACAAGGCGCGCCGTTTGAGGTCTTCCTGTCGGCGGATGCCAAGCATCCAAAGAAGCTGGAATCCGGCGGTTTGACCGTACCCGGCACGCTTTTTCCTTATGCGGTTGGAAAGAGTGGGTCGGAATGGATCGTTCCAGATCCATATTATTCTCCGATCGTGCAGGATGCGGTCCTCCTCAAGGACGGCGCGAATGATCCGGCGTCGGAGGCGGGTATGATGTTAAATAGATATGAAATTGCCTGATTGTCGAAATGGCAAGAACACCTATGGGTGTGGCTTCAGCCGCATCAGGGGGAGGCGAGCCGCCCGGAAACGGTTATGAACATGATTCATGCGGCTGAAAGGCCGAGTTGGAGCCTTTAGCCTCGATACGTCTTTTCAGTGCCGGCCAAGGGGGTTACGGCCCTGGTCGGGCCATCGGGGTGCGGAAAGACAACCGTATTGCGCTGCCTCGCGGGGTTGACGCATATGAAAAATGCCGAGCTTCGCGTGGGCGGCGTCATATGGCAGAATGCGAAATTCTTCCTTCCGCCGCATCGATCACTCTGAAGCAATTGTGAATAACGGCAATGGGCATAAAACGGATGCCATAACATTCCAAATGGTTTTCACTCAAAAAATTCCCGCCGCCAGCCCCGCCGCCAGCGCGCCACCAAGCTCGGCGCAGGGGGCGAGCTCCGCCGGGGTCAAACGCTTGGGTGCTAGAATCGCCTCTGGCGTTTGCGCCCCATTGCGCAGGATGAACGGCTCCGCCACCGGGCGCAGCCGCCAGCCCGTGGCGATGCGCGCGATTTGGGCGGCGGCGTTGCGGCCATCCGTGCCCGCGCAGATCAGGCTGGCATAGGGCCGCCCCTCGATGCGCCCGAGCACGGGGTAATAGCAGCGGTCGAAAAATTCCTTCATCAGACCAGCGAGGGCGGCGAGGTTCTCCGGCGCGGCGAAAAGATAGCCCTCGGCGGCCAGCACATCCTCGGGCGCCGCCGCCGCCGCCGGCAGCAGACGCGTCCGCACCTCAGCCTCGGCTCCGGCGGCCTCAGCGGCGGTGGCCGCCATCTGGGCGGTGCCGCCCGTGCGGCTGTGATAGACGATGAGCAAGGTTTTCACCCTGGCACTTTGCCCGCGCCGGCACGCGGGGAAAAGCCCGCCGGGATGACGCGGCCCGCCCCGTATATTATAAAAACGGTAATGAATCGGCTTCCTCTTCTTGCCGCAGCCCTGCCTGGCCTCGTCTTGGCGCTAGCCGGCTGCGCCAGCCCGCCCCAGCCGCCGGCCAAACCGGCGCCGCTCGCCAATCTCGCCCTTACCCCGGCGGATTTAAAAAAAGCCGAGCAGCGCGCCTACGACGCTGGGTTTGCGGCGGGGCGCCGTTACCAATCCCGGCGCGACGCCGCCGCGCTTTCCGCAAGCCTCACGGCCACGCAGATGGATTGCCCCAGTGGGAGCGCGGCGGCGTCATCCCCGGCCCAGGCCCCGGTCCCGGTCCCGGTCCCGGTCCCGGTCCCGGCCCCGGCGGCGCCGCCCGCCGCCAGCTACACCCCCTCCGGCGCCGCCCGGCCGCTCTCCCCCTGACGCGCTTGAACCCGGGCGGGGCATGAGCCAAACACGGGGCATGGCGCCGCCTCTCCTGCTGCTCAGCGACATCACCGTCACCCTCGGCACCGCGAAGCTGCTCGCCGGGGCGACGCTCTCCATCGGCGCGGGGGAGCGTATCTGTCTCGTCGGGCGCAACGGCTCGGGCAAATCCACCCTGCTGAAGATCGCCGCGGGCCAGGCCGGTTTCGATTCCGGCACCCGCTTTCTCCAGCCTGGCGCCACCTTGCGCTACCTGCCGCAGGAGCCGGATCTCTCCGGCTACGCCACCGTGTTGGATTACGTGCGGGCCGGGCTGGGGCCGCATGAGGATGAACACCGGGCCCGCTATTTGCTGGGCGGGCTGGGGTTGAGCGGCGAGGAGCGCCCCGCCCATCTTTCCGGCGGCGAGGCGCGGCGCGCCGCTTTGGCGCGCACCCTCGCCCCCGCGCCCGATCTGCTGCTGCTGGACGAGCCAACCAATCATCTCGATCTGCCCGGCATCGAATGGCTTGAGGAGGAATTGAAATCCCTTTCCTGCGGGTTGGTCCTGGTCTCGCATGACCGGCGCTTTCTTGAACGCCTCTCCCGCGCCATGGTCTGGCTGGACCGGGGCCAGACCCGGCGGCTGGAAAAGGGCTTCGCCTATTTCGAGGCGTGGCGGGACGAGGTGCTGGAGCAGGAGGAGCGGGAGTTTCACAAGCTGGGCCGCCGCATCGCCCGCGAGGAGGATTGGCTGCGCTACGGCGTCACCGCCCGGCGCAAGCGCAATGTCAAGCGGCTGGCGGATTTGCAGGGGCTGCGCGCGGAGCGGCGCAACTTCACTCACCGGCTCGGCACGGCGAAATTGGCGGCGTTGGACGCCGCGACCTCGGGACGGATCGTTGTGGATGCCGAGGCGGTGAGCAAAAGTTTTGGCGGGCGGGCGGTGGTGCGTGGCCTCACCTTGCGGGTGCTGCGCGGCGACCGCCTTGCCATCGCCGGGCCGAACGGCGCGGGCAAGACCACGCTGCTCAAGCTGCTCCTTGGCCAGGAACCGCCGGATTCCGGCAGCGTCAGGCTGGGTACGGCGCTCGAGGTGGTTACGCTCGACCAGCAACGCGCGGCGCTCGACCCCGCCCGCACCCTGTCCGAGACGCTGACCGGCGGCACGGGCGACCAGGTGATCGTCGGCGGGCAAGCCCGGCACGTGATCGGCTATATGAAGGATTTCCTGTTCAAGCCGGAGCAGGCGCTCACGCCGGTGGGCACCCTCTCGGGCGGGGAGCGCGGGCGGCTTTTGCTGGCGATGGCCCTTACCCGGCCCTCCAATCTGCTGGTGCTGGACGAGCCGACCAACGATCTCGACCTCGAAACCCTGGACTTATTGCAGGAAATGCTGAGCGAGTATCCGGGAACGGTCGTCTTCGTTTCGCACGACCGTGATTTCATCGACCGTGTCGCGACCTCCGTATTGATGGCGGAGGGAGAGGGACGCTGGGTGGAGTATGCCGGTGGTTATTCCGACATGCTGGCCCAGCGGGGCGGCGCGGAGACCGTCCGCGCCGCGGCGCGGACGGAGCGCAAGCCTGCCGCCGCCGCGCCCAGGCCCGCCGTCACGGCTTCCCCGCGCGGCGGGCTCAGTTTCAAGGAGCAGCACGAGCTGAAGCGGCTGGAGGAGGAGATGGAGCGGCTGCGGCAAGAGATGGCGGCGGCCTCGGCGCGCCTCGCCGCGCCGGGGTTTTATGAGCGCGATCCGCCCGGCTTCGCCGCCGCCACGGCGGCGCTGGGTGTGTTGCAATCCCGGCTGGAAGCCGCTGAGGAGCGCTGGCTGGAACTGGAACTGCGCAAGGCGGGATAGGCGCGCTATAGTCTAGGCGGGGCGGCGGAAACGAGTATATTTTATTTAATGACAGGAAATTGGGAGGCGAGACGCATGGTAGAGAAAGAGCTGAGCCTCGCCGCGCTCCAGGCGATGGCGGAACGCGGCGAGATCGACACGGTGGTGATGGCCGCTCCCGACATGCAGGGCCGCTTGCAGGGCAAGCGGGTGATGCCGCGCTTCTTCCTCGAATCCGTGACCGCCGAGGCCGCCGAGGGTTGCGCCTATCTGCTGGCGACCGATATCGAATGCCAGCCGGTCCAGGGTTACCATCTCACCTCCTGGGAGAAGGGCTATGGGGATTTCGTCTTCAAGCCGGATCTCGCCACGCTGCGCCCCGCCCCCTGGCAGCCGGGCGCGGCCATTCTGCTTTGCGACATCGAACTGGCCGGGGGCAGACCCGCGCCAATGGCGCCGCGCACCATGCTCAAGCGTCAGCTCGACCGCCTGGCCGGGCATGGCCTCACCGCCTGGGCGGCCACCGAACTCGAGTTCCTGCTGTTCAAGGACAGCTATGAGACGGCCTGGGACAAGGCGTATCGCGGCCTGACCCCGGCAAACCAGTATAACAATGATTATTCCATCCTCGGCACCGCGCGGGTGGAGCCGGTGATCCGGCGCATCCGTAACGCCATGGAGCAGGCCGGGATCCAGGTGGAGAACTCCAAGGGAGAATGCAATCTCGGCCAGCACGAGATCAATTTCCGCTACGGCCCCGCTTTGGCGACCTGTGACAAGCATGTGATCTATAAGGAGGCGGCCAAGGAAATCGCGGCGGAGATGGGCCACGCCCTCAGCTTCATGGCCAAATATAACGAGCGCGAGGGCAATAGCTGCCATACCCATCTCTCGCTGCGGGACGCGGCGGGTGCGACGGTGTTTCTGGACGGGGACGGGCATTCCCCCTCCAAGCTCTTCCGGCAGTTCATGGCCGGGCTGCTGCGCCACGCGGCGGAGCTGGCACTATTCTTCGCCCCCAACATCAACTCCTATAAGCGCTACGCGGCGGGGAGCTTCGCCCCCACGGCGCTGGCCTGGGGGCTGGATAACCGCACTTGCGCCTTCCGCGTGCTCGGGCATGGCAAATCAATCCGGGTGGAAAACCGGCTGCCGGGGGGTGATGTGAACCCCTATCTCGCCCTCGCCGCGATGATCGCCGCCGGGCTGGCCGGGGTAGAGGGTGATTACGCCCCGGTGCCGCTGTTCGAGGGCAATGCCTATACGGCCGATCTGCCCCGGATTCCCCGCACGTTGAGCGAGGCGGCCACGCTTTTCACGGGCAGCGAGTTTACCCATGCCGCCTTTGGCGGGGATGTGGTGGCCCATTACGCGAATATGGCGAGGGTGGAGCTGGACGCGTTCAACACCGCCGTCACCGATTGGGAAAAATTCCGGTCCTTCGAGAGGATGTGAGACGCATGGAATATCGCGGCAATTGGCGTATCCCCACCGAGATCCTTGCCGGGGCAGGACGGATTTCAGAACTGCCGGGCCGGATCGCGCAGGCCGGGCTCAAACGGGTGCTCATCGTCACCGATCCCGGCGTGGCGGCGCTGCCCTTTTTCGCCGCCATCCAGGCCGGGCTGGACCAGACGGGCATCGCCGCCGCGCTATTCAAGGATGTTCACCCGGACCCGCTGGCGGCGGATGTCGCCGCCGGGGCGGCGCGCTACCGCGACCATGGCGCGGAGGCGGTGGTGGCGGTGGGCGGCGGCTCCGGTCTTGATTGCGGCAAATCCATCGCCCTCGCCGTCTCCACCTCCCGCCCGCTCTGGGAGTTCGAGATCACCCGGAGCGCGCCGCCGCTCGACCGGCCCATGCCGCCCGTCTTCGCCGTGCCGACCACGGCGGGCACCGGCTCGGAGGTGGGGCGCGCCACGGTGGTCACCGACCCGGAGAAGCAGCGCAAATTCATCCTGCTTCACGCCCAAATGCTGCCGCGGCTGGTCGTTCTCGACCCCGAGCTGACCTATGGATTGCCCGCCAACATCACCGCCTGGACCGGCATGGATGCGCTCGCCCACGCGCTGGAGGCCTATTACGCGGATTTCTATCATCCGGCCGCGGATGGCATCGCCCTGGAGGGGATGCGGCTGGTGAAGGAGAATCTGCCGCGCGCGGTGCGGGAGCCGAAAAATACGGTGGCGCGGATGAATATGCTGGCCGCCGCCTCGATGGGAGCAACGGCCTTTCAGAAGGCGCTGGGGGCGATTCATTCCCTCAGCCATCCCATCGGCGCGCGTTGCCACGCGCATCACGGCCTCACCAACGCCGTGCTGATGCCCTATGTGCTGGCCTATAACCGCCCGGTTATCGAGGAGAAGATGGCGCGCGCCGCGCGGGCGCTGGGGCTGGAGCCGAGCTTCGACGCGTTTCTCGCCTGGGTGATGGAATTGCGCGCCGGGCTCGGCATTCCCCCTACGCTGGCGGGGCTCAACGTGCCGCCCGAATTGCTGCCGGAGTTGGCCGCCGAGGCGGTGGCGGACCCCAACACGCCGGATAATCCGCGCCCGGCGGATGAGGCGGCCATGCTGCGTATCCTGCGCGCGGCCATGGCCGGGGACATGGCGGGTTTGGGGGATTAGGGAGCGCAATTGTAGGTAAACTTAAGTTTTGTTGATTCAAATAAAGAAAAAGCAAAAGTGAGGTTAAAGGTTGGATTCGGATACATTTTATTTGTTAATTGCTTTAGACGATAAGTGAATATATTTCTGATGGTGTTCTTACTATGTTCAAGTGGAGAAAAAAATGCAACGGGTAAAAACAAATGAAGTGGTTGATGGTCCAGGCCCCTCTGAAAAGGTAGCAACTATTACAACGTCCGGTGGTATAGAGCAGGTTGTTTTACACTCTTCTGCCCTGGATAGCTCCAATTATATGGAGATCGGATTCCTTGGCTATAAAGAAGATTTAGCCCTTATAGAGCTACCGCGTGAATCTGCATCAGGCAAATGGAGAGTTTGGGTCAATAAATCAGAATTAGCGGCATAAAATAGGAACGGGGCGATGATATTAACTGATAGGGAAATACAAATTGCTCTTCAACAGAAGTTAGTAACCATTGACCCCGGACCAAACCAAGAAGCTTATAGCTCTACAAAAGTGTAGACCTCACTCTTGGGAATACATTTTCAATTTGGAAGGTGAGGGCTGGGGCTCCCATTAGGCCGGGCGCTGCTGGATTTAAGTACACAGACTTCATTTCAGATCAGAAAACCGTTCAACAAAATATGTTCACTTTGTCAGCGAAGTCATTTGTTTTGGCGTGGACAGCAGAAACAGTGAGTATCCCCATCCATTCGCGCCTCGCAGCGCGCGTTGAAGGAAAGAGTTCCTTAGCTAGGCTTGGTATGGGTGTCCATCTGACTGCACCCACAATCCACTGCGGCTTCAAGGGCGCCGTTCAACTTGAAATATACAATTCAGGGCCAAATGAAATAATCCTTGATGCGGGCATGAGAGTTTGTCAGTTAATTTTTGAGCAAACCATAGGGACGCCGGATAAAGGGTACCGAGGAACTTTTTTGGGACAATCGGCAAGCTCAATTGGCAAATAGATGATTCCTGACCTATCTGCTTCTGCTTTTCCGGCGGCATTACCTCAGCATACAGCCTTTAATTGACTCTATAGCCGCCGCCACATCTATAGCCTACCGTAGTTCTGGGATGATTCTTTCTGCTTGCTTTCGCAGGATTGCCTCGAGCTTTGAGAAAGCATTTTTGATGGGGCGTTACAGCGGTTTCTGCATGATCACCACATCCAGCCAGCGCTCGAATTTCCAGCCCACCTTGCGCATGGTGCCGCAATGCTGGAAGCCGAGGCTGGCATGGACGCCGATTGAGGCGGTGTTCTCCGAATCGCCGATGAGGGAGAGCATCTGCTTGAAACCGGATTGGGCGGCGAGCTCGATCAGCCGGGCAACGATGGCCTTGCCCACGCCCTGGCCGCGCACATCCTCGCGGACATAGACGCTGTCCTCCACCGTGTATTCATAGGCGGGGCGGGCACGGAACGGCCCGTAATAGCCAAACCCAAGCAGGCGCGGCCCTTCCTCGGCGGCGATCCAGGCGAAACCCGCCTCGTCATTGCGCCGGAAGCGTTCCTGCATTTCTTCCAGCGAGGGCGGGACGGTCTCGAAGGAGCCGGTGCCATGCAGGACGTGATGGGCGTAAATCGCCTGGATTTGCGGCAAATCCTCATTGGTAGCGTGCCTGATTTTCATCTGCCTGCCCTGGCCTCCTCGCGGCTTTCATCGCAAATCCGGGCGGGAAGGGGAAGGGTGGAAGCCCGGCCTTCCCAGGCTTCATTTGGCAGGCAAGGCGGTTCTGGGCTAAACTCGGGGTGGACCCCGGGGTTGGAGATGAGTTCATGGGCGGATTGAGCATCTGGCATTGGCTGATTGTTCTGGTGGTCGCCTTGCTGCTGCTAGGCGGGCGCGGGAGGGTGAGCGCGATGCTGGGCGATCTCGGCAAGGGAATCAAAAGCTTCAAGCAGAGCATGGCCGAGGATGAACCCGCCAAGCCCGCGCCGGATGCGCGGATGAGCGAGCCCGGCGCGCTCCCCCCCGGCGAGCCGCTGCCGCCGGAGCAGGCCAAGACCAAAGTCAACCAGGGCTGACATGGTTCCGCAGGAGGTGGCGGCGGCGCTGGCCGAGGCCGGGCGCCGGATGGACCAGCGCGGTTGGGTGCCCGGCTCGGCGGGCAATCTCTCCGCCCGGCTGGAGAATGGGCGCATCGCCATCACCCGCAGCGGCATCCATAAGGGCCGGATCGTCCCGGCCGAGGATATCATCGCCGTGGATGCGGCGGGCCAGGCCTTGAAGGCGGGGCATAGGCCGAGCGCCGAGACATTGCTGCATTGCCAGCTTTACCGGCTGTTTCCGCCCGTGGCGGCGGTGCTGCACGGCCACTCCGTAGCGGCGACGGTGCTTTCCATCGCCGGGCCGATCGTGTTTTCTCAATACGAGATTCTGAAGGCGTTCGGCTTCGCCAGCCATGAGCATGATATCGCCTTGCCGGTTTACGGTAACGACCAGGACATCGCCCGGCTGGCGGCGCTGATCGAGCCCGAGCTGCAGGCGGACACGCCCATCGGCTATGTGATCGCCGGGCACGGCGTCTATGCCTGGGGATCAAGCGTCGAGCACGCCTTCTGGCGGCTGGAGGCGCTGGAATTTCTGTTGGAATGCGAATTGGCGCGGAGGCAGATGCGATGAGCCGGCTGACGGTTTACGAGGAAAAGGCGCCGGGCGCGCCGGTGTTCGACAGCACCGATCCGGCGGCGGTGGCCGCCGAGCTGGCCCGCATCGATGTGGGCTTCGAACGCTGGGACAGCCCGGTGGCGCTGCCGCCGGACGCGCCCGCCGAGGCGATTCTGGAGGCGTACCGGCCCTATCTCGACGCGCTGATGGGCGCGACCGGGGCGGGTTCCGCCGATGTGGTCAAGCTGTCCCCAGACCATCCCCGGGCGGCGGCGCTGCGGGAGCAATTTCTCTCCGAGCATACCCATAGCGAGCCGGAGATCCGGTTTTTTGTCGCGGGCTCCGGCCATTTCGTTCTCCATGCGGAGGGACGTGTTTACGACACGCTGTGCGAGCGAGGCGATCTCATCCATGTGCCGGCGGGACTCAAGCATTGGTTCGATGCCGGACCCGCCCCCTCCTTCACCGCCCTGCGGGTTTTCACCGACCCCTCCGGCTGGGTGGCGCAATTCACCGGGGACGATATTTCCAGCCGCTTTCCCGTCACGTGATCCTCTCGGTCATCACCGATATCGAGGGCACCACCACGCCGGTCAGCTTCGTGCATCGCGTGCTCTTTCCCTATGCGCGGGCGCGGCTGGCGGCGTTCATCGCCGCGCATCCGGCCCACCCCGCTCTGGCGGAGGTGCCGGAGCCCCGGCTCGCCACCCTGCTCGGCTGGATGGATCGGGATGAGAAGATCACGGCGCTGAAGACGATCCAGGGCGAGATCTGGGCGGAGGGTTACGCGGCGGGCGCGCTGAAAAGCGAGATTTACCCGGATGTTCCGCCCATGCTGCGTGGCTGGGCGCGGGCGGGGTTGCGGCTCTTTGTCTACTCATCCGGCTCCGTCGCGGCCCAGAAACTGCTGTTTGGCCATAGCGAGGCGGGAGATTTGACGCCGCTGTTCCAGGGCTATTTCGATACCACGCTGGGGCCGAAACGCGCGGCGGCGAGCTATGCCGCCATCGTCCGCGCGGTGGGGAGCGCGCCGGGAGAGGCGCTGTTTCTCTCCGACGTGGAGGCGGAGCTGGACGCCGCCGCCGAGGCCGGCCTTGCCGCCTGCCAGCTCGCGCGCCCGCAGGATGGCACGCAGCCGGGCGCCCGCCATCCGGCAGTAGGCGATTTCGGGGAAGTCGCCCGCCGCTTCGGCCTGCCGCATGGCTGAACCCGGCTGGCGCGGCATGAGAGCATGGTGGCGGCGCCGCCCGCTGGCGCGGGCGTTTTTCTGGGGAATGCTGGCGGCGGCGGCGCTGCCCCCCGTGCATCTGCTGCCGGTGCTGCTCCTCTCCGTGCCGGCCCTGCTGCGGCTGACGGACTCCGCCCGCCATTGGCGGCAGGCCGCCCTTACCGGCTGGTGTTACGGCTTTGGCCTCGGCCTCGCCGGGCTGTACTGGATCACCGAGCCGGTGCTCACCGAGGCGCGGGATTTCTGGTGGCTGGTGCCTTTCGCCGCGCCGCTGCTGGCGGCGGCGGTGGCCTGTTACACGGTCGTGCCGGTGCTGGCGGCCCGGCTGGTGCCGATGGGGCTGGGGCGGGTGCTGGTCTTCGCCGGAGCCTGGGCGCTCGCCAATCTCGGCCAGCAATTTCTGTTCACCGGCTTTCCCTGGAATTACTGGGGCACGGATTGGGCGATTCCGGGCAGGCTCGGCGATGTGTTTCTCCAGCCCGCCGCGTTGGTCAGCGTCTATGGCCTCACCATGATGACCGTGCTGCTCGCGGCCACGCCGCTTTTTGGCGGACGGGGTCTGGCGGCGCTCGTCATCGGGCTGGGGGTATGGGCCGGGTACGGGGAGGCGCGCCTGCGTACCCCCGCGCCGATGACGCCGCTCCGGCTGGCGCTCATCCAGCCAAACGTTCCCGAGCCGCCTGATTTCTCCCGTCCGGCGCTGATCGCCAGTTGGGAGCAGCTGCTGCGGATGAGCCAGGCCGGGATCGCCGAGGGGGCGCAGGTGGTGATCTGGCCGGAGGCCGCCAGCCCTTGGCTGCTGGCCAATGACCCGGTGGCGCGCGAACAGCTGGCCGCCGCCTTGGGAACCGTGCCGGTGATCGCCGGCGGGTTGCGCATGGCGAGCCAGACCGATTTCCGCAATTCGATCATCGTCACCTCCGGCCCCGAGCCCCCGCTCGCCGTCTATGACAAATGGAAACTGGTTCCCTTCGGCGAATACATGCCGAGATGGATCCCGGTGAAAATCATCCCCAGCGCGCTGGGCAGCGGATTCAAACCAGGGCCGGGGCCGGAGACCATCGCCAACATTCCCGGCCTGCCGCCCTTCGGCCCGATCATCTGCTATGAATCGATTTTTTCCGGCCAGATCCTCGATGAGGCGCGGCGGCCGGACTGGATCGTCAACGTTACCGATGATGCCTGGTTCGGCGATACCGCCGGGCCGCGCCAGCATGTCGCCAATGCCCGGCTGCGGGCGGTGGAGGAAGGGCTGCCGCTCGTCCGCGTCGCCAATTCCGGGATTTCGGCGGTGATCGACCCGTTCGGCCGGGTAATGGTCTCGATGCCGCTCGACCACCAGGGCGTGCTGGTGGCGCCGCTGCCCGCGCCACAGCCGGCGACGTTTTATGCGCGGCAAGGGCTGCGTCTGCCCGCCGGGCTGGCGGCTCTCCTTCTGGCCGCCGGGCTAGGGTTGGGTCTGAGGCGGCGGCCGCGCCTACCTAGAGGATAAGCATCAGGTTTTTGCTCAACTTGGGTTTGGCCCCCGATTTATTAGCACTCAAGCAAGGGGTGTGATATAAAATGATGATGATTGCAGTTCCTTCGCGGTGGGGCATAAGCCGAGCGCTGTCAGGATAAAGAGTAAAGCTGGAGTTATCGAAGCATGGCTGATGAGAATGCGGAGCGGCCCGAGCGTGAGAGCAGGCCCAGCCCGATCGATGTGCATGTCGGTTCGCGGATCCGTCTTCGCCGCACTTTGCTCGGCATGTCGCAGGAGCGGCTGGGGGACGCGCTGGGGCTCACCTTCCAGCAGGTACAGAAATATGAGCGGGGCATGAACCGGGTTGGCGCCTCGCGCCTGTTCGATATTTCCCGGGTGCTGGATGTGCCGATTTCCTATTTCTTCGACGATATGCCCGCGGGTCTCTCAGAGGGGCCGCTTTCCGGACCGCGCGGCCGCACCTATGGTTTCGCGGAGCAGCAGGAGCCGTTCAGCGCGGGGGTGGACGACCAGCTTACCAAACGCGAGACGCTGGAGCTGGTGCGCGCCTATTACCGCATCTCCGATCCGGCGATGCGTAAGCGGATTTTCGATCTCATCAAATCCCTCGCCCCGGGTGAAGAGGGCTTCGACACCGGCGGGTGAGAGCGGCGGCGCGCCGGGAATGAGCAGCGGCGCGAAATGCTCGATACCGGTAACGAAGGCGGGCGCGTTTTCCTTGGCCAAATCCATTCCTCCTCCTTCAACCCGCCCGTCCCGCTCAAGCGGCGGAATTCAATAGACCACCACAGTGCGGATGCTCTCGCCCCGGCGCAGCATCTCGAATCCCTCATTGATGCGCTCGAAGGGCAGGACATGGGTGATGAGCGAATCGATGTCGATCTTGCCTTCCATGTACCAATCGACGATGCGCGGCACATCCGTGCGGCCGCGCGCGCCCCCGAAGGCCGTGCCCTTCCAGGTGCGGCCGGTGACGAGCTGGAAGGGCCGGGTGGAAATCTCCTGTCCCGCCCCCGCCACGCCGATGATGATGGAGGTGCCCCAGCCGCGATGGCAGCATTCCAGCGCTTGGCGCATGACCGTGACATTGCCAATGCACTCGAAGGAATAATCGGCGCCGCCATCAGTGAGATTGATGAGGTGAGGCACCAGATCCCCGCCGGCCTCGGCGGGGTTGACGAAATGGGTCATGCCGAATTTCTCCGCCATCGGCCGGCGGTTATTGTTGAGGTCCACGCCGATGATCTTATCCGCCCCGGCAATTCGCGCCCCCTGGATGACATTGAGGCCGATGCCGCCCAGACCGAACACCACGACATTATCTCCCGGCTGGACCCTGGCGGTGTTGAACACCGCGCCGATGCCGGTGGTGACGCCACAGCCGATATAACAGATTTTCTCGAAAGGCGCGTCCGGCCGGACCTTGGCGAGGGCGATCTCCGGCAGCACGGTGTAATTGGCGAAGGTCGAACAGCCCATATAATGCATCACCGGGGCACCCTCGCAGGAGAAGCGGGAGGTGCCATCCGGCATGACGCCGCGGCCCTGGGTGGCGCGGATGGCGGTGCAGAGATTGGTCTTGCGGGAGAGGCAGGCTTTGCATTGGCGGCATTCCGGCGTGTAGAGCGGGATCACGTGATCGCCCTCTCTCAGCGAGCTGACGCCCGGCCCCACCTCCACCACCACCCCCGCGCCCTCATGGCCGAGAATGGAGGGGAACAGCCCCTCCGGGTCGGCGCCGGAGAGGGTATATTCATCCGTATGGCAGATGCCGGTGGCGCGGATCTCCACCATCACCTCTCCGGCCTTTGGACCTTCGATATCCACCATCTCCAGCGAGAGGGGCTGGGCGGGCGCCCGGGCCACGGCGGCGCGTGTCCTCATCCTTCGTCTCCTTTGAAAGCCGATGCCGGATAACCTTGCGCGAAAAGCAGCGAGGTCAAGTCCGTATGCTCGACGCGGTTAGCGACCGCGGCCGCCACCACGGGTTTGGCGTGATAGGCGACACCGAGCCCGGCGGCCTGCAGCATCGGCAGATCGTTGGCGCCATCTCCCACGGCGAGGGTGGCGGCCAGCCGCGCGCCGCGCGCGGCTGCAAGCTCCTTCAGCGCCGCCAGCTTGTCCTCTTTGTCGAGGATCGGCTCCGCCACCTCGCCGGTGAGCGCCGCGCCGTCATCCAGCAGGGTGTTGGCGCGGTGCAATGAGAAGCCCAAAGCCGCGGCGACGCGAGAGGTGAAGAAGGTGAACCCGCCCGAGACCAGCGCCGTGGTGGCGCCATGGGCGTTCATCGTCGCCACCAGGGCGCGGGCGCCGCGGCTAAACGTGACCCGCTTCCAGGTCTCCTCCAGCGCGGCCAGCCTCAGGCCCTTGAGCAGCCGCACACGCTCCCGCAGCGCCGCCTTGAAATCGAGCTCGCCGTTCATCGCCCGGGCGGTGATGGCGGCGACCTGGTCCTTGACCCCGGCGAAACCCGCCAATTCGTCCAGCGTTTCGCCGGTGATGATGGTGCTGTCCATATCCGCGACCAGCACCGCCTTGCGCCTTCCGCGCGGGCGGGTGAGGAAAATATCCACCGCCGGGTGGCTGAGCAACGACCGCAGCGCCGCGCGGTCGGGAGCGCGGGGGGCGTGGAATTCCACCGCCCGGCCCGGCGCCAGCCAGACAAGGCCGCGGCCCTCGGCATAGGCGAGGGCACGGGCGGCATCCGTGGCGGTGAGCTCCGCCTCCCGGCTGGCCACGAGGGTGACGATATGGGAATTAGGCGCGGTCATGGACGCGACGGATACGGCAGAGACGGGATCAGGGCAACGCGCGGGGCTGATCATCGCCGGGCCGACGGCGAGCGGTAAATCCGCTCTCGCTCTCGCCCTGGCCCAGGCGCTGGGCGGCACGGTCATCAATGCCGACGCCATGCAATGCTACGCGGAGCTGCGGGTGCTGACCGCCCGGCCCACCCCGGTGGAAGAGGCGCTGGCGCCGCACCGGCTCTATGGCGTGCGCCGCGCCGAGGAGCCGGCCAACGCGGCCTGGTGGCGGCGGGCGGCCCTGGAGGAGATGGAGCGCGCGCGTTTCCCCGTTCTTTGCGGCGGCACGGGCCTCTACCTCGCCGCTTTGGTGCATGGCATCGCCCCCATCCCCGAGCCGGGGGAGGCGGCGCGGGCGGAGGCGCGGCGGCTGTTGGCCGAGATCGGCCCGGCGGCGCTGCATGCGCGGCTGGACGAGGCCAGCGCGGCGCGGCTGCGCCCCCAGGACAGCCAGCGTGTCGCCCGCGCCTATGAGGTGCTGCGCGGCACCGGCCGGGGCCTGGCCTATTGGCAGTCCCTGCCCGCCGAACCGCTCACGGGCTGGCGGCTGAGGATGATCCTGCTCGATCCGCCCCGGGCCGATCTGCGCGCGGCGATCGAGACCCGCTTCGCCGCGATGCTGGCCACAGGGGCGCTGGCGGAGGCCGCGGCCCTGCTGGCGCGGAACCTGCCGCACGACCTGCCGCTGCTGCGCGCCCATGGCGTGCCGGAACTCGCCGCGCATCTCAACGGCGAGATCGGCCTGGAGGAGGCGCGGGAGCGGGCGGTGAGCGCCACCTCGCGCTACACCAAGCGGCAAATGACCTGGTTCCGGCACCAGCAATTGGTGAGCAGGCCAGACATGCAATTAATAAAGTCGAGACAGCCGGGCTGTGAGCAACTTTTGGAAAGTATTATAACCAATATAAGAAATTTTATGTGAAGCCTGGGTTGACCCGCGCGATGCGGAATTGTACGGGTCCGGGATGACCGAGACGGACGGGAACGGGACGATGGATGGCACGATCGCGGCGGCGGAGCAGATGAGTTCCGGGTCCGAGGCGCTGCTGCGCGCGCTCAAGGCGCAGGGCGTGGAGGTGATTTTCGGCTATCCCGGCGGGGCGGTGCTGCCGATCTATGACGCGATTTTCCAGCAGAACGCGATCCGCCACATCCTCGTTCGCCATGAGCAGGCAGCGGTGCACGCGGCGGAGGGCTATGCCCGCTCCACCGGCAAGGTGGGGGTGGTGCTCGTCACCTCCGGCCCCGGGGCCACCAACGCCGTCACCGGGCTGGTGGACGCGCTGATGGATTCCATCCCCATCGTTTGCCTGTGCGGGCAGGTTCCCACCCATCTCATCGGCAATGACGCCTTCCAGGAGGCGGACACCACCGGCATCACCCGCCCGGCGACCAAGCATAATTATCTGGTCAAGCGATCCGAGGATCTGGTGCGCGTCGTCCACGAGGCGTTTTATGTCGCCCGCGCCGGGCGGCCCGGGCCGGTGGTGATCGACCTGCCCAAAGACATTCTCATCGCTCCCGCCCCCTACCGTGAGCCCGGCGAGGCGGAGCATCGCTCCTACCGCCCGCGCACCCAGCCCGATCCGCGCCGGATCAAGGAGGCTGTGGCGCTCCTCAAGCGGGCGCGCCGGCCCATCATTTATGCCGGGGGCGGCGTCATCAATGCCGGGCCGGAGGCCTCGCGTCTGCTCACCCAATTCGCGCGGATGACCGGCTTTCCCCTCACCGCGACTTTAATGGGGCTGGGCGCGTTCCCCGCCTCCGACCCGCTGTTTCTCGGCATGCTGGGGATGCATGGCACCTATGAATCGAATCTCGCCATGCATGGCTGCGACGTGATGCTCAATATCGGCGCGCGCTTCGATGACCGGGTGACGGGCCGGCTCAACGCTTTTTCCCCGGGCTCGAAGAAAATCCATGTCGATATCGACCCCGCCAATATCAATAAATCCGTGGCGGTGGACGTGGCGATTGTCGGCGACGCGGCGGCCGTGCTGCGGGCGCTGATCGCCGCCTGGCGGGAGGATTCCACCCCGCCGCCGCGCGAGGCCCTGGCGCAATGGTGGGAGCGGATCGGGCTGTGGCGGGAGAAGAAGGCGCTGCGCTACGAGCAGCCGGCGGCGCCGGGCAGCGTCATCAAGCCCCAATACGCCATTGAGCGGCTCTACCAGGCGACCCAGGGACGCGAGACCTATGTCACCACCGAGGTCGGCCAGCATCAGATGTGGGCGGCGCAATATTTCAAATTCGAGCAGCCGAATCACTGGATGACCTCGGGCGGACTCGGCACCATGGGTTATGGCCTGCCCGCCGCCATGGGCGTGCAGGTGGCGCATCCGCAGGCGCTGGTGGTGGATATTGCCGGCGAGGCGAGTACGCTTATGAACATTCAGGAAATGAGTACCCTCGCCCAGTACCGCCTGCCGGTGAAGGTGTTCATTCTCAATAATCATTATATGGGCATGGTGCGCCAATGGCAGGAATTGCTGCATGGCGGGCGCTATTCCCACTCCTATTCCGAGGCTCTGCCGGATTTCGTCAAACTGGCCGAGAGTTTCCACGCCGTCGGCCTGCGCGCCCGCACGGTGGATGAGCTGGATGGCGTGATCGCCGAGATGCTGGCGGTGGATAAGCCGGTGATCGCCGATATCTGCGTGGATGAGACCGAGAACGTGTTTCCGATGATCCCTTCCGGGGCGGCGCATAACGAGATGTTGCTGGGGCCGGGACAGGATAGTCCGGGCCGCCCCGGCGTCACCGATGAAGGGATGGCGCTGGTCTGATGGCTGAACCCGCTCTGCGCTCCGCCACCGTCTCGGTGCTGGTAGAGAATGAATCCGGCGTGCTGGCGCGCGTCATCGGGCTGTTTTCCGGCCGGGGATATAATATCGACAGCCTGACCGTGGCTCCGGTGGAGCGGGACGGCTCGAAAAGCCGTATCACGGTGGTCACGCGCGGCACGCCGATGGTGATTGAGCAGATCAAGGCGCAGCTCGACCGGCTGGTGCCGGTTTACAAGGTGCTCGACCTCAGCGAGGGGCCGCATCTCGCGCGGGAACTGGCCTTGATCAAGGTGATCGGCGCCGGGGAAAAACGGGCTGAGGCGCTGCGGCTGGCGGAGGCGTTCCGCGCCAGGGTGATCGACGCCACCACGGAGAGCTTCACGTTCGAATTGACCGGCGCCACCGATAAGCTGGACGCGTTTCTCGACCTGATGCGCCCGCTCGGCCTGGCGGAGGTCGCACGCACCGGGGTGGCGGCCATCGCCCGCGGGATGAAAACGATCTACTGAAGCCGGCTTGCGCGAGGCTGCGCGTGGAAGGCCAGGCGGAATGGAGCGGGCAGGCTTGGCCCAGTATGGGGATGGCGCTGGTTTGCGCCGGTGGCGCGGATCGGCGACAAGGGCGGCATGAATGATGCGCCCGCCCAGGTGGATCTGATCGCTGTGCTGGTGGCCGTGACCAATGGCCAGCCTCGCGTGCTCACCTTAGAAAACGGCCATGCCCTGCCCGCCGGGCCGCTACAGACCGGGCACCGCTCGCTCCAGGCCGGGCTGCGGGAATGGGTGGAGGCCCAGACCCGCCACCCTCTCGGCTATGTCGAGCAGCTTTATACCTTCGCCGGGCAGCAGCCGGGCACGGGGCGGGGCATTTCCATTTCCTATCTCGGGCTAAGCCGGGAGGCGGCCGGGGACTATCCGGGGGCCAGCTGGTTCGGCTGGTATGAATATTTTCCCTGGGAGGATAGGCGCGCGGGCAATGGGCCGCGCGCGGCGGCGCTGGCGGCGCTCACCGCCTGGGCCGGGCGGGACGAGACGCGAGCCGCCCGGGTCGCCGCGCTATTCGGTGTCCAGGGAGGGTGGCAAGACGAGCTGGTGCTGCAACGCTACGAATTGCTGTGGGAGGCGCGGCTGGTGCCGGAGGCGGTGCGCGCCACCGCCCCGGCGGGCGGGACGCTGGTGGCGGGGCGGGAGATGACGCTGGACCACCGGCGCATTCTCGCCACCGCCATCGCCCGGCTGCGCGCGAAAATCAAATACCATCCGGTGGTGTTCGAGCTTTTGCCCCATGAATTCACCTTGCTGGAATTGCAGCGCACCATGGAGGCGATCGCAGGGCAGAGCCTGCACAAGCCCAATTTCCGCCGGCTGATCGAGCAGCAGGAATTGGTGGAAGAGACGGGGCATGTCGCCCGCCTTCCCGCCGGGCGGCCCGCTAAGCTGTTCCGCTTCCGCCCCGCCGTGCTGGCGGAACGCGCCTTCGCTGGGTCCAAACTGCCGCTAGTGAAATAATCGCTTGCCTCATATACTCGGGGTGAGTATATTGGCGTAATTATACTCTAATTGAGTATAAAGGAGAACGCCATGATCCCCGCCCGCACCCGGCATGAATGCGATGTCTGCCTGATCCCCTGTTTCGACGAAGAGGTGATGGCGGAAGATATCGCCGCTATCCGCGCGCTCAAGCGCGAGCGGCGGGCCATCATTCTCGCTCACAATTACCAGCGCCCGGAAATTTTCCATGGTGTCGCCGACATCGTGGGCGACAGCCTTGCCCTGGCGCGGGAGGCGGCCCGGGCCGATGCCGATGTGATCGTGCTCGCCGGGGTGCATTTCATGGCCGAGACGGCCAAGCTGATGAACCCGGACAAGACGGTGTTGATCCCCGACCCTCTGGCCGGATGCTCGCTGGCGGAGAGCATCACCGCCGCCGATGTGGCGCTGCTGCGCCAGACCTATCCGGGCCGCCCGGTGGTCGCCTATGTCAATACTTCGGCCGAGGTGAAGGCGGCCTCCGATATCTGCTGCACATCGGGCAATGCCCGCAAGGTGGTGGAATCTTTGGGCGTGCCCGAGGTGATCATGTTGCCCGATGAGTATCTCGCTCAGAATGTCGCCGCCGAGACCGGGGTGAAGATCATCGCCTGGAAAGGCCATTGCGAAGTGCATGAGCGCTTCACCCCGCTGGAAATCGACCGGCTGCGCCTGACCCATCCCGGCGTGGTGGTGCTGGCCCATCCCGAATGCCCGCCGGAGGTGGTGGCGGTGGCGGATTTCGCCGGTTCCACCGCGATGATGGCGGATTTCGTGCGGCGGGAGAAACCGGCGCGGGTGGCGCTCGTCACCGAATGCTCGATGGGCGAGAACATCGCCGCCGCCAGCCCGGAGAGCGAATTCGTCCGCGCTTGCAATCTCTGCCCGCATATGCAGCGCATTACCCTGCCCGGTATCCGCGCCGCGCTGGAGACGATGACGGCGGAGGTGAACGTGCCCGCCCATCTCTTCGCCCCCGCCCGCGCCGCCGTGGAAAGGATGCTGGCGGTCGGATGAGCGGCATCGTCATCATTGGCGGCGGCGTGGGCGGGCTGATGGCGGCGCTGGCCGCCGCGCCCCACCCCGTCACCCTGCTGAGCGCCGCGCCGCTGGGCGGGGAGGCCGCCAGCGCCCTGGCCCAGGGCGGGCTGGCCGCCGCCATCGGCGCGGATGATTCCGTGGCCCTGCATATCGCGGACACGCTGGCGGCGGGGGCGGGGCTGTGCGACGCGGAGGCGGTTTCGCGCATCATCGGCGCGGCGCCGGAACTGGTGGGGCTGCTGCGCGGCTATGGCGTGCGCTTTGCCCCAGAGCTGGGGCTGGAGGCGGCGCATGGCCGCCGCCGCATTCTCCACGCCGGAGGGGATGCCACCGGGGCCGAGATCATGCGGGCGCTCATCGCCCAGGCGCGGACCACGCCCTCGATCACCTTCCGCCAGGCGGCCGCGCGGCGGTTGCTGCGCGACGAGACCGGAGTGGCGGGCGTGCTGCTGGCAGACGGCACGGCGTTGGCGGCGGACCGGGTGCTGCTCGCCACCGGCGGCATTGGCGGGCTGTTCCGCCACACCACCAACCCGCTGAGCGCGATCGGCTGGGGGCTGATGCTGGCCCAGGATGCCGGGGCGGCGCTGCGCGATCTCGAATTCATCCAGTTCCATCCCACCGCGCTGGACGTGCCGGGGCAGAGCCTGCCCCTGGTCTCGGAGGCGGTGCGCGGCGAGGGGGCTCGCTTCATCGACGAGACAGGGGCGTATTTTCTGGCGGGGGGCGACCTCGCGGCGCGGGATGTGGTGGCGCGGGCGGTGGCGGCGCATCAGCGCGCCGGACATCGCGTATGGCTCGATCTGCGCGAGGTGCGGGATTTCGCCGCGCGCTTTCCCACCATCGCCGTTTTCGCCCGGCGGGCGGGGCTGGATTTGGCGGCGGGGCGGTTGCCCGTGCGCCCGGCGGCGCATTTTCATATGGGCGGGGTGGCGGTGGACGCGCTGGGCCGCACGAGCCTGCCCGGCCTCTACGCGGCGGGTGAGACGGCCTGCACCGGGCTGCACGGTGCCAACCGTCTGGCCAGTAACTCGCTGCTGGAGGCGGCGGTTTGCGGAATGGCGGCGGGGCGGGAGATGGCGGGCAGCGCGGCGCGGCGGGTGCGGCTGGGGGCATTGCCGCCGCCGCTGACACCCGCGCCCGAGCCGGTGCGGGACATGATGTCGGCCGGGCTTGGCGTGCTGCGCACGGCGGCG
>NZ_DAIEIF010000001.1 GCF_027352905.1 Acidocella sp.
GCCAGCACGACGCCGCCCAGCCCGAGGGCCAGCGCCTCCGCCGCGCGGCCGGGGGCGGCGGCGCAATCCAGCAGGGCGGGGCCGGCATGGCCGGATTGGCGCAGAACCTCCCGCCACCACAGGCAGCCCCAGGCCAGGGCCGCGCCGGGGGCGGAGAGCAGCGTAACCGCCCGGCCGGGGGCGAGGGCGCGGCGGGCCTGGGGAAGGCCGTGGATGATAACGGCGGGCGGCAGCGGGGCGGGCATGGCGCGGCTTCTTTCTTGACCTCGCGGGGCAGGCTCGGGTTGAATAGCGCCCATGTCCGAGTCGGAATCCGAAGACGAAATCCTCGACCGCATCGAGGCGGCGCTGCGCCGGATCGCCAGCGCGGCGGAAGCGGGCAAAACCGCGCCGCCCGCGGGCGAGGCCCTCGACCCCGAGGCGCTCGACCGCGCGGACCGCGCGGCGCTGGCCGACGCGCTGGATGGGATCATCCAGCGGCTGCGCGCGGGGCTGAGCCCGCCGGAAGGGACGGAGTAACCCACATCATGGCCCAGGTCACCATCCGCATCAATGGCTATGCCTACACCGTCGGCTGCGAGGACGGGCAGGAGGGCCATCTCTCCCGCATGGCGGCGGAGATCGAGCAGCGGATCGACAGTATCAAGAAAATCGGCGGCCAATCCGGCGAGGCGCGGCTGCTGATGCTGGCGGCGCTGCTGCTGGCCGACGAGCTGCACGATTTACGCCAGGGCAAGGCGGCCCCGCCCGCCGCCGCCGAGGCCAAGGCGGAGGGCGAGCGGCGGGCGCGGCTGCGCCGCGTCGCCGCGCGGGCGGAGGAGATCGCCTCCGACCTGCTGGATATCTGAAACCGCGCATTGCGGGCGGCAGGGTTCCCGCCTACATTGGCCTTGGAGCTGCCCGGCGCGTCAGGCAAGACATCCCCTGGGCCGTTAAGCACTTCCCTCGGGAGCTGGCACTGTCCGGGCCGTGGTCCGGATATCTGGCGCCCACCTGCATGAGCAGGCCTTGGGAGGATGCAAACGCCAACGGCCAGGGCGGCTCCGCTCCCTCCGCCCCGGCGAAAATCATTGGAAACTCTGGTTTTTCGCCGCATGGTGCCACGTCTTTTTATTGACCGGGGCGGCGCATCCTGGCATGGTCCCGCCTTGGGGGGCCGTATGACACGCTCTGAACTCATCGCCGGCATTGCCGAGGATAACCCGCATCTGACGGTGGCGGATGTGGAGAAGATCATCGCCACCATCTTCGACGAGATGACCGCCGCGCTGGCGCGCGGGGAGCGGGTGGAGCTGCGCGGCTTCGGCGCGTTCACCGTGAAGCAGCGCCAGGCCCGCGCCGGGCGCAACCCCCGCACCGGCGAGACGGTGGAGGTCTCCCAGAAATCCGTGCCCTTTTTCAAGGCGGGCAAGGAATTGCGGGAACGGATCAACAAGCCCGCGCCGGCCGCGGTGAAAAAGACCGCCGGAGCAAAACACTGAGATTATTGAAATTCGCCGCCGGGCTCATCGTTCTCCTGGCGCTGGTGATTTTTCTGCTTTCCAACCGGGTGCCGGTGACAATCGGCTTCTGGCCCCTCGGCACGGCCCAGGCCTGGCTGGGGCCGGTGGTGGAGGGGGCGCTGGCTTTGGGCTTCTTCCTCGGCCTGCTCGCCGGTCTGCCCGGCCAGTTCTACTGGCGCCGCCGCGCCCGCGCCGCCGAGAAACGCCTCGCCGCCCCGCCGCCCGAGCGGCCGCCGCCCCTCTCCATCCCGCAATGACGCGGCGGCTGATCGTCGCGGTGGACACGCCGGAGCTGGACCGCGCCGGGGCGCTGCTGCGCGCTGTCGCCCCGCATTGCGGGCTGGTGAAGCTGGGGCTGGAATTCTTTCTGCGCCACGGGCCGGAGGGATACCGCGCCATGGCGGCGGCGGGGGCCGATATCTTTCTCGACCTCAAGCTCCACGACATTCCCAACACCGTGGCGGGGGGCGTGCGCTCGCTCCTGCCGCTCGGGCCGCGGCTGCTGACCATCCATGCCGGGGGCGGGGCGGCGATGGTGGCGGCGGCGGTGGCGGCGGCGGCGCAAGCCGGGGCAAGCCGGCCCAAGATTCTCGCGGTGACGGTGCTCACCAGCCTGGATGCGGCGGCTCTCTCCGCCACTGGGGTGGTGGATGGGCCCGCCCGGCAGGCGCTGCGGCTGGCGCGGCTGGCCCTGGCCGAGGGGGCGGACGGGCTGGTCTGCTCCCCGCATGAGATCGCGCCGCTGCGCGACGCCTTTGGGTCCGGGCCGTTGCTGGTGGTGCCCGGCATCCGCCCGGCGGGCGCGGCGCCGGGGGACCAGGCCCGGGTGATGACGCCGGAGCAGGCCGTGGAGGCCGGGGCGGATTACATCGTCGTCGGCCGGCCGGTGACCGCGGCGGCGGAGCCCGGCGCGGCGGCGGCGGCCATCGCGAGGGCCATCGCATGAAACGGGTGAAGATTTGCGGCGTCAACAGCGCCGAGGCCTATGACGCGGCGGCGGCGGCGGGGGCGGATTATGTCGGCTTCGTGTTTTTCCCCGCTTCGCCCCGCTATGTCACCAATATCGAGGCCAAATTGCTGGCCGCGCGCGGCGGCGGGCCGCAAACCGTCGGGCTGTTCGTGGCGCCCAGCCTGGAGGAGGTGGATGACGTTCTTCAGGACGTCTCGCTCGACATTCTCCAGGTGCATGGCGCGCCGGAGCTGGTGGCGGCGCTGCGCGACCGGTTTGGCCGCCCGGTCTGGCGGGCCCTGGGCGTGGCCGCGGCGGCGGATTTCCCAAGCCCGGCGGAGGTGGCAGACGGTTTCGTCATCGAGGCCAAGCCCCCGCCCGGGGCGACGCGCCCCGGCGGCAATGCGGTGCGGGCGGATTGGGATTTGCTGGCGGGCTTCCAGCCGCCCAAGCCCTGGCTGCTGGCGGGCGGGCTCGATGCGGACAACGTGGCCGGGGCGCTGCGGCGCACCGGGGCCGCTGGGGCGGATGTCTCCTCCGGGGTCGAGCGCGCGCCGGGGGTGAAGGACGCGGAGATGATCCGCCGTTTCGTCGCGGCGGTGAGGGCGCTTTAACCGGGCGGGCGGAAAAACCGCCCCCTCAGAGCGGCGGGGCGGCGAGGCGCACCCCGCTTTGGCGGGCGGCGAGGCGCTGGCGCAGCGCCTCCACCTCCTTGCCCTCGGTGCGGAGCGGCGCGAAACTCTCAGCCTCGCGCCGGGCCTGCATCGCCGCCGGCAGGGCGATGACCGCCTCCGCGGCATTGTCGAAAATGCCGCGATGGCCGGTATCGAGGAAGGATTCCACCGCCGCCGCCTCGGCGAAGAGGGCGCCGTGGCGGGGCAGCTCGATATGGTAATAGGTGACGCGGGCGGCGGCGTGATCCTGGCGGATGCTGTTCCAGTTGATCAGCGCCTTGGCCGGGACGAGAATGCCATCCAAATAGAGGGCATGGTCCGGCGACAGGCGCAGGGGCCGGGCGGGCACGCCATCGGCCAGGGCGTCCGGCTCGATGATGACGGGGCGCACCGCCTCAGGCCGCAGGGCGGCGGCGAGATCGACCTCCCGCCGGCCGATCCAGATGATCTCCTCCTCTCCGCCGGAAGGGGTGACGAGCCTGTCCCCCGCCGCGAGGTTTTCCACCGGCACCTCGCCACGCGTGGTGAGGATGAGCGTGCCCGCCGCGAAACAGGGGTTGATGGGCGTATCCGCCACCACCACCGCGTCGATGAAGGGGTGGTTGCTGTTGGGGTTGGTGCGCTGGGCGAAGGATATGTCCAGCGTGCCGTGATTGGCGGCGGTGCCGAACAGGCCGAGCATCATCTCATCGACGATGGTCTGCTCGTTGGGGTTGAGGGTGAAGGGCGTGCCGGCGCTCATCTGCGCCTTGCCGTCGATGACGAGGATGTGGTTGCCGCTCTCCGCCGCGAAGGTGACGTGGCCGCCGAAATCGGCGTTATCCGCCGCGGCGGTGGCGGCGGTGTCAAGCGCGTTGAACAGGGTCTCGACCGATTGGATGACGACCTGATCGCCCAATATGCCCGGATAGGCGCCCGGCAGCATGTTCTCGATGATGCCGCCGCCGAAATTGGCGACCGGGGTGAGCGTGCCGTCGAGGGTGGCGGTGCCGGCGGTGATGCCGGTGCGGGAGAAGACGATGACCCCGCTCGCCGTGCCGTTATTCTCGAATTCGAGATTGGTGGCGACGGAATAGGGGGCCGTGACCGTCAGCGTGCCGCCGGTGACGACCAGTGAAGTTTCGCTCGAACCCGACATGATGACCTTTCGCCCGCGCGTGAGGGCCGGCGCGCCCGGCCCGTGATGCGTTACCTTAGATTGCGGCGAGGCAGGTTAACAAGGCTATAATATTACAGGATGAAGCCGCCGCCCAGGATGCGCGAGCCCTCATAGAACACCGCCGCCTGGCCCGGCGCCGCCAAAGCGGGCTCGTCCAGCTCCACCACCGCCCCCTGCCCTTCCGGGCGGATGCGCGCCGGGCGCAGCCCGTCCCGCGCCCGCAGCCGCACCCCCGCCCGCCGCTCGCCGGGGGCGGCGAGCCAGTTGACGTCGCGCAGCCGCACGAGGCGGGACTGGGCCTGGCGCGGGCCGACGATGATGCGGCGCGCGCCGGGCTCGATCGCCTTGACCACCAGGCGCGCGGCGCGGTCCGGCAGGCGCCGGGCCTGGCCCACCGTGTAGCGGGCGATGCCCTGATGCGTGCCCAGCACCTCCCCCGCCTCGCTCACCACCTCGCCGGGGGCGAGCGCGTCCGGGCGGAATTTTTCCACCACCCGGTCATAGCCGCCGGAGGGGACGAAGCAGATATCCTGGCTGTCCGGCTTTTCGGCCACCGGCAGGCCCATCTCCGCCGCCAGCGCCCGCACCTCCGCCTTGGAGGCGAGGCCGCCCAGGGGAAAGCGGCAGAATTCGAGCTGGGCGCGGGTGGTGGCGAAGAGAAACCAGCTTTGATCGCGGCTTTCATCGGCGGCGCGGTGCAGCTCGGCCCCCTCCGCGCCCTCCACCCGGCGGACATAATGGCCGGTGGCCAGCGCCTGCGCGCCGAGATCGCGCGCCATCTCCAGCAGATCGCCGAATTTGAGATGCTGGTTGCAGGCGATGCAGGGCACCGGGGTCTGCCCGGCGGCGTAGGCGTCGGAGAAGGCGGAGATGACGCTGCCCCGGAACCGGGCCTCGCTATCCACCACGTAATGGGCGATGCCGAGCCGGTCCGCGACGCGCCGGGCGTCGTGAATGTCCTGGCCGGCGCAGCAGGCGCCCTTGCGCGCCAGCGCCGCGCCATGGTCGTAAAGCTGGAGGGTGACGCCGATCACCTCATGGCCGGCGCGCGCCATCAGCCCGGCCACCACCGAGCTGTCCACCCCGCCGGACATCGCCACTACCACCCGCATCTACTGACTCGCGTTGCGCGCCGCGGCGGGCAGCTTGACCACCAGCCCGTCCAGCGCCTCGGTGATGACGATCTGGCAGCCGAGGCGCGAGGTCTTCTCCAGCCCGAAGGCGAGGTCGAGCATGTCCTCCTCGTCCTCGGATGGCTCGTCCAGCTGGCCGAACCATTCCGGGGCGATGATGACATGGCAGGTGGAGCAGGCGAGCGAGCCCTCGCACGCGCCCTCGATATCGATGCCATGCTTATGGGCAACCTCGAGCACGGAAAGCCCCAGCGGGGCCTCCACCTCGCGGCGGGTGCCATCGCGTTCGATGAAAGTCATTTTCGGCATGGTCAGCGTCCTGGAATCCGTGCCCTCGTTAAGCCGATTGGCGGGCGGGGCGCAAGGCGCGGCGGGCCAGGGCGGCGTAAGCCTCCTTGAAGGCGGCGAGCATTTCGGGCCGGGCATTCCAGGGCAGGGAGACGCGGATGGCCTCGCCCGCCATCCCGCCCAGCCCCATGGCCAGCAGCACCGGGCTGGCGGCGACCTTGCCGGAGGAGCAGGCCGAGCCGGCGGAGACGCAGATCCCCGCCATATCGAGGGCGATGAGCTGGGTCTCCGCCCGCATGCCGGGCAGGACGAGGCAGAGCGTGTTGGGCAGGCGCGGCGCGCCCGCCCCGGCGGCGATGGCGCCCAGCCCGGCGCAGAACGCCTCCGCCTCATCCCGCCAGGCCGCGAGCCGGGCGGCGGGATAAGGGGCTCCGAGCGCCGCCGCCAGCCCGGCGATGGCGGGCAGGGCCGGCGTGCCGCCGCGCCGCCCCATCTCCTGCCCGCCGCCCTTGATGAGGGGGCGGATCTCCAGCCCCGGCCGGGTCACCAGCGCCCCCGCGCCGGGCGGCGCGCCGAGTTTATGGCCGGAAAGGGCGAGGCTGGCGGCGCCCAGGCCCAGCCAATCCGCCTCGACCCGGCCGATGGCCTGGGCCGCGTCCACATGCAGGAGCGCCCCGGCCCCGGCGCAGAGCCGCGCCGCGCCGGCGATGTCGTGCAGCACCCCGGTCTCGTTATTCGCCGCCATCAGGCAGACCAGCGCGCCGGGATGCGCCGCCAGCAGCGCCGCCAGCGCCGCCAGCTTCACCCGGCCATCCGCCCCGACGGGGATGGCGATGGCCTCCGGCGCGGCGGCGCGGATGGACTCGTGCTCGGTGGCGCCGATGAGCACCGGCCGCCCGGCGCCCAGCGCGTGCAGGGCGAGGGCGTTGGCCTCGGTCGCCCCGGCGCAGAAGATCACATTCGCCGGGCGGGCGCGGCAATGGGCCGCCACCTGCTCGCGCGCGGCCTCCAGCAGCTGGCGCGCGGCGCGCCCGGCCCGATGCACCGAGGAGGGGTTGCCGCCCTGGTCCATGGCGGCAAGGGCGGCGGCCCGCGCCTCCGGGCGCAGGGGCTCGCTGGCATTGGCGTCGAGATAAATCATCGGCCGGGCGGGAACGGGTTCACGGCTCCGCGTCGCCGCGGACGCGCAGGCGCGATTCCAGCGCCGTCACCTCGCCGCGCAACAGCTCGATCTCATGGAAGAGCGGGTCGAGGCAGGGATCGCAAGGCGTGCCGTAGGGAGCGAAACGGGGCTTGCGGTTCTCGCGCTCGACCGGCCGGGCGGGAATGCCGACCACGGTGGTGCCGGGCGGCACCTCCGCCACCACCACCGCGTTGGCGCCGATGCGGGCATTCTCGCCGATGCGGATGGCCCCCAGCACCTTCGCCCCGGCGCCGATGATGACGTTATCGCCCACCGTGGGGTGACGCTTGCCGGTTTCCGTGCTGGTGCCGCCGAGGGTAACCTGATGATAAATATAGACATCATCGCCAATCTCGGCGGTCTCGCCGATCACCACCCCCATGCCGTGATCGATGACCAGCCGGCGGCCGAGCCGGGCGCCGGGGTGGATCTCGATGCCGGTGAGAAACCGGCCCATATGGGAGATGAACCGCCCGAGCGTGACGAACCCCGCCCGCCAGGCCGCCCGCGCCAAGCGGTGAATGAGGACGGCGTGCAACCCTGGATAGCAGAGCAACACCTCGAGATTCGAGCGGGCCGCCGGGTCGCGCTCCCTGTAGGCTTGCACCGTCTCGCGTAAAAACATGAAAGGCATGCGAATTTCCGTGGATAAACCGGCCCGAAGCAGGCTATATTCAAAGACCTGAGCCAACACTCAGCCGGTTAAGAGTCCAGAAATGCCAGCCACGGTCTTGAGGAAAGCATTTAAGTATCCGGACCATCGCGGTCAACTTTAGGGACGAAGCCGGCCAGAGTGTCAAAAATGTATCCGTAAGCGAGGATGGCGCGCCGCCCGGCGAGGCCCTCCCTAGTATGAAAGATGAGTTGAGTATGCCTGAAGTGATGTTCGCCGGCCCGGAGGGCCGTCTTGAGGGCCGCTATCACCACGCCAAGGAGCGCGGCGCCCCGCTGGCCCTGGTGCTCCACCCCCATCCGCTCCATGGCGGCACCATGAACAACCGCATCACCTACACCATGTACCAGGTGTTCCAGCGCCTGGGCTTCTCCGTCATGCGCTTCAATTTCCGCGGCGTGGGCCGCAGCCAGAGCAAGTTCGACGGCGGCATGGGCGAGATCAACGATGCCGCGGCGGCGCTGGACTGGATGCAGGCGCTCAACCCCGGCCATGGCGGGCTGTGGATCGCGGGGTATTCCTTTGGCGCCTTCGTCGGCATGCAGCTGCTGATGCGCCGGCCGGAGGTCTCCGGCTGGGTCTCGGTCGCCCTGCCCGCCGCCGGATATGATTTCGGTTTCCTCGCCCCCTGCCCCACGGGCGGGCTGATCATCCATGGCGAGGCGGATGAGCTGGTGCCGGAAAACACCGTGCGCAAACTGGTGGACAAGCTCAACCAGCAGAAAGGCGTGGCCATCGACTACCGGGTGTTCGCGGGGGCCGACCATGTCTTCGCCAACCACGCCGAAATGATCTCCGACGCGGTGGAGGGGTATGTGAGCCAGGCCCTGGCCCGCAAGCAGATGGCGCTGGCCGCCGACTGAGCCGCCGCCGGGACGCGCCCAGAAAAAAGGCGGCTCGAAGCCGCCTTTTTTCGTTTACCGCCGCATGAGGAAGCCGAGCAGGAAGGACACGCCCGCCACCAGGGCGAGGGCCGTCAGGGGTCTCTCACCGACAGTCTCGCGCAGCTCCTCAGCCGCGGCGCCCATGGTGCGCTGGGCGCTGCCGGCGGCCTGGTTCCATTTGCCCTCCGCCTGGGTCTTGGCGTCGCCGGCGAGGCCGCCCACCGCGTCCTGCACCCTTCCGCCGAATTCCCGCGCCGCGCCCTCGAATTCATTCTCGTTCATGACTCGCTGCTCCTCACTCATCCGAGGTGATTGAGGTGGGGATGCGGGCGCGCCCAATCCAGGCCCGGAGGGGGCCGGCCCGGCATAAGATTTTTATGAAAAAGCGGTGAGCGGCGGGGCGTCGCGCTGGGCCGCCCTTATGTAAGCGGGGACTTCGGCACGGAGCCGAACTTGGACAGGCAGGAGAATAGAGAACGTGGCAAAGATCCCCGGTTTGCGTCTTCGTGAAGGATTACCCTACCCGCACGGTGCCAGCTGGGATGGCGAGGGCGTCAATTTCGCCATCTTCTCCGCCAACGCCACCAAGGTGGAGATCTGCCTGTTCGACGAGAGCGGCAAGACCGAGCTGGAGCGGATCGAATTGCCGGAATACACCGACCAGATCTTTCACGGCTGGATCGGCGGGATCGGCCCCGGCCAGGTTTATGGCTACCGCGTGCACGGACCCTACGCCCCGGATGAGGGCCACCGCTTCAACCCCAACAAGCTGCTGCTCGACCCTTATGCCCGCGCCCATACCGGCGAGCTGGTCTGGGACCCGGCGGTGTTCGGCTACCAGATGGAAAGCGGCGACGACACGACCTTCGATGAGCGGGACAGCGCCCCCTTCGTGCCGAAATGCGTGGTGGTGGACCCGAATTTCGACTGGCGAGGCGAGCCCAACCGCCACCCGGTGGCCTGGGACCATACCATCGTCTACGAGACCCATGTGCGCGGCTACACCAAGCTGCACCCGGACGTGCCGGAGGAATTGCGCGGCACCTATGCCGGGCTCGGCCACAAGGCGGTGACGGGCTACATCAAGAGCCTCGGCGTCACCTCTGTCGAATTGCTGCCCGTGCACAGCTTCATCAACGACAATCATCTGCTGGAGAAGAAGCTCACCAATTACTGGGGCTATAACACGATCGGCTTCTTCGCTCCCGATCCCCGCTACGCCTCCCGCCGCGAGCAGAGCCTGCGCGAGTTCAAGGAGATGGTGGCGAGCCTGCACGATGCCGGGCTGGAGGTGATTCTCGACGTGGTGTACAACCACACCGCCGAGGGCAACGAGCTGGGGCCGACCCTGTCCTTCAAGGGCATCGACAACGCCAATTATTACCGGCTGCTGCCCGACAATAAGCGCTATTACATCAACGACACCGGCACCGGAAACACGTTCAATCTCAGTCATCCCCGGGTCATCCAGCTGGTCATGGACAGCCTGCGCTACTGGGTGAGCGAGACGCATGTGGACGGATTCCGTTTTGACCTCGGCACGATTCTCGCGCGCGAGCCGCATGGTTTCGACGAGCAATCCGGCTTTCTCAAGGCTTGCGGGCAAGACCCGCTCCTGCTCACCGTCAAGCTGATCGCCGAGCCCTGGGATTGCGGGCCGGGCGGCTACCAGGTGGGCGGGTTTCCGCCGGGCTGGGCCGAGTGGAACGACAAGTTCCGCGATACCACGCGGGATTTCTGGCGCGGCGCGGCCGCCGCCTCGGCGCTGGCGCCGCGGCTTTGCGCCTCGCCGGACGAGTTCAACCGCGACGGGCGCAAGCCCTTCGCCTCGGTTAATTTCATCACCGCCCATGACGGCTTCACGCTCAACGATCTCGTGACCTATAACGAGAAGCATAACGAGGCGAATGGCGAGGACAACCAGGACGGCAGCAGCGACAACCGCTCCTGGAATTGCGGGGTGGAGGGACCGACGGATGACGAGGCGGTCAACACGCTGCGCGCCCGGCAGCTGCGCAACATGCTGGCGACGCTGATCCTCTCCCAGGGCACGCCGATGCTGCTGGCGGGCGACGAATTCGCCCGCACCCAGCAGGGCAACAACAACGCCTATTGCCAGGATAACGAGATCAGCTGGGTGGATTGGCGGCTGCGGGAGACGAACGCCGCGCTGGTCGATTTCGTCCGCCAGGCCACGGCGCTGCGGCATGATTTCGCGATCCTGCGGCGCAACCGTTTTCTCACCGGGGTGTATAACGAGGAGCTGGGCATCAAGGATGTCACCTGGATCAACGCCTCCGGCGTGGAGATGGAGCAGGAACATTGGCTGGACCCGAACACGCGCTGCTTCGGCATGCTCATAGACGGGCGCGCCCAGCCCACCGGGATTAGAAAGCGCGGCGGCGATGCGACCATCCTCATCATCTTTAACGCCGCCGAGGACGGGGTGAATTTCACCCTGCCGGATTGCGCCGGGGGCGAGCGGTGGAAGCTGTTGATCAATACCGATGGCGCCGAGGCGCCGGACGGCGATTTCTCGACCGGCGATGTTTACACGGTCACCGGACGCTCGATGCTGGTGCTCCAGCACCCCAATCCGGGCGCGCCGTGAGGCTCACACCGGCTGGCGGGCCAGCGGCGCGATGAATTGCGGCTCCGTGTCCCAGGGGAACAGAATCCAGGTGTCCTGGCTCACCTCGGTGATGAAGGTATCCACCACCGGCTTGCCCTGCTCCTTGGCGTAGACTGTGGCGAAATGCGCCTTGGGCAAGAGGGCGCGCACCTGCCGGGCGGTGGTGCCGGAATCGACGAGATCATCGATGATCAGCCAGCCCTCGCCCGCGCCGGAGGCGGCGGCGGGCTTGATGATCCGCGGCTCGCCGCGCGTCTCCTCGTCATAGGTGACGACGCAGATCGTTTCGATGAGCCGGCATTCCAGCTCCCGCGCGACGATGGCCGCCGGGATGAGCCCGCCCCGGGTGATGGCGACGATTCCCTGCCAGGGACCGAGCGAGTTGAGGCGCCAGGCCAGGGCCTTGGCGTCGCGGTGAAGCTGGTCCCAGGTGACCGTGAAATAGCGCTGTGCCATGCCGGGGCTTTAATGAAGCTTCGGCCCGGCGTCTACACCAGGAAGAGCAGGGCGGCGCCGAACACCACGAAGGAGACGAGGAAGCTGATGACGGTGAAGCCCATCACCCGCCGCATGCCGATGCCGGCGATGGCTAGCAGGGGCAGCGCCCAGAAGGGCTGGATCATGTTGGCCACCGCCTCGCCATAACCCACGCCCTGGGCCGCCGCCGCCATGTTGACGTGCAGGGCCTGCGCGGCGGGAACGATGAACGGCCCCTGCACCGCCCAATGGCCGCCGCCGCTCGGCACGAACAGGCTGATGATGATCGAGGAGATATAGCCCCAGAACGGCAGCGTCCGGGTGGTGGAGAAGGCGATGAACCATTGGGCGATGACCCCGGCCAGGCCCGTCGCCGTCATCATGCCCATGATGCCGCCATAGACCGGGTATTGCAGCAGCAGCGAGCCGGTGACGCGCGCGGCGGAGTTCATGGCCTCGACATAGGCCACGGGAGTCCAGTGCAGCAGCAGCCCCGCCGCGAGGAAGATGAGGATGAGGGAATTGATGTCGAGATGGAAGGTGCCCGCCGCCATCCGCATGCCGAGATAGCCGAAGGCGGCGGCGACGAAGACGAGGTTGAGGATCCAGGCGCGGTCCAGCCGCCCGGCGATCCCCGCCGCGCGGGAATGGATGACGAGCTGATCCTCCTCCGCCAGCTTGGCCTGGTCGGCGGGCTGGGTCTCCTCCGGCGGCGGCTCCATGCGCGAGAACAGCCAGGGCAGGACGATGAACAGCACGATGACCGGCACGTAGTTGAAGGGGGAGAGCAGCGACTGGCTGAGCGGCACGACCTGGCCGGTGAGCTTCTGCACGATGTTGAGGGGGGAGCCGGGTGTGGCCTGGGCCAGGGCGATGGAGCTGGAAAGCCCGGGCGGAAACATGAGGAAGCCGGTATAGGCGGCGGCGAGCAGCCAGGCGAAATCCAGCCGGTGGCGCTTGGCGATCTCGCGCGAGAACACCGCCGAGGCCACGAGCCCAAACCCCCAATTCAGCCCGACCATGATCATCGAGAGCGCCAGGGTGAGGGCGACGGCGGCGCGCGGGGTTTTGGGCACGCCGGCCAGCCAGCGCAGAAAGGCCGAGACCGGGGCGGAGCTGGTGAGGGCGTAGCCGGTGACGAGGATGAGCACCATCTGGAAGGCGAAGGGGAAGATGGTGAAGATGCCCTGATACCAGCCGCCCAGCACCACCGGCAGGCTGTGATGAGGGGCGAAGATGAAGGCGAGCACCGCCGTCAGCACACTGAGCAGCAGGGCGAAGACGAACGGCTCGGGCAGCAGCCGCTCAAACAGGTGGACGAACACGCCGCTCACGCGCGCGAGCGGCGAAACCCTGGTGGTGGCGGACATGAGCGCTCCTTATTCTCTTACGCGGGCGGAAAATAACGGTCCCGTTCCCGGTTTCGCAAGCAAGAAAGTCCGCGCTGTTTTGGCCTTGGCCTTGAAAGTCAGACCGTGAATTGCTCGGAGATGATGCGCTCGGAGAGGGCCCGGTCCGGGTCGAACAGAACGGTGGCGCCGAGGCTGCGATCCTCGCTGACCGCGACGGAGACGACCTCGCGCACCTCGGTGAAATCCGCCACCGCCGCCACGGGCCGCTTGTCCGGCTCCAGCACCTCGAACAGCACGTCCACCGTGGAGGGCAGCAGCGCGCCGCGCCAGCGCCGCGGCCGGAAGGCGGAGATGGGGGTGAGCGGCAGCAGATTGGCGGAAAGCGGCACGATCGGCCCATGGGCGGAGAGATTATAGGCGGTGGAGCCGGCAGGGGTGGAGATAAGCACCCCGTCGCAGATCAGCTCGCTGAGCCGCTCGCGATGGTCGATGGAGATGCGGATCTTGGCCGCCTGCCGCCCCTCGCGCAGCAGCGAGACCTCGTTGAGCGCCATCGCCTCCTCCACCACCCCGGCGGCCGTCACCGCGTGCATGCGCAACGGGTGGAGACGCGAGGGCTGGGCCCGGTCAACCCGTTCCAACAGGTCGCTCTCGTTATACTCGTTCATCAGAAAGCCGACCGAGCCGCAATTCATGCCATAGACCGGCATGGACGTGCCGAGAACCTGGTGCAGGCATTCGAGCATCAGCCCATCCCCGCCGAGGGCGACGATGACCGTGGCCTCCTTGACCGGATGGTCGCCATAGCGCGCCGCCAGACGCTGCCGGGCGGAGAGCGCATTTTGCGTCCGCGCGGCAAGGAAGGCGAATTTCATATCAGCCTGCGATGCTCCAGCACCGGCATGTCGGCGCGCACCTTGAGGGTGACCCGCCTGTCGATGAAGGCGCTGGCCCAGCCAATGCCATCCGAGGCCTTGGCCACCACATGCCCCCAGGGGTCGATGATGAGGGAATGGCCGTAAGTGTAGCGGGGCTCGCCGCCGCCATCCCGGTGCGCGCCGGTGGTGGCGGCGGCGGCGATCCAGCATTGGGTCTCGATGGCGCGGGCGCGCAGCAGAACCTCCCAATGATCCTTGCCGGTCTGCAAAGTGAAGGCGGCGGGCAGCAGGATCAGCTCCGCCCCCTTGCGGCGCAATTGCAGGAACAACTCGGGAAAGCGCAGATCATAGCAGATGGCGAGGCCGGCCTTGATGCCGAGGATGTCGACGGTGACCACCTCCTCCCCCGCGCCGAACACCGCGCTCTCCCGGTAGCCCTGGCCGTCCGGGGTGACGATGTCGAACAGATGGATCTTGCGGTAGCGGGCCAGCTCCCGCCCCTCCGGGGAAAAGACGAGGGTGGTGTTGAAAATCTTGTCTCCCTGGCGCTCGCCGATCGAGCCGCCATGGAGATGGATCTTATTGGCGACCGCCATGCCGCGCAGGAATTCATAAGCCTCGCCGCCCTGGCCGCCCGGCGCGGGCAAGGGCTCGGCGGCGGCGAATTTATCCGCCCGCGTGCCGCCCAGGCAGGTCCACATTTCCGGCAGCACGGCGAGATCCAGCGCCTCGCGCGCGGTGGCGGCCTCGATCAGCGCCCGCGCCTCGGCGATGTTTTTCTGCTTGTCGGCCCCAGGCGACATCTGAATGACGGCGACGCGCATGTTCAACCCTCCTTACCCGCAACCCGGTTACCATGGCCGCCCCGCCCGCTCAAAGCCTCAGCGGGGCGGCGGCTCCAGCCCGGCGGCGCGCAGCCGGGCCGCCTCCTCGTCCCAGCCGGGGCGCTCGGCCACCCGCAGGAACAGATCCACCTTGGTTTCCAGCAGCCGCTCCAGCTCCCGGCGCGCCCGGCTGCCGATCTCCTTGATCCGCGCCCCCCGCGCGCCGATCAGGATCGCCTTCTGCCCCTCGCGCGCCACGTAGATGACGGCCTCGATGCGCACGCGGCCATCCGGCTGCTCCTTGTAACTCTCCGTCTCCACCGTCGCGCCATAGGGCACCTCGTCCCGGGTTTGCAGGAATATCTGCTCCCGGACGATCTCGGCGGCGAGCTGGCGGTCGGGCAGGTCCGTCATCTCGTCCTCGGGGTAGAGGAACGGCCCCTCGGGCAGGCGGGCGGCGCAATAATTCAACAGCGCCTCGACGCCGTCCCCCGTCTGGGCGGAGAGCATGAACACCTCGTCGAACGGGGCGAGGCGGGCCGCCTCTTCCGCCAGCGGCAACAGGTTACGCCGCTCGACCAGATCGATTTTATTGAGCGCCAGCGCCAGCCTCCCGCCCGTGGCGGCGAGCCGCCCGGCGATCTCGCGCACCGCCGGGGTGAGGCCCTGGCGCGCATCCACCAGCAGCAGGCGCAGATCCGCCTCGCCCGCCCCGTTCCAGGCGGCCTCGACCATCGCCCTGTCCAGCCGCCGCCGGGGGGGGAAGATGCCGGGCGTGTCCACGAAGATCATCTGCGCCCCGCCCCGGACGAGAATGCCGAGCACGCGGGCGCGGGTGGTCTGTGCCTTGGGGGTGACGATGGAGATCTTCGCCCCGGTGAGGCGGTTGAGCAGGGTGGATTTGCCCGCATTGGGCGCGCCGATGAGGGCGATGAAGCCGCATCTGGTCATGGCGGCAGCCTCTCCAGCAGGGTTTGCGCCGCCTGCTGCTCCGCCGCGCGCTTCGCCCCCGCCATGGCCGTGGCGCTGGCCTCGCCCACGCGCACCGAGACGACGAAACGCGGCGCGTGGGAGGGGCCGGATTGTTCCAGCAATTCATAGCGCGGCAGGGGCAGCGCCCGTTTGAGCGCCCATTCCTGCAAGGCGGTCTTGGGGTCCTTGGGCGGGGCGGCCTGGGCCTCCACCGCCCCGGCCAATACGCGGCGGATGAAGGCGCGGGCGGGGGCGAGCCCGGCATCGAGATAGAGGGCGCCGATCATCGCCTCCACCGCGTCCGCCAGCACGTTGGGCTGGAGGCGCACGCCCCGCCGCGCCTCCCCCGCCGCGACGGTGAGCAGGTCTCCCACGCCATGCGTCTCGGCGATGGCGGCCAAGGCGGGCTTGGAGACCAGCGCCGCCAGCCGGGGGCCGAGCTTTCCCTCCTGCTCCGCGGGGAAGCGCTCGATCAGCCACTCCGCGACCACGAGGCCCAGCACCCGGTCGCCGATGAATTCCAGCCGCTCATTGGAGCCATGGCCCTTGGCCCCCGCCGCCGAGCGATGGGTGAGCGCCTCCGTCAGCAGGGCCGGGCGGCGGAATTTATGCCCGAGCAGCGTCTCCGCCGCCGCGGACGTCACCGGATCGTGTGGAACATCCGCCCCCAGCGGATCTCGAATGGCCACTGCCAAATCTCCCAAAACGGATGCCGCATGTCGATTGAAAAGAAAATCAGCACGGCGGGACCGATGACGTTTTCCACCGGCACATAGCCGACCGGCCCATTGAGAAAGCGCGAATCCTCGGAATTATCGCGGTTATCGCCCATCATGAAGAGATCGCCGGGCGGAACGGTGTAAAGCGGGGTGTTGTTGGGGTCGATCCCGCCCGCGTTTTCCGGCCCGTCGGTGATTTTGAGGATGGCATGGGCGACGCCGCCGGGCAGGGTCTCGGTATAATCCCGCGCCGCCACCGGCGCCCCGGAACTCGTATCGAGATAGGTGCCGGCATCCACGCGCGGCACCAGCTGCCCGTTGATGTAGAGCTGGCCTCCCGTGACCTGCACCGTGTCGCCGGGCAGGCCGATCACCCGTTTGATGTAATCCTCGCCAGGGTCGCCCGGCGGGCGGAAGACGACGACGGCGCCGCGTTTGGGCATGCCGCCGAAGACGCGGCCGGAGAACCAGTCCGGCGCGAAGGGCAGCGAGAAATGCGAATAGCCGTAGGCGAATTTATTGACGACGAGATAATCGCCGACCAGCAGGGTCGGCACCATCGAGCCGGAGGGGATGTAGAACGGCTCGAAGAGGAAGGTGTGAATCCCGACGGCGATGAGCCCGGCATAGATGATGGTCTTGACGAATTCGCCGATCCCATCCTGTTTATGATCACGCCGCGCCATTCAACCCCGCCTTCCCAAGATGGCGCATGAAACCCGCGCCGGGCGAGAAGTCAAGAAAGCGCGCGGCGGCGGCGCGGCTTGCGGCTTGCCGCCTTTCGGGTGCAGAGAGGCCAGGCTTGAGTTCAGCCCGGAGTCCGATTCGCCCATGTTGAAACCACCTGGCCTGCCCTTCGTTCTCGCCGCCGCCCTAGCGCTCGCCCCGCCCGCCCTGGCCGGGCAGACCAAGAGCGCCGGCGGCGCCGATGTCACCGGCAAGATCGGGGCGACGCCCGCCCCCACCGGGCCGGCGCCCGTGCCGGACAGCCCTATCGCCAGCAAATCCACCCCCGCCCCGCCCACCTTGCCGAGCGTGACCTCCTACGTGCTGATGGACGCGAAAACCGGCGCCATCCTCGCCGAGGCGGCGCCGCATTTGCAGGTGCCCCCGGCCAGCCTCACCAAGCTGATGACCGCGCATCTCGTCTACCAGGCCATTCATCACGGCAGTTTGAAGCTCGACCAGACCGTGCCGGTCTCGACCGAGGCCTGGCACCAGCAGGGCTCGACCATGTTCATCGACCCCAACTCGGTGGTGACGGTGGACCAGCTTCTGCACGGGCTCATCGTCGATTCCGGCAATGACGCCGCCGTGGCCCTGGCCGAGGCGGTGGCGGGCTCCACCGACGCCTTCGTGCAGATGATGAACGACACCGCCGCCAAGCTCGGCCTCACCGACACGCATTACACCAACGTGACCGGCCTGCCGGACCCCGCGCTGCACACCTCCGCCATGGATGTCGCCCTGCTGTCGCGCGCCATTCTCGATGATGAGCCGGAGATCCTCGAAATCTCCAAGCTGCCCAGCTATACCTATGCCAACATCACCCAGCAGAGCTGGAACCCGGTGCTCGCCAAGGACTCGACCGTGGATGGCCTGAAAACCGGGCTGACCCGCGAGAGCGGCCATTGCATCGACGCCACGGCCCAGCGCGGCAATATGCGGCTCATCGCCGTGGTCACCGGCGGGCCGACCTGGGCGGCGAGCACGGCGGCGGTCGAATCCCTGCTCTCCTACGGCCAGCGTTTCTTCACCGATGTGGAGGTGGCGAAGGCGGGCCAGCAGATCGACACGCTGAAGAGCGGGGATCTGGAAAGCGGGCAGGTGCCGGTGGGGGCGGCGCGGGACATCACCCTGACCCTGCCCACCGATGAGGTGAAATCCATCAACCCCAGCTTCACCTATACCGCCGACCTCACCAGGGGCGTGACCAAGGGGGAGGTTCTGGGAAGCGTGACCTATAGCGCCGGCGGCAAGCCGGTGGCGAGCGCGCCGGTGGTGGCGCTGGCGGAGTCGCCGCGCGCCGGCTTTCTCACCCGCCTGGGCAACAAGCTGAGGAAAATACTGTGAGCGAGACGCCTCCCGACCGGCTTTCCACCGACCCGGATAGCCGCTTTCACGACGCGGCGCTGCTGGAGCGCGGCATTGGCATCCGCTTCAACGGCGTGGAGAAAACCAATGTCGAGGAATACTGCCTTTCCGAGGGCTGGATCCGCGTCGCCGCCGGCAAGGCGATGGACCGCAAGGGCAAGCCGCTCACCGTGAAGCTGAAGGGCCGGGTGGAGGCGTATTTCCGCGACGGGGCGTAACGCCACGCCTTATCCTGCTGGAATGCTGGTCTGGAGGGGTGAAGATCATGACATGGGCGCATCCCGAAACGCATCTGATGGAGCGGACGGGCTGGCTGCGGGTGGCGGTGCTGGGGGCCAATGACGGCATCATATCCACCTCCAGCCTGATCCTGGGCGTGATCTCCGCCGGCGGGCTTCCCCGGGCGGTCTGCGTGGTGGCGGATGGCAAAGCGGGCGACACCATGACCCTGACGGCGGGCGCCCAGGGCATCGCGCAGTCCCCCTTCATGCTGAAAAACGATACGACCAGCAAATTCACGATCACGTTCAACATCTCGCCGGACAAGCTCACCTTCCGGGAAGAGGAAAACTTGCATGTGTACGGCAAACCGTTCACGCATATGGATTCCGATAGCTTGAGCAAGACCGGAAACTGAACGGACCCCAGCCATGAGCGAACTTGCGATCTCCGCCGCGCCCGCCAACCGGTACGACCCGGTATCGATCCTGTTGCATTGGCTGGTGGCGCTGCTGGTGGTCGTGCAATTCGCCCTGGGCGAGTTGTGGGATTTTTTTCCGCGCCCCGTTCATCACCTGATGGTGGTGACGCATATGTCTTTCGGCGTCATATTGACCGCCGTGCTGTTGTGCCGCCTGGTCTGGCGGTTCGTGCTGGGACACGAGGTCGAGGATTTCACCAGCGGCCTCATAAGAGTCGCGTCGCGGTCGATGCATTATCTGCTCTACGCGCTGCTCATCATTCAGGCCGTGCTCGGCTTCCTCTGGCCCTGGACCGAAAGCCATGCCCTTAATTTCTTCGGCCTCGCCATCCCCTCTCCCTTTGGCGCCTTTTCCAAGGCCACCAACGACACTGTCAGCGAATTGCACGACATCAACGCCTGGGTGATCATCGTGCTGGCGGGGGGCCATGCCGCCGCGGCCCTCGCGCATCATTTCATCCTGCGCGACCGGATCCTCTCCCTGATGCTGCCGGCCCGCTGGGACAGAGGCTGAACCGCATTCAAAATTCGATCGTCAGCCCGTCATATCCCGGCTCGACGCCCGCGGGCAGGCCGCGCCGCAGCGTGGCGTAATCCATTTGCGGCCCCATATGGGTGAGAATCGTCCGGCCGGGGCGCAGCCGCTCGACCCAGCCCAGCACCGTCGGCAGCCCCGCATGGGTGGGATGATCCGCCGCCGGGGTGAAGCAATCCACCACCCAGACCTCCACGCCGCGCAGCGCCGCGAAGGCGTCCGCGTCGAACCGCACGACATCCGTGCAATAGGCGAGTGCGCCGAGACGCAGGCCGAGCGAGCGGCTGAAGCCGTGATCCTGGCCGATGGGCAGGATCTCCGCCCCGCAGGCGCTGAAGGGCGCGCCCGGGGCGATCTCGCGCGGCTCCAGCACCGGCCGGCCGAAAAACCCGCCCTGCCAGGGGCCGAAGGCATAGGCGAAGCGGGCGCGCAACTCCTCCCAGACCTCGGCGGTGGCGAAGGCGGGCATGGGCGCGCCAAGGATGCGGTTGAGGATGCGCACCTCGTCCAGCCCGGCGACATGGTCGGCATGGGCGTGGGTGAAGATCACCGCGTCGATGCGCCCGATGCCGCGGCCGATGAGCTGGGCGCGCAGATCCGGCCCGGTATCGATGAGGATGTTGCGCCCCTCCCGCGTGTGGATGACGGCGCTGGCGCGGCTGCGGCGGTTGCGCGGCTCCGCCGGGTCCGCCTGCCCCCAATCGCCATGCCCGTCCGCCCCGCCGATTTGCGGCAGCCCGGCGGAGCCGCCCACCCCCAGCAAGGTGAGCCTCACCGCGCCGCTTTCTTGAACAGGCGGCGGAAATTGGCGGTGGTGAGCGCGGCGAGATCCTCCGGCGCGAGGCCGCGCAGCGCGGCCAGCCGGGCGGCGGTGAGGGCGGTATAGGCGGGCTCGTTGCGTTTGCCCCGGTGGGGAACGGGGGCGAGATAGGGGCTGTCCGTCTCCACCAGGATCCGCCCGGCGGAGGCCATGGCGGCCACCTCCCGCACCGCCTCGCCCTTGGGGAAGGTGAGGATGCCGGAGAAGGAGATATAGCCGCCCATGGCGAGCGCCTCCTCCGCCAGCGCGCGCGAGGAGGAAAAGCAATGCAGGAGAAAGTCGAAATGCCCCTCCGCCCGCTCCTCGCGCAGGATGCGGGCGATATCCTCATCCGCGTCCCGCGCGTGGATGCACAGAGGCAGCCCCGCCAGCCGCGCGGCGCGGATATTGGCGCGGAAATTCTCCTGCTGAATCTCGCGGGGCGCCTTGGCGTAGAAATAATCCAAGCCGGATTCGCCGATGCCGATGACCTTGGGATGCGCGGCCAGCGCCGCCAGGGTTGCCGGCGCCACCACCGGCAGCTCATCGGCGGCGTGGTTGGGATGAACGCCGATACAGGCCCAGACCGGCGCGAAACGCTCGGCTATGGCGATGGCCTCGCGGCTCTGGCGCAGCGTCACGCCGATGGTCACCATCTCCTCCACCCCGGCGGCGCGGGCGCGGGCGATCACCTCCTCCTGCTCGCCGGGCTGGGTGAAATAATCGAGATGGCAATGGGAATCGATCAGCATCACGCCGTCCCGGTCACCCGCGGGAACAGCCCGGCGGGCGCGGGCAGGGCCACGCCCTCCGGCAGGGGCGCGGCCAGGGCGGCGAGGGAGCGGTCCTCGCCGAGGGCGAGATAGTCGAGCAGCCGCGCCATGCTCCCCGGCATGAAGGGTTGCAGCGTTACCCCCAGCGCGCGCAGCGCCACGCAAAGGGTGTGGAGCACGGTGAGCATCCGCGCCGGGTCGGTCTTGCGCAGCGCCCAGGGGGCCTCGGCGTCGATATAGGCGTCGGCGGCGCGGATCAGCCGCCAGGCCTCCTCCAGCGCCTCATGGAAGGCGAGACGCTCCATCGCCGCGCGCATCCGCCCCGGCAGGGCGGCGGCCTCGGCGGCCAGCGCCTCGTCCCGGGGCTGGGCCGCGCCCAAAGGCGGGATGACCCCGCCGGCATTGCGGTTGATGAAGGAGAGGGTGCGCTGGGCGAGATTGCCGAGCCCATTGGCGAGATCGGCATTGACGCGGGTGATGAGCGAGCGGCGGGAGAAATCGCCATCATTGCCGAAGGGCACCTCGCGGAGCAGGAAATAGCGGATCTGGTCCAGGCCGAATTCATCGACCAGCGGGCGGATATCGATGAAATTGCCGAGGGATTTGGACATTTTTTCGCCCTCCACCGTCCACCAGCCATGCGAGAACACCCGGCGCGGCGGCTCGATGCCCGCGCCCATGAGGAAAGCCGGCCAGTAAACGGCGTGGAAACGGATGATCTCCTTGCCGACGAGATGCAGATCCGCCGGCCAGTAGCGCCAGCGCGGCGCGGCCTCGTCCGGGTAGCCGGCTGCGGTGATGTAATTCACCAGCGCGTCCAGCCAGACATACATCACGTGCCGCTCATCGCCCGGCACGGGTATCCCCCAGGAGAAGCTCGTGCGGGAGATGGAAAGATCGTTCAGCCCGGAGCGGACGAAGGAAAGCACCTCGTTGCGCTTGGCCGCCGGGGCGATGAAGCCGGGATTGGCCTCGTAATAGGCGAGCAGCTTCTCCTGGAAACCGCTGAGGCGGAAGAAATAGCTGGGCTCGACCACCCATTCCACGGCGGCGCCGGTGGCGAGGGCGTAGCGGACGCCATCGGGGCGGAGCGCCGTCTCCGCCTCGTCGTAGAACGCCTCGTCGCGCACCGCGTACCAGCCCTCATAGGCGCCGAGATAGATATGGCCATTCTCCTCCAGCCGCCGCCAGATCGCCTGGCAGGACCGCTTGTGGCGCGGCTCGGTGGTGCGGATGAAATCGTCATGGGAGATGTTCATCACCCGCGCCATATCGGCGAAATCCGCCGCGACGCGGTCGGCGAATTCCTGCGGCGCGATGCCCGCGGCGCGGGCGGCGGCCTCGACCTTTTGGCCATGCTCATCCGTGCCGGTGAGGAAGAACACGTCCTCCCCCTCCAGCCGGTGCCAGCGGGCCAGCGCGTCGGCGGCGGTGGAGGTGTAGGCATGGCCGAGATGCGGCGCGCCGTTCACGTAATAGATCGGCGTGGTGACGTAGAATTTGGCTTGAGTCATGGCCCGTGCAGTTGTTCCAGCGCCACGAGGATGGCGGCGCGCTTGTCCAGGTTCAGTCCTAACACCTCGCGCTCCAGTTTTCCAAAATCCTGCCAGAGCGTGACGTTATGG
>NZ_DAIEIF010000012.1 GCF_027352905.1 Acidocella sp.
CGGCGGCGGCGAAGGCGGCGCGGGCCGCCTCCCGCGCGCGCGCCGCGATGGCGGTTTGAATGGAGAGAAGCTCCGCCTCGGCGGAGCGGATATGGCCGGAAAGCGCCTTGTAGCGCGCCGCCTGCCGGGCCTGTTTACGCAAATCGCCGAGCCGGGCCTCCAACTGGCCTTTGAGATCATCGGCGCGCAGCAAATTCTGCTCCGCCGCTCTCAGCTTCAGCTCCGCCTCATGCCGCCGGGCGTGCAGGCCGGTGATGCCCGCCGCCTCCTCAAGCAGGGCGCGGCGTTCATCCGGGCGCGCATTGACCAGCGCGCCCACCCGGCCCTGGCTCACCATGGCGGAGGCGCGCGCCCCGGAGGCGAGATCCGCGAAAAGGGTCTGCACGTCCCGCGCCCGCGCCTCGCGGCCATTTACCCGGTAGGCGCTGCCGCCGCCGCGCTCGATCTTGCGGGAAATTTCCAGCTCCGCCGCCTCCTGGAAGGGGGGCGGGGCCAGCCCGCGCGTTTCCTCCAGTGTCAGCGTCACCTCCGCCAGATTGCGGGAAGGGCGGCCGGCCGTACCGGCGAAGATGACATCCTCCATCTCGTTGCCGCGCATATGGCGGGCGTTGGATTCGCCCATCGCCCAGCGCAGCGCCTCGATCACATTGGATTTCCCGCAGCCATTCGGCCCCACCACCCCGGTGAGGCCGGGGAGAATCTCAACCACCGCCGGATCGGCGAAGCTTTTGAAACCGGCGATGCGCAGCCTGGCGAAGCGGGCGGGCATTGGGCCTAGCCTTTGGCCGCCTTGGCGACCAGGGCGGCGAAATCATCGTAAGGCATCGCCCCCGAATAGGTCTTGCCCGCCACCACGAAGCTGGGGGTGGCGTTTATGTTATAGGCCTTCTCCGTCTTTTTCTGCTGGTCGAGAATCCATTGGCCGAGGGCGGCGTCATTCCAGGCTTTCTCGTAGGTATCGTGATCCATTCCGGCCAGCGCTGCGTATTTGAAAATCGCGGTCTCGTAGTCCACGCCTTGGCGGAAGGCCCAGTCGTTCTGGCTGGCGAACAGCGCCTCGATGAAGGGGTAATATTCGCTCACCGGCAGGTAGCGCGAGACCTGGGCCGCCTTCAGCGCGATCTGGTCCAGCGGAAAATCGTTGAAGATAAGCTTCACCTTGCCGGTATCCACGAGGTTGGCCTTGATTTGCGGCATCGTGTCGGTGGCGAATTCGGCGCAATGGGTGCAGGTGAGGGAGAAAAATTCCATCACGGTGACGGGGGCGGTAGCGGCGCCAATGGAACGCTCGGTCTCGGTGGGCGGCAGTGCCGCCGCCGCCCGGCTAGGCCGGGGTGCCAGCGCCGCAGCGCCCGCCAAGGATAGTATGGAACGGCGGGAAATCTGCATGTTCACTCCTATATGTTGTAGTTTACAGCATCCATGATCGAAGACGAAGCCCGATTATTCCCTGGATTTCAGGCTTTGATGGAGCCGGGCCAGGGCGGCGCCCAGCGCCCCGGGCGGCAGGCCGGGCGGCGGCGGCG
>NZ_DAIEIF010000017.1 GCF_027352905.1 Acidocella sp.
GCCCGCGCCTGCGCCGCCCCTGGCCCCGCCATCCCCCGCCGATGCCCAGCCGGGCGCGCTCACGCTCTCGCCGGCGGCCCTGGCTTATTTGACGCGGCAAAACGACGCCCCGGGGCCGCAAGCCGCGACGCAGCAGGTGGACATCTATCTGCACGGCTTTCCTGACAACATCGAGGTGCAAACCAGCACGCAAGGCGCGGCGCCGCCCGCGCGCGTGCAAAATGTCGGCCGCAACGGCACGCTGAGCAACCACCGGAATTACTGAAATGAGCTTTGCGTTTTCTTTGCCGGTTGCGGGCGCCGCCGGGCTCCTGCAAAGCGCGCTGCGCCGCGCCGCCTTCGCGGGCATCGGCTTCTACGTCAAAACCCAGAAGGCCAAGGCTGGGCGCCGCCTCGTCATCAACGAGATCCCGCTCGGCGTCGCCGCGCTCTCCGATCAGGGCGCGCTGCCGCAACGCTTCACCGTCACCGCCTATTTCCTGGGGCCGGGCTGGCTGGCGGAGCGCGAGGCGCTGCTCGCCGTCCTCAACGCCAGCAACACGGCGCAAACCCTGATTTTACCGACCAAGGGCCCGCTCAAGGTGCGCGTCGGCGAGGTCAGCTATCAGGATGATGAGGCCATCGGCGCTTATGGCGCCGTCGATATCGAGTTCATTCAGGATAACAGCCTCCTCGCGCCCTACGGCAATGCGGATTTTGCCAGCAAGCTGCTGAATAATATCGAAGGCCTCATCAACCAGGTCACCACGGCCTATGATACCCTCATGGGGCCGTTGCTCGAGGACGCGGCGACGCTGGAATATGCGTCCTCGCTGCTGCTCTCCGCCGGCGCCTCCCTGCTTTCCCTGCCGCAAGCCCTGATTTCCGGGATCAACGCCAGCTTCGCGGCCGCGCCCGCCAATCCGTTCAGCACGGCCGCGGCGGTCACCTCGGCCTATCTCGGGGTGAGCGGCAATGCCGCCGCCGCCGCCAGCGCCGCCGCGCCCGCCTATACCGCTGCCCAGCCCCAAAGCGTGACGCAGCCCGCCGCCTTGCCGGGCGGCGGGGCAAGCTCCAGCGGCCAGACTAGCGGCGTCGATCCCGTTACTGCCGGGCTGCCCGCCAGCGCCTTCACCGCCAGCGCCGCGCCCAATCCGGTCAGCGGCGTCACCCCCGCCAATACCGCCGCCGCCGATCCCAGCATGGGCCTCGCCGCCCTTTGCGCCTGGGGCGCGGCCTTGCCGCCGCCGCCGCTCTTTCCGGCCGGGCTCGGCCAGGCCCAGGCCGGGGTGACGGGGCTGGTCCGGCAAAGCGCCGGCGTCGCGCTCATGGCCCTCTACGCCCAGATCGATTTCGCCAACGCCGCCGCCGCCGATACCGCCCGCGCCCAGCTTACCGCCGCGCTCAACGCCATCGGCGCCAGCATCGTTGATGCCGGCCAGACCGATCTCTACCGCGCCTGGAACGCCCTCGCCGCCATGGCGGTGCAGGACATGATCGCGCGCGCCCAAGGCCTGCCCGTCCTGGCGCAATATAGTATGCCCGGCTCGTTCCCCGATGTTGTGCTGGCGCAGCGCCTGCTCGGCGATGGCAGCCAGGGCGATGCCCTCGCCGCGCTCAACGCCGCCATCCACCCGCTGTTCATGCCCGCCAGCGGCTATTGGCTGGAGACGGCGCCATGAGCGCGGCTCTCGATACCACCCTCGAGCTGGTCGCGGGCGGCGTCGCCTATACCGGCTGGGAAACCATCGAGATCGAGCGCGGCATCGATGCCTGCGCCTCGCATTTCACCGTCACCTGCCCGGAACGCTTTCTCGGCAACGGCCTGCCCGTGCCGCTCGCCCCCTTCACCCCGGTGCAGCTGCGCCTCAAGGGGCAGATCATTCTCACCGGCTATGTCTTCGCCTATGACGCGCAATTCGCGCCCGGCCAGCGCCGCGCCAGCATCAGCGGCCGCAGCCTGACCGCGCAGCTGGTCGATTGCAGCCCCGATATCCCCGCCGGGCAGTATCAGGGCTATTCCCTCGCGGCGATCGCTAATTCCCTCTGCCAGCTCTTCGGGCTGAAAGCCAAGATCCAGACCAATCTCGCCAACGCCGCCCTCGCCGACGCCACGCTCGAGCGCGCCGAAACCGCCTTCCGCTTCATCGACCGTCTCGCCACCATCTGCGGCGTGCTCGCCTTCGACGATGAAAGCGGCGCCCTCGTCCTCGCCAATGCCGGCGCCAGCCGCGCCAGCGGCACGCTCACCGAGGGCGGCAATATCGTCAGCGCCCGGCTGCAGAATGACTGCGCCGAGCGTTATTCCACCTATATCGTCAAGGGTCAGTCGGGCATTTGCGCCGCCGCCGGGGCGTCGGGCTTCCCTTCCGGCGCGGGCGAGGCCGGGGCGGCGGATGACGCCAGCCCCAGCCTCGTCACCCCGCCAACGGGCGCGGTGCAAACCCAGCAGCGCGCCGTCGCCAATGATCCCGGCGTGCCACTCTACCGGCCCAAGATCATCATCGCCGAGGGCCAGCTCGATCAGGCGCAGCTGCAGCTGCGCGCCAATTGGCAGCGCGCCTATGCTTACGGCAAATCCCTCGCTGCCACCTTCACCGTGCCGGGCTGGACCCAGCCGGATACCAGTTTCTGGCGCATCAACGAGATGGCGACGGCGAATTCCCCCACCCTCGGCATCGATGAGGATCTGCTCATTCTCAAAACCGCCTTCCGCTATTCCGGCCGGGACGGCTACCTCACGGAAATCACCATCGGCCCGGTCGAGGGCGCGATCCCGTCGCCCAGCCTGCTGCGCCACCGCCGCCGCAAGCGCGGGCGCCATGCGCGCGGCAAGGGCGGCTTCGATTTCTCGGCGCTGGGAGTGGCCAAGGCATGAGCCTCGCCACCCTGATCACGCGGGGCAAGGTCATGCTCGCCCGCATGGCCGCGCGCACCTTGCTGCAGGTCACTGGCCTCGACAACGAGACCTTCAACAATGTCGAGCTGCTGCTGCCGCCCGGCTACGTCGCCTCGCCGCTCGCCGGCGCCGATGTCATCCTGCTGCAAACGAACGGCCTGCGCTCGCATCTCGTCGCCCTGTGCGGCGATAACACCGCCGATACCGTCGCCAATCTCGCCCCGGGCGAGGTCGGGCTCGCGCGCGGGCCGCGCAGCATCATCCTGCGCGTCAACGGCATTGTCCTGACCGATCCGCAGAAAATCGTCCTGCAAACCCCGGAACTCTACTGGAGCCCGGACGGCCAGACCATGCACAAGCTCGCCACCGACACGCACACCCATCCCGGCGTGCAGACCGGCGCCGGCGTCACCCAGGCGCCCAACGCCTCCTCCGGCATGGTGAGCGGCTGATGGCCGATCTCGCTTTGGTCTGGAACAATGCCGTGCTGCGGGCCGATCTCGCCGTCAGCCGCGGCGATATCGCCCTCGATCGCGGCCTGCAGACCGCCATCATCGTCAGCCTGTTCACCGACGCCCCCGCTTTGCCGGGCGATATCCTGCCCGATCATGCCGGGCCGCGCGGCTGGTGGGGCAATGCCTATCTCAGCCGCCCGATCGGCTCGCGTCTGTGGCTGCTGCGCCGCGCGGTCATCACTCAGGACACGCTCACCGCCGCCCAGGATTATGCCCGCGAGGCGCTGCAATGGCTGATCGATGACGGCGTGGCCGGCAGCATCGGCGTGACGGCGACGCAAATCGGGCTCAACGCCATCAACCTCGCCATCACCCTCAACCAGCAAGGCGGCTCGCCCGTCTTCAATCTCGTTTGGTCCGCGCAAGGCGCGGGAGGAATCGCATGACCACGCAAGTTCCCGTTTTCCCGGTGCCGGCGCTCGCGGATCTGCAAACCCAGATCCTCGCCGATCTCGCCAGCGTGCCCGGCCTCGATCAAACTCTCGGCGTGGGCGTGACGCCGGTGCTGGCGCTGGTCCTGGCCAAGCTCGCCGCCGGGGAATACGCCTATCTGGCGCAGCTGCCCAACCGCGCCCTCATCCCCACCCTTATGGCCTTCCCCTATCTCGACGTGTATTGCCAGCCCTTCGGCCTCACGCGCGAGCCCGCCACCGCCGCCAGCGGCAATGTCATCCTCACCGGCGCGCCCAGCATCCCCATTCCCGCCGGCGCGCAGATGCAGGATTCCACCGGCACGGTGACGCTGCAAACCATGGCGGCGGCGCAAATCGCCCCCGGCGCGCAAAGCGTGGCCGTGCCGGTGCAATCCATCACCACCGGCATGGCGGCCAATCTGCTGCCCAACGCCCCCGTCACCCTGCTCACGGCCATCGCCGGCATCCTCGCCACCGGCGCGGTCGATGGCAACGGTCTCAGCGGCGGCGCCAACCAGGAAAGCGACGCCGCCTTGCAGGCGCGGCTGGCCGAGCGGCTCGGCAGCCCGCCCCAAGGCGGGGCGGTGATGGATTTTGTCGCCTGGGCCAAACAGGTGGGCGGCGTCACCCGCGTCTGGGTCTATCCCACCCAGAACGGGCCCGGCACGGCCACGCTCGCCTTCATGATGGATGGCCGCGCCAATCCGGTGCCGCTCGCCGCCGATGTCGCCAATGTCCAGGCCGCCATCAACGCCGCCGCCCCGGTCGTGGGCGATTACATCGTCCTGTCCATCCAGGCGCAAGCCGTGCCCGTCGCCGTCCATGGCCTCACCGCCGCCAATGGCTATACCCTGGCCCAGGTGCAAGCCGGGGTGAGCGCCGCCATCGCCGCCCTCAATTACCTCACCACGCCGGGCGGTTACGGCTGGGACGGCCAAGCGCAGAATTTCCTGAGCGGCGGCACGCTCTATCTCGAGCAAATCTACGCCGCCATCGCCAATACGCCCGGCGTCGCCGCCTTCGACCTCGCCGCGCCGGCGGCGGATATCACCGCCAATTACGGCTATATCGTCCAGCTCGGGGCGCCGTCCTTCACATGAGCCAGGCGCTGACCATTCCCTGGGCCGGGCAGGAGGAATTTCTGCACGCCGCGCAGGCGCTGCTGCCGCCAGGCGATGCCTGGCCGCGCGAGACGGATGCCACGCTCACCGCGCTGCTGGGCGCCTGTGTGGCCGTCCTGGCCCGGCTGCACGCGCGCGCGGCCGATCTCACCGAGCGCGAAGCCCAGCCGCATCATGCGCAGGAACTGCTGCCGGCCTGGGAGGGCGTCTATAACCTGCCCGATCCCTGCTCGCCGGTTAACGCTTCGATCCCGCAGCGCCAGGCCGCGGTGGCCGCGCGCATGGCCGCGCATGGCGGCCAGACCGCCGCCTATTTCATCGGCGTCGCCGCACAGATGGGCTACGCCGTCACCATCACCACTTTCACCCCGCCGCAATACAACGTGGCGCGGTTCAACCAGGCGCGCTTTTACGCCGTGCCATGGCGCTTCGTCTGGCAAGTCAATTCGCCCTCCTTCGTGGCGTTCCCGGCGAAGTTCAGCGCATCCACGTTTGGCGAACGCTATGTCGCGTTCTCGAGCGGCGATCTGGCCTGCGTGCTCACCCGCATCAAGCCAACCTATTCCCTTCTCATCATGAATTACGGAGGAGTTTAATGGTCTATCGTTACGATGGCACGGATGGCCTGTCGACGCCGCCCCCGCCCGGCACGCAAGGGGCGGAAGTGTTCCCGACGGCGGGCATTCCGCCCGGCGTTCCCGCCTCGGTGATCGATGTCTACTGGATTTATTCGATATGCGAGGAGCTCCGCAACGTCGTCATCGGCGCGGGCATCACTCCCGCCAAGGCGCAGGTCAACCAGCTCCTGCAAGCGCTGCAATCCGGCGCGCTTACTTTCTGTGTCGATACCGGCGCGGCTGGGGCCTATGCCGTCTCGCCCATCAAGCCGATGGCGGCGCTGGGCAAGGGCATGCGCATCGCCTTCTTCGCCGCTGCCGGGCCGAATACCGGCCCCTGCACCCTCAACTATGGCGGGCTGGGGGCGATCCCCTTCGTCTCTCGCCTAGGCAATGCGTTTACCGGCTATGAGATCGTTGCTGGGCAGCTTGTCGAGGCGGTCTATAATGGCACGGCCTGGCAGGCATTGAACACGGCTGCGCCCGATAGCGGGAATGCGAATAAGACATTCAGTGTAGCTAACGCTTCTTCGGCCAATCAAGCAGTAGCCCTTGGGCAAGTTTTTCAAGAATTCAATTACGGGTCATCTACGACAGTTTCTCTCGGAAAGGCGCAGACCACCTATATTTTTACGGATGCGGCGACGGGTCCGATAACGATAACAGTAGGCCCGGGGGCCTTTGCTGGTCAGAGGGTGATAATTTATGGTAGAACAAACTACGCAATAACCGTCGCCTCGACCGTTTCATCTGGAAGCCCTTATTTCTATCTGCCGGATGGGAGTTCTGTTTACAGTATAGCTTTGCCCACGGGCATTGTTTCAAGGTTGGAACTTGTCTTTGATGGGAATAATTGGCGCGGTTCGACCGAAGGCAGAAAAGTCGTTTCAAACGCATATTCTTCTAATCAAGCAGTAGCCCTTGGGCAGTTTCCGATACCAGTTCAAACAGCATCGGGCCAAGGTACGTCTATTGGAGCCAACTTTAACGGGACCATATCTGTGTCGTTCACGGCCCCCTGTGACGGTACCGTGGTTGCTTTTGGAAAAGTGAATACCGATACAACAGCCGCTTCACCTATCACTGGAAATTTGTTGATTAATGGAAATGTAAAATCCACCGATAGCACCTTAGCATCTCAATCGCATTTGGCGGTTTTGCCAGTAACAAATGGAACTAGCGTAACAGCGGCTTTTAATCTTACCTCAGGAAGCACGTCCCCCGCCATAACCGCCACAACAGAAGTTATGGCGTTGTTTATCCCCTCTCCTTAAAGTGAAAAATAACCATGATCTATTATATCATTGATAACACCCATTGCGGCGTCTCCGCCGACGGCACGCTCCCGACCGGAGCGGTGGAATGCACCGAAGAACAGTATCAAAACGCCAGCGCGTGGACGGTGGCAAACGACCAGATCGTGGCCTACACGCCACCGCTTGCCCAAGTCCAGGCTGCGCAGATCACGGCGCTGCAATCCACCTGTCAGGCGGCGATCGAGGCGGGATTCACCTCCGCCGCACTTGGCGCATCCGCCAATTATCCCAGCGATCCGCGCAGCCAGGTGAATATCGCCCTCGCCGCCGCCAATGGCGGCTCGCTCTGGTGCGAGACCGGCACAAGCTGGGCCTTCACCGCGCATACAGCGGCGCAGGCGCAGCAGGTGCAGAAGGATTTGACGGCCCATATCCAGTCTTGCCAGAGCCAATATGCCGGGCTGCTGGCGCAGGTGATCGCCGCCGCCAGCGTTGCCGCCGCGCAAGCGGTGGTGTGGAGCTGATCCGGCCGTGCCGGGGCTGATCCCGCGCCTGGTCACGCCAGGCATGCCCGCCGGGCTGGCTCCCGCAGGGCGCGCCGCCACCCCGCTGCCGCTTGCCTTTCCCAATAAGCAGGCGGCGGAGGCGCTGGATTACGCCGTGGATTTCAGCGCCGCGCTGGCCGATACCGGCGATAGCCTCAGCTCCTTCACGGTGGCGATTTCACCCGCGACATCGCCGCCCCTTGCCGAAACCGCGCTCCCCGCGCCGCCGCCTTATGCTACCGCCGCCATGGCGGTGTTTTTTTTGAGCGGCGGGCTGGCGGGCACGGAATACACGGCGACGGTCACCGCCCTCACCGCTGGCGGCCGCACGCTTCAAGCCAGCATCATCCTCTACATTCCATCTTGAAGGATTGACATGACTACCGAGGAATATCGCCGGGGCCGGGTCGAGGAAGCGCTGGATGCCCTCAAGACGCGGGTCGACCGCATCGAATCGACGACAGCGGCAAAACTCGCCGAATTGGAGCGCGTCATGAATGCCGGCTTTTTGCACGGCCAGCGTGACCGCGAAAAAGGCAATGAGAAAATCGGCGATATGCTCAAAGAACTCGAAACCACTATGCTCGCCAGATACGAGCGTCTGGCCGCAACCATTAATGAATGGAAAGGAGGATTCAAACTCAGCACATTCCTGGCGATCCTCGTCGGAGGAATCATCAGCGGTATCATCAGCCATTTTTTATGAAGAAGGAATGAATATGACCGATACGACCTCGCCCGCCCCCGCAACCCGGGCGGCGGAAACCGCAACCCCGGCGGCCTCGAATGCAACTACGGCGGTTCCGAATGCAACTCAGGCGGCCTCGAATGCAACTTCGTCCGCCCCAACCGTGACCCCGGCGGCTCCTATCGCCAAAGAAACCCTCATCGCCGGGATCAAGGCCAAGATCGAGGCATTGATCGCCGATGCGGAGAAGGCGGTGGGACACGAGCTTACGGCGCTGCGCAACGATCTCGACGCCATCGGCCACGATGCCGATGGGTTTTGGGACAAGATCAAGGCGTGGTGCCACAAACACCTGTGAACGAAACCCAAGCCCAGCCCTCAACCCCGGCCCAAGCGCCGGGGTTTTTTATTGGGCTGCTCTACCGCCGCACCCCGGCGGGCGACTGGGTGCCGGACGAGGCCGCGCTCGGCTTCCTCGCCGGCATGGCCACGCTGTGCTGGGGCGCGATCTACTCCACGCTCTTCCCCAGCCATCCCTTCAACGCCGAGGGCTTCGGCATCGGCCTCGGCTCCGTCGCCGGGCTCTACAACCTCAGCCAAGGCCGGGCGGGCAAATTCGGCCCAGGAGATAAATCATGACCTTCATCATCTGCTGCGCCCTGCTTGGCGGCCTGCTCTGGCGGCTGGGCGGCGGGGCGTTGACCACGCTCACCGGCTTCAGCCTCGGCACGGATTTCGCCCGCGCCATCCGCGCTTGCCTGGGGGCGATTCTGTGCTGGCGTTTCGGCTGGCCTGGCCTCGCCGAAATCCCGGCGCTATTTCTCGGCGTCTGCATCGCAGGCTGGGGCCCGTTCCAGGGCATGGGGCTGCCCGACATTGGCAAGTCCGAGCCAAGCTGGAAGCGCTGGCTGCCCGGCGCGCTCGGGCTGGCCGAGGACGGTATTGCCTATGACCTGATCGGCATGGCCGAATGCGGGCTGCTCTGCATGGCCCCTCCCGCCGCCGTGGCCGGGTGGCTCGCTGGCTGGCATGGCGCGGTTATCCTGCTGGTTTCCGGGCTGCTCTTCGCCCCGGCCTATCTGCTCGCACGGCTGCCTTGGCCCGTCATCCCGCGCTTCGCACGCGGGCAGGAATGGGGCGAGGTCTTCGCCGGCGGAATCGTGGGAGCGGCGTTCGCGCTGGTGACGCCATGACCTGGCTCAAGCTCGCCCTGAAAATCGGGCCGTGGGCGCTGGCGGCGCTGCTGCTCGGCCTGCTGGTCATCGAGCATGAGCGGTTAGGTGCGGCCAACGCCCGCATCGCCGCCGTGCAGGCGCAATGCCAAGCGCAGGCGGCGGCGCTCACCGCCCAGGTCAACGCCGCCACGGCGGCGGCCCAGAGCCGCGCCCAGGCGGCGGCGGATGCGGCGGAGGTCAGTCTCGGCCAGACCCGCCAGCAGGCCGCGCAGCAGGTCCAATCGGCGCAAGCGGCGGTCTCCAAGGCCCTCGCCGATATCCAGCAGCAGAGCCAGCAGGCGGGGCAGGATGGCCCGATCCCGCCCGTGCTGGCGCGGGAGTTTCCGTGATGGTCAAAAACATGGGTTTTGCGCAAAGCAGGAAAACCGCCCTGATTTTTTGTGTAATCGCCAGCCTGGCCGGCTGCGCGGCCAATCCGCCCCCGCCGCTGGTGGAGACGCAGGTGAAATATGTGCATTGGGATTGGCCGCCTGACCTGCAATCCTGCGCGCCGGACGCCCCGCTGCTGGACACGCCGCATATCGCCGCCAGCGACCCGCACGCGGGCAGCAAGGTGGCGGCTTATATCGAGCAGCTGCGGGCGCATGACGGCGCCGAGCGCGCCGCCGCCGCTGATTGCCGTACGGTGCTGAGCCTCGCGGTGCAGGCATGGCGGGGGGCGCAGTGATGGCGCGCCTCACTCCCGCCCAGGCCGGCAGCGCGAATCGCGTCGCCTTCCTCGATATGCTCGCCTGGTCCGAGATCGGCCCCGCCCTGCTCGCCATATCGGATGATGGCTATAATGTGCTGGTGGGCAGCACGCCCGCGCATCCGCTGCTGTTCCATAGCTATGACCGGCATCCGGATGTTTTGAACCATCAGCTCAATTCCACCGCGGCCGGGCGGTATCAGCTCATCCATGCCACTTGGCTGGAATGCCAGCAGGCGCTGCGGCTGCCGGATTTTTCGCCGCAAAGCCAGGAGTGGGCGGCGCTGCACCTCATCCGCGAACGCGGCGCGATGCCCGCCATCGATGCCGGGCGGCTGAGCGTGGCGATCGATCTCTGTGCGGCGATCTGGGCCAGTTTGCCGGGGAATAGCTACGGCCAGCCCGAGCATCCGCTGGCGGACCTACAGGCCGCTTACGGACGAGCTGGCGGGGTAGTGGCATGATCGACCCGCGCGCAATCGACCTGTGGACGCGCCGCCCCTACGCGGGCAGCGCCCCGGTGCTGACCTGGGCGCTGGTCTGGCCGATGGGATGCTGGTGGCCGCTATGGATGATGGTCCCTGTCTAGGGCGTTTTTGTACGGACGGTAGGCCCGAAGGCGCTGATTTATACGTTATGCCGTTTGGACAGTAACTCGGAGGCCCATGGCTTTCATGACCTTGGTGAGGGTGGAAAGCGTGGGGTTACCTTCATCAGACAATGACTTGTATAGCGTTTCTCGCGTCAATCCGGTTTCTTTGGAGAGCTGGCTAATGCCGTGCGCCCGCGCCACAACCCCAAGCGCATGGGCAATATAAGCAGGGTCTTCCTCTTCAAAGGCCGCGCTCAGAAAGTCAACTACCTCAGTCTCTGTCTTGAGATGGTTGGCCATGTCGAAGGGTTTGGTTTCCAGGGACATCCTATATCTCCGTTGCCATATCAAGCGCGCGCTTTATGTCTCTGTCTTGCGTGGATTTGTCGCCGCCGCAGAGAAGGATGATCGCCTCTTGCCCGCGCCTCACAAAATAAATCCGGTAGCCGGGCCCGAAGTCGATCCGCATCTCACCGATGCCGCTGAAGAATTTTACGTCTCCCAGATTTCCCTGAGAAGCGCGGAATATACGAACATCGATCTTTTGCTTCGCTTTCCCGTCCCTGAGGCCGTCCAACCAGGCGGCAAATTCAGCGGTGGCGCGGATCGCGATCATGTAAACTATATACTACACATTCGCACGAAATGTCAACTACAAAATACACACAAAAAGAGATAAGCCTTGTGGCTGCCGATGCGCCGAATGGAAAGGGTGGCCCCGCGCAGCCGCTGCTGTTCCATAATTAGGCGATTATGCACTTTACAATACCAGAAAATGAGCATACTATCAGGGTATGGAAAATGCGAACAACCAAACCAAGGGTGAAAAGACCTCCAGCGGCGACCTTACGCTAATGCAGATTATGCAGCGTTTTTCTACCGAGGAGTCGGCGCGCGCGTATTTCGAGCATATTCGCTGGCCGAATGGCCCGACGTGCCCCCATTGCGGCAATAGCTCCTCCGATCGCATTTATAAAGTCACGGCAAATCCAGAGAGGAAAATCCGGGATGGATTGTATAAATGCGCTGAGTGCCTTCAAGGTTTTACGGTCACAGTTGGCACCGTAATGGAGGACTCGCATCTTCCGCTCAATAAATGGCTCATCGCCTTCTACATGATGTGTGCCAGCAAGACTCAAGTGAGCGCACTTCAGTTGCAGCGCCAACTAGAGATTGGCTCTTATCGTACCGCTTGGTTCCTCTGCCATCGCATTCGGTATGCGCTCAAAGAAGCGGACCCACGCGACTTGCTGGTTGGTACAGTGGAGGCTGACGAAACATATATTGGAGGCAAGGCGCGCGGTAAAGGTCGCGGCTATGTCAAGAACAAGACTGCTGTCGTGTCTCTGGTTGAGCGGGGTGGGCGAGTTCGCTCGCGCGCCCTTGATACGGTCAACAGCGAAGATATAACTTCTCTTCTGCGCGCGAATGTCGCGAGTGATGCATGTCTAAACACTGACGAGTCTCCTCTATATAAGAAGGTTGGCAAAGAGTTTTTTGCCCATGACACTGTAAACCATTCAATAGAAGAATACGCCCGCAACGATAAAAAAACCGGGCGTAAAGCCACCACGAACGCAGCGGAGGGCTTTTTCGGCAACAGCAAGAGGTCGATCGATGGGACGCACCATCATATCGGTCGCAAGCATGTTGGTCTTTATTTTGCGGAGTTGGATCACAAATACAGCAATCGCAAGTTAACGGATGGCGCTCGGACTCAGGATGGTATAAAAAAGATGGAGGGCAAGCGCTTAATATTGCGCCCCTCAACGAAGCAGGTTTGATATCGTGGCTGGTTTGCTAAAACGAATTTCGGAGCGCCGTTCAGAGCACTTGCTGAACGATCTTCTTGTCTCGCAGGGGTGGGTACTGCGGCGTCCGCCGCATGGCGATGTTCTCTTCCAGAATGAGTACCGTTCTATCCCCGACCTCGCTGACGCTCTATCTAAGGCCAGTAAATCGGGGTTGGGTTTTGGAATTCCCGAAGCCATTCTTGTCGATCGTGAAACTCAGGCTCCGCTTGCGGTCATTGAGGTTAAGCCTCTCGTAGGAGAAATCGATAAAGCAACGGTAGAAGCGCAAGCCTACGCTGAGGCTTTTTGGAAAGCGGGGTCACGGCCGCTGGCGATCGGGCTGGCCGGAACATCGGATGACGAGTTTCGGCTACAGGTTTCAAAGAGAGTCAACTCGAAATGGGTACCAGTCACATATGATGGCTATCCAATAAGCTGGATACCCACACGGATCGATCTAGATCGCGTAGCCGTACCTCGCGGCCCTGCTGAGATAAGACCGACGATGCCGCCATTAGACGTGTTGGCGGCGCGTGCTGATGAAATCAACAGGTTGTTGCGTGAATCGCAAATTCGAGATGGTCTTCGGCCTGTTGTAGTGGGCGCGATCATGCTTGCCCTGTGGAACTCTAAAGGCGAAATTCGCCGAGACCCCCGATACATTCTGCGCGATATCAACGAGTCTTGCAGGGATGCCTTTGTGCGCGCTGGCAAGGCAGATTTAGCCAAGAGCCTGCGCGTGGACGAGGCAAATGAGAAACTTAGAGATAAGTCCCGTCGCATTACGACTATACTAGAAAGATTGAATGTCACCGTTCTCACGGCAGAGCATGACTATCTAGGGCAACTCTACGAAACATTCTTTCGATACACTGGCGGCAATACGATCGGTCAGTATTTTACGCCTCGCCACATAACCAAGATGATGGCCGACGTTTGTGGCGTGACGCAAAAGGACGTTGTTATCGACCCCGCCTGTGGCACGGGAGGGTTTTTAATCGCGTGCATGGACCGCCTATTAAAGGAAGATCATCTGTCGCGAAGCCAGATGGTTGAGGTGATCAAATCAAAACTAATCGGATTTGAGGCGGAGCCTGAAACAGCAGCACTCTGCGTCGCGAACATGATTTTGCGGGGTGATGGCTCTACTGGAATCCATCGAGCTGACTGCCTGTCTTCGCCATCATATCCTTTAGGTCTTGCGTCAGTGGCGCTTATGAATCCGCCATTCCCACATCAAAAGACCGACACCCCTAGTGAGGAGTTTGTTGATCGCGCCCTTGAAGCGCTTAGAGATCGCGGGAAACTGGCTGTAATACTTCCTACCGGGCTACTCGCCAAGCCCGGAGCAGGGGAGTGGCGGGCTAAAATTCTTCGGCACAATACGCTTGTAGCTGTCTGTCAGCTTCCCAATGAGTTGTTTCAGCCGTTCGCGGCGGCAACCACATCATTTGTTGTAATAGAGAAGGGAGTTCCGCACAATCCCAAGCGGAAGACTACGTTTGTACGCCTTCATTATGATGGGTTGGAGTTGCAAAAAGGCGCACGCGTTGAGCGTGGTAGCAACCAAATTCCTGAGGCGATTGAGGCTATTCTGAATGGAACGGTCAAGCCGGGCTTCTCTGGAACCGCCTCAATCGCAGGTGCGGTAGAATGGTCAGCCGGTGCGTATATTCCATCCGCTCCACCGGAGGAGGCAGAGCTACGTGAAGCGGTAGATGTTTTGTTGAGGCGCATGGCTTCCTTCTATACTCGCTACGCGCCAGAAGTTTTGAACCAAAGACGCGCAATTGAGGCTGGCGAGATCGTGCAACAACCCTACAGGGAGATTGTTTCAAACAAGAAGCTAGATAACGCAGCCACAATCAGCGGCAACAAGGATGACGTCGGCGGTCGTTTTGATATGTTTTATGGCCTAGGAGCACTGGAATCTCGCGAAGGCATACCGCCGGGACGTACGCTCATAATCTCACCTACAGAGCAGTATAACGGGTGCGACGGTTGGCTAGAATTCGATACCGTTCTAGAGCCCCCCTTCATTACCGTTGCTCGCACTGGAAGTATTGGCGAGGCTTTCGTTCATCTAGAGCCTTGCGCGCCTAATTCCGATTGCATCGTATTGCTTCCGAGGCGTGCAGAATGGTCAACGATCTCCGAGTTAATAATGGCGGCATCCGCAATCCGTTTGGAGAAATGGAGATATAACTATGGCCGCAAGATCACGCCCCAGCGCCTCGCTGGCGTGAAATTAAGTCACTCTCCCGATATACTCGCATTTGCCGCAAACCTTTATGGAAAATTTGAGGAAGTGATAGCGGCCAGTTTGTCTCCATATCAGACAGAGGACGAACGAGACGCTTCAATTGCGAAACGGCGGTTAACTGAATTAAGTCGAAACCCTGAGAGGTGGTTACGGGGATCTGCTCTTAACAAGCGTCTTCTTAAGTTAGAAGAGCAGTAGACAGTATGCCGCTCGTTGGGTTTGCCTTCTCGGAGGCGTCGCTTGATTTTTTGGAAAGCTTGCCGCCAAAACTGCGCTCGCAAGTCATGAAAAAGGCAAAATCTCTGCTTGAGAATCCATATCCGCAGGGCGCAAAGAAACTAAACGGCATTGCGACAGCGGCGGGGGAACCCGTTTATCGGGAGCGTTCAGGGGATTACCGGATTCTTTATGTCGTTCGAGATAAGCATCGTGAAGTTGTGATCCTTGATATCGATCACCGGAAGGATATTTACCGATGACCAAAAAAGCAATTGAGCCAGACGAGATGAAGATACCTGCTGAAAAGTTTGATACCATAATGCGCCGGGCACTCGGCACGCCACCGCCCAACGAGGACTCAAAACCACCCGCCAAGCCCAAAAATGGTAAGGTCAAGAAACTACCTAAAACCGATTAGCGCATAGCGGCCCTGATATCACTATGTGTCGGAAGGTATTGTAAAGTGCATAATCGCCCATAATTATGACCGGCATCTGGAATGCCAGCAGGCGCTGCGGCTGCCGGATTTTTCGCCGCAAAGCCAGGATTGGGCGGCGCTGCACCTCATCCGCGAGCGGGGCGCGATGCCCGCCATCGATGCCGGGCGGCTGAGCGTGGCAATCGACCTCTGCGCGGCGATCTGGGCCAGCCTGCCGGGGAATAGCTACGGCCAGCCCGAGCATCCGCTGCGGACCTGCAAGCCGCTTATGGGCGAGCTGGCGGGGTGCTGGCCTGATCATCTTCCGGCAATAGATCCTCGATCCCTGCGAAGAACTACGGCACCGACATTTCAACACTGACCAGGCTCATCGAGGAGGGCAAGCTCTGAGCCGTTCTACGCAGCTAAATCCGGATACGCTTTACAAAAAGCGGCGTCCGTCAGCTAAGCTGGCGGGCGCCTTCCCATAGATCAGCAAGGCGCAGCGCCGCTTCAAATGAGCGGGCCTTGCACAAAATATTAATACCTTTCCGCTCCGGCGAATCGCTGGCCTCGAACAAAAAATACCCCTCGAATCCCATATGCTCCGCGCCAGACTCGATTATTGTTTGACGCGACAAGGTTGCGATATGCAAGCTACAATCAACTCCAAGTTCAATACTTGAAAGAACGTCATCCATGGCCGCGCCCCTCAAAAAAGAACGCCAAGCACCACGGTTGTCTGCTAACGAATTTGCACATTACATGGTCTCCTCAGACACAGCGCGTATGGGCATCCTACGCCGCGCCAAATATCCTCAATCCGCTCCGCTGATCCGGTATCGGGACGCCCGCGACGCCGTTTGCCGGTATTTGACAGACCGCACACGTAGCTTGAATCAACTTGTCTCAGCGGAGTCAATGCTTAAACAGAGGTCGGAAGATCCAGCCATTTCAGCATTCTGGCAAGAAGACGCCAAATTTTCGATTGAAGTCCTGCGCGCTGTTCAGCGCATGGCAAATCAACTAGGGCAGTTCGACTTTATTGCTGCGCCCCGCGAGCAGCCAAAGCTAATCGTTGGAGGTGTCGAAATTTCAGTATGGGCTGATTTGCTGGTGCATGGTGTGGCCAAGGGACAAGACCAGGTAGGAGCGGCGGTCCTTCGTATGACTCAAGATGATGCTGAAACTGATGCCGCTAAGGAACGCCGCCGAAACATGGGGATATATGTAGCATCCTTGGCGAGACTCCATGTTGAGCAAAATCTCAATTTGAACCGACCACCCGCAAATCGCCTGTGCATGTCGATAGACATCCAGCATGGCGAAATTTTCGTGGCTCCAAACGCAAACTCTAGACGGATGAATGACATCGAAAACGCATGCCATTTTATCGCAGCCGCTTGGCCAAATGTCTAATACTGACCCACTACCGGCGAGTTCTTTCCGTTGATATGCTGGCCAAGCGGTGAATCTATGCCGCCATGGCAGACATCCCCAAGCTGTGGTCGGGATCGGGCTTTTACCCGGCGTAGCACCGGTTGTCGGGGATTCCTGCGCAAAAGCTGCCGCGTTGGGCGCGCGTGGGCATGCCTATCGTGGTAAGGAATATCCTCCCCTTTGGCGGCCTACGAACAGTCTGGCGGGATATTGGCCTGATCTTCTTTCGGCAACAGATCCTCGATCCTCAGCCCCAGCGCGCGGGCAAGGCTGGCGTAAATACCGATCGCGCCGGTCCGCTTGCCGGTCTCGATCTGCGCCAAATAAGCTTGGGATATATGCACCGCCTTGGCGAGCTGCTCTTGGCTTAATCCCCGGTATTTACGCCAGAATGCGAGCGGCGTTGGGGCGGCGAGGTAGTCGAGCGCCTCTTTCTCGGTGAGTAAAGGCGCGCCATTGGCTACGTCACGCATCGCAATCGCGTGATCGCGGGCATCGATGAGGTTTTGATACTCCTCAGTTGTAATCGTAATGCTGTTCACGGCCATTCTCCTTAATCATAAACACCGCCTCGCGAGCCGATCTTTGGTGACGATAATCCGGTCCACCGTTTCTTCGAATATCACCCGGAAGTCGCCTATGCGGAGCCGCTTGGCATTCATCCCCACAAGAGCGGTAACCTGATTCGCATGAGCCCGTTGGTCCGCCGCGTATTCGGAAATTGCCCTCATGATGCGCTCCCGTACATTGCTGTGTAGCTTGAGCGATTTGAGCGCAGGTAGAGTGTAGACCACTTCCTTCATATTGCTTTATAGCTTTTAGCTATTATATTGGCAATAACAAAATGCTATCCTTTGTAAGAAAACACGTTTAATCTCATTCTGTGAGTCGGCAAGCCGTGCCGGCTAGGAGATTGCAATGGGTTTTCGCTACCGAAAGCAAATCAAGATCGCTCCGGGGTTCAAATTGAACCTCTCGAAATCCGGCACGAGCCTGTCGATCGGCGAACGCGGAGCCACGTTGAATGTCGGCCGTCATGGCGAGACCATAACCACCGGCATATCTGGCTCTGGGCTCAGCTACAGAAAGCGCATCGGCTTCCACCGGCGGCTTAAAAAACGCCACGGCTTTTTGACGCTGGTGATCGCCTTCATCATTATCTGGCTCATCCTGCATAGCCATTGATCGGCGACGCCCTCCGCCTCGGCATGATGACTGACGGGAGCGTTATGACCGACCTCGACGGGGCGATTCCCGGCCATTTCGTCCTATAGTAGGGGACGCACAGCTCCTATCGTTCACCCGGCGCCGATGACCTCGGCTGTCAACATGGTGCTGGCTTGGCTCTCAGGGGGTAGGTCGTAAACCATGCTTACGAGGACGCGCCGGAACAGGGTCGCGCGGCATAGCGACTGCGGCCATCTGGAAGACGACATAGCGGGCCAGAGCGATTCCTTCCGCGCCGATCCTCGCCGCCTTCTTGTGGATGCTGGTCAGCGGCCACCCTTCCAACTCGCGTCTGGCCACATGGAAGCCAGCTGGTGTGGTGGCTTTCTATTGCCTCAGATAATGATGGCAATTTAGGGCAGTATAAGCGTCTCATTTTGGCTTATATTTGGGCCAAAAACCACAAGAAAAGTGTTTAAAATCAACATGGAAATGTTCCAGGTGGTGATCTTAATCAACGGAGAAGGAGGTGCCGCAGCCGCAGGCGGAGGTCGCGTTGGGGTTTTTCACCAGGAAATGCGCGCCCATCAGCGCGTCCTTGAAATCGAGCTCCGCCCCGGCGAGAAAATCCAGGCTCACCGGGTCCACATAGACCGTGGCGCCGCCGCGCTCGAGCACGGTATCGTCCGGGGCCTGGGTATCGGTGAGGTCGAATTTATATTGCAGCCCGGAGCAGCCGCCCGCCAGCACCTCCACCCGCAGCGCCCGCGCCCCCGGCTCGGCGCGCAGAATTTCCGCCACCCGGGCGGCGGCCGCCGGAGATATGGAGAAGGGGGTCATCGTGTCGCTCATGCCACCTAATATAGCGCGGCGGGGCCTTGGTGGTAAGGCCGGGCTGTTTTAAAGCCTGCCCCATGATGAAGGCCCCCTATGCGGTGCAGGTGCAGGAGTCGCGCGGCCGCGTGCATGCGCAGGAACGCTCGGATGAGCGCACGCCTTTTCAGCGCGACCGCGACCGGGTGGTGCACAGCGCCGCCTTCCGCAAGCTGCAATACAAGACCCAGGTCTTCGTCAATCACGAGGGGGATTTTTACCGCACCCGGCTCACCCACAGCCTGGAGGTGGCGCAGATCGCCCGCGCCATCGCCCGCGCCCTGGCGCTGGATGAGGATCTCACCGAGTGTCTGGCCCTCGCTCATGATCTCGGCCATCCGCCCTTCGGCCATGCCGGGGAGCGGGGGCTGGACGAGGCGCTGCGGGATTTCGGCGGCTTCGACCATAACGATCAGAGCTTCCGCGTCGTCACCATGCTGGAGCAGCGCTATGCCGGGTTCGACGGACTCAACCTCACCTGGGAGACGCTGGAGGGTCTGGCCAAGCATAATGGCCCGTTGAAGCGCCCGCCCCCCGCCATCGCCGCCTTTGACGCGTTGCATCCGCTCGACCTCGCCCGCCAGACCTCGGCTGAGGCGCAGGTCGCCGCTTTCGCGGATGATATCGCCTATAATACCCATGATCTCGATGACGGGCTGCGCGCCGGGCTGTTCGGGTTCGAGGATATACTTGCCCTGCCGGTGATCGGCGATTTGCTGCGCGAGGCGCGGCGGCTCACGGAGGACCCGCCACGCCTGCGGGCGGAGTTGAGCCGGCGGGTGATCAACGCCCTGGTGCACGACGCTCTGGCCGAGAGCGGGCGGCGTCTGGCGGCGCTGGCCCCGCGCAGCGCGGCGGATATCCGCGCCGCGCCGGACCCGGTGATCGGCTTCTCCGGCGAGATCCGCGCCGCCAACACCTCCCTCAAGCGCTTTCTGATGGCGCGAATGTACCGGCATTGGAAGGTCAACCGCATGACATATAAAAGCGAGCACGTGACCCGCACGCTGGGCGGGCTGCTGCTCAAGCGCCCGGATTTGCTGCCGGATGACTGGCGCGAGCGGGCGGGCCAGGGCGAGACCGCCGAGGCCGCCGCCACGGTGCGCGACTATGTGGCCGGCATGACCGACCGCTACGCGCTGGACGAGTTTTCCCGTTTGACGGACCCAGCCATCCCCGCTTGAGAGAGAGCATGCAAGAGGAAAATCTGTTCGCCGCCCTGCGGGGCGAGGTTCTCGCCGCCCTGGCCATTCTGGCCCCCGGCCTGGCGCCGGAGGTGCTCGCGCGGGTGGAGGTGACGCCGACCAAGGACCCGGTCCATGGGGATATGGCGACCAACGCGGCGATGATCGCCGCCAAGCCCTCCGGCAAAAACCCGCGCGAACTGGCGGCGGCGCTGGCGGCGCGGCTGGGCGCCGCGCCAGGCTGTCTCCGGGCCGAGCCGGCGGGGCCGGGTTTCGTCAACCTCACCCTGGCGCCAGACCTGCTGCGCGCGCAGCTCCCTCTCATTCTCGCCCGGGGTGAAGCTTACGGCCAGGGCAAGCCCAGGCCGCGGCGGGTGAATGTGGAATACGTCTCCGCCAACCCAACCGGCCCCCTCCATGTCGGCCATTGCCGCGGGGCGGTGGTGGGGGACGCGCTCGCCAATCTTCTGCGCAAGGCGGGCTGGGACGTCACCAAGGAATATTACGTCAACGATGCCGGCGCGCAGGTGGATGCCCTCGCCCGCTCCGTCTATGTCCGCTATCTCGAGGCGCTCGGCCTCTCTGCCCAGGCCTATATCGAGACCGTGCCCGGCGGCATGCAGTATGGCGGCGCCTATCTCATCCCCATCGGCGCGGCCTTGGCGGAGCAATATGGCGATGAATACGCCGAACGGCCCGAATCCGCCTGGCTGGCCTTGTTCCGCGAGTTCGCCGTGGCCCGGATGATGGACATGATTCGCGAGGACCTCGCCGCGCTGGGCGTGCGCCACGACGTGTTTTCCTCCGAGCGGGCCTTGGTGGAGAGCGGCGGCGTGGAGCGCGGGCTGGAGCGGCTGCGGGCGCAGGGGTTGATCTATCGCGGCATATTGGAGCCGCCCAAGGGCAAAACGCCGGAGGATTGGGAGCCGCGCGAACAGGAATTGTTCCGCGCCACCGCCTTCGGGGATGACGTGGACCGCCCCATCGCCAAATCAGACGGCTCCTACACCTATTTCGCCAATGACATCGCCTATCACGCCGACAAGGTGGCGCGCGGCTTTCTCGACATGATCGATGTCTGGGGCGCCGACCATGGCGGTTATGTGCGGCGCATGCAGGCCGCGGTGCGGGCATTGGCGGGCAATGAAGGGGCGCGGCTGGACATTCTGCTCTGCCAGATCGTCAAGGTGCTGAAGAATGGCGAGCCGGTGCGGATGTCCAAGCGGGCTGGCACCTTCGTCGAGCTGCGGGATCTGATCGACGAGGTCGGCCCCGATGCCGTGCGGTTTTTAATGCTGATGCGCAAGGCGGACGCGCAGATGGAATTCGACCTTGCCGCCGCCGTGGCGCAGACCCGCGAGAATCCGGTTTTTTACGTTCAATACGCCCATGCCCGCTGCCGCTCGGTGCTGCGGGCCGGCCCCGCCCCCTCGGACGGGGCCGATGTCTCGCGGCTCCGCGCGCCGGAAGAGATGGCGCTGATCCGCCGCCTCATCTTATGGCCGCGCCTGGTCGAGCAGGCGGCCGAGGCGCGCGAGCCGAACCGCGTGGCGTTTTTCCTCCACGATCTCGCCGCCGATTTCCACGCGCTGTGGAATGCTGGGCGGGACAACGCGGCGCTGCGCTTCCTGCGCGAGGATGACCCGGAGGGCACGGCGGCGCGCGTCGGGCTTGTGGCGGCGACGGCCATCGTGCTTCGCTCCGGCCTTGCCGTGCTCGGCGTCACCCCGGCCGAAGAGATGAGGTAGGTCTTGCCCGAGGATGATGACGATTTCCTGTACCGTCCGCACCGGGCCCGCGGCCAGCGGCTGGACCCGGCGATCCAGCGCATGGCGATGGCGGCGGGCGGGGTTTCGGCGCTCGTCATCGTCATCGCCTGGCTGTGGAGCGGCATCCACCCTTATACGTTTGGTCCGCCGCCGGTCATCACCCCGCCCGCCACGCCGCTGCGCGTGGTTCCGGCCGAGCCGGGTGGGCTGGTGGTGCCGGGGGCGGATATCCCCATCATGTCCGGGGAAAAGGGGGACGCCGTCCCGCATCTCGCCCCGGCGGGGCAGGCGCCCGACCTCGCGGCGCTGGACCAGGCGGCGGGGCTGAACCAGCCTGTCCAGCCCGCTCCTGGGCAGCCCAGCCCTCCCGCGCCGCAAACCGCCCAGGCCAAGCAAGCCGCGGGCGATACGCCGGGCAGCGTCACGCCGGCGGCCTCGCAAACACCGCGTCCCGGCTCCACCGCCGCCAGCGCCGCCCAGGCGGAGGGGCTGACCGCCGTGCAGCTCGCCGCCACCAATAGCGAGGCGGGCGCGCTCGCCGTCTGGACCCAGTTGCAAGGAAAATTCCCCTCCTTGCTCCAGGGGCGCCAGCCGGAAATCATCCCGGCCATCGTCAACGGCCAGAGCGTATGGCGGCTGCGGCTCGGCGGCTTTGCCTCGGCGGCGGCGGCCAAGGCGTTTTGCGCCCAGATCACCGCCCAGGGCGCGGCCTGCGCCGTGGCCGCGTTTTGAAGCCCGCGATTCTTGGCATCTCCGGCCCGGCGCTGACGGAGGAGGAGCGCGCCCTGTTTCGTGACCATGCCCCGCGCGGGGTGATTTTGTTCGCGCGGAATATCATAGACCCGAATCAGTTGTCTGATCTTACAACAGATTTACGATCCATCCTCCCCCCTGGCGCGGTGTTGATGGTGGACCAGGAGGGCGGGCGGGTGGCGCGGCTCAAACCGCCGCATTGGCCCGCCTTGCCCGCCGCCGGCACGCTGCGCACAGCGGCGGCGGCCTATGCCCATGGCCGCGCCCTCGGCGTGCTGGTGAAGGCGGCGGGGTTCAGCTGTACCGCCGCCCCGGTGCTGGATCTGCGGGTGCCCGGCGCATCCGGCGTGATCGGCGACCGCGCGATTACCGGCGACGCCGCCACCGTGGCGCGGCTGGGCGGGGAGATCGCGCGCGGCATTCTCGCCGAGGGCGTCTTGCCGGTGATGAAGCACCTGCCCGGCCATGGCCGGGCGCTCGTGGATTCGCATCTGGCGCTGCCGCGCGTGCCGGAGCTGACCGGGGACGACCTTCTGCCCTTCATCGCCAACCGCGATCTGCCTTGGGCGATGACGGCGCATGTGGTTTATGAGCAATACGATTCAATAAATCCAGCGACTTGCTCGAAAATTATCATTCAAAATCTTATCCGGGACCGCATCGGGTTCCGCGGGGTTCTGGTTTCTGACGATCTTGCCATGGGGGCGCTCAGCGGCACCCCGGCCGAGCGCGCCCGGCGCGCCCTGGCGGCGGGCTGTGACGTGGCGCTCTATTGCCCTGGCGATTTCGCGGGCAACCGGGCCGTGCTGGAGGCGCTGTAGCGTGGAAATCCTCCTCGTCATCGCCGCGCTGGGCGCGGCCATCATCCTGCACGAGCTGGGGCATGGCGTCGTCGCCCATTGGCTGGGCGACGAGACGGCCCGCCGCGCCGGGCGGCTCACCCTCAACCCGCTGCGGCATATCGATCAAATGGGAAGCATCATCCTGCCGTTATTCCTGGCGGTGGGACAATGGCTCACCCTCGGCCGGGTGGCGTTTCTGTTCGGCTGGGCCAAGCCGGTGCCGGTGGATCCGTTCGCCTTGCATATCGGCGCATACCGCAACCCGCGCCGGCTGATGGCGCTCGTCGCCCTGGCGGGGCCGGCCGTCAATTTTCTCCTCGCTTTGGCCGGCGGCTATGCCTTGCGCGCGGCCATGGCGTCGCCCGTGGCGGCGGAGGCGCTGATCTATTTCATCGATATTAACTTATTGCTTGGATTGTTTAATCTGATTCCTTTGCCGCCGATGGATGGCGGCCGCATCGCGGTGGGTTTGCTGCCGCTGCCGCTCGCCTCGCTGCTGGCGCAAGCGGAGCGGCTCGGCATCGCGCTGGTGCTGCTGGCGCTCTTCGTGCTGCCGCTGGCGCTGGCGCAATTCGGGATCAGGTTCGATCCGTTCGGCGATCTGATCCGGGTGGTGCTGCCCGTCGCGGAGCAGGCGGTGCTGACCCTCACGGGAACGCCCATTGGAAGCCGCTGACGCCCTGGTGCTCAAGCTGGAAGGGTTCGAGGGGCCGCTCGACCTGCTGCTGGATCTCGCCCGCGCCCAGAAGGTGGATCTCGCCAGGATTTCCATCCTTCAGCTGGTCGAGCAGTTTCTCGGCGTCATCGAGGGGGCGCGGCGGGTGCGGCTGGAGCTGGCGGCGGATTGGCTGGTGATGGCGGCCTGGCTGACCTGGCTGAAATCCCGCCTGCTGGTGCCGCAGCTTGGCCCCGTGGAGGAGGCGGAGGCGGCCGCGGACATTCTGCAAGCCCGGCTTCTGGATTTGCAGGCCCTGCGCCAAGCGGCGGCCTGGCTGGGGGCGCGGCCGCAGCTGGGGCAGGAGGTTTTCGCCCGCGGCCAGCCGGAGGAGATGACCGAGACCGACCGCTCCCGGCTGAAGCTCGACCTGCCCGGCCTGCTCGCCGCCTATCTCGCGGCGCGGCGGCGGGCGGGTGCCCGCCAGCGCTACCGGCCCAGGCCAATGATGTTGTTCACGGTACAGACCGCGCTGGAGCGGCTGGGAATGCTGCTCGGTTCGCTGCCGGATTGGGCGAGTTTGGAGCAGTTTCTCCCCGGCGGGCTGGAGGATGGCCTTCCCCGCCGCGCCGCCATATCAGCCACGCTGCTCGCGGGGCTGGAAATGGCGCGTGACGGGCGCTTAGATTTACGCCAGGATGACAAATTCGGGCCGATTTTGATGCGCAAACGGGAAGCGGGGTTGAATGAGTGAGGATTTCACCCCGGCGATGCGCCTGGCGGAGGCGGTGGTCTTCGCCGCCGCCCAGCCGGTGACGGCGCGCATGCTGGCCAATCTCCTGCCGGAGGATGCGGAGGCGGAGGCGGTGATGGCGGCGCTGGCGAGGGCTTATGCCGGGCGCGGGGTCAATCTCGTCCAGGCGGGGGGAGGCTGGCAATTCCGCACCGCGCCGGACCTCGCCCCCAGCCTGCGCAAGGTGGTGGAGCTGCCCCGCCGCCTGCCGCGCGCGGCGCTGGAGGGCCTTGCCATCATCGCCTATCACCAGCCGGTGACCCGCGCCGAGATCGAGGAGATACGGGGCGCCGCTCTCGCCCAGACCACGCTCGACCTGCTGCTGGAAAACGGGCTGATCACGCCCCAGGGCCGCAAGGAGACGCCGGGGCGCCCGACTTTATGGGGCACGACCCCGGCATTTCTCGCCCATTTCGGCTTGAACCATCTTAAGGAACTGCCCCGGCGGGAGGATTTGCTGCTCGACCCCGCCGGGCCGGGCGCGGGTGAGGGCGGGGCGCCATGAAGCCGGTGCAAATCACGCGCGAGACCTTGATGGACGGCACGCTGCGCGCCCGCCAGCGTGAATACGCCAAGGTGCATCCGGATATGCGCTGGCGCAGCGATGACGAGCTTGTCGCGACCTTCGAGGCGATTCTGGCCTCCCACCCGCCGGGCGAGGATCTCTGGGTGTTCGGCTACGGCTCGCTGATGTGGAACCCCGCCTTCGAATATGAGGAAACCCGTCCGGCCCTGTTGCGGGGCTGGCACCGGCGTTTCTGCCTGAAAATGCTCATGGGGCGCGGCACGCCGGAACGGCCGGGGCTCATGCTGGCGCTCGACCATGGCGGCGCCTGCCGGGGCCTGGCCTTCCGCATCGCGGCGGCGAAGGCGCGGGAGGAATTATGGCTGCTCTGGCAGCGGGAGATGTATGGCAGCGCCTATCATGCCCGCTGGGTCTGGATAGAGGCCGGGGGCCGGCGGCTCCGCGCGGTCACCTTCGTCATCAACCGCGACCATCCCCGTTACGTGAAGGAATTATCCCCGAGGGAAACGGCGGCGCTGATCACCTCCGGCTGCGGCGATCTCGGCACCTGCCGGGAATATTTCGAGAACACCATGGCCTCGCTGCGGGCGATGGGCGTGCGGGATTCGGCGCTTAGCCGCATTGCCGCGTTTTTGCCATCCGCGTGAGGGGCTGCTAGCAAGCCGGCGCGATGTTTGGATTATCCTGGGGAGAGATCGGGCTGATCATGGCGGTGGCGCTGATCGCCATCGGGCCGAAGGATCTGCCTGTCGCCATCCGCACCGTCACCGGTCTCATCAAGAAGGCGCGGGGCATGGCGGCGGAATTTCAGAGCCATGTCGATGAGATGATGCGCGAGGCCAATCTCTCCGACGTCAAGACCGAGATCGACAAGCTCCGCCGCTTCGATTTCCGCGCCGCCGCCGAGACGGCGCTCGACCCGGATGGCGGGTTGCGCGCCACGGCGAAAAGCGTGACCGACTCTCTCGCCACCCCCTACACGCCGCCTGCCCCGGTGGAGGAGGCGCCGCCCGACGCGCCCGCCATCATCCCGCCCGAGGCGGCGCGCAAACCGCCGGTGCCCGCCATGATCCCGCCCGGCACGAGGCGTTGGGGTTTCTAGGCATGGCCGAGACTGAGGACGAGATCAACGACAAGGAAATGCCGCTGCTCGACCATCTGGCGGAGCTGCGGATGCGGCTCATCTGGTCTGCCGTGGCGTTTTTGGCCTGTTTCGTCGTCTGCTATCACTTCGCCCCCCGGATTTACGATTTTCTCGCGGCGCCGCTGGCGCACGCGCTCGAGGCGCGGGGAGAGAAGCCGGAACTGATCTACACGGCGCTCTACGAGGCGTTCTTCACCTATGTGAAGGTCTCGGTGTTCGCGGCGGCTTTCTTTTCCTTTCCCATCGTGGCGTCGCAAATCTGGCTGTTCGTCGCGCCCGGGCTCTATAAGCGGGAAAAGCGGGCCTTGCTGCCCTTTCTCATCGCCACGCCCATCTTGTTCTTCGCGGGCGGGGCGCTCGCCTATTACGTCTTTTTCCCGGTGGCCTGGAAGTTCTTCCTCTCCTTTCAGCAGAATGGCGGGGTGGAAATCTCGCTGCTGCCGAAGGTGGCGGATTATCTGAACATCGTGATGAAGCTGATCTTCGCCTTCGGGCTCAGCTTCGAGCTGCCGGTGCTGCTCACCCTGCTCGGCAAGGTCGGCATCGTCTCTTACGCGGCGCTGAAAAAATACCGGCGTTATGCTTATGTCGGCTGTTTCGTGCTGGCGGCGGTGATGGCGCCCCCGGACGTGCCCAGCCAGTGCATCATGGCGGGGCTGCTGATTTTCCTGTTTGAGATTTCCCTGTTCCTCGTGCGGATGGTCGAGCCCCGGCCGGAGGCGGAGAACCCAACCGAAGCGGATCAAGAGCCCGGACATGCATGACATCAGAATGATACGCGAGGACCCGGCCGGGTTCGACGCGGCGCTGGCGCGCCGGGGCATCTTGCCGCTCTCGCGGGAATTGCTGGAACTGGACGAACAGCGCCGCGCCGCCATCGCCCGCCAGCAGGAATTGCAGACGCGGCGCAACGCGCTGGCGAAGAAGATAGGCGAGGCCAAGCGCGGCCGCCAGGACAGCGCCGCGCTCGAGACAGAGGGCGCGCGGCTGCGCGTGGAAATCGAGGCGCAGGAGGCGGAGGCGGCGCGGCTGGACGCCATGCTGCGCGACGCTCTGGCGAAAATCCCCAATCGTCTCGATGACTCCGTGCCGGCGGGCGAGGATGAAACCGCCAACCAGCTCGTCAAAAACTGGGGCGCGCCGCGTGAGTTCGGTTTTTCGCCCAAGCCCCATTTCGAGCTGGGCGAGGCGCTCGGCCTGATGGATTTCGCCGCCGCCGCCAAGATCGCGGGGGCGCGCTTCACCGTGTTGCGGGGCGGGCTGGCCCGGCTGGAGCGCGCGCTCGGCCAGTTCATGCTCGACCTCCATACCGGCGAGCATGGCTACGCCGAGACGGCGGTGCCGTTGCTGGTCAACGAGGCCGCCATGTTCGGCACCGGCCAGTTACCGAAATTCATCGATGATCTCTTCGTCACCAAGGATGACCGCTGGCTCATCCCCACCGCCGAGGTCTCGCTCACCAATCTCGCCGCCGGGGACATTCTCCCCGCCGCGCGCCTGCCCTTGCGTCTCACCGCGCTCACCCCCTGCTTCCGGGCCGAGGCGGGCGCGGCCGGGCGGGATGTGCGCGGCATGCTGCGCCAGCACCAGTTCACCAAGGTCGAGCTGGTCTCCATCACCGCGCCGGAGCAAAGCTGGGAGGAGCATGAGCGCATGACCCGCGCCGCCGAGACCGTGCTGGAACGCCTCGGCCTGCCCTACCGGCGGATGCTGCTCTGCGCCGGGGATACGGGGTTTGCCGCCGCCAAGACCTATGATCTCGAAGTCTGGATGCCGGGGCAGGGGAGCTACCGGGAGATTTCCTCCTGCTCCAACACGCTCGCCTTCCAGGCGCGGCGGATGAACGCCCGCTACCGTCTCCCGGAACAGAAGCCGGATTACGTCCACACGCTCAACGGCTCCGGCGTGGCGGTGGGCCGCGCTTTGATCGCGGTGATGGAGAATTACCAGAACGAGGACGGCTCTATCGCCGTTCCGGAGGCGCTGCGCCCGTATATGGGCGGGCTGGAACGCATCACCGCCGCATGATTTGACAGGGCGGGCGCTGCCTTCGCATGGTCCGCCCGCATGATTTGGGAAAGCCGCATGACCGCTGATTTGCAAGCCGCCATCGAGACCGCCTGGGAAGGCCGCGCCAGTCTCAGCCCCGTTAGCGCCGGGCCTGCCCGCGCGGCGGTGGAGGCGGCGCTGGAATTGCTGGATTCGGGCCAGGCGCGGGTCGCCGCCCCTGGTCCGCAAGGCTGGGAGGTGCACCAATGGCTGAAGAAGGCGGTGCTGCTCTCCTTCCGGCTTTATCCCAACCGCATGCTGGAGGGGCCGGGCGGCGCCCCGGTCTTCGACAAGGTGGCGATGAAATTCGCGGGCTGGGGGGATGACCGCTTCGCCGAATCCGGCATCCGCGCCGTACCGGGGGCGGTGGTGCGCCGCTCCGCCTTCATCGCGCCGGGGGTGGTGCTGATGCCGAGCTTCGTCAATGTCGGCGCCCATGTCGGGGCCAACACGATGGTGGATACCTGGGCGACCATCGGCTCCTGCGCGCAAATCGGCGCGAATTGCCATATCTCGGGCGGGGTGGGCATTGGCGGCGTGCTGGAGCCGTTGCAGGCCAATCCGGTCATCATCGAGGATGACTGCTTCATCGGCGCGCGCTCCGAGGTGGCGGAGGGCGTGATCGTCGGGCGGGGGGCGGTGCTGTCCATGGGGGTGTTTCTCGGCGCGTCCACCCGCATCGTCGACCGCGCCACCGGCGAGGTGTTTTATGGTCAGGTGCCGCCCTATGCCGTGGTGGTGCCGGGCACGCTGCCAGGCAAGACGGCGGCATCGCCCAGCCTGGCTTGCGCCGTCATCGTCAAGCGCGTGGACGCGCAGACGCGGGCCAAGACCTCGATCAACGAATTGTTGCGGGCGTGATCTCCGCCGCCCCGCTGCTGCGCGGCCTGCTGCGCTGCCCTTCCGTGACGCCGGCGGATGCCGGGGCGCAGGATGTGCTGGCCGAGGCGCTGGCTGGGCTGGGCTTCACGGTCACCCGGCTGCGCTTCGGCGACATCGACAACCTCTTCGCCGAGCGCCCGGGTCCGGGGCGGCATCTCTGCTTCGCCGGGCACACGGATGTGGTGCCTCCGGGGGAGGGGTGGTCGCATCCGCCCTTCGCCGCCGAGGAGGCGGATGGACGGCTCTATGGCCGGGGCGCGGTGGATATGAAAGGCGCGATCGCCGCCTTTACCGCCGCCGTGGCGCGCGCGCCTGGCCATGTCTCGCTGCTCATCACCGGCGACGAGGAGGGCGAGGCGGTGGACGGCACCGCCCGCGTGCTGGACTGGCTGCGCGGCGAGGGCAAGCTCCCCGCCTTCTGCGTGGTGGGCGAGCCGACCTGCAAGGCCCGGCTGGGCGATGTGGTGAAGATCGGCCGGCGCGGCAGCCTCAACGCCGTCATCCTCATGCCGGGCCGTCAGGGGCACACCGCCTATCCGCAGCTGGCGCAAAATCCCATCCACCGGCTCATCGCCGTGCTGGGCGAACTCACCGCGCGCCGGCTCGATGAGGGGTCGGAATTCTTCGAGCCGTCCTCCGTGCAGATCACCTCGGTGGATGTCGGCAACAAGGCGGCCAATGTCATCCCCGCCGAGGCGGTGGCCCGGCTCAACATCCGCTTCAACGATCTGCATAGCGGCGCCTCGCTGACCGCCTGGCTGAAGGAGGTGCTGGCCCGCCACGCCCCGGACGCCTCGCTCTCGGTCAAGATCTCAGGCGAGGCCTTTCTCACCAGCCCGGGCGATGAATTGGGGGCGCTGGCGCGGGCCATCCGCGAGGTGACGGGGCTGGAGCCGGACCTCGACACCGGCGGCGGCACGTCCGATGCCCGGTTCATCGCGCGCTACTGTCCGGTGGCGGAATTCGGCCTGGTGGGGGTGACGATGCATAAGGTGGACGAGGCGGTGCCGCTCGCCGAGCTGGAGGAGCTTACCCGTGTTTATGAGGCGCTCATCCGGGATTTTTGCGCATGATTCTGCGCGGCATCGCCCGGCTGGCGCGAGGAGATGCCAAGGGAATCGAGGAGTTCTCCGGCACGCTGGAGGCGTTTTCCGCCTCCCTCGCCCCGCTCATCGCCTTTCCGCTGGCGGGGGCGATCATCACCGCCATGGCGGGGGATTGGAAAATGGCGATCATCGGCCTGCTCTCCCGGCTTTGCGCCGTGCTCGCCCTGCCGGTGATCGTGTATGAATTCGCCCGGCTCTTCGGACGGCAGGCGGGCTGGCTGCGCACGGCCACCGCGCTCAACTGGTGTTTCTGGCTGGTACTGCCCGCGATTCTGGTGGCGGCCTTTCTCGGCGCCTTTCTCGTCCAGCTTGGCCTGGGCATGCTGGATGCGCAATTGGCGGTGCTGGCTCTGGCCGGGCTGTATCTGCTCTGGAACCGCTGGTTCATCTTCAAGGCCGGGCTGGGCTTGGGCGGCGGCCAGGCGGCGCTGATGCTGCTGGCGAGTCTGGCCGTCACGCTGGCGCTCGCGGCGCTGCCCTGGGCGGCGGGGCTGCCCGGCCTGCACCATCCCTCCCTCAGCACCCTGCCCTGAAGCGGGCTACGATTTGTTACCCGCCGCGCCCGGGAGGCTTCGGGACAGGCCGTGATCCCGGCGCTATAAGGCAGCCGGGCGACGCGTTGGAGGAGTAAGAACGTGGCGGAGACTGGCTCGGGAAAGAAACGCCGCAGGCGCTGGGTCGCCGTTTTTCTCATCGTCCTGCTGGCGGCTTTCATCTGGTGGCGTCATGCCGGGCGGAAAGAGCGGGCCGGCGGTCCGGCGCCGGTGGCGGTGGGCGTCGCCGAGGCAAAAAGCGGCCCGATGCGGGTGACGCTCGACGAGCTCGGCACGGTGACGCCCCTCGCCACGGTGACGGTGCTGCCGCAGATCAGCGGTTATATCACCGGGATCGGCTTTACCGAGGGCCAATTGGTGCAAAAGGGCCAGTTCCTGGTTCAGATCGATCCGCGACCCTACGAGATCCAGCTTGAGCAATATCAGGCGGCCTTGGCCAAGGACGAGGCGAGCCTCGCCCAGGCGCGCTCCGACCTCGCCCGCTATGAAAAACTGGCGGCGCAGGACAGCATCTCCGCCCAGACCGTCTCCGACCAGCGCTTTCTCGCCGCCCAGAACGCGGCGGCGGTCAAGGCGGATCAAGCGAACATCGACAGCGCCAAGCTCGATCTCGTCTATTGCCATATCACCTCGCCGGTGGCGGGGCGGGTGGGGCTGCGGCTGGTGGATCTCGGCAATTACGTCACCTCCGGCAGCTCGACCGGCCTCGCGGTGGTGACGACCATCAGCCCGACAACGGTGATCTTCTCCGTCGCGCAGCAGGATCTGGCGATGGTTCTGGAACAGATCGAGAGCGGCGCCACGCTGGAAGCCGCCGCCTATGACAGCGCCGACACCACCAAGCTGGAGGATGGCACGCTGACCGCGGTGGATAACCAAGTGAACAGCTCGACCGGCATGGTGAAGCTGCGCGCCGATTTTCCCAATACGGATGGCCGGCTGTTCCCCAACCAGTTCGTCAACGTGCATCTGCTTGTGAAAACGCTCCAGAACGCCACGCTGGTGCCGAGCCCGGCGGTGCAGGAGGGCGCGCCCGGCGCCTATGTCTATCTCGTCCAGCCCGACCATAGCGTGAAGATGCAACCGGTTGAGACCGGGCCCACCGATGGCGTCAACACCGTCATCATCAAGGGGGTGCAACCCGGCGCCACGGTGGTGGTGGATGGCGTGGACCGGCTGGCGGATGGCAGCCGCGTCGCGGTGGCCGGGTCTGGCGGGCAGGGCGGTGGCCGCGCGCAGTGAATCCCTCCCGCGTCTTCATTCTGCGGCCGGTGGCGACCTCGCTGCTGATGATCGCCTTCATGCTGGCCGGGCTGGTGGCGCTGCAATTCCTGCCCGTCTCGGCGCTGCCGGATGTCAACTATCCCACCATTCAGGTTCAGACCTTCTACCCTGGCGCCTCGCCGGATGTGATGGCGACCGCCGTCACCGCGCCGCTCGAACGCCAGCTGGGCGAGATGCAGGGCCTCAACCAGATGTCGAGCCAGAGTTCGGCGGGGGCCTCGGTCATCACCTTGCAATTCGCGCTCTCGCTCAGCCTGGATGTGGCGGAGCAGGAGGTGCAGGCCGCGATCAACGCCGCTGGCAATCTCCTGCCCTCGGATCTGCCCGCCCCGCCCATCTACAACAAGGTCAACCCGGCGGACGCGCCGGTGATGACGCTCGCCATCACCTCCAAGACGCTCGCCCTCACCGATATCGAGCGCATCGCCGATTCCCGCCTGGCCTCCAAACTTTCTGAAATCCCCGGCGTCGGGCTGGTCTCGGTGTCCGGCGGCAACCGCCCGGCGGTGCGGGTCAACGTCAACCCGCAGGCGCTCGCCGCCTATGGCATCTCCATCGACAATATCCGCACGGACATCGCCAACCTCAACGTCAACGCGCCCAAGGGCAGTTTTTCCGGCCCGGCGCAAAGCTACACCATCAACGATAACGGCCAGATCAGCGATCCCGCCGAATACGAAACCCTGGTCATCGCCTACAAGAACGGCACGCCGGTATTCCTGAAGGACGTGGCGCAGATCATCGCGGCGCCAGAGAACGCCGAGCTTGGGGCCTGGGCCAACCGCGTGCCCGCCATCATCCTCAACATCCAGCGCCAGCCCAACGCCAATGTCATCAAGACGGTGGACGCCATCAAACGCGCCATGCCGGGCCTCACCGCCGGTCTGCCGGCGGCGTTGCAGATCTCGGTGATGAGCGACGACACGCTTTCCATCCGCGCCTCGGTGCGGGAGGCGAAATATGAGCTGTTCATCAGCATTTTTCTCGTCGTGGCCGTCATCTACCTGTTTCTCGGCAGCGCGCGCGCGACGATCATTCCCAGCGTCTCCGTGCCGGTCTCGCTCATCGGCACGCTCGCCTTCATGTATCTCTGCGGCTACTCGCTGGATAATCTCTCGCTGATGGCGCTGATCGTCGCCACCGGGTTCGTGGTGGATGATTCGATCGTGATGATCGAGAACATCGCCCGCTATCTGGAAATGGGCGAGGCGCCGTTGCAGGCGGCGCTGAAGGGGGCGGGCCAGATGGGATTCACCATCATCTCGCTCACCGTCTCGCTCATCGCCGTGCTGATCCCGCTCTTGTTCATGGGTGACGTGGTGGGCCGGCTCTTCTCGGAATTCGCCGTCACCCTGGCGGTGACGATCGTCATCTCCGCCATCGTCTCCCTCACCCTGGTGCCGATGCTGAGCGCTCGCATCCTGCGCCCCCAGGCGGAGGAACGCCCAGGACCGCTCGCCCGCTGGGCGGAGACGCGCTTCGCCCGGCTGACGCAAGCCTATGGGCGCGGGCTGGATTGGGTGCTGGGCCGCCAGCCGCTCATCCTCGGCCTGGCCGTCGCCACGCTCATCCTCACCGTCGTGATGTATGTTTTTATCCCGAAAGGATTTTTTCCGGTTCAGGATACCGGAGTGATCCAGGGGATCAGCCAGGGCGCGGAGAGCAGTTCCTACGCCGCCATGGCGCTGCATCAGCAACAGCTGGCCGATGCGATCCTGCAAGACCCCGACGTGGCGAGCCTTACCTCCTATATCGGCGTGGACGGCATCAACACCACGCTGAATCAGGGCCGCTTTCTCATCAACCTCAAACCGAAACCCGAGCGCCGCTTAAGCGCGGCGGCGCTGATTCCCCGCCTCAACCGCAGGGCGGCGGCGGTTCCCGGCGTCTCGCTCTATCTCCAGCCGGTGCAGAGCCTGACGCTGGATACCATCGTCTCCCCCACCCAATACCAGTTCGTGCTGGAAGACCCGGTTTTCTCCGATTTCGCGACCTATATGCCCAACCTGCTGGAGCGGCTGCGCGCCCTGCCGCAGCTGGCGGATGTGGCGAGCAGCCTGCAGGCGGCGGGCGAATCGGTTTACATCGAGATCAACCGCGCCAATGCCGCGCGTTTCGGCATCACCGCCGCCACGGTGGATAACGCCCTGTACGACGCCTTCGGCCAGCGCATCATCTCCACCATTTTCACCCAAAGCAATCAATACCGCGTCATCATGGGGGTTTCACCCGAGCGGATGAGCTCGGTCGCCTCGCTCGGTCATATCTATCTGCCGTCTTCCGCCGCCACGGGCGGGCAAGTGCCGCTTTCCGCCATCGCCACCTTCACGGTGCGCAAGGCGCCGCTGGTCATCCAGCATCTGGGCCAGTTTCCCGCCGCCACCGTCTCCTTCAACCTCGGCGCCGGCGCCACGCTGGGCCAGGCGGTCGCCGCCATAGAGCGGGCGGAAAAAACCGCGCGCCTGCCTTCGGCGATGCAGACTTCCTTTCAAGGCGCGGCGGCGCAGTTTCAATCCTCGCTGGGCAACGAGGCCTTCCTGCTGCTGGCGGCGATCATCGCCGTCTATATCGTTCTTGGCGTGCTCTATGAGAGCTTCGTCCACCCGGTGACGATCCTCTCCACCCTGCCATCGGCTGGCATCGGCGCGCTATTCTTTCTCTGGCTGGCCGGGGATGGGCTGGGCGTCATCGGCATCATTGGCATCGTGCTGCTGATCGGCATCGTCAAGAAAAACGCGATCATGATGATCGATTTCGCCTTGCAGGCGCAGCGCGAGGAGGGCCGCCCCGCCCGCGCCGCCATCCGCGAGGCGGCACTGCTGCGCTTCCGGCCGATCATGATGACGACACTGGCGGCCATGCTGGCCGGGCTGCCGCTGATCTTCGGCGGGGGCATGGGCACGGAGCTGCGCGCGCCGCTCGGCATCGCCATTGTCGGCGGCCTGCTGGTCAGCCAGGTTCTCACCCTGTTCACCACCCCGGTGATCTATCTCGCCTTCGAGGCGCTGGCCGCGCGGTTGCGGAGGCGGCCGGCGTGAACCTGTGCGGGATTTTCATCCGGCGGCCCGTCGCCACCATTCTGCTCACCATCGGCATCGCGCTGTCCGGCCTGCTGGCCTTCACCCGCATGCCCGTGGCTCCCCTGCCGGCGATCGCCTTTCCCACCATTCAGGTCATGGCCCAGATGGCGGGGGCCAGCCCGGAGACCATGGCCGCCACCGTGGCCGGGCCGCTGGAGCGCCATCTCGGCGCCATTGCCGATCTCAGCGAGATGACCTCGCAATCCGGCCTGGGCGTCACCCGCATCGTGCTGCAATTCGGGCTGGACCGCAGCATAGACGGCGCGGCGCGGGACGTGGAGGCGGGCATCCAGGCGGCGCGCGCGGATCTGCCGGTCAGCCTGCGCGCCAACCCCACCTATCACGAGTTCAATCCGGCGGACATGCCGATCATGGTCCTGGCCCTGACCTCGGACAGCATGACCCCGGCCCAGCTCTATGATTCCGCCAATACGGTACTGGAGCAGCAATTCAGCCAAGTGACTGGGGTGGGCGAGGTGGAGCTGGGCGGCTCCGCCCTGCCCGCCGTGCGGGTGGAATTGCAGCCCGGCCCCCTCGCCAAATACGGGATCGGCCTTGAGGATGTGCGGGCCGCCCTGGCGGCGGCCAACGCCAATTCTCCGAAAGGCTATTTCGACACGGGGGCGACGCGCTACCAGCTTTACACCAACGACCAGGCAACGCGCGCGGCCCAATATCGCGGCCTCATCATCGCCTACCGCAACGGCCAGGGGGTGCGGCTCTCGGATGTCGCGCGGGTGGAGGATTCGGTCGAGAACACCTTGAATGCCGGGCTTTACAACGGCAGGGCGGCGGTGCTGGTGATCATCCACGCCACGCCGGAGGCGAATATCATCCGCACGGTTGATGCCATCAAGGCGCTGCTGCCCGCCTTGCGCGCCGCGCTGCCGCCCGCCGTGCAGGTCAGTCTCGCCATGGATCGCAGCCAATCCATCCGCGCGGCGGTGGACGATACCGAGAAAAGCCTCGTCATCGCCGTGCTGCTGGTGGTGGGGGTGGTGTTCGTCTTTCTGCGCGCGCCGCGGGCGACGCTGATCCCCGGCCTCGCCGTGCCGGTTTCCATCATTGGCAGCTTCGGCCCCATGTATCTGCTGGGGTTTTCCATCGACAACCTTTCGCTGATGGCGCTGACCGTCGCCACCGGCTTCGTGGTGGATGACGCGGTGGTGATGACCGAAAACATCATGCGCCATCTGGAGGATGGCATGGACCCGCTCGACGCCGCCCTGCGCGGCGGGGCGGAGATGTCCTTCACCGTGATCTCCATGAGCCTCTCGCTCATCGCCGTGTTCGCGCCCATCCTGCTCATGCCGGGGCTTCTCGGCCTGGTGTTTCATGAATTCGCGCTGACGCTCACCATCACCATCCTCATCTCGCTTCTCGTCTCGCTCACCACCACGCCGATGCTCTGCGCCCTCTTGCTGCGCCCGGCGGGGGAGGTGACGGCGCCGCGCCGCTCCAGGCTCGCCCGGCTGGAGGGCTGGTTCGCCGCCGGTTTCGAGACCGGGCGCGCCGCCTATGAAAGCTCGCTGCGCTGGGCGTTGCGCCATGCCCGGCTGGTGGGGGCCGGGTTCGTGCTGACCATCCTGTTGAACATCCTGCTGTTCGCCGTGGTGCCGAAGGGGTTTTTTCCCGAGCAGGATACGGGCCTCTTGATCGGCACCATGCAGGCCGACCAATCCACCTCCTTCGCGGCGATGAAGGCGCGGATGGCGGCGGCGGAGGCGGTGATCCAGCATGACCCGGCGGTGGCATCGGTCTCCGGCTTCACCGGCGGGCGCTCGACCAACTCCGCCTTTCTGTTCGTCACGCTAAAGCCGCTCAGCCAGCGCCATGTCTCGGCGGCGCGGGTGGTGGCGCGGCTGCGCGCGCCGCTTCGGCGTATCGCCGGGGCGCAAACCTTTCTCGTGCCGGGGCAGGATTTGCGGGTGGGCGGGAGGCAGGGCAACGCCGAGTATCAATACACCCTCACCAGCGACAGTCTGGAGGATTTGCAGCAATGGGTGCCCAAACTCCTGGCGGCGCTGAAGCGGGATAAAACCCTGACCGACCTCAACTCCGATTTGGAGAATGGCGGGCTGGAGACGGATATAAAAATCGACCGCGCCCAGGCCGCGCGCTTCGGCCTCACCCCCCAGCAGATCGACGCCACGCTCTACGACGCGTTCGGCCAGCGCACGGTCTCCACAATCTATAACCTTCTCAACCAATACAAAGTCGTGATGGAATTCGCGCCCCGCTACCGGCAGACCCCAGCCGATCTCGCCCGCCTCTATGTCTCCACCGTGGGCGGGGCGGCCAGCGGCGCCAGCGCCAGCCAGCTCGCCGCCGGCTCGGTGAGCAATGGCCCCGCCAACCCCGCCCAGATGACCGCGACGATCGCCCAGGACAGCGCCACCAATGCCGCGATCAACGCCATCACCGGCAGCCGCGCCAGCTCCTCGGGGGCCGCCGTCAGCACCAATCAGGAGACGATGGTGCCGCTTTCCGCCTTCGCCAGCATCGCGCCGGGCACCATGCCGATCACCCTCAACCATCAGGGCGGCCAGATCGCGGCGACCATATCCTTCTCCCTGCCGCCCGGCGTGGCGCTCGGCACCGGGGCGGCGGCGATCGAGAAAACCATGCGTGATCTCGACATGCCGCTGTCCATCAAAGGCGGTTTCGCGGGCACGGCGGCGGCGTTTCAATCCTCCTCCCATGCCGGGCCGCTGCTCATTCTCGCCGCGTTGGCGGTGGTCTATATTGTGCTCGGCATTCTTTATGAGAGCACGATCCACCCCTTGACCATTCTCTCCACGATCCCCTCGGCGGGGCTGGGCGCCACTCTGTTTCTGCTCGTTCTCAACACGCCGCTCACCATCATCGCGCTGATCGGCCTCATCCTTCTCATCGGCATCGTCAAGAAAAACGCGATCCTGATGATCGATTTCGCCCTCGCCCTCCAGCGCGGCGAGGGGCTGGCCCCGCAGGAGGCGATTTTCCGCGCCGCCATTCTCCGCTTCCGCCCGATTCTCATGACCACCTGCGCCGCGATCCTCGGCGCGGTGCCGCTCGCGATCGGCATGGGGCAGGGGGGCAGCCTGCGCCAGCCTCTGGGCCTCACCATCATCGGCGGGCTGCTGGTGAGCCAGGCCCTCACCCTGTACACCACCCCGGTGCTCTACCTCTGGCTCGAACGGCTGGGCACCGCCTTGCGGGGCGGGCGCGACACCGCCGCCCCGCGCGCGGGCAGCATCGCGGAGGCCCCATGAAGCGCATTCTTCTCGCCCTTTGTGTGGGGCTTTCCGGCTGCATGGCGGGGCCGGATTATCATCGCCCCGGCCTTGCCGTTCCCGCCGCCTACAAAACCGCGCCAGGCTGGGTAAAGGCGGATCCCGCCGATGCCGCTCCCAAGGGGGCATGGTGGGAGAATTTCCAGGACCCGGTGCTCAACCGGCTGGAAGCGTTGGTGGCGGTGAACAACGCGACGCTGGCGGCGGATTATTACGCCTATCAGCAGGCGGTGGCGCTGGCGCAGGAGGCGCGGGCCGGGCTGTTCCCCAGCTTCGGCCTCACCGGCAGCGCCACCCGCCAGGGCACGGGCAGCGCCTCCTATAGCAGCAACGGCATCCATGTCGGCCCCACCACCTCGGGCAGCTTCGAGGGCCAGGCCGCCTGGACCCTCGACCTCTGGGGCAAGATCCGCCGCCAGGTGCAAAGCGATGTCGCCAGCGCCCAGATCAGCGCCGCGGAACTCGCCAATGCCACGCTTTCCGCCCAGGCGGAGCTGGCCATGGATTACGTGGATCTCCGCCTCGCGGATGCCAATATCGCCCTACTGGGCCAGACCGTGGCCGCCTACCAGACCAGCCTGCGCATCACCCAAAACAAATACGCGGCGGGCACGGTCTCGCAATCCGATGTGCTGACCGCCGAGACGCAGCTGGAAGGCGCGCGATCCAGCCTGATCGCCCAGGGCGCGGTCCGGGCGCAATACGAGCATGCCATCGCCGTGCTCACCGGCCACGCCCCCGCCGAATTATCCATCCCCGCCGGGCCGCAAATCGCCCGCGTGCCGGTGGCGCCGCCGCAAGTGCCGAGCACGCTGTTGCAGCGCCGGCCGGATATCGCCGCGGCCGAGCGGCAGATGGCGGCGCAAAACGCGCTGATCGGCGTGGCGGTCGCCGCCTATTATCCTGATCTGTCCCTCTCCGCGCTGGGCGGGTTCTCGGCCAACCCCATCACCGATCTGTTCAGCACCACCAACGCGCTATGGTCCCTGGGCACCAGCGCGACGGAGGATGTGTTCACCGGCGGCGCGCGCGGCCAGGCGGTGGCGGCGGCCCGCGCCTCTTATCTGGAGAGCGTGGAGACCTACCGGCAGACGGTGCTGAGCGCCTTTCAAAATGTGGAAAACGACCTGTCCAACCTCCAAACATACGCGCTCCAGGCCCAGGTGCAGGACCGCGCGGTGGCGGACGCGGCGCGCGCCGCGCAAATCGCGCTCAATGAGTACGAGGCGGGCACGCAGGATTACACGACGGTCGTCACCGCTCAGATCACCCTGTTGAGCGACCAGCAGACGGCGCTCTCCATCCAGCAGAGCCGGCTGCTCGCCAGCGTCGCGCTCTATGAGGATCTGGGCGGCGGCTTCGAGGAGAGCGATCTGCCCTCCGCCCAGCAAATCCAGGCCAAGCCGCCCTTCGCGCCATAGGGCCTTGCGTTACGAGCCATCCAGCGCGGGCACGCGGCAACCGGGCAGAACCTGGCCGGTGAACCGGGGCCAGAGTTGCGTCTCGCCCAGCATTGGCAGGCCGACATAGCCATGCAGGTACAAATTGCCCTGAGCGTCGAATTTTATGATCAGGCGATACACCTTGCCATCACGCGGGTCCTGCAGCACGCCCTTCCATTGGGGATTGCCTTGGCCATCCGGGTCGGTGGGGGAGGCGCGAAACATCAGAAACCCGCATTGGCTGTCGCCCTTCCAGGTTTTGGGCATGGGGTCCTGCGGGTGATCCAGCGCGATCCCCATGATGAAGCCGCATAGATCGCCCCCGCAGGGGGTTATTTGCAACACGATCTGATGCTGGGCCGAGACCCAATACCCTGGCGAAAAGGCCGCGGCCCGCGCCGGTTGACTTACGAAGACAAAGCTCGCCAGCATCATGCCGACCCAAGCCCCCAACCGGAACGAAATCCGATCTCCCAGACGGAGCCTCTCAATGGGCCATTGCGTCGATCCGCTTTTAGCCAGCTCACTCCGAAACATGGTAGAGTTATTATGTAACAACGTTTCTATTTCCCCAAGCTGTTGCAGAAAAGACGCAAATACACGGCGGCGGATCAGAACCGATCCTTCGCCGCGCGCAGGCGGGCGAACTCCTCCTCCGTTGCGGCGCGGATGAACGGATTGGTGGCGCGCTCCTCCCCCAGGGTTACTGGCAGGGTGGGCAGATTGCGTTGCCGCAGCGCCGCCACCTCTTCCGCCCTTGCTTGCAGGGCCTCGTTCTCCGGATCGACGCTGAGAGCGAATTTGGCGTTGGCGGCGGTATATTCATGCGCGGCGCAAACCAGGGTTTCGTCGGGCAGGTCGTGATATTTGGCGAGGGACTTGAACATCTGGCCCGGCGTGCCCTCGAACAGCCGCCCGCAACCCAGGCTGAACAGCGTGTCGCCCGGCAATAAAATCCCGCCATCGGCGATGTAATAGGAAATATGGCCGAGTGTATGGCCGGGTGTTTCGATCACGCGCAGCCGGGCGGCGCCGAACTCCACCAGCGACCCCTCATGCACGGAGACATCCAGCGGGGGCAGCCGGTGCGCATCCGCGCCGTTGCCGACGACGGTAGCGTGATATTTTTCGACCAGCTCCGCGGTCCCTGCGACATGGTCGTCGTGATGATGGGTCAGAAAGATGGAGTCGAGCTTGCGGCCCAGCCGGTCCAGCGCGGCGATCACGGGGGCCGCCTCGGCCGGGTCGACGATCCCGGTCTTGCCGGTTACGGATTCGGTTAAAAGCCAGGCATAATTGTCCGATAGCATGGGGATGGCTTGCGCCGTCACGGTCATGGCTCTCGCTCCTCTCTGTTCCAAGCAGCTATATAGGGATTATGACAATGGATGCGCGAGATGTGGCGGCATTTTATGAGACGCCGCTCGGCCGGCGCACGGCGGGCGTGCTCCAGCAGAGCCTGGACCGGCTTTGGCCGGCGATGGCGGGCCTCTCCCTGCTCGGCATCGGCCATGCCGGTCCTTATCTGGAGGCCTGGCGGCGCCAGGCGCGCTGCGTCAGCCTGTCACCCGCCGAGATGGGCCCGGCCCCCTGGCCAGCGAGCGGCCCGCGCCTTGCCTGCCTGGCCGAGACGGAGGCGCTGCCCTTCCCGGATTTATGCTTCGACCGGATTTTGCTCGTGCATGGGCTGGAGCAGGCTGAAAACGCCCGGCGGATGTTGCGAGAAATCTGGCGGGTATTGAAGGATGACGGGCGGCTGATCGTGGTTGCGCCCAACCGCAGGGGGTTATGGGCCTATGCGGAGAGCACGCCCTTCGGCCATGGGCAACCTTACTCCGATGGTCAGCTCAGCCGATTGCTCACCGGGCTTTTCTTCCGTCTGGAAGGGCGGGACGCGGCGCTCTACGCGCCCCCCATCGCCGCACCCGCCTTTCTCGCGAGGATGGCGGAGCGGTGCGGCCCCTCCCTGGCGCCGCGATTCGCCGGGCTGGTGATCATCGAGGCGGCGAAGGCCCTGCACGGAATGATTCCGGCGGGGCGGCGGGCACCCAGCCGGAGGGTGCTGGCCGAGGATCGTATTTGATATCCCTCGCGCGGGGGGCCGGCACGGCGGCCGCGCGGAAATCCGAGTTACGATTTATCCTTGGCTTCGCCCGGCTTTTCCTGGACGGGTTGGTCCGGCTTCGCCTGCCCGTCATGAAGCTCCGGTCCGAGATGCTCGATCACTTCTTCCGGCAGTTCGAGCTGGAGGCTCTGGCGGCGATAGGGCAGTTCGATACCCTCCTCTTTGAAGCGCTTTTGCACCCTGGCGTAAAATTCCCGCCGCACCGACCAGTGCTGGCCCGGCCCCGTGCGGATCTGTCCGGCGAAGACCAGGCCCAGCTCATCGAAGGAATCCAGGCCGAAAAGCTGCAAATCATCCCGCATCATCGTGCCCCAGGCCGGTTCGGCGCGCATCTGCTTGCCAATTTCCATCAGCACCGCCATCACCCGGTCGATATCCTCCTCATAGCGGACCATGATCGAGATCTGCGCGTAGCTGAAATCGCGGGTCTGGTTGGTCACGGTGGTGACGGAGGAAAACGGGATGATGTTGATCGAGCCATCGCCGCCGCGCAGACGGATGGTGCGGATGGAGAGACGCTCGACCGTGCCGGACATGCCGCCCAGCGTGACGACGTCTCCCACCTGCATCGCGTCCTCGAAGAGCAGGAACAGACCGGTAATGAGATCCTGCACCAGTTTCTGGCTGCCGAACCCGACCGCGATGCCAACCACGGAGGAGACGGCCAGCAGCCCGGTCGTGTTCACGCCGATACGGGACAGGCAGATGATCAGGGTGGCGACGATGATGACCGTGCCCAGGGCGGCGCGCAGCATCGGCGCCAGGGTGCGCAGCCGCGCCGCGTGGCGGGTGCGGCCGGTCTCATTCAGCCTGTCGATCCGGCGGTCAATTCTGTAATTGAAATATTCCCATAAAATGATGGCGCAGGCCACGGTGATGAGAATGGAGAACAGCGCGTTCAGCAGCAGCCAGCTCACCGAGTTGCTCAACAGCCAGTTGAAGGCGTCGAGCCCCCAGCCTTGCAGCATCAGCAACACCACCAGGGCGACCACAATCGCGCGGATCAGAAACCGGATGAGCGGGTTGTAGGCGCGGACGCGCCGTTTGAAGGTGGAGGTGGTGGGCTTGGCCGCGCTGTCACTATCCGGGAACAGCCGGGCCAGGAGCATATCCCCGCCCTTCCAGGCGGCGCGGCCGATGATCAAAGCCAGAATGACGACCAGCACCGCCCACAGCAAGGTCCCCAAAGCGTTGCGCACGCCGCCCGCCCAGGCCACCCAGACGGCAAGGACATAGAATATGGCGAGGACGTGCCAGACCTTGGCGAGGCGGCGGCGCAGCTCGGCCATGCTGCCCTCGGCACCGGGCGGCCCCGCCATCCAGCGGCCGACGACCCGGCGGCTCTGCCAGATTATGAAGGCGACCTCCAGGTTGACGATCAGCGCCGCGAGGCGGATGACCGCGCCCGCCCCATCCTTGGAAAGCCCGAGGATCTCCGCCACGGAAATCAGGGAAAATTCGGCGAAGACGGTGATGATCACCACCAGGGCATGGCGCATGGTCCATTTGGCGTGGGCCGTGCTCATGGGCACCAGCCGCAGGCTGGGCGCGCCGGGGGCAAGCAGCAACAGCAGCACCTCCTGGGCCAGCCGTGCGGTGAGATAGGCATTGGCGAGGCCGACCACGGCGAGATGCGCCGCGCGCGTGCCGATCATCCCGGAATTCAGGCAAAGCTGCTCGAACGTGCCGAACATGGCGAGGGGCAGCAGCGCCAGCAGAAAGCGCAGCAGGGCAAATCCCAGCCGCCGCGAAACCGAGGCAAGCGAGGCGGAGCGCCAGCGGCGTTTCTCGGTTTCGCCTCTCTCGGCGCTGGCCAGCCCTTCCGTTTCCTGGGCCGTCTCGGCTCTGGGCGTGCCGGGAACGGCGGTGCGGGCGCAAAAGCCCATGGGCTGGCGCAGCAGGAACCGCACGAAGAGATCGAGAAGAACACCCGGCACGAAGGCGATGCCCAGCCCCGCGAAAATCGCGGCGGCATTGTTCCGCCGCTGCGGCTGGGTCGTGAAGCTTTTCATCCAGCTCAGCACAGGGGTCAGCCGGGTCGAGCGTTTCAGCGCATCGGTGAACTGAGCGAAGGTGTGTCCCGCCTCGTTGCCCAGCACGGTGGCAAGGGCGAAGCCGATTTCATCGGTGCCGAACGGGGCGGGGGTTTGCTTGGCATCGTTCTCATTGGCCCCGGCGCCGGTCAGCGCGGCCAGGGGCGAGCCGGGAATGATGGCGGGCGCGCTCTTGGCCGGCGGCGGGTTGTGCTGAGAGAGCGCGGGGGCGTTGGGGGCGGCCTGGGAAGGCGCGGGCGCGGTTTGAGCCGCGCTGGGCTGCGCTCCCAGGGCCAGCCCCGTGAGCAACACGACAAGGCGGAGAAAGCGGGACGAAAGCGACATGGCCGGAGCCTGAGAGAGAAACGCGCTATAAGTCAATTGTGCCGAGGCCATGGCAAAATCCAGGCCGCGATATTATATGAATTTCTTATGAGAGGCGTTTTGTTACTGCTGTTGGCGGTGGACATGCTGGCCGTGGTTGGCGTGATGATGGCCGGGGTTCTCGGCCTCACCAATCCGGGCCGCAACCCTCGCACCTCCAACCGGCTGATGCGCTGGCGGGTGGGGCTGCAGGCGGTGGCGGTATTGCTCGTCGTCGCACTGATGGTCACTTGACGCGCGCCTTTCCGTTTTCCCAGCTGACGCTGTGATCAACGGTGATCTGTTTCCCGTCTCGCCACCCGGCTTGTGCGTTCTGCCGGGCTTCGCCCTGGCCGAGGAGGAAGCCCTGGTCGAGGCCGCGCTCGCCATCGCGTCTCGCGCGCCCTTCCGGCGGATGAAAACCCCGGGCGGGCGCGAGATGCGCGCCGCCATGACCAATTGCGGCGCGGCGGGCTGGGTGAGCGATGCCCGGGGGTATCGCTACGCGCGGGAGGATCCGCAGACGGGCGAGCCTTGGCCGGAACTGCCGGATCTCTTCAGGCGGCTGGCCACGCGGGCGGCGCGGGCGGCGGGCTTCACCGGATTCATGCCGGATATGGCGCTCATCAACCGCTATGAGCCAGGAGCCGGCATGGCCCTCCACCAGGATCTCGATGAGCGCGATTTCTCCGCTCCCATCGTCTCGGTCTCGCTCGGCTTGCCGGCCGTGTTTCTCTGGGGCGGGCCAAACCGGGCGGACCGCCCCGCCCGGCTCGCCCTGCGGAGCGGGGATGTGGCGGTATGGGGCGGCGCCGCGCGCAAATTCTTTCATGGGGTCGCCCCGCTCAAGCCGGGCGCGCATCCGCGCACCGGCGCCGCGCGGCTCAACCTCACCTTCAGGCGGGCTTTGTAGCGGGTAAGAAACAGTTGGAATCCCGCAACGGACCGGTCTACACTGGCGCGGCAATCGAGGGGAGACGCCTATGCCGCGCTGCTTGAGCCATGCTTTGCCCTGGATATTGGCGGCGGGAATTCTCCTGCCCCAGGCCGCCAGGGCCGGTGGCGATTATCATGTGCTGGGCAATGATGATGGGTGGGAGGTCGGCACGGGCACGGATTCGCAGGGCAACTCCTATTGTTCCTTGCAGGAGAACTCCTCCGACCAGAGCTATGGACTCGTTCTCGCCATCTATCCTTTGGGAAACAGCCCAAGTTTCGAGCTGCATCTGTTCAAATCGGACTGGTCGATCCCCGCCAATGCGGACGTGCCGACGAAATTCCTATTTTCCAATGGCGACAGCTGGAGCGCGAATGGCAGCGCCGCCAGCGATAACGGCCAGGTTGTCGATTACACGATCGGCATCAAGGACATGAAGGATTTCGTGAACGATTTCGCGCAATCCAACAGCATGGACATTCAATTCATCAATGGCACGGAGCCGGAATGGACCGCAGATCTCACCGGCACGTCCCGCGCCTCGCAGGATTTGCTGGATTGCACGCAATCCCTCATCGACAATAATGGCGGCAGCACCCAGCCCTATTCAACCCAGCCGGTCAACCCGGCCCCGCAATCCAATACCCAGCCCTATGATAATGGGCCATCGGGCAACGGCCGAACTCTCTGATCGCGGCCATTGCCCGAGGCTTGAGTCATTCTGCTGAAACCAGGGCCGGGCGGCCATAGCCGCTGGGCCGGAAAAACAGGATACCGATCAACAGCCCGCCGACCCCCACCACTTTGACGATCATGTCGAAGGTGGTGATGGCGTAGAAGCCAAGCCCGATGAGGGCGAGCGCGGAAAGGGCGGGGAAGACCACGTATTGGAGGAAGGTGAAGCCCCGGCTGCCGCGATAGATCCAGGCGCAAACCAGCCCGGCCAGACCGTAATAATAGCAGACCTGCACCGCGATCGCCGCCACAGAATCGCTCAGAATAACCGAAACCGAGGGCATGAAGCTGGACAGGACGATCAGCGCCAGACCGATGAAGAGCAGCAGGTACATGGTCCGCACCGGCGTGACCGTTCTCTCATGGACCTGGCCGAAGGCGGCGGGCAGCGCCCGGTCGCGCCCCATGGCGAACAAGGTGCGGGAGAATTGGAGCATCGTCGTCTCCAGCGTCGCCACGGAGGAGAGAATGAGCACCAGGGCCGCCGCATAGCCGCCCACCTTGCCGAGGCCCGCCGCCAAAGCGACGTGATAGATGAGATTATCAGAAAATCCGGAGGCGTCTTTGAGCGAGAACATCATCAGCGCGGCCACGGTGAAGGCGACGAAGGAGGCGATGGTCGCGAAAATGGACCAGAACCCGCCGCGCCCGGCGAAGTTGCGGTCCTGCCCCTTGGTTTCCTCGGCCAGATTGGCCGTCACGTCCCAGCCCCAATAGAGAAAGACCACGCTGAGTGAGGAGGCGGCGAACGTGCCGGGGGGATAATGAAATCCAAACCATGACCAGGAGAAGGGCGAGGCCGCGCCCCGCACGCCGCTATGGAAGAAAGCCGCGATTGAAATGATGAAGAGAATGCCCAGCTCGATGCTGCTCATCACCATCTGGATCTTACTGGTCAGCTCGATCCCCGCGATCAGAACCGCGCCGATGACGAGAAACCAGACCGCGCCGATGCCGGTGGTGAGCAGCACATGGCCGGCATAATCGGGGGCAAATAGTTGCAGCGTCGCGGTGCCGAGCGGCACCGAACCCGTCACCATGAAGACCAGCGCGGCGATGAGCAGCGCCCAGCCCGACAGATAGCCGAAAAACCCGCCGAAGACGGATTTCGTCCATTCATAGGCGGCGCCGGCATTCGGCATTTTATGGCTCAGGCCCTTATAGGCGACAGCGATGCCCAGCATCGGCACCGCGAAGACCAGCAGCGCGTTGGGCGAGACATAACCCGCCGTGGAGAGCAGCCCGGCGATGGCCACGGCGATGGAGAAGCCGGGGGCGGAGCCGGCCACCCCCATGATGATGGACTCGGCAAAAGAGAGCGAATCCGCTTTCAGCTGTGTCGTCATTCGAGGATCGTTCCTGTCTGGATCACGGCCCGCCCGGGGCCGTTGATTTGGGCTGTTGTTGGGTGATGCAATGGATGTTGCCCCCGCCGAGGAGAATCTCCCTGGCCGGAATCATCACGATCTCGCGGCCGGGAAAAAGCCGGGCCAGCACCGCGCGGGCGGGGGCATCGGTTTCGGCGCCGAAGGCGGGGGCGATGATCGCGCCGTTGGCGATGTAGAAATTCACATAGGAGGCGGCCAGGCGCGCGCCCGCCTCGCGGTTCATGCCGGTGGCGGTGGCGTCCACCCCGTCCGCCTCCTCGGCGGTGTAGAACATCGGTGCTGGCATCGGGATCTTCTCGACCCGCAGCCGCCGGCCCCGCGCGTCGCGCGCCGCTTGCAGCGCCGCCTCGGCGTCGCGGCTGACCGCGTAATGCGGGTCGGCGGGGTCATCGCACCAGCTCAGCAGCACCACCCCCGGCGCGGCGAAACAGGCGAGATTATCCACATGCCCATCCGTCTCGTCATGCGGCACCCCCTCCTTCAGCCAGATGACGTGGCGGCTGCCGGTATAATCCTTCAGCATCCGCTCCATCTCCTGGCGGGTGACGCCCCGGTTGCGGTTTTCGTTCAGCACGCATTGCTCGACCGCGAGCACGGTGCCCTCGCCATCCACATGCAGGGCGCCGCCCTCCATCACCAGCGGCGCGCGGAACCGCCGGGCGCGCTCCAGCTCCAGGATCTTGCGGGCGATGGCGTCATCCTTATCCCAGGGGAAGTACAGCCCGCCCCAGCTGGTGAACGGCCAGTCCACCCCCGCCAGCTCGCCGCCGGGACCCAGCAAAAAGGTGCAGGCCACATCGCGCGCCCACGCGTCGTCGCTGCTCATCTCCACCACCCGCACCCCGGGCGGCAGCATGGCGCGGGCATGATCGTATTGGCGGCGGCTCACCAGCATCGTCACCGGCTCAAACCGGGCGATGGCGCTGGCCACTTCGGTAAACGCCTTTTGCGCCGGCTTGGCGCCGAGGCGCCAATTATCCGGGCGCTCGGGCCAGATCATCCAGCACCCGGCATGCGGCGCCCATTCCGCCGGCATGGCGAACCCGGCCTCGCGCGGCGTCACCTCTTGCCCCTCTCTTTTAGGCATTTTTCAAATAGGCGTCGTATTCCACATCGGAAATCCGCTTGCGCATCTCGCTGATTTCCTGCCGCTTGCAGGCGGTGAAGTAACGCTGGAACGTCTCCCCGAATACCTCCGCCATCGCGGGCGAGGCGGCGAAGCGCTCTACCGCCCCGGACCAGGCGATGGGCAAAGGCGGCGCCGCTTGGCTGCGGGCGCCACCCAGGCTTTCCTCGCCCGGCTCCATCTCCCCTTCCAGCCCCCGCAGGGCGGTGCCCAGCAGCGCGGCGAAGGCGAGATACGGGTTGCAATCCGCCCCGGCCACGCGATGCTCGATTCGCGAGGCCGCGGGATCGGCGGTGATCACCCGCACCGCCGCCATGCGGTTGTCATGCCCCCAATCGCCATAGGTGGGGGCGTGCACGCCGGGGGCGAAGCGGCGGTAGGAATTGGCGTGGGGCGCCAGGGTGAGCATCGTATCCGGCATGGCCTGGATGATGCCGCCCAGCGCATGATACAGGGCCGGCGCGGCGCGCTCCGGCGTGGCGGCGAAGATGTTGCGGCCCTGCCGGTCGAGCACCGAGAGATGCACATGCATGCCCGAGCCCGCCCATTGCCCGTAGGGCTTGGCCATGAAGGTGGCGGTAAGCCCGTGCTTGCGCGCCACCTGCTTGATGGTGCGCTTGAACAAGGTGGCGCTGTCGGCCACGCGCAGCGCGTCTGTGGAATATTTCAGCGTCACCTCGAACTGCCCTGGCCCCGCCTCGCTCACCAGCGTTTCCAGGGTAATGTCCTGGGCCTGGGCGCAGGCCATCATCTCGCGCAGGATCGGCTCGTAATCATGCACCTCGGCCAGCCCCACGGCGTCGATCTGCCAGCCGCGCCAGCCGGATTCATCCGCTCCGCGCGGGGCGATGCGCAGCCCGTCATGCCGGGTGGAATCCACAAGGTAGAATTCCAGCTCCACGCCCAGCGCCGGGGTCAGCCCCGCCGCGGCGTAGCGGTCCAGCACGCGCGCCAGCACCCCGCGCGGGTCGAGATCGAAGATGCGCCCATCTGCCTCGCGCATGGTGAGCAGAGCCTGCACCACATTGCCCTCGGCCCAGCCCATGCGGGTGATGGAATGCGGCACGGCCACGCATAGCCCGTCCGGGTCGCCGGTATCGTGGACGATGCCCCCCTCCACGATGTCCCGCCCCCAGATATCCAGGAGAAAGGCGGAGCGCGGAATCGCCACCCCGCCATTGAGCAGGGCCTTGGCCTTGTCGCGCTGGAGCCATTTGCCGCGGGGCACGCCGTTCACGTCGATGATGAAGGTTTCGATATAATCGGCGCTGCTGAGCAGGCCGAGCTTGGTCTCGATCTCGGGATGCGTCAGCATGTTCATTCCGCCACCTCGTCGCGCACGTCGCGCAGGGTCTGCTCGAACGCCGTCTTCGCCATCGCCGCGAAGCGGGCGACCTCTTCCTCGGAGATGATGAGGGGCGGGGAGAACAGCATGGTGTCGCGCGTCGCCCGCATCATCAACCCGTTGGCGATGCAATGATCACGGCAGAGCGCGCCCACCCGGCCATTCTTGGCGAAGAATTTGCGCGTGCGCTTATCCGCCGTCAGCTCGATGGCGCCGATCAGCCCCACCCCGCGAATCTCGCCCACGATCGGCAGATCGCCGATCGCCTCGTTCAGCTTCTCGCGCAGCAGCGCCCCTTTGGCGGTGGCGGTCTCTACCAGCCTCTCGGTCTCGAGGATTTCGATATTCTTCAGCGCCACGGCGCAGGAAACCGGATGGCCGGAATAGGTGAAGCCGTGGAAATACTCGCCAGCCTCGTTGATGAGCACATCGGCGACGCGGTTGTTCAAGAACAGCGCCGAGAGCGGCACATAGCCGGAGGTGAGTCCCTTGGCGGTCGTCATCATATCCGGCTTGATACCGAAATAATCAGTGCCGAACATCCGCCCCGTGCGGCCATAGCCGCAGATCACCTCATCGGCGATGAGCAGAATGTCGTATTGCCGGCAGATGCGGTTGATCTCCGGCCAGTAGGTCTCGGGCGGAATGATGACACCGCCCGCGCCCTGGATCGGCTCGCCGATAAAGCCCGCCACATGCTCGGGCCCGAGTTCGAGGATCTTCTTTTCCACCTCGCGCGCCGCGTAGAGGCCGAATTCCTCGGGGCTCATCTGCCCGCCCTTGCCGTACCAGTAAGGCGGCAGCACATGGGCGAAATTCGGCAGATCCCCGGCCTGGCGGTGCATGTCCTTCATGCCCCCCGCCGAGGCTCCCAGCGTGGTGGAGCCGTGATAGCCATACTCCCGGCCGATGAAGATTTTTTTCTCGGGCTTGCCCAGGGTCTGCCAATAGACCCGCGCGGTGCGCAGGGCGGAATCCACCGCCTCGGAGCCGGAGCAGGCGAAAAACACATGTTCGAACCCCGCGGGGGCGATGGAGGCGAGCTTCTTCGCCAGTAAAACCGTGGGCTCCGTCGTGGTTTTAAAAAAGGCATTGTAATAGGGCAGCCGGCGCATCTGGCTGGCGGCCGCCTCCACCAGCTCCGCGCGGCCATAGCCCGCCGCCACGCACCACAGCCCGGCCATGCCGTCCATGATCCTGTTGCCCTGGGAATCGTGAATATACACGCCCTCGGCGGAGGTAATGACCCGCACCCCTTGCTGATGCAGCTCTTTATGGTCGGTGAAGGGGTGGAAATGATGGGCGGCGTCCTCGGCCTGCCAATCGATCGCGTGATTGAGATCGTCCAACATGAATGGATGCTCCGATAAGGCTGAAAATATCATGAAAAATCGCGCTTATTCAGCGCTGGGTTCAGAATTTTCAGCGGCGGGGCGGGCTAAAGCCGATACGTGCGCAGAGAATAAGCAACTCTGCTTGCAAATTGGGCGCAGTTGGTTGGGCTGCTGAAACCATATCCAAGATTGCCATGGCGAGATGACGGTTAGCAAGATATTTTTCCAGGCTCGCCCTGGCCGCGCCGCCGTTCTCTGGCCCCTTGCCGCCCCGGCCCGGGCCGGGCAAATGATCCGCCATGTCTTCCGATCTCGACCAGCTTCTCACCGCGCGCGGCCGCCAGGCCCGGCTGGGCGCATATGTTACGGCCATCGCTTTCGATGCCTCTGGCCATTCCGCCTTCGCCCTGGGCGATGGCACGCTGCGGCTGGGGCGGGAGTTCACGCCCCTGGAGGTGCACCGGGGCGCGGCGCTCTGCCTCGCCGCCCATCCCGCGGGCGGTTTTTGCTCCGGCGGGGATGATGGCCGGCTCGTCCATACCAGCGCCGGCGGTGTGGCCCAGGAATTGCGGAGTTTCGGCTCGAAATGGGTGGAGCATGTCGCGGCGTTTTCCGGCAAGGGGAGCCTGCTGGCGGCGGCGGCCGGCAAGGCCGCGCATTTGCTCACGCCGGAGGGCGCGGTGGTGAAAACCCTGGAATATCCCTCCACCGTCACCGGCCTCGCCTTCGATGCCAAGGGCAAGCGCATCGCCGCCTCGCATTACAACGGCGCCACGCTCAATTTCACCGCGCCTGCCGCCAGCACGCCGCAGCGCCTGGAATGGAAGGGCAGCCATACCGGCCTCGCCCTGCATCCGGCGGGCGCGGCGCTGGTCACCTCCATGCAGGAAAACGCCTTGCATGGCTGGACCCTGCCGGAGGGCAAGCACATGCGCATGTCCGGCTATCCCAGCAAGCCGGAATCCATCGCCTTCACCCGTTCCGGCCGCTGGCTGGCCTCGGCGGGGGCGGAATCGGTGGTGCTCTGGCCGTTTTTCGGCGGCGGCCCCATGGGCAAGCCTCCCACGGAGCTCGGCATGGGCGATGGCGTGGTCAAACGCGTCGCCAGCCACCCCCAGCACGAGGTGGTGGCGGCGGGGCTCAATACCGGCCTGGCGCTGATCATCGACGTGGGGCGCGAGCGCGTGCTGCCGGTCTGCGGGCCAGGGCGGGGCGCGGTCTCGGCCCTGGCCTGGAGCCCCTCCGGCGCGGAGCTCGCTTTGGGCACGGAGGAGGGCTTCGCCGCCATCATCGGTTTCAGCGAGGTCTGAGCGTCTATCCGCCCTGGCCGCGCAGCGCGCGCAGCAGCGCCAGGAATTCCTCCACCTCCAGCGTCTCCGCCCGGCGCGAGGGGTCGAGCCCCGCCGCCTCGCACAGCGCCGCCCCGCCCAGCGGCTTCAACGCCCCGCGCAGCATCTTGCGCCGCTGGCCGAAGGCGGCGGCGGTCAGCCGTTCCATAGCCTTGATCTCCACCGCCGGCGGTTGCGCGGGCCGGGGCGTAAGCCGGATCAGCCCTGAATCCACCTTGGGCGGCGGCGCGAAGGCGCCGGCCGGAATCCGCATCAGCATCGTTACCTCGCATAGCCATTGCGCCAGCACCGATACACGGCCATAGGCGCCGGTGCCCGGCCGGGCGCAGATGCGCGCCGCCACCTCCCATTGGAACATCAGCGTCATCGCCTGGTATTCCCCCGCCTGGTGCAGCCAGTTCACCAGCAAGGAGGTGCCGATATTGTAAGGCAGGTTGGCGACGATGGCGCGCGGCCCCGGCACCAGCGCGGGCAGATCCGCCCGCAGCGCGTCGGCCTCGATCACGGTCAGCCTGTCCGTTGCCGCCGCCAGCGCCTGGACCGCCGCGACGGCGCGCGGGTCGAACTCGATGGCCGTGACATGCCGGGCCCCGCGCGCGAGCAGGGCGCGGGTCAGGCCGCCGGGGCCGGGGCCGATCTCGATCACGTTCACCCCTTCGAGATCCCCCGCGGCGGCGGCGATGCGCCCCAGCAGCCCGGCATCCAGCAGAAAATGCTGGCCCAGGGATTTATCCGCCCGCAAATCGAATTCGCGGATGACCGCCGCCAGAGACGGCAAGGAATCTAATGAATCTTGGGCCATGCGGCTTGTTAGCCCATGCCCCGGCATGGCAACAGGGCAGCGTGGATATGGCGGTCGAAAAGCCGGGGAGTTTTCAGGTTCCGCGTTTGCTCCGCGCCTTGGTGCGGGTGGACGAGGTCTGGCTCGCCTTGCTGGCGGCGGGCATCGGCATTTGCGCCGGGTGCGGCGTCGCGATCATGGATGCCATCTCCATCCAGATGCACACCGCGCTCTTCGTCCTGCCGCCGGGCAAGGGGCTTTCGGAATCGCCCTCGCTCGACCCGCGCCGCGCCATCGCCGCGCCGGTGCTGGGCGGGTTGTTGCTCGGGCTCTTCATGTGGGTTTTGGCGCGCTTGCGGCCCAAACCCGCCATCGACCCCATCGAGGCCAACGCCTTGTATGGCGGGCGCATGTCCCTGCTGGATTCCATCATCGTCGCGGCGCAGACGGTCTGGTCCAACGGCGTCGGCGCCTCGGTGGGCATGGAGGCCGGGTACGCGCAGATCGGCTCGGGCATCGCTTCCTGGCTGGGGCGCAACTTCCGCCTCCGCCGTAACGATTTGCGGACCATGGTGGGGTGCGGCGCCGCGGCGGCCATTGGCGGCGCCTTCAACGCCCCGCTTTGCGGGGCGTTTTACGGAATCGAACTCGTCATCGGCCTGTATTCCATCGCCACGCTGCCCTTCGTCGTCATCGCCTCGCTGGCGGGCACGCTCACCGTGCAGATTCTCGGCTTCGCCTCGCCGCCGCTCAACGTGGCCCTGCCCGCCAACGTCCCCAACGATGTCTACGTCATCATCGTGCTCGAGGGCGTGGCCAGCGGCATGGCGGGCATTCTCATCATGCGCGGCGTCACCACCATCGAGGCTGTTTTTCGCCGCAGCGGCATTCCCGGCTGGCTGCGCCCGATGCTGGGCGGGGTGGTGGTGGGGCTGCTTGGCTGCATCACCCCCAAGGCGATGTCCTCCGGCCATTCCGCCCTGCGCGCCTATATCGGTGTGGGCTTTCCTTTCATCACCGTCGCGGGGCTGTTCCTGGCCAAGGCCGTAGCCTCGGCCTTCTCAATCGGCTCCGGCTTTCGCGGCGGCCTGTTTTTCGCCTCGCTGTTCCTCGGCATGCTGTTCGGCAAGGTCTTCGCCGGCGTCGTCGGGGTTTTGCCTTTTCTCAATCACATGCCCTCCGACCTCTACGCCGTGGTGGGGATGAGCGGGCTCGCCACCGCGATCGTCGGCGGCCCAATGACGATGACCTGCCTCGCTTTGGAGCTGACCCAGAATTTCGCGGTGACGATGGCCGTTCTGGCCGCGGCCATCGCCGCCACCATCACCGTGCGCCGCCTGTTCGGCTATTCATTCGCGACCTGGCGCTTCCATCTGCGCGGCGAGCAGATCCGCTCCCCGGTGGATGTGGGCTGGGTCCAGACCCTCACCGTCGGGCGGATGATGCGCCCTGTCACCGCCACGGCGCGGCCGGAGACCAGCCTCGCCGCCTTCCGCCAGGAGGTGCCGCTGGGGGCGGTCCAGCGCGTGGTGGTGGTGGGCGGGGATGGAAAATATGCGGGCATCGTCTACCCCGCCGAGGCGGCGACCATGCTCGGCCAGGACCGCAAGGTAGCCGATATCCTCCATCTTCAGAACGAATTTCTCCTGCCGGGCATGAACGTGAAGGAGGCGCTCAGCCGTTTCGAGGCGGCGGAGGCGGATGCCCTGGCGGTGCTGGACGGGCCGGAGACGCGCCAGGTGCTGGGCATCCTGACCGAGCAATATGCCCTGCGGCGCTATAATGAGGAGCTTGACCGCCGCCACCGCGAGGTGGCGGGCGCGTAAGCGGATGACAAACCAGCCCGGCCGGGACGGCTGTGCAATGCGGCCACAACATCAAGTGAGCTTGTAGGATTTGGCTCCCGTGCCGGCGAGCATCCCGCCGTCAACGATCAGGTATTCATCGCGAATGGGTCTGCCGTCGAAATAGCTCTCCAGGATTTTCAATGTGCCGGCGGCGGAGCGGGCCTGCGCGGCGGGCAAAGCCAGGAGGTCGGGCTCGGATATAGAAAGCGATGGCGTCCTGGGCGAGCAATTTACTTCTAGCCGCGATGTTCGTTTTTGCCGGTCCGCTCCGGGCGTTGGCGCAGGTCGTGCCGAATTGCGCGCGTTTGGAGACATCCTCCCACGCAAGTTTTTACGCGAGATGATTGGCTTTCAGATTGAACTTGAGGGCCGGTTTTGTGTTTCTTGCTGATGTCAGACATCTCTGATCTCAATTTCATCGCCCACGCGTATTTCCCCGTCTTGCACCACCTCCGCGAACACGCCGAGATCGACATGGCCGAAATGGGCGCGCAATTCCTTCACCGGGTTGGCGTCGCGCTCCGCCGTGTCCGGGTTGACCATGGTGGCGGCGCAGCGGTCGATCCGCTCCCGCACCACCATCTCCACCTCGCCGATGACGAGCCTGCGGCCCAGCCAGGAAAATTCCTCCCAGGCCTGGCTGCCCTCCACGTAAATATTGGCGCGGAACCGGCGCTTGTCGCGCGGCGCGCCCACCGCCGCCTCCAGCGCCGCCAGCGAGCCGAGGCCGATGAGGCTGATGACCTGGGTCTTATGGTCGCAGAAACTATGGCCGGGAAAGAAATGGAATTTCGGCGCCTCGCCCCCGGCGCCGTAACGCGCCTCGGGGCCGAGAAAGCCGGTAAGAAACCGCGCCAGCTCCGCCTGGCCCGCCGGGGTAAAGGGCGAGGCGGTGACGCCGCCCGCCGGGCCTTCGATAAAGAGGAGCCCCGCCGTCTCGTCGAACCGCGTTTTGAGCGCGGCGGTAGCCGGATTCCTGGCCAGGCACATGAAATTCATCTTGGAAATCCAGGCCGGATGCGCCTCGTCGAAGGCCGCGTCTCCCTGCCGTAAGGCAAAGGCGCGGTCCCAGGGAATGCAACGCCCCGGGCTGAGCCGGGCGCTGGAAATCACCTCCGGGGTGAGGCCCTTCACGGGGTAGCGGTAGAGCGATTCGATGCGCATGGCGGGGATGATCCTGACCCAGGGGACTTGAGGCAGATCATGGTCTCACCCATATCCGGCTGGCAAGGTCACGCTGCCTGATAAGGGGTGTGGCTGGACGTTGCCTGCTGACCAGGGACGAGAAGGAGAATAAAAATGGATTTTGAGAAATTCACGGAACGGGCGCGGGGGTTTGTGCAAGCGGCGCAAACCATCGCGATGCGTGAATATAATCAGCAGATCACGCCCGAACATCTGCTCAAGGCGTTTTTGGATGACGAGGAGGGCGCGGCGAGCGGGCTGATCCGCATGGCCGGCGGTGATCCCGTCATCGCCAAGCAGGCCGTGGACGCCGCCGTGGCCAAGCTGCCCAAAGTGTCCGGCTCCGGGGCGGGACAGCCCGGCGTCACGCCGGATCTCGTGCGCGTGCTGGATGCCGCGCAGCAGGCCGCCGCCAAGGCGGGGGATAGTTTCGTCGCCCAGGACCGGATTCTGGTGGCTCTGGCGGCGAGCGACAGCGCCGCCGGGCGGGCGCTGAAATCCGCGGGCGTCACCCCCCAGGCGCTGGAAAAGGCGGTGGAGGAGGTGCGCAAGGGCCGCAAGGTGGATAGCGCCACCGCCGAGCAGAATTTCGAGGCGCTGAAGAAATACACCCGCGACATCACCCAGCTCGCGCGCGACCAGAAGCTGGACCCCGTGATCGGCCGCGACGAGGAGATCAGGCGCACCATCCAGGTGCTGGCGCGGCGCACCAAGAACAATCCGGTGCTCATCGGCGAGCCGGGCGTGGGCAAAACCGCCATCGTCGAGGGGCTGGCCCTGCGCATCGTCAATGGCGACGTGCCTGAATCCTTGCGCAACAAGCGCGTGCTGGCGCTGGACATGGGCGCGCTGGTGGCGGGAGCCAAATATCGCGGCGAGTTCGAGGAGCGGTTGAAAGCCGTGCTCAAGGAGATCGAGGCTGCCCAGGGCGAGATCATCCTCTTTATCGACGAGATGCACATGCTGGTGGGCGCGGGCAAGACGGATGGCGCCATGGACGCCTCCAACCTGCTGAAGCCGGAGCTCGCGCGCGGCACGCTGCATTGCGTGGGCGCCACCACGCTCGATGAATACCGCAAATACGTGGAAAAGGACGCGGCGCTGGCCAGGCGCTTCCAGCCGGTTTTCGTGGATGAGCCCAGCGTGGAGGACACCATCTCCATCCTGCGCGGCCTCAAGGAGAAATACGAGCTTCATCACGGCGTGCGCATCACCGATAGCGCGCTGGTGGCCGCGGCCACGCTCTCCAAGCGCTACATCACCGACCGTTTCCTGCCCGACAAGGCGATCGACCTGATCGACGAGGCGGCGAGCCGCCTGCGCATGCAGATCGACAGCAAGCCGGAGGCGCTGGACGAGCTCGACCGGCGGCTGATCCAGCTGAAAATCGAGCGCGAGGCGCTGCGCAAGGAGAGCGACCCGGCCAGCCGTGAGCGCCTGGAGAAGCTGGAACACGAAATCGGCGAGCTTGAGGAGCGTTCCGCCGAGCTGACGGCCAAATGGCAGGCCGAGAAGGCCGAGCATGCCGAGCTGCAAAAAGTGAAGGAGCAGCTGGAACAGGCCCGCAACGAGGTGGAGATGGCCCAGCGCCGCGGCGATCTCGCCCGCGCCTCCGAGCTGCTCTATGGCCGCATCCCCGAATTGGAGAAGCGCCTCGCCGCCGTGCAGGAGGGCGCGATGGTGAACGAGGCGGTGACCGAGGAGCAGATCGCGGCCGTCGTCTCCCGCTGGACCGGCGTGCCGGTTGAGAAAATGCTGGAAGGCGAACGCGCCAAGCTCCTGCATATGGAGGATTTTCTCCGTCAGCGCGTCGTCGGGCAGGAGGCGGCGCTCATCGCGGTCTCCAATGCGGTGCGCCGGGCGCGGGCCGGGTTGCAAGACCCCAACCGGCCCATCGGCAGCTTCCTCTTCCTCGGCCCCACCGGCGTCGGCAAGACCGAGCTGACCAAGGCGCTCGCGGAGTTCCTGTTCGACGACGAGCGGGCGATGGTGCGCATCGACATGAGCGAGTTCATGGAGAAGCATTCCGTCTCCCGCCTCATCGGCGCCCCGCCCGGCTATGTCGGTTATGACGAGGGCGGCGTGCTGACCGAGGCGGTGCGGCGGCGGCCCTATCAGGTCGTGCTGTTCGACGAGGTGGAAAAGGCGCATGAGGATGTGTTCAACATCCTCCTGCAAGTGCTGGATGATGGCAGGCTGACCGACGGCCAGGGCCGCACGGTGGATTTCAAGAACACCATTATCGTCCTCACCTCCAATCTCGGCTCGGATATTCTCGCCGCGCAGAAGGAAGGCGAGGATGTGCGGATGGTGGAGGCGGCGGTGATGGGGCGGGTGCGCGCCCATTTCCGTCCGGAATTCCTCAACCGTCTGGATGAGATCGTGCTCTTCCGCCGGCTGCAACGCGCGGACATGGCGGCCATCGTGGACATCCAGCTTCGCCGGCTCCAGGCCCTGCTGGCGGAGCGCAACATCCGGCTGGAGCTGGACCAGGCCGCGCGGGACTGGCTGGCCCAGGCGGGGTACGATCCCGTCTATGGCGCCAGGCCGCTGAAGCGGGTGATCCAGCGCAACCTGCAAAACCCGCTGGCCGGGCTGATCCTGGAAGGCGCGATCAAGGACGGCGAAACCGTCAAGGTCTCCGCCTCCGAGCAGGGGCTGATCATCGGCGGCCGCCTCGCCGAGGCGGCATGACCCAACCGGCCGGGGCGGACGGCCCGCCCCGGCGCGGTTTGTCCAGCCTTTGGCTCAGCTATAGATGAGTTCCGTCATCATCCCGGCGGCCATGTGGTAGAGATTATGGCAGTGAAAGAGCCAGCGGCCGGGATTGTCGGCGTCGAAAGCGATGCGAACGCTGGCCCGCGGCAGGACGAGAACCGTATCCCGCATCGCGCCGGCGATCGGCGTGCCGTTCAACGCCACGACCTGAAACCGGTGGCCGTGGAGATGCATGGGGTGGGACATCATCGTGTCATTGACGATGTTGATGGTGACACGCTCGCCGCCGCTGACCGTCAATGGCTGCCGGTCCGCCCATTGGCGGCCATCAATGCCCCAATCATATCCCATCATCGAGCCGGTGAGCCGCGTTTGGTATTGGCGCTGGGGCGGGCGGGGCGCCAGGGGCCGCGCCGCGGCCAGCCGCGCCTCCAATTGCCAGCCGCAAGGCGGACAAAGCGTGTCCGCCGCCTCGGCGAATTTGGGTATCTCACTGCCCGGCGTGGCGAGCACGATCCCGGTGCGCGCGCGCCCGCCCTCGCGCTGCGCGAAGATGGGGAAGGCCCCGCTCGCTGGCAGGCGCAAGAGAATATCCGCCCGCTGCGCGCCCGCCAGAGGAAATTTGCGGACGGTCAGGGGTTGGACCGGATCGCCATCCACCGCCACCAGCTGTCCCTCCAACCCGCCCAGATCGATCCAGAACGCCGTCGCGGTGGCTCCGTTGATCAAGCGCAGCCGGAGAGGATCGCCGGCCTTCGCCCTGACGATTTCGGGATCGCTCAAGGTCCGGTCATTGGCGAGATACGCGTCGAAATCGATATCGTTGAGATCCATGCCAGGCATGGTTCCGCCCATGCCGCCCCCCATCATGCCAGCCGCGCCTTGGCCCATCATGCCTTGCATGGAGCCGCCGCCGCGCCTTTGCAGATTGGAGAGGATCTCCTCTGGATCGTCAAAAATAAAATCATGGAGCAGAACGACGATATCCTGGGCGCTATCTCCGTTCTCGGAGGAATGGATGATGAGCGGCGCCGCCATCAGCGCTTGCTCCTGCAAGCCGAGATGCGAATGCATCCAATACGTGCCAGGGCGAGGCGTGAAATCGTAAGATCGTGAGGCGCCGTCGGCGATCGGGCCGGCATAGCCGGTCTCCACCACGCCATCCTGGGCGGCGGACGGCGTTTGCCCGTGCCAATGGATGATGGTCGGAACCCCGCATTGATTTTTCACCATCACGGAAAACGGCGAAGCGGGACCAAGGGTCAGGCCGGCCCGGCCATCCGGCCCGGTCAGCCCGTAGACCGAGGCCGCGCGGCCATGAACCTTGAGGCTGCGCTTTGTTACCGTCAACGGGACCGGCGCCGGCGCGGCCGAGGCCGCGAGAGGCAAGGCGGCCATGCCACCGGCCAAGAGAAAATCCCGGCGGTGAATTGCGGGCTTCATCACTGGTCTTTCACTCGCGCAAAACTCGGTCCGATAGGCAGGCATCGATCCCCCGCCCGCGCTTGCGGGCCGGATTCGATAAGAATAAGCTTAACATAATATTGTATTTTATAGGCCAGCCTCGGAAAAACTCTATGATGCGAATCAAATACCGGCTGTTTCGGCCTGCTCTGTCACCCCGCCGCACCAAAATCGAGGTGCCGGGCTGGGCCGGGGTCAAAGAGCCGAGACAGGACGGGTCTCATGAACAGGCATGGCACTGCCTTCCCTTCGTCGAGGGCGCGCAATACGGCATCGAGATCCTATATCCGCATGAGCATGAATTGCATGTGGCGCAGCGGGAGGGCAGGTTTTTCTTCGAGCAACCCTCAGGCGCCCAAGATGGCGAGCCGCCGCCCTTCCGCCCGTTCGGCGAGGGGTATTACACGTATCAATTATTGCTAGACTTAAAGGTGCCGGAGGGTGTAGCGGTGCGCGCCGAGCCGCATCCCCGGTATTTCCTCAGCGAAGCCAATGACGTTCCGCTGGCAGTGCCTGCTTTATTGCGTACGAGCTGGTGGCCGATGATCAATTTCGTCGTCTTCAAGGCTCCGCCCGCGGGCAACACCCATGTGTTCCGCCCCGGCGAGCCGTTCATGCAATTCAGCGTCGTGCCGGCCGAACCGTCCTTTACCCTGGAACCCATGGAGGCGGAGGAGGCCGCCGAGCGTGAAATGCAATCCCGGCGGATTCATGCCAGCCGCGACACGCTTGGTAAGGACACGCAATGGGTGTCCTCGACCAATACGGTATTTGACGGAACGTATCGCCGCATTCTCGGCGCCGCCCGCGCCCGCGACCGGGCTTCCGGAAATGATACGAATGAACAACCTTAATTGATCATGATGCCAATGCCCGGCATCCATAGCATTGCCCCGCTATGGTGATGGTGGTGGTGGTGATAATAATAATATCGGGGCGGGGGCGGCGGCGCGTAATAGCCGTGATGATAGAAGTGATGGTGATGATGATGGTGGTGATGATGGTGATGATGATAATACCATTGCGCCTGCTGAACACCCTGGGGCATGGAATGTGCCTGCTCCGCCAGCCGGGCATTATCCGCCTTCAGCGCTTCCAGCGCGTTGGGCACGGGTTTTAACAAATCGGAATAGGAAGCGGCAGTAACAGGGTCCGGCGAGATGTCGGAAGCCGCGCTCGCCGCCTCGGCGCTTCCCAAGGTGGCCAGCCCGACCAAGGCGCCGAGCAGGCCAGCGGTTTTCTTTTCCATGAAGAGATCTCCGTTCTCAAACCTGAAATCATATAGGCGCGCGGAGCTGGCCCGATATGGCCGGAAAAACGGCGAGACTAAGGCGGTTTGTGATATTTTCGTAAGCTTGTCTTAAGCCTGCGGTGTCTTCAGCCCCGTAAGCCGCGGCGAAACTTCCCGGCCGGCATCGGCGAGCGTCAAGGCCGCCCGGCGCGGTGGTAGGGGTGCCCGGCCAGAATCGCCTGCGCCCGGTAGAGTTGCTCGGCCAGCAGGGCGCGCGCCAGCATATGCGGCCAGGTCAGCCGCCCCAGAGAGAGCCGCGCCCCGGCGCGGGCCAGCACCGCCGCGTCCAGCCCCTCCGCCCCGCCAATGGCGAAGGCGGGCTTGCGGCCCTGTTCCCGCCATGCCGCCAGCAGCCGCGCCAGCCCCGGTGAATCGGGGGCCTCGCCCTCCATGTCCAGCGCCACCAGAAACTCATCCGGCCGCAGCGCCGTCAGCAGCGCCTCGCCCTCGCGGCGCTTGCTCTCGGCGGCGGGGCCCTGGCCCTCGGCCAATTCAACCAAGGCGAGGGGCGGGCGCAGGCGCTGGGCGTACCGGGCAAACAGCTCCATCTCCGGCGTCCGGGGCGGGGCCTTGCCGATGGCCAGCAGCCTCAAGGGGCGGGGTCCGCCTCGTCCAGCTCGGCGCTCCACATTTTTTCCAGCCCGTAGAGCGCGCGGGCCTCGGGCTTGAACAGATGCACGATGATGTCGCCCGCGTCGATCAGCACCCAATCCGTTCCGGAGGCGCCCTCGGTCAGCGGTTTTCTGAACCCCGCCTCCCGCAGCTTCTCGTGTAGATGGGTCGCCATGGCGCTGATCTGGCGGTCGGCGAGGCCGGTGGCGATGACCATGCGGTCGGCGAAGCTGGCCCGCCCGGCAAGGTCGAGAATGACGATGTTCTCCGCCTTATCGTCCTCCAGCACGGCGATGATCACGGCTTGCAGCCGGTCGAGCGCGTCCGCGCGCGGCTTGGGCGGGGCGGGTTTGCGCTTGGGCCCGGCGATGGCGGCTTTCTTGCGCGGGGTGCCGGGCATGGCGGGCAGGGCCTCGGCGGCGGCCTTGGCGGCGCGCTTGCGGGGGGCGGCGGGTTTGGCGCCCCGGGCGGCGGGGCGGGCAGGCGTGCGGGTTATGGTCTCGCTCCTTCCAAAATGCGGCGGCGCAGCTCCGTGGCGGAAACCGGGTTCTCGCGCACGGGCAGAAGAATCCAGGCGGGCGGGGCTTGCCAGGGCAGGCATAGCCCAGAGCGCGCCGCAAGGCGATATTTTTGGTGGCGTTGCGCCGCCTGGCTGGCCAGGGCGCGGCGGGTGAAGCCGGGGCGGGGCACCACCAGCATCGGCATGGCGCGGGTGATCCCCAGCCAGCAACCCCAACGCGGCAATTGGATGAGATTATCCGCCCCCATCAGCCAGACGAAGCGCGCGCGGGGAAAGCGGAGCTTGAGTTCGCGCATCGTGTCGATCGTGTAGCGGGTGCCGAGCCGGGATTCGATGTCGGTGGCGATGATCCGCCGCCCATCCGCGAGCCGCCGGGCGGAGGCCAGACGTTCGGCCAGCGGGGCCATGCCGCCGGTGGGCTTCAGCGGGTTGCCGGGCGAGACCATCAGCCAGAGCTGGTCCAGCCCCAGATGCCGCATTGCCTGGCGGGCCACATGCAGATGCCCGGTATGGGCCGGGTTGAAGGAGCCGCCGAGCAGGCCGATTTTCAGCCGGTAATGATGGCCATGGCGGGTAGGGGTCAGGGGCGCACCTGGCCGTTGCCCCGCACCACGTAGCGGAAGATGGTGAGCTGTTCCGGCCCCACCGGTCCGCGCGCGTGGATATGCCCGGTGGCGATGCCGATCTCCGCGCCGAAGCCGAACTCGCCGCCATCGCAGAACTGGGTGGAGGCGTTCCACAGCGTTACCGCGGCGCGGCTGCGGCGCAGAAATTCCTCGGCGGCGGCGGCGTCGCCGGTGATGATCGCCTCGGTATGCTCGCTGCCATGCGCGGCGATATGGGCGAGCGCCGCCTCCATCCCGTCCACCACCTTGATGTTGAGCACCGCGTCCAGCCATTCCGTGTGGAAATCCTCCGGCGCGGCGGCGGGCAAAGCGGGGAGGATGGCGCGGGCATGGGTATCGGCGCGGAAGGCGCAGCCCAGCGCCGCCAGCTCCTCCACCAGGGCGGGCAGCAAAGCGGGGGCGATGGCGGAATCGATCAGCAGCGTCTCGGTCGCGCCGCACACGCCGGGGCGGCGCATCTTGGCGTTGGCAAGCACGCGGCGCGCCATCTCCGGCGCGGCGGCGGCATGCACATAGGTGTGGTTCAGCCCCTCGGCATGGGCCAGCACCGGCACCCGCGCCTCGCGCTGCACCCGCTCCACCAGCGTCTTGCCGCCGCGCGGGATGATGAGGTCGATGAGCCCGGCGGCCCCCAGCATGGCGGTGACGAAGCGGCGGTCGGTATCCGGCGCTATCTGCACCGCCGCCTCCGGCAGCCCGGCCTCGCGCAGCCCGGCGGTCATCGCCGCGTGGATGGCCCGGGCGGAATGGTGGCTCTCCGAGCCGCCGCGCAGGATGATGGCGTTGCCGGATTTGAGGGCGAGGGCCGCCGCGTCCGCCCCCACATTCGGGCGGCTTTCATAGATCATCCCCAGCACGCCGATGGGCTGGGCGATGCGGGCGATGCGCAGCCCGTTGGGGCGCGTCCATTCCGCGAGAACCCGGTCCAGCGGGTCGGGCAGAGCCGCGATTTCATCCACGCCGCGCGCCATCGCCTCCACCCGCGCCGGGGTCAGCAGCAGCCGGTCGCCAAAAGCGGGCGTGCCGCTGAATTCCGCCATATCCCGCTCATTGGCGGCGAGAATCTCCGGGGCGGCGGCGCGCAGGGCGGCGGCGGCCTGGCG
>NZ_DAIEIF010000020.1 GCF_027352905.1 Acidocella sp.
CGCGGCCAAACCGGCCGCCGCCTTGCCGCCGCCCGTGCAGCCCTTGGCTCCGCCATCCGCCGCGCCATCCGCCGCCCAAGCGGCGCCTCCGGGCCCGGCCGCGCAGGTCCGGCCGGATGATGCGGCGGATGCGGCAAGACGGCCTGCATCCCATGCCCCGCGTAGCGCCGCGCCGCGCGGGGCGGTGACGGCGCATTGGGCCGAGATCGAGCAATGGGCGGCAACGCGCGGGCTTAGCGTCGATCGCGATCTGAGTCTGGACGTGGTGAATGCGCGCCGCGCGCGGCTGGGTTTGCCGCCCTTTAAGCTTGAGCTGGGCAGGGGCGGCCGGTGATGGCGGATGCGGCATTGCGGGCGTGGAGCGAGGCCGCGATCGCGGGCGATTATGCGCGGACTGGCGATTGGGCCAAGTATGCGTTCGACCGGCTCGACGCGCCGCCGCGGGCGATGCGCTCGCTGCAATCCCTGCTTGGCTGGGAGCTGGCGCGGCTTTGCCCGCTGCTGGGGATGATCAAGCCCTGCCTGTATGAAGCGCATGGCGAGCCGCCCGGGGCGGCGGTTGAGTTCCATCAGCTCGCGCCGCTGGGGCGAGCGAGCGCGATGGGCTGGGCGGTGGCGTGTTATCGCGGCGCGACGCGCTGCGAGGCGCTGCATCCGCGCTTCTGGGGCGGGTGGTGCGACGGCATTGCGGTGATTTCCCGGGATTTGCGCCAGGTGATCGGCTGGGCGTCGCCTTGGACGGAATTGCCCTTCATTGGCAATCCCACCTGGATTTTTGACGAGGACTTCGCGCCCGCGCGCGTCTTTCGCACGCCAAGGGAATGGCTGCTGAGCGGCGGCGAGGGCGTGGCGCTATGCGGCGCCCGGCGGGTTCTGGCCGATTGGCTGCGCGGCTGCGAGGCCGGAATTATCGCCGACAACATCAAGCATGGCGAGGAGCTGCAACAGATGATCCGGCGCGAAATGACCGGGCCGCAAATATTGGTGGCGGCGTGATGGCGGAGCCGATTTCCCTGGAAGAAGCCAAGAAGGCGCGGCGGCGCAAGGCGCGGAGCGACGATGGCATGACGCCGCAAGACCAGGACGGGAATGACGATACGCCCTGCCCGGTGACGCCGCTCGGTTATGCCGACGGTAAATTCTGGTTCCTGAACATCAAGGGCGAGAAGCGCTGCCTGACGGCGCGCCAGCTTGGCTCCCGCGCCGAGATCGCGGCGCTGTTCATGGGCGAGATGGACTGGGTGAAGCGCAAATTCGAGGCGGTGGACGCCGAGGGCATGCCGCGCGGATTTTCCGTCGCCCGGGCGGGCGAATATCTGATGAACGCCTGCGGCGGCGCGGGGATGTATGGCGATCACGTCATCATCCGCCGTCCCGGCGTGTGGGCGGGCGATGATGGCAGGCCCATCGCCCATTGCGGCGACGCCATCTTCATCGCCGGGGAGAAGCGCGCCGCCGGCGTGAAGATCGGCAACCAGATTTTCGCCTCGGCGGCGCGCATGCCTTATCCGGCGCTGGAAGCTGCGCCCGCCGATGTGGCGCAAGGGCTGCTGAGCGACATGGCGCGGCTGTGGACCTTCCGCGATGACGGGGCGGAGATTATCGCCCTCGGCCTGGTGGGGCAGGCTTATTATGCGGCGGCGCTGTCCTGGCGCGCCAATGGCTTCATCTCCGGCGCCTCGAATTCCGGCAAGAGCCAGCTGCTCGGCCTGCTCAATGCGATGGCGCCGATCAGCCATTACAGCAACGACACCACCAAGGCGGGGATCGAGGGCGCGGTGGATGGCCGGGCGATGCCGTCCTTCATCGATGAAAGCTCGGATCGCGGCGCGGCGGATGGCGCGGCGGCGCTGCTGGATGTGGTGCTGGCGGCGAGTTCCGGCTCCGGCACCAAGAAACATCGCGGCACGGCGGATGGCGGCGTGCGCGTGGTGGAGATGATCGGCTCGGTGATCATGGCCTCGATTTCGCCGCCGCCGATGCAGGCGCAGCACCGCTCGCGCTTCTCCATCATCGAATTGCTGCGCCCGCCGGCGGGCGCGGATAATCTCGAGCCGATGCAGGCGGCGATTGCGCGCGCCAAGGCGGCGGCGCCGGGGTTGTTCGCGCGGGCGCTGTATGGGTTCGACCGCTATAACGCGGCGCTGGCGCGGTTCCGGCTGGCGCTGGGCCGGGAAGGCTGCGTGGCGCGCGAGATGGATCAGCTTGGCGCGATCCTGGCGGGTTATTGGGTGCTGGCGCATGATGGCGCGCCCGGCGAGGATGAGGCGGCGGGAATTGCGGGCGATATTCGCGCCTTTATTCGCGGCGCGGATGAGATGGCCGAGGATGACGGGCCGCAGCTGGTGCTGATGAAGCTGCTCACGCATGTGGTCCAGCTCGACCGCTCCACCGACACGGATACGGTGGCGCGGGTGATCGAGGCGGCGATGGCGCCCAGGACCTTCGAGCCGGGCGAGACCGGCGATATCGCCCGGGCCAGGCGCGTACTCGAGCGCTTTGGCGTGCGGGCGGTGCGCGCCGATGACAAGGATGGCGATACTGGCAAGCCGGTGCCGCGCCTGGGCCAAGGCAATGGCTTGTGGATCAATCCGCGCGCGGAGCCGCTGCGCAAGGTTTTTATGGGAACGCCTTATGACGGTGAACGCTGGCTGTTCGAGATCCTGCGCCTGCCCTCGGCGCGGCGCTCCAAATCATCCGTGCGCATTGGCAGCGTCTCCGGGAAGGCCGTCTGGCTCTCATGGGATGATATTTCCGGTGCGGATGACGGATAAAATCCCTTAATTTTCAATGTTGTAACCAAAATCATTTGTTGTGACCGCGTTGTGACCAACGTTGTGACCGCTAAGTGTTTGTTTTTGGCCGATGTGACCATGTGACCGCGCTGGAACGCCCCTATAGGAAGTTTTACGGCCTATGCGCCTTTGCACAAAAAGCTGGTCACAACGGTCACAACGGTCACAACAAATATAACTATATGATTTTATTAATGTTTGTTGTGACCAGGAGTTGTGACCATTGGGCGTTGTGACCGAGGGGCTGAGCGTCAAGGACATCGTCGAGCGGCTGGAAGAAGCTGGAAAGACAGAGATTTCCTTGCCGGAGCGGGGCTATTCGCCGAAGCTGGCGCAGCGCCATTATCGCGTGGTGCGGCGCTTATTCCACGATGAAGCGGCGCCTTTGGCGCTGCGCCCGCCCGCGCCGAGCGCCGAGCAGATCAGCCGCATGGAGGAAGCCTTTGGCTGGGTGCTGGCCTTGCCGGAGAGCGAGGTGGTGACGCGGCGCATTCTGTTCGCGCGGGCGATGGTGCATCCGATCAGCAACCTGCATATCTTCAGCTGGCGGCAGATTGGGCGCACGCTCGGCCTCGATTACCGGCTGGTGCAAAAAAAGTTTGGCGAAGGCGTAAATTTGGCGAAGGCGTAAAAAAAATATTTTTAGGGCTTGATCAACACGATCAAAATGTACGATAGAAAAAGGGTCTACTCGATAGATGCGTTCGCGGCCCGTCCCCAATCCTGGTGGCGGGTTTTTTGTTATGGCAACCCCGGAGCGATCCGGGGTTTTTGCGTTGGGGGTTGAGGCAAGTGGCGGATAGCTTTGTTTCATTCAAGGATATGGCGGATGCGATCCGGGATGATCTGCGTCTGCGCTTCCGTGAAAAGCTGCCCTTTGCCTGCGTCGTGGCGCTCACCCGTACCGCCGTAAAATGCCGGGATGAGATGAAGGAACACGCGCGCAAGGCGTTCGATCGCCCGACGCCCTATGCCCTGAACGCTTTCGCCGCCCGCCCGGCCACCAAGCAAAACTTGGCGAGCGCGGTCTATCTCAAGCCTGGCACGGGCGGCAAAATGACCCCGGCCAGCTATTTCCTCGGGCCGGAGATCGAGGGCGGCGTCCGGCGCAACAAGCGCAGTGAGAAGGCGTTCGCGGCGGCCGGGCTGATCAATCCTGGCGCCTATGTCACGCCGGGCAGCGCTGCCGCGCTGGATGAATATGGCAACCAGTCGCGCGGCCAGATCGTCCAGATCATGTCGATCCTGCGCGCCTTCGGCGAACAGGGCTATCGCGCCAATCGCGTCAAGGGCTGGAGCCGTAAGACGCGGACGGGGCAGATCTTCGCGGTGCGGGGCGGCAGCAACCGCCGCGGGCTGAAGCCGGGCGTGTACCGGCGCAAGGCGGGCGGCGGCGTCGAGTGCCTGATGATCTTCGTCAAGAAGACGCCGGTCTACCGCCAGCGCCTACCGTTCAATGAGCTGGTGGCGGCGGATGCGGCGCGCATCTTCCCGGCGGAGCTTGACGCGGCCTTGGAGCGGTTCGCGTGATCGCCGCCGGGAATAAAGCGCGCGCGGCGCGGCGCGGGTCCTTCTGCGCCTCAAGTCGGTTCCGGGGTAATTCGAACCCCGGTTTTGAGCGCGCTTTTTCATTGAAAAATCAGGCTTTTGTTGCGGTTTTTGCGCGCCGTGAGTGACGCCATGAATGAGCCGTTGCTGGTGAACAAGGACAAGCTGGCGGAGCTGCTCGGCTGCTCGCTGCCCACGGTCTCGGCCCTGATCAAGCGCTATGCCGAATTCCCGGTGGTGCAACGCGGCGGGCTGGGCGTGGAATGGAAATTCGATCCCCAGGCGGTGGTGGAATTCCTGCAGGCGCGGCGGGCCGAGGAAGAGAGCCAGCGGCTCGAGCGCGATGAGCAGCTGGCGCAGCTGCGCCTGCCCAGCCTGTTCCGCGATGAGCCGGGCGGCAAGGTCTCGATCGACGATCAGCTCAAGGCGGCCAGGCTGCGTCAAATCGAGCGCGAGGAGCTCAAGGAGGCCGGGTTCCTGGTGCCCACGCATGAGATCCGCGCCGCCCTCGAGCGGATGATCCGCCGCTATGCCCAGATCCAGGAAAGCGCCGTGCAGCGCGTTTGCGCCGCGCATAACCTGCCGGAGGCGGTGCGCCGCGCCATGGCCCGCGAATTCGATGAGGCGCGCGCTGCCTTCGTGCAGGAAATGATGGCGCGGGTCAGCCCCGGGGAGGAAGATCATGAGCCTCGCACTCTCTTCGGCTAACCTGGCGCCTTACGCCTCGGGCGAGCGCATTCTCGCCCAGGCGTTCAATGCCGCCTTCCGGCCGCGCCCGCCGGCGAATGTCGCCGATTTCGCGGCGGCGAATCGCTGGCTCTCGAACGAGGGCGGCGGCTATGTCGGCCGCTGGGATCACGCCCTGGCGCCCTATCTGATCGGGCCGATGGAAGCCCTCTCCGGGGATTATCTCACCGTGGCGGTGGCCGGGCCGGGGCAATGCGGCAAGACTGAGATCGCGCGTAATTTCCTGTTCGCCTCGGCCCTGGCCGATCCCGCCGACATGCTCTGGTATTCGGCGAGCGAGCCTTTGGTCACCACCGAGGCCAAGGGGCCGATCCTGCGCATGGTCAACGACCACAAGGAGCTGAAGGCGCTGCTGAGCGACAACTCCATCTTCTTCAAGCGCTTCGGCGGCATGAGCGTGCAGTTCCTGGCCGGCGTCATGGGCAACATGATCAGCAAATCCGCGCCGCGCATCGTCGCCGATGAATGGGATAAGATCTGCCAGTCCATCCCCAACGCCAAGGAAGTGCTCGATCTGCGCCGCCAGACCTTCGGCGTGCGCTCGAAGATGCTGTGCCTGTCACATCCCGATAATGCCGACGACCTCGAGGAGGGCGGCTGGAATGGCGGCATCATGGAGCTGTTCCGCGATTCCACGCGCTGCCTGTGGTATTGGCAATGCCCGCATTGCGGCGTTTACAGCTCGCCCAACCCGGCGGCGGCGCGGGTGATGACGATCCATTACGACGAGGCCGCCCCGGATGACGAGATCCGCGCCATGGCGCGGCTGGCCTGCCCGGTGCATGGCTGCCTGATCGAGGATGGCGCGCGCCACGCCATGAACCTCACCGGCAAATGGGTGGGGCTGGGCCAGAGCATCGATGAGGATGGCACGGTGCATGGCGAGCTGATCAAGCGCGACACCGCCGGGTTCTGGATCACCGGGGCGATGTCGCCCTTCGCGCTGGGCGGCATTGGCGGGCTAGCGGTGGCGCGGGCGCGGGCCGAGCGCAAATTTCTGCGCGACAATGACCGCCAGGCCCTGCGCGAAGTCGTCTCTAAGCAATGGGGCATGCCGCTGCCCAAGGCGCGGCGCCAGGACAGCATCGATGCCAACACCCTGGCGGAGCGGGCCGAGGATAATCTCAAGCTCGGCCAGGTGGCGCATGGCGTGCGCTTCATCACGGTGATGATCGACGTGCAAGGCAACCGTTTCGAGCTGCTGGCGCGCGGCTGGTGCGAGGGCGGGCGCAGCGTCATCGTCGATTTCCGGAGCATTCCCGCCAGCCCCGGCACCAGCGAGGAAGACTGGGACGATGTCCTCAAGCTCGCCACCGAGACCTTGTGGCCGCTCGAAGGCCAGCCGGGACGGGGCCTGCGCGCCCATCTGACGGGGTTTGACAGCCAGGGCGTGCCTGGTGTCGCCACCCAGGCCATGGCCGCCTGGAAGCGCCTGCGCGCGGCCCGCAAGGCGCGTCTGCTCGGGCGCATCAATGGCCTGCCGGTGTGGAACATCATTCCCACCAAGGGCGCGGCCACGCCCGCCGCGCCGCGCCTGCAGGTGGTCTATCCCGAGAGCAACCGCAAGGACCGCCGCTCCGGCGCCATGGGCGAGGTGCCGCTCGCCTTGTTCAACCCCAACCTGTTCAAGGACGATCTCAACGATCAGCTCTGCCAGGCCCCCGATGCGCGCTGGGCGATCCGCTTCCCCAAGGCGCTGGCGGCGCCGCTGCCGCCGCATCCCTGGTTCGAGCAGCTGGTGGCGGAGGAGCGCGATCAGCGAGACGGTCCCGGATAGCTTCGGTCATGTCCTGCTCAAGCTGAAGAGGCTGACATGAGCGGCGTCACTGGCGGCATGACCGGCGGCGATGCCTTCGGCGTGGCCGGGGCGGGCATGGACCTCGCCAGCCTCATGCGCGCCCGCGCCGTGAGCATCTTGCGCGCCGCCGGCACGCTGGCGGGAACGCAGGTCGAGGCGTTCCGCGACATGGCCATCACCAGCGATGATCCGTTCTTCATCGCCATCTACACGCCGCGCATTCAGCGCGCCTGGCTGGGCGACAGCCCGCCAAACTACCAGGCCAAGGTGGAGCTCGTCATCATCGGCAAGGCGACCGGGCGGACCAGGGCGGAAGCCGAATGGCTGACCGATACGCTGCGCATCCAAATCGAGAATGCCCTGCTCACCTCGGCCGCGTTCTAGGCCATGCCGCTCGAGCGCATCAACACGATCGACAGCGTGCAGGAATTGCCCGGCGATGCCGAGCAGCATGAAGGCTTCATCACCATGCGGCTGGAATGCCAATGCGTGGATGTCTTCCCCGTCACCGCCGGCGCGCCGCTCGAGCTCGCCGGCGTCACCGTGCCCAACCCCTCCACGCCCGCCAGCAATACCGTCCCCGCCGATAATCTCATTGGGGCCGCAGTCACCATCCCGCAAGGAGCATAACCGTGTCGCAATCCGTCTCGTTCCAGCATATTCCGGCGAATTTTCTGCCGCCGCTGTTTTATGTCGAGTTCAACAACACCCTCGCCGGCGTGCTCGGCAATCAGCAGCAGCCCTCGCTGCTGATCGGCCAGATGCAGGCCGCCGGCGCCGCCGCCCCGGGCGTGCCGGTATTCGTGCCGAGCCCGGCCCAGGCGGTCAGCCTGTTCGGGGCCAATTCCATGCTGGCGCGCATGTGCGCCACCTATTTCACCGCTGACCCGGTGGGGCCGCTCTGGGCGCTGCCGCTCGCCGATGCCGCCACCGGCGCCGCCGCCACCGGCAGCTTTACCGTCACCGGCCCGGCCGGGGGCGCTGGCACCATCTTCGCCTATATCGGCCGCCAGCTCGTGCAGGTGGGCGTGAACGCGGGCGATACCGCCAGCGTCATCGCCAGCAATCTGGCGGCAGCGATCAATGCCACGCCGCTCGTCCCGGTCACGGCGAGCGCCGCCGCCGGCGTCGTCACCGTCACCGCCGTCAATAAGGGCGCGCAAGGCAATAACATCAATCTCGGCCTCAACCTGCTCGGCCAGACGGCGGGGCAGATTCTGCCCGCCGGGGTGGGCATCGCCATCGCCGCCATGAGCGGTGGCGCCACCGATCCCGATCTCGCCAGCGTCGCCGCCGCCATCGGCGACCAGCTCTTCGATTTTATCGGCAACCCTTGCGGCGAGGCCACGCAGATCGGCGAGATGACGCAGACGATGAACGACGCCACCGGCCGCTGGGCCTGGAACCGCCAGGATTACGGCCATGTCTGGACGGCAAGCCCGGAGACCATCACCTCCGCCCTGACCCTCGCCAATACCCTCAACGATCAGCATTGCACCTTCATCCCGCTGATCGGCTTCGCCGCCGATCCGGCGGATTTCGTGGCGGATTGGATGGGCACGGCGGCGGTCAGCCTGCGCAACCTGCCCAGCCAGCCGCTGCAAAGCCTGCAACTCTCCACCGTCATGGCAGCGCCGCGCGCGAGCTGGCTCACCCTCGCCCAGGAAAACACTCTGCTGGCGGCGGGCTGCGCCGTGCCGCGCTCGGATGTCTATGGCAACGTTACCATCGGCCAGGATGTCACCACCTACAAAACCAATGCCCAAGGCGCGCCGGATGGCAGCTACCGCTACACCACCACCTTGTTCACGCTGATGGCGATCACCCGCCAGCTCGAGAACGCGCTGGTGACCAAGTTCGGCCGCTCCATCCTCGTGCCCGACGGCACGCGCGTGAACCCGGCCGTGCCGGCGGTCAGCCCCAACATCATCAAGGCCGAAATCTCGGCGCAATACGCACAGATGGAAGCGGGCGGGCTGGTGGTGAACGCCGCCGCCATGGCCGCCGCCACCGTGGTGCAGATCAACCCGAGCAACCCGAACCGCGTGGATATCATCTGGCGCCCCGAGCTCGCCAATGGCCTCTCCATGCTCGCCGTCATCAACCAGTTCATCCTCAACGCGGCCACGGCCGCCTGATCCCGGAGCACATAAATGGCATCACAAGCGCTTGGCGGCACGGCCTTTCTCAAGGTCGACGGCACGCAATACCTCCTGCGCGGCAATTGGAAGGTGCAGCCCAACAACAAGCAGCGCACCGGCGTCGCCGGCGGCGACGGCGTGCATGGCTACACCGAAAAATATCTGGTCCCGAGCATCGAAGGGGACATCTCCGATATGGGCGGTCTCTCGGTGCAGGCTTTGCAGAACATCATCAACAGCACGGTCACGCTCGAGCTCGTCACCGGCAAGACCTATGTGCTGCAAAGCGCCTGGTATGCCGGGGACGGCACGCTTGATGGCGTGCAGGGTCAGACCGCGGTCAAATTCGAGGGCATGTCCTGCATCGAAAATCTGGCGGGGAGCTGAGCGATGAAGCTGATCAAACCGATCCAGGCGCATGGCGAGACCATCACCGAGCTGAATTTCCGCGAGCCCACCGGCAATGACATCATCGCCTGCGGCTTTCCGTTCAAGATCGAGACGAGCGGGCGCGAGACCAAGCAGGTGATCGATACCCAGGCGATCGGGGCCTATATCGCGGCCCTGGCCGGCATCCCGTCCTCGAGCGTGGCCCAGCTCGCCGTGCTCGATTACACCCGCGCCATGGGTGAAATCGTGGGTTTTTTCGGGGATATGGCGAGCCAGGCGCCATCCTGAAGGTCTATTTCAACGTGGCCTGGCTATGGAAGGACCGCCCCGGCGTGCTCGCCTTGAGCCTCGCCGGATTGCGCCTGCACGTCGAGCAAACCAACCGTATTCTTTCGGAAAAATAACCCGCAATGGCTGAGAAAACCTTCCAAACGGTGATTTCGGTGCTGGATAAATTCTCCGCGCCGATTCTCGCCCTGGAGGAGAAGCTGCACGGCTTGGGCAAGGCGGGCGAGGAGGCGCATAAGCGCCTGCAACCCTCGCCCTCCGAGAAGCTATGGGGGCAGGTCTCCGAGCATGTCAGCGAATTGCGCGGGCATTTCGGCGAGCTGGGCGAGAAAATCGGCGAGGCCGGCGAAAAAATCGCCGATGTGCTGCCCATGCTGGGCTCGATCGGCGGTGCCGCCAGCGTTGCCGGGCTGATGGAGCTGGCGCACGCCACCGCCGAGGCTTCCGAGGCGCTGGTCAATATGTCCAAGATCACTGGCATCGCCACGCCCGGCCTGCAGAAGCTGCAATACGCCGCCACCCAGGCGGGCGTGCCGACGGAGCAGCTCTCCACCGGCTTGCAGCGGCTGAACGTGGCGCTCGGCCGCGCCGCCACCGGCCATAACAAGCAGGCGGCGGCGTTGTTCCAGGCTATGGGCATTTCGCTGCGGGACGCGCATGGCAATATCCGCACCATCACGGATATCATGCCCGAGCTGGAAAGCAGCTTCAGCAAAACGGAGAACCCTGCCGCCCGCGCCACCATGGCTATGACCCTGTTCGGGCGCAGCGGCGAGGAGCTGATGCCGTTCCTGACCATGGGCCCGGAAAAGCTGCGGGAGCTGCAGGATACCTTCAGCAAATTCGGCTACACCTTCAGCGCCGAGGATAATGAGGGGCTCGAGCAGTTCAACGAGGCCTGGAAGGCGGCCACGCTCAGCGTGCAAGGCCTGTCCTCGGAAATCGGCGCCAAGCTCGCGCCGGCGATGGCGCCGCTGCTCGAGGATTTCGCCGAGTTCGTCGCCAAGAACCGCGACTGGATCGCGCTCGATCTGCAGCAGGTCCTCGAGGGCATTAGCGGCGATCTCAAGAAAATCGATTTCAAAACGATCGCCGATGACGCCAAGGCGTTCGCCGGCGGGGCGGAGACGGTCATCAGCGATCTCGGCGGCATGAAGGATGTGATGATCGCCGCCGGCGTGGTCATGGCGGCGCAATTCATGGCGCCCGTCCTTACCTGCGCCGCCGCCTTCGGCACGCTGACCACCGCCATTCTCGCCAACGCTGCCACCATGGGCGGCCAGGCCGTGGTGCAGATCGCGCGCATGGGCGTGCAATTCCTCGATCTCGCCGCTGACGCGCGCAGCTTCAAGGACGTAATGCTCGCCGTCAACCTCGTGGTGGAGGCCAACCCGATCGGCGTCCTCACCCTGGCGCTGGCCGCGGCGGGCGTTGCCGTTTACGAATTATGGGATCACTGGAAAGGCTTCACCGCCTTCCTGGGCGAGGCCTGGGGCTGGATCGACCGGGAATTCCACCGCGTCTTCGACCCGATGGGCGCCGTTCTTGATAATATCGGCAAAAAGATCGAGGGGGCCGCGAAATTCCTCGGCCTTGATCACCCCCAGGCCGCGCCGCCGCCGCAGGCCGTCCGGCGCGGGCGCTTCGGCTATGTGGAAGAACCAGCGCCCGCACCCAAACCCGCGCCATCGCCGCCCCTGGCCCCGCCGCCCGTACCCGCGCCCGCGCCGGTGCAGCCCTTGGCCCCGCCATCCGCCGCGCCCG
>NZ_DAIEIF010000029.1 GCF_027352905.1 Acidocella sp.
GCCCGCCGGCGCGGGCGCGGCGGAGGCGGGGGCGGCGGCAGGCGCGGCGCCCGGCGCCGGGCCGCGCTTTTTGCGCACCTCCACCTGCACGACCTTGGAGCGGCCATGCGAGAAGCTTTGCCGCACGGAACCGGCATCGACCGTGTGTCCGGCATCGCCGCGCGCGGCAGGGCGCAGCGAAAGCCGGCCCTTGGGTTCATTTTGTTCTTTGCCGTCACTCATGCCTTATCCGGTCCAATCTCACGTCGCGGCCGCACCAACCGGCCTGTTGGCGGGCTTACTGCCCGCTTACTCCGTCCTTCGCAACACCTTGCAGGCGCCGCGTCTCGATTCCGATCATCCGCGCCAGGCGGCCCGGCGCGACAATCGCGTGCACCGCCTGTTCCCGGCCGAAAATCCGCCCCAGCGTGGCGGCGGAAAGCACCGCCGCGCAGGGAATCTCCCGCCCAGCGGCAAAGCGCGCGCGCTCCGCCGGGCTGCCATCCGCGGCCTGGACGATGAGTCCGCCCCGCCCCGCCCGCAGCCATTCCCGCGCCTTCTCGAAGCCGGAGACCGCCGCACCGCCCCGCCGGGCCAAGCCCAGCAGCTCGCCGATGCGCCGGGTGAGCGCGGCCTCCACCTGGGCCCGCAAATCCTGCGGCACGTTCAGCTGGGTTCGCGCCGCCCGGGAAAACACGCCGCGCTTGACCGCCAATTCTATCACATCGCCATCCGCGCTCAACCACAGCCCACGTCCGGGCAGGGTTGCGCCGGGATCGAAAACCAGCCCGCCATCCGGCGCGGCGACGAAACGGAGCATCTCCTCCCGCCGGCCCTGGGCGCGGGTGACGAGGCAGCGCCGGAGCGGCCCGCGCTCCGGTTCCTCCGTCACGGCGGGATCGGGTTCAGGCGGCGTTGCCATCCTCCTCCGCGAACCAATGCGCCCTTGCGGCCATGATGATCTCGTTCGCCTGCTCCTCGCTGATCGCGTCCTCGCCCAGCATCTCCACCAGCTCATCCCCGGCGAGATCGGCGAGATCGTCGAGCGTTTTCACCCCCTTCTCGCCCAGAGTGATGAGATCCTTGGCCGAGAAGGCCTCGATGGCGGCGATCTCGTCCGAGACGCCGAGCGCCTTGCGCTCCTCCTCCTGCGCGACGGCCTGCTGCTCCAAATGGGCGCCGGCGCGGCGCAGCAGCTCGGCGGCGATGTTCTCGTCGAACCCCTCGATGGTGGCGATCTCCTCCTCCGGCGTTCCGGCCAGATCCTCGATGGTCTCGAAGCCTTCCTGCACCAGCAGCCCGGCGATCATATCGTCCACATCCAGCGCCTCGACGAAGAGGCCGGTCTTGCGGCGGAATTCCTCCTGCCGGCGCTCGGATTCCTCGGCCTCGGTGAGGATGTCGATATCCCAGCGGGTGAGCTGTGAGGCGAGCCGCACATTCTGCCCGCGCCGGCCGATGGCGAGCGAAAGCTGGCTGTCCGGCACCACCACCTCAACACGCCCGGCCTCCTCATCCATCACCACCTTGGACACCTCCGCCGGGGCGAGGGCATTGACCACGAAGGTGGCGACATTGGGCGACCAGGGAATGATGTCGATCTTTTCGCCCTGCAACTCGGCCACCACCGCCTGCACGCGCGAGCCGCGCATGCCCACGCAGGCGCCCACCGGGTCGATCGAGGAATCGCGCGAGGTGACCGCCATCTTGGCGCGGGAGCCGGGGTCGCGCGCCACCGCCTTGATCTCGATGATGCCGTCGTAAATCTCCGGCACCTCCTGGGCGAAGAGCTTGGCGAGAAACCCGGGATGGGTGCGGGAGAGAAAGATCTTCGGGCCGCGCGGCTCCTCACGCACATCGTAGATATAGGCGCGCACGCGGTCGCCATTCTTCAAATTTTCGCGGGGGATGCACTCGTCGCGGCGCAGCAGCGCCTCGGCCCGGCCGAGATCCACCATGAGGTTGCCGTATTCGGTGCGCTTGACCACGCCGTTGATGATCTCGCCCACCCGGTCCTTGAACTCGTTGTACTGCTTGGCCCGCTCATATTCGCGCACGCGCTGCACGATCACCTGCTTGGCGGTCTGCGCGGCGATGCGGCCGAAATCGATCGGCGGCAGCGGATCGACGAGGAAATCCCCAACCTCCTTCTCGGGCGCGAATTTCTTGGCGATGGCGACGGGGATCTGCGTCTCCTCATTCTCCACCTGCTCGACGATCTCGGTCCAGCGGGAGAGGCGCACATCCCCGGTCTTGCGGTCGATGACGGCGCGGATGTCCTTCTCATGCCCGTATTTGGCGCGGCCGGCCTTCTGAATGGCCTGCTCCATCGCCTCCAGCACGTCCTCGCGCTCGATCTGTTTTTCCCGGGCTACGGCGTCGGCGACGAGCAGCAATTCCGGGCGGTTGACGGAGGTGTCCATGTAATCCTCTTAATTGGTCACTTTGGGTTGGGAGGTGAAGGCGATCAGCGCGTCGGTGAGGACGAGCCTGGCCTTCCTGATATCGGCGCGGGGCAGCTCGGCGATCTCCCCGCTCTCCAGCCGCAGCCGCGCGGTCTGGGCATCCGCTCCCACCAGCTGGCCGGTGAAGCGCTTGCGGTTGCCCGGGCCGGGGAAATTCAGCTCGATCCGCGCCTCGAACCCCGCATAGGTGTTGAAATCCTTGGTGCGGGTCAAAGGCCGGTCGATGCCGGCGGAGGAGACCTCCAGCGTCCAGGCGCTCTCGATCGGGTCTTCCACATCCAGCACGGCGGAGAGCAGGCGCGAGATTTTCTCGCAATCCTCCAGCGTCAGGGACGCGCCATCGGCACGGTCGGCCATGATCTGCACGGTCGGGTTCTCGGTGCCGATGATCTGCACGCGCACCAGCTCATAGCCTTGGGCTTCCAGCGGCTCGATTATGATCTCGGCGATGCGGCCTTCCAGGCCGGTATGGGTCGGGCGGTTGTCTGACAAACCTAAAATCCAATAAAAAAGGCGGCCGGTTAGGGCCACCCTGCGGAACAGCGGGTCTTTTATTGGTCCTTTAGATAGGCGCATCCCGGCCGGACGGCAAGGGGGTATGGTGAGGATAGTCCGGGTCGAGGGCGAGTTCGTCGCAATCCACGCGCATCGCCTCCTCCATCCGGGCCAGCCGGTCCATGGTAGCGTCGTGAGCCTGGAAGGATTCGCGCGGCGCGGAATGGCCGGTGAAACTAGCGGCGAAGCAGCGCATCACGTGATCCACCCCGGCCGGGGTCACGCTGCGCTGATCCGCGGCGAAGTAATGGGGCGTCGCGGCGCTGGTGATGATCTCGTAGGCGGGGAAATAGGCTGAATCCTCGCGTTGCGCGACGGCCATTTGCGCGGCCACGCGCAGCACCGCCTTGGAATAATCCGAGGCCACCATCACATGCGCATCCCGGCGCGCCGTGGCGACCAGCGGCACGGGCGAGACGGTGAAAATGAACCGGCAGGCCGGGTTCCGCCGCCGGATGGCGTCGATGAACCGCAAAAGATCGGCCATGACCTCATCCACGGTGAAGTTATGGAATTCATGCCGCGCTGGGTCATAGACCCCACCCGCCACTCCGGGGCAGAGCGGAAACACCGCGCCATCCGCCCGGGCCCGCCAGCATTCCGTCAGGCCGAGGGTGAAGATGAACACGTCCATCGTCTCGAAAGCCTCGCGCACGGCGGCGAAATGGCGGTCGCGGTCCGCCTCGTATTCCTGGGCGGTAAGAAAGCCGCGCGGCTGGATACGCGGACGGAACGGATCGATCCAGGCGCCGTCCTGGCCGCTCCACACATCCTCCCGCGGCTGGAACATTCCGTAAACCCGGTCGCAAAGCTGCAATAATTGCCGCGCGGTGTAGAGATTGCCGTAGCGCGCGGAGAATAGCCCGTAGCCGAATCGCGCCGCCAGCGCCGCGGGAAAAATGGGGTGGGCGGGTTCCGTCACCAGAAAATGCAGCCCCATGCCGGGCAGCCGCGGGCTGATGTTTTGGGCAAAGCAGCTGCCGGCGGTGACGATCTTGTCGCGCGGCGAGAGCGTGAAGGGGGCGGGCAGGGCGGGGTTGATGTCACGAGGGTCGTGCGCCGCCACGCCCCGGCTCCAGAACGCCTCGTTGCCTTGTTGCCGGTACGGGTGGCTCATGCGGTAAACTCCAGCAGCGCTTTCAAGACATGGCCGCCATAAAGAGCGTTGCCGTGGGTGGCGTCGGGATGGCAGCCGAAGGGCAGCATGATGCCCGAGGGGTCACGCATGGCCAGGGGCGAGGGCAGGAGATCGACGCCGAGGCGCGCGCAAGCCTCGCGGTAGAGCCCGGAATGGAGCCGCCATATTTTGTAGCGCAGCAGCGCGGGCGCGATGCCCAAGGCGGCGATCTCATCCGCGAACGGCGCGGAGTGGCGCCGGATATGGTCCTCCGGCAGGGGAGGGGGCGACTCGATATGCACGACTCGTCCCGCCACGGCGGCGCGCAGCAGGGCCAGGGCCCGCAAATGCGGCGCGATGCGGCGTTCCAGCTCCTCGCGCAGCATCTCCGCCGGCACCAGTCGGGCCTGGCGGTCGAGCGGCAGATCCGGCTCATCCGGGAGCACGAAATCGAAACCGGGCGGATGCGCCACCAGGCCGATCATCGAATGGTCGTTTCCGCCGAGAACCGAGACATGGATTTGGGCGGCGCTGGTCGCAAGGGCGCGCCCGACCTCCGGATGAAACGCGCCCTCCGGCGTGAAAAGCGGCTCGTAACGCTGGGATTCGAGCTGAAGAAACGTCATCCGCGTGCCGGGCGCCACCAGCGGCGCGTGGGCGTAGGGCTGAGGAGGCGGGCCGCCCGCCTCCGCCTGATTATGCCACGCATACCACAATGCCGTGAGGTGGCTGCGGCCCATCAGGAAGTAGGAGCGGCTCATGACCCTGTTTCTTTAGCAGGGCCGCCCCTGCCCGGCCATCTTGAAACGAAAAAGCCCCGGACCTCCGGCCAACGGCCGAAGAGTCCAGGGCGTTCTTGTCCCGCGCCCGGTTCAGGCGGAGTAGTACATCTCGAATTCAACCGGGTGGGGCGTATGCTCGAACCGGTAGACTTCCTTCCATTTCAGCTCGATATAGCTCTCGATCTGCTCCTCGGTGAACACGTCTCCCGCCAGCAGGAATTCATGATCCGCCGCCAGCGATGTCAGCGCCTCGCGCAGGCTGCCGCAAACGGTGGGGATGTCCTTCAACTCTTCCGGCGGCAGGTCGTAGAGATCCTTGTCCATCGGGTCGCCGGGATGGATCTTGTTCTTGATGCCGTCGATCGCCGCCATCAGCAGGGCCGAGAAGGAGAGATACGGGTTGCAGGTCGGATCGGGGAAGCGGACCTCCACGCGTTTCGCCTTCGGGCTGGTGGTGTAGGGAATGCGGCAGGAGGCGGAGCGGTTGCGCGCCGAATAGGCGAGCAGCACTGGCGCCTCGAAGCCCGGGATCAGCCGCTTGTAGCTGTTGGTGGAAGGGTTGGAAAACGCGTTGATCGCCTTGGCGTGCTTGATGATGCCGCCAATGGCGTAGAGGCAGGTCTCGGAGAGGTCCGCATAGCCATTGCCCGCGAAGAGCGGCTTGCCGGCCTTCCAGATGGAAAGATGGGTATGCATCCCCGATCCGTTATCGCCATAAATCGGCTTCGGCATGAAGGTCGCGGTTTTGCCGTAGGAATGGGCGACATTCTGGACGCAGTATTTATAAATCTGCATCTGGTCGGCCATGGTGGTCAGCGTGCTGAACTTGGTGCCGAGCTCGTGCTGGGACTGTGCGACCTCGTGGTGATGCTTCTCGATCGGCAGGCCCATCTCGCCCATGGCGGAGAGCATCTCGGCGCGCAGATCGCTCTCGCTATCCACGGGCGGCACGGGGAAGTACCCCCCCTTCACGCTGGGGCGGTGGCCCATATTGCCTTCCGGATAGTCCTTCATGTTGGAGCCCGGCCCCTCGATCGAATCGAGTTGATAGGTGCCGAAATTGCCGCCCGTGCCGAATTTCACGCTGTCGAAGACGAAGAATTCCGCCTCGGCGCCGACAAAGGCGGTATCGCCGATACCGGTGGATTTCAGATAATCCTCGGCCTTCTTGGCGGTGGAGCGGGGGTCTCGCGCATAGCCCTGGCCGGTGGCGGGTTCGACGATGTCGCAGAACAGGATGAGGCTCGGCTTGGCCGAGAAGGGGTCCAGCACCGCCGTCTCCAGATCCGGCTGGAGGATCATGTCGGATTCGTTGATCGCCTTCCAGCCGGCGATGGAGGAGCCGTCGAACATGAAGCCATGCTTCAGCGTGTCCTCATCCACGGTGCTGACATATTGCGCGGTATGCTGCCATTTGCCCCTGGGGTCGGTGAATCGCAAATCCACGTACTCAACCCCGTTTTCCTTGATGAGGTTGAGAACCCTCGCGACGCCGTCGCCGCTCTCGGCCTTCTTAGCCATGTGTATCCCCGTTGTGTAAGGTTGCGTTTTTGATACGGGCGCCCGATGCGCCCGGCAGACGCCAAGCCGCCCGGATGTTAATCACACCGGGCGGCTTGGCAATGGGATCGCTCAGACCGCGGCTTCGCCCTTCTCGCCGGTGCGGATGCGGATCGCTTCCTCGATGGAGGAGATGAAAATCTTGCCGTCCCCGATCCGGCCGGTGCGGGCCGCGTTGGTGATCGCCTCGACGGCGCGTTCGACCACGGAATCCTCGCATACGACCTCGATTTTCACCTTGGGGAGAAAATCAACCACATATTCGGCGCCGCGATACAGCTCCGTATGCCCTTTCTGGCGCCCGAACCCCTTGGCCTCGATGACGGTGATGCCTTGCAGGCCAACCTCGTGCAGCGCCTCCTTCACCTCGTCGAGCTTGAACGGCTTGATGATCGCTTCGATCTTCTTCATCTGGTCCACGCCGGGCCGGGGCCCCGCGTCCTCCTCTGTTCGTCGGACAGCACACCGAAACCCCGCCCCGGTCAGCCGGAGGGCAAGTGCGCGCCAGCCACTGGGCTGACGATATTCGCTCTTGCATGCTCCATGCCAGAATGGATTTTTCGCGCCGGCCCTTGGTTGCGTCCGGGGCATCAAAGGCCAAAACCGGCATTTGCTCAAGAGGCGGCGGGCAAAGCTTAATTTTTAAGCAATATTGCCGCGCCCTCCGCGCGCGGGTAAACACGGCCCCTGTCAAGCTCTGGGGATCATCACGTGAAGCCAGCCAATTCCCTGCTCTCGGCCGCCGGCACCACGATTTTCACGGTCATGTCGGCGCTGGCCATGCGGCACCAGGCCATCAATCTCGGCCAGGGCTTTCCGGACACGGAAGGCCCGCGCGATGTGGTGGAGGCGGCCGCCGCGGCGCTTCTCGACCAGCGCAACCAATACCCGCCCTTGACGGGCCTGCCGGAACTACGCGAGGCGGTGGCCGCCGCCAACCGGCGTTTCTACGGGCTGGAGATCGACCCGGCGGCGGGGGTCGTCGTCACCTCCGGCGCGACGGAGGCGATCACCGCCTGCCTGATGGCGCTGCTCAACCCGGGCGACGAGGTGGTGCTAATGGAGCCGCTCTACGATACCTATATGCCAGTGGTGCGGCTGTTGGGCGCCACGCCCCGGCTGGTGCGGCTGCAACCCCCGCATTGGGACCTGCCGCGCGCGGAGCTGGCGGCGGCGTTCGGCCCGCGCACCAAGCTGCTGCTGCTCAACACGCCGATGAACCCCACGGGCAAGGTCTTCACCCCGGAGGAGCTCGGCTTTCTCGCCGGGCTGCTGCAACGGCACGACGCCTATGCCGTGTGCGATGAGGTTTATGAGCATCTCGTCTTCGCCGGAGCGCGGCACGTGCCGCTGATGACCTTGCCGGGCATGGCGGGGCGCTGCCTGCGCATCGGCAGCGCCGGCAAGACCTTCTCCCTCACCGGCTGGAAGGTGGGGTACGTCTCGGGGCCGCCAGACCTCGCCGGGCTGGTCGCCAAGGCGCATCAGAACCTCACCTTCGCCACCCCGCCCAACCTGCAGCGCGCCGTGGCGCTGGGGCTGGCCAAGCCCGAGGCCTATTTCGCGGAGCTGGCGGAGGATCTCCGCCGCCAGCGCGACCTGCTCGCGGCAGGGCTGGAACGGCTTGGTTTTCGCACCCTTCCCGCCCAGGGGAGCTATTTCATCACCGCCGATTTCGCGCCGTTGGGTTTCGCGGGCGGCGATCTCGCCTTTTGCGAGGCGATCACCGCCTAGGCCGGCGTCGCCGCCATCCCTCTCTCCGCCTTTTATGCCGCGGACGCGCCCGGCCATTATGTCCGCTTCGCCTTCTGCAAGCGCCCGGCGGTGCTGGAGGAGGCGCTGGCGCGGCTGGAGGGCTGGCGGGCGGCGCGGCCATTGACGGCCCTGGCTTGACCGCGTTAGACGCCCGCTACCTGGATGGCGGACGTAGCTCAGTTGGTAGAGCGCCGGTTTGTGGTACCGGTTGTCGCGGGTTCGATCCCCGTCGTTCGCCCCAGGCCGCCCTCTTTGTAAAATTTTACGCTGCATGCGCGAAGGCGGTGTAAAATTTTACCTATTTACCCGGTTTTTTCACGAATTCCTCTGACACGCCTTGCCCCGCCGCGTATGTCACCCCCGTGACAATTTCCGGAATTTTAGCGGAGCAGCCAATGTCGTACCAAGATAGCATACGCAGCCTGAATGACCTGATCGCCGCCAAGGGTGGTGCCTGGGATGGAATCTCACCCGAGGCGGTGGCCCGTATGCGGCTGCAGAACCGCTTCAATACCGGGCTGGACATCGCCCGCTACACCGCGAAGATCATGCGGGAGGATATGGCGGCCTATGATGCCGACCCCGCCAATTACACCCAATCCTTGGGCTGCTGGCACGGCTTTATCGCCCAGCAGAAGATGATCTCCATCAAGAAGCATTTCGGCTCGACCAAGGGGCGCTACATCTATCTTTCCGGCTGGATGGTCGCCGCCTTGCGCTCCGAGTTCGGCCCGTTGCCCGACCAGTCCATGCACGAGAAGACCTCCGTGCCGGCGCTGATCGAGGAGATCTACACCTTCCTGCGCCAGGCGGATGCCCGCGAGCTCGGCCTGTTGTTCCGTGACCTGGATGCCGCCCGCGCCGCGGGGGACCTGGCCCGCCAGAAGGAGATCCAGACCAGGATCGACAATTACGAGACCCATGTCGTTCCCATCATCGCCGATATCGATGCCGGGTTCGGCAATGCCGAGGCCACCTATCTGCTGGCCAAGAAGATGATCGAGGCGGGCGCCTGCGCCCTGCAGATCGAGAACCAGGTTTCCGACGAGAAGCAATGCGGGCATCAGGACGGCAAGGTCACCGTGCCGCATGAGGATTTCGTCCAGAAAATCCGCGCCTTGCGCTACGCCTTCATGGAGCTGGGCGTGGAGGATGGCATCATCGTCGCCCGCACGGACAGCCTGGGAGCGGGGCTGACCAAGCAGATCGCCTTCTCCAAGGAGCCGGGCGATATCGGCGACCAGTATAACGCCTTCCTCGATTGCGAGGAGGTCGACCCCTCCGCCATCGGCAATGGCGATGTGCTGATCACCCGCAACGGCAAGCTGATGCGGCCGAAGCGCCTGCCCTCCAATCTCTATCAGTTCCGTCCCGGTACCGGGGCCGAGCGCTGCGTGCTTGATTGCATCAACGCCCTCAATAATGGCGCCGATTTGCTGTGGATCGAGACCGAGAAGCCGCATATCGAGCAGATCGCCGGGATGATGGACAAGATCCGCGAGGTTTGGCCAACGGCCAAGCTGGCCTATAATAATTCGCCGTCCTTCAACTGGACGCTGAATTTCCGCCAGCAGGTTTACGATGCCTGGAAAGAGCAGGGCAAGGACGTCTCGGCCTATGACCGCGCCCGGTTGATGAGCGCCGATTACGACCGGACCGATCTCGGCGCCGAGGCGGATGAAAAGATCCGCACCTTCCAGCGCGACGCGGCCAAGCGGGCGGGCATTTTCCACCATCTCATCACCCTGCCGACGTACCACACCGCCGCCCTTTCCACCGACCATCTCGCCAAGGAATATTTCGGCGATATGGCGATGCTGGGCTACGTGGCCGGGGTGCAGCGCAAGGAGATCCGTGAGGGAATCGCCTGCGTCAAGCACCAGAACATGGCGGGCTCCGATATCGGCGACGATCATAAGGAATATTTCGCCGGCGAGGCCGCTCTCAAGGCGGGCGGCAGCCACAACACGATGAACCAGTTCGCGGCCTGACGCCCCGCGCTGATGCTTGAGAACGGCCCGGGCCAAGCCCGGGCCGTTTGCCGTTCCTTGTCCGGTTTGCCGGTGGGGCACCCCTATGTTATGGCTGGGTAACATGGCGGGCCGGTTCCGCCATCCCTCCGGTGCGGTGGATTGGGCAGACGAGCAATGGCAAAAAAACTGGTTTGGGGCCGGGCCTGGCATGGCCGTTCCTATGATCTCGGGCGCATGTCCCTCGCCGAGCTATGGGGGGCCTATCTCACCAACCCCGCCATCAATCTCTACGCCGCGCTGGCCTTGCTCTCCGGGGCCTATGCGCTGCTCACCGTCCGGCATTGGCCGCAGCTGGCCTGGCCCGCCCTCGCGGTCTTCATCGTCTATCCGCTGGTCTGGTACGGGCTGCACCGCTATGTCCTGCATGGCCGCTGGCTCTACCGCATGCGCTGGAGCGCGGGGTTGTGGAAGCGCATCCATTTCGACCATCATCAGGACCCGCACCGGCTGGAGGTGCTGTTCGGCTCGCCGCTCAACACCATCCCCACCATGGCGGTCATCACCGGTCCCATCGGCTATGCTCTGGCGGGCTGGACCGGGGCCGCCGCCGGCTTCGCCACGGCGCTATTCATAACCTGCGTTTATGAATTCTTCCATTGCATCCAGCACCTCAACTACAAGCCGCGCAACCGCTTCATCCAAAAGCTCAAGCGCGACCATTTGCTCCATCATTTTCAGAGCGAGCAGGTGAATTACGGCATCGTCAGCTTTCTGCCAGACATGCTGTTCCATACCTATGCCAGCCAGGCCAAGGATTGCCCGAAAAGCCCAACGGTTTTCAATCTAGGTTACGATCTTGAGGAAGCGCGGCGATATCCCTGGGTGATGCGGAAAACCGGCGCGCCGCCCCTGGATAAACCCCCGCCCGCCATGGAGGAAACCGCCAGGCGCGGTTGCTGATGCCGGGGGTCGAGATTGTCCCCGTCACGGATAAGCGCCTGCTCTCCCGTTTCATCCGCCTGCCAGAGCGGCTGCACGCCACGGACCCCGCCTATATCGCGCCGCTGCACATGGAGCGCGCGGAGGCATTGAACCCCGGAAAAAACCCGCTTTTCGGCCATGCCGAGGCGCAATACTGGCTGGCCGTGCGGGAGGGGCGGGATGTCGGGCGCATCAGCGCCCAGATCGACCGGCTCGCCCTCAAGCTGCGCCCGGACGAGCCCGGCCTGTTCGGCCTGCTGGCGGCGGAGGACGACGCGGAGGTTTTCACCGCTCTGCTAGACACCGCGGCGGACTGGCTGCGCGTGAGGGGCATGAAGGCGATGCGCGGGCCATTCAGCCTCAACATCAACGAGGAGACCGGCCTGCTGGTGGACGGGTTTTCCGCCCCGCCCATGCTGATGATGCCGCATGACCTGCCTTATGTGGCGGGGCAGGTGGAAAAACGGGGGCTGGTCAAGGTCAAGGATGTCCTCGCCTATCTCTACGATATCCGGGTGGAGCTGCCGGATGCCGTCCGCCGCCTGCTCGCGCGGGAATTGCCGCCGGGGCTGAAGGTGCGCCGGCTCGATCTCAAGCGGATCAAGGAGGAGATTCGCAATGTCACCGCTATTTTCAATGATGCCTGGTCGCAAAACTGGGGCTTCGTGCCGCTGACCGAGGCGGAGACCGATTACCTTGCCAAGGCTCTGAAGCCGCTGCTTCATCCCCGCCTCACTAGCCTGGTGGAGCGGGATGGCGAGCCGGTGGCCTTCATGATCGCCCTGCCGAATCTGAACGAGGCGATCAAGGGCCTCAAGGGCCGCTTGCTGCCTTTCGGCTGGGTCCGGCTGTTATGGCGGTTGAAGGTGGCGGGGGTGAAAACCGCGCGGGTGCCATTGATGGGCGTGCGCCGCGCCGCCGCCCGGGACATGATCGGCGGGCTGCTGCCCTATTTGATGATAGACCAGGTGCGCCGGGAGGGTCTCGCCATGGGCTATACCCATATCGAACTCTCCTGGATTCTCGAGGATAACCTGCCGATGCGCCGGATGATCGAGGGGCTGCGCGCCGCGCCCTACAAGACCTACCGGGTCTACGAAAAGCCGATTTAGAGCCAGCCGCTCGCGCGATACCAGGCGGCGGTCTCGGCGAACCCCGCCGCCAGGCCGTAGCGGGGCGAATAAACCGCGGCGGGCAACAATTCCGCCAGGGGCACGGACCAATCCGGATGCAGGAGTTCCCGCGCCTTGCCGAGGGTGAGGATCGGCGGCTCCGCGCGCAGCCGCCCAGCCAGCCCGCAGGCGAGGCCCGCAGCCAGCACCGCTTGGCCCGGCATGGGAAGCAGCAAGGGCCGTCCGCCCGTGGCCCGCGCCGCTTCCTCGAGCAGGGCGCGCGGGCTGTAGCCCTCCGGGCGGGAATCGGCGAGGGCGAAGCGGCCGGGACGGAAAGCCTCCCCCGCCAGGGCGGCGATGGCCGCCGCCGCGTCCGCGGCATGGATCACCGCCACCCGCCCGGCGCCGAACACCGGCGCCACCCGCCACAGGCTGGCGCGGAAGAGCGCCAGGGTTTCCCGGTCCCATGGCCCGTAAATCGCGGGCGGGCGGAGAATGGCGAGCTGTTCCGCCGCCCCGGCATACGCCTCCCGCGCTGCCTCCTCGCCGGCGCGCTTGCTGGCGGCATAGGCGGAGAGCCCGGCCTCCCGCGCGGCGAGGGAGGAAACCAGCAGGAAGCGCGCCCCCGGCGCGAGGCGCCGCACCGTGCCAGCCAGCAGGGCGGTGCCGTCCCGGTTGACACGGAAGAATTCGGCCCGGCTGCGCGCCTTGATGAGACCCGCCGCGTGGATCACCACATCCGCGCCGCGCACCAGCGCCTCCACCGCTCCAGCATCGGCCAAATCGCCGCGCAGCGTCTCGAAGGCGAGGCCGGCGAAGGCGGGATGCGCGGGGTCGCGCCGCGCCAGCAGGCGCAAGCGGAAGCCGGCGCGCGCCAGAGCGGGGATGAGATGCAGGCCGAGAAAGCCAGTGCCGCCGGTGACGGCGGCGAGGCGCGGGGTCACTCCGCCGCGGTGGCGGCGGGGCGCGGCTCGAAGGCGCCCTCCAGATACATGGCGCGGGCGCGCGAGCGGCTGAGCTTGCCGGAGGAGGTCAAGGGCAGGCTGTGCGGCGGCACCGGCACCACCCGCGTCTCCAGCCCGTGCCGCCCGCGGAAAAACCGGGCGAGGTCGAGGGCCAGGGTCTCGCGCGCGGCGGGGTCGACCAGCCGGCATTGAACGAGGACCACGACCTCCTCCTCCTCCCCGTCATCAACCGAGAACACCGCGACATCACCGCTGCGCAGCGAGGCGAATTCCGCCTCCGCCGCCCATTCGAGGTCTTGAGGCCAGACATTGCGGCCATTGGCGATGATGAGATCCTTCGCCCGACCGGTGATCACCAGCTGGCCATTGGCGAGATAGCCGAGATCGCCGGTATCGAGCCAGCCATCCGGGGAGAGGACGCGCGCGGTTTCCTCCGGTGCGCCGTGATAGCCCAGCATCAGGCTGGGGCCGCGCACGAAAATGCGCCCCACCTGCCGCTCGGGCAGTAAGTTTCCCGCCTCGCCGCGCACCTGCGCCTCGTGCCTGGGCAGCATCTGGCCGCAAATCACGAAGCGGCGGGTGCGCTCACTGCGGCCATTGGCGGGCACGGCGCGGTGCTCGCGTTCCAGGATCATGCCATCCACCGCGTCCTCGCGAGCGCCATGGCCATCCGGGCTGAAGCTGAGCGCCAGCGTCGCCTCCGCCATGCCGTAGCAGGGAATGAAGGCGTTGGGAGAGAAGCCGCTGGCGGCGAAGCGTTCCGCGAAGCGGGTGAGCACGGCGGGGCGGATCATGTCGCCGCCGATCCCCGCCCGCCGCCAGGAGGAAAGATCGAGCTCCTCGGTGGAGACCGTCTGCGCCCGGCGCGTGCAAAGCTCATAGCCGAAGGAAGGGCTGAAGGAGATGCTGCCCCGGTTGCGGGTGATGAGTTGCAGCCAGAGCAGGGGGCGGCGGGCGAATTCCCGCGTCGGCAGAATATCGACCGAGAGCTGGCAGGCCATCGGCATCAGCAGGAAGCCGACCAGGCCCATATCGTGATAATAGGGCAGCCAGGTGGTGCAGCGGTCGCCATCGCCCACCTGCAATCCATATTTCGCCATGTAATGGGCGTTGGCCATGAAGGCGCGCTGGGTGACGGCGATGCCGAGGGGAAAGCGGGTGCTGCCGGAGGAGAATTGCAGATAGGCGAGGGAGTCCGGCGCGGCCGGCGGCGTGGCCTTCGCCAAGGGGGCCTCGGCCAGGGCGGAGATGACCCCCGAGCATTTCAGGCCGAGCCCGGCGACGGCCTGGGCCAGCCAGTCCGCGAGAATGGCGGGGCCAAACACGGCATGCGCGTCCGCGCCCTGGATCATCCGGCGCAGGAAGGCGATATAACCATCCTTGCCGCCGAAGGCGGTGGGAAGAGGCAGCGGCGCGGGAACCAGCCCGGCATATTGGCAGGCGAAGAAGGCGCGGGCGAAATCGCCATCGCTCTCCGCGAGCAGGCCGACGCGCTCGCCGGGTTTGAGCCCCAGGCCGAGCAGCCTCCGGGCGAGCAGCATCGCCTCGGCCCGCAGTCTCGCATAGGGTAATATCTCGGTGAGAACGCCTTTGCCTGAATAGAAGTTGAGGCCGGTCTGGCCTTGGGCGGCGTAATCGAGAGCCTCGGCAATGGTTCCGAAATCGGCGAAGCGCTTGGCCAGACCTGGGTGGCGAGTCGGGGTCGGCTCAGTCATTTTGCCTGGAATCTACCTTTGCCATGATCCATGGGCGCTAACAGAGTCAAAAGAGAATGGCAATGGCTTTGCCGTAAAGGCGCAGGCACTCCTTGCCAAATCGTGCTGAACCGGCTTGGCCTTCCTTCCGCCGGCTTTCCGAGCCCGTAATCTCCCGGCGCATGGGAGCCGAGTCCCGCACCGCGCATTGGGCTGGACCTTTCCAGCTCCGTCATCCGTCCCGGCGAGATCATGGGAGGCGAGGCCGGAGCGCCACGATTCGCGCTTTGCCGCGCATGGCTGCCATACCGGGAACCCGCCAAAACCCGCCATTGACGCGGGCGCGCCGCCCGCCCAGCGCTTCCCCCGCCCTGATCCGCCGGTTGCTCCCGATCTTATCGCCTATTCCCTGTCATGCTTGCGACACATAATGGAAAGAGCTAGGAAACTGACTCACCACGCAGAGTTCGGGCTCGCCCAGATTCTTCCGCGTTAGAGCCTTGAAGCTTCTGGCGCTGTCCCGCGGGGTGCGGCTGCAGGAGGCTTGAGAGCGGTTGATGGATGAGGGTGAGGTTCCGGTCGGAGGGGCAAAGGCGGGGTTCCGCTCTTTCGCTGGTGGTGCAATCCGGCCGGATGGAAAAGCGTTCCGCTCTTCCGGCGGCCTTAGCGACAAACGAGGTTGATGATGGCGAAAAACGGCATCCGCATCGCGATTGCTGGCGTCGGCAATTGCGCGAGTTCCCTGATCCAGGGGTTGTATTATTATACGCCGGAGCGTTGCGCCACCGATGTTGTCGGCCTCATGCACACCGAGATCGGCGGGTACCGGCCCTGCGATATCAGCGTCGTCGCCGCCTTCGACGTGGATGCCCGCAAAGTCGGCCAGGATGTGAGCCGCGCCATCTTCGCCAAGCCCAACTGCACCAAGGTATTCCAGGCGGATATTCCGGAGATGGGGGTGGTGGTGCGGATGGGCCAGGTGCTGGACGGCATCTCTCCCCATATGGCGGATTACGATGACAACCGCACCTTCGTGCGCGCCGGGGCGGCTGAATTGAGCAAGGCGGAGATCGTCGCCAGCCTCAAGGAGAGCCGGGCCGACATCCTGCTGAATTATATGCCGGTAGGCTCGGAGCGGGCGGCCCGGTTCTATGCCGAATGCGCGCTGGAGGCGGGCTGCGGTTTCATCAACAACATGCCGGTCTTCATCGCCAGTGACCCGGCCTTCGCCGCGCGGTTCACCGCCGCCGGGCTGCCGATCATCGGCGACGACATCAAATCCCAGCTCGGCGCCACCATCACCCACCGGGTGCTGACGGATCTGTTCGCCAAGCGGGGGGTGAAGCTGCTGCGCACCTACCAGCTCAATACCGGCGGCAATACCGATTTCCTCAACATGAAGAATCAGGAGCGGCTGGCCTCCAAGAAAACCTCCAAGACCGAGGCTGTGCAAGCCGTGGCCAAGAGCCGGATGGAGAACGAGAACATCCATATCGGCCCCTCGGATTACGTGCCCTGGCAGAACGACAACAAGATCTGCTTCATCCGCATGGAGGGGCTGCTTTTCGGCGATGTGCCGATGGACCTCGAACTGCGTCTCTCCGTGCAGGACAGCCCCAACTCCGCCGGCGTGGTCATCGACATGATCCGCTGCTGCAAGCTGGCGCTGGAGAATGGCATTGGCGGGGTGCTCGCCGGCCCCAGCGCCTATTTCTGCAAGCACCCGCCGGCGCAATACACCGATGACGTGGCCTATGAGATGACGGAGGAATTCATCCGCTCTTGCCGGCCGGCCTTGGCGGCCACCGCCGCCGAATGAAATGCCTCATCGCCGCGGCGGGCCAGGGCACGCGCCTGCGCGAGAAGGGAGAGCTGAAACCGCTCATCCCCATTCGCGGCGTGCCGCTGATCGAGCGGGTGATCATGAACGCCCATGCCGCCGGGGTGGAGGAGTTTCTCGTCGTCACCGGCTACCGGGCGGAGGAGTTGCAGGCGCGGCTCGGCGAATTCTCGCGCCGCACCGGCATCCACGTCACCCGCATCCATAACCGCGCCTGGACACGGGCGAATGGCGTTTCGGTGCTGACGGCCAGGCAATATCTGGACGAGCCGTTTCTGCTGACCATGTGCGACCATCTGGTCGATCCCGAGATCCTGCGCCGCATGATCGAGGCCCGGCAGGAGGCGGACACCGTGATGCTCGGCGTCGATTTCAATATCGACAACCCGTTGAACGACCCGGATGATGTGACCCGCGTGAAAAGCGAGGGCGCGCGGCTCCTGCATATCGGCAAGGTGATCCGCGACTTCAACGGTTTCGATACCGGCGTTTTCCGCTGCACCCCCGTCATGTTCGCGGCGCTGGAGGAATCCCAGGCGCGCGGGGATGACAGTATTTCCGGCGCCATGAACGTGCTGGCCGAATGGGGCAAGGCGCGGGTCTTTGATATCGGCGACCGGCTCTGGGTCGATGTGGACGACCCGGTCGCCTTCGGCAAGGCCGAGGCGCTTCTCGATTCCAAGCGGCTCTGAAGGGGCGGTGAGAATGAGCGATGCCGCTCTGGGCGGGGCTGAGCCGGTTCGCCGGACGGAGGAGATCGAGGATCCCTCCAATCTGTACTTCATCCACCCGCTCTCGGCCCGGCTCGTGCCGCTCTGCGCCCGGCTGGGCGTCAAGCCCAACGCCGTATCGCTCGCCGGCATGGCCTGCGGGCTGCTGGCCGGCCTCTCCTATTATTTTTACCAGAATACCGGCTGCGCCATTCTCGGCTTCGCGCTGATGCTGGCCTGGCATGTGCTGGATGGGGCGGATGGCCAGCTCGCCCGGCTGACCAAGAGCTATTCCGAGCTGGGCAAGGTGCTGGACGGCATTTGCGATTACGTCACCTTCACCGCCGTTTATGCCGGGCTGGCGCTGGCTCTCAGCCATCAGCTCGGCCCCTGGGTCTGGGCGCTGGCGGCGCTCTCCGGCCTGGCGCATGCTGTGCAATCAGCGGCTTACGAGATGCAGCGCCAGGAATATAATTTCTGGGGCTGGGGGCGGAACTCGGCCGCTCTGCCAGAGCTGAGGGCGCGGCCGCGCGGTCTCGCGGGCTGGCTGCATCATCTCTATGCGCGGGTGCAGGTCTGGGCCTCCGGCGGGGCGGCGGAGTTCCACACGCGCTTCGCCAGGATTTTTGCCGCTCGTCCGGCCCAGCAGAAGGCGCTGCGCGCCGCCTACCGCGCGGCCTTCGCGCCGCTGGTCCGGCGCTGGGGGGTGCTCAGCGCCAATTACCGCACGCTGGCCATTTTCATCGCCGCGCTGCTCAAACTGCCGGTGCTCTATTTCGTTTTCGAAATTCTCGGGCTGGGCGCGGCGATGCTGGTGCTGCTGGAGGCCCAGAGGCAACAATACAAGGCGTTTCTGGCGGGACTCACCCGCTGAACAGGGTTTGCAGGCGGTTATGGCCGCGCGCCAGCAACCAGGCGCCCAGCGAGACGAGCAAAAGCGGGGGGGTGAGAGCGGAGATGGCGGGGTTGACCGCCATCAACAGCCCGGCATAGCCGGTGATCTCCTGGATCAGCAGAAACCCTATGCCGATGACCGCGCCGGTCACGGTCTGCCAGCCCGCATGGCCGGAGCGTTGCGTGCCGCCAAAGACGAAGGGCGCGGCGATGAGAACCATGCCGATCAGCGAGACCGGGACCGCCACCATATTCCAGAAGCTTTGCTCGTAAATCAAAGCCTCTTGATGCTGGCGCTTGAGTTCATGGACATAGGCGAACAAAGCCAGAGGCGGCATGGTTTCCGGCGGGATGGCGAGAAGCTGCAATTGCTTGTCGGAGAGAAAAGGCCGCCAGGCGAGCGAGGCGGGATGGTCGGTCTCGATCTGGCCGTTAGAGACGGCGTCCCGCTCGACCCCGGTGAGTTGCCATTCTCCATCCGGCAGGGGGCGGGCGGTTTCCGCCCGGATATGGCTTTGCAACGTGCCATCCGGATTGAACGCGAAGATCTCCACCCCCCGCAGCGTGTGCCGCCCGGTGTAATTCTGCACGTTGAGGAAGACGCCGTTTTTCTGGGCCCAGAAGCCGCCATTCGAAAGCCCGGGCAGGGCATCGCCCAGCGCGGCGGCCTGCTCGCGCTGGGCTTTTTGCTGGGCTGGGGGGACGACGAATTGCGCGATGAGAAACAGGCCGAGGATGACCGGCAGGCAAAGCTTGACCACCGCGCCCATCATCCGCGCCTCGGAGACGCCGAAGCTGCGCCAGGCGGTGAGTTCCGAATACCGGGCGAGGCCGCCCAGGCCGATGAGGCTGCCCAGCAGCATGGCGATGGGAGCGATTTGTAAAAGCCGGTCGGGCGCGGTGAGGAGGGCGCTGCTCAGCGCATCGCGCAGCTGGTAGCGCCCGTAGCCGATCAGGCTCAGCTGCTCGATGAAGTCGAGCAGGCTGAACAGCGCGGTCAGGCCAATGGCGACGAGCAGGAAGGCACGAAACACCGCCCAGCCGAGATAGCGGTCGAGCAGGGTCATGCTAACCCGCTAAGGAGCGCAAGGCAGCGGGGTGCAGGCGCCGGGCCGAAGCCGCGCCGGGCGGCGGCCGCCGCGCTTGCCGCCGCCAGACCGGCACGTACCAGATGATGGCGATGGCCAGGGCGAGCATGGCGGGCGCCCACCATAAGCCGGGGAAACCGCCGATCAAGCCGTGCTGCACCCAGCTTCGCGCCGTGCTGCACGCGAAAAAATAGGCGGAATAGGCGAGGATCGCCGGACCGAATCTGGTGTAGCGGCCCTGGCGCGGCTGCCCCCGGCTGAGCAGCGCGCCCAACAGCGCCAGCAGCATGGTGGAGACGCCGGTGGACAGGCGCCATTGCCGCTCGGCCACATCGGGAGGGCTGGAGGAGGAGAGCAGATGCTCCATGCCCGCCGCCACCGAGCTATATTTGTAATTCGTCGTAATCTCGCTATCGGGGCTGACATTGATCTGAGCCGCGTCGAGAACCTGGTCTTTGGCCGGGGCGTCCGGGTAAAACTGATAGACATGGGCGCCGAAGAGATGGACGACGCGGCGTCCATCCGTCCCGGTGGCGGCGGGTGTCGCGTTATCGGCGTAGATCACCTCGATATGATCACGCTCGCGCTGCGCCACGAAAACCCGCAGGGCCGGGGCGTGCGGCCCGGCGCGGCTGCCGAGGAAAATGACACGGTCGCCATCGGAGCTGGCGTAGAACGTTCCCGCCTCCATGGCGTTTACATTCATCATCGCCGCGGCGCGGTGGGAGATGTCATGCGTGGCCAGATAGGCTTTGGGCCGGGCGAAGACCGAGAGGCCGACGACGAGCAGGGCGAGCGCCAGCGCCACCCCCATGACGGGGGCCAGGAATTCGCGCGGCCCCATGCCGAGCGCCTGCATGGCGGTCACCTCGTCATCCATTTGCAACCGGCCGAATCCCGTCACCACGGCCATGAACAGCGAGACCGGGAGGATGACATCCATGGAGATCAGCAGCTTGAGAAAGGTGAGGGCGAAGATGGAGCCGACCGGCAGCAGGCCGCTCACCGCGTCCGAGAGAATCTGGGCCAGGCTGTAGCCAGAGAACAGCAAGGCGAGAATGCCGAGGATCACCGCGAAGGGCCGTAGAATCTCCCGGATGATATATGCCGTGACGATCAATTTCCTGGACCCATCCATCTTCGCCCGCCCGCGGGTGCCGCGGTTTTGCCCGGCCCCCCGTGACAATGCGATGCCGACTCTTTAATAAGGAGGCTTAGGACTTGTATAGGTTTAAATTTCCGCCCGCCATGGGCCGCCCATGCGGGGCTGGCTTGCGGCGGCGGGACAGAGGAGCGGCGGTCCGCCAGATGCCCGAAGACAATGAGGATATCCGTGAGGTGATTTTCGGCGCGCTGCGCGCGGCCCTGCCGCAGGCGCGCCCGCTCTCGGACGAAACGCATATCATTGAGGATCTCGGGCTGGATTCCGTGGCGGTGATGGATTTTGTCATGGAGATCGAGGACAGGCTCGATATTTCCGTGCCGCTCGACCAGATCGCCGAGGTCGAGACGCTGGGGGATCTCGTCGCGACAGTGCAACGGCTGAAGGCCGCGCGGTGAGCGATGGCCCTGTTCGATAAATACGCGGCCCTGGCTGAACAGTATCGCCGGCTGGAGGAGGCGGGAGCCAACCCCTTCAATGTTCCGTTCGACGAGGTGCTCTCCCCCACCGAGGCGGTGATCGCCGGGCGGCGGACGCTGTTGCTTGGCACCAATAATTATCTCGGACTCACCTACGACCCCGCCGTGATCGAGGCGGCCCGCCAGGCGACGCGGGCGCTGGGCACCGGCACCACCGGCTCGCGCATCGCCAATGGCAGCTATGGCGGCCATGCGCGGCTGGAGCGCGCCCTGGCGGCGTTTTATGACCGCGCCCATGGCATGGTGTTCTCCACCGGTTACCAAGCCAATCTCGGCATCATCTCCGCCCTGGCGGGCAAGAACGATCATCTGCTGCTCGACGCCGATTCCCACGCCAGCATCTATGACGGCGCCCGGCTCGGCCATGCCCAGGTCATCCGCTTCCGCCATAACAGCCCGGAGGATCTCGCCAGCCGGCTGCGCCGCCTGCGGCACGAGCCGGGGGACAAGATCATCGTCGTCGAGGGCATTTACTCGATGCTGGGCGATACCGCGCCGCTCAGGGAATTCGCGGCGGTCAAGCGGGAATATGGGGCCTATCTGGTGGTGGATGAGGCTCATTCCCTGGGCGTGCTGGGGGAGACGGGACGCGGGCTGGCGGAACAGGCGGGGGTGGAGCCGGATGTCGATTTCATCGTTGGCACCTTCTCCAAGAGCCTCGCCGGGGTGGGCGGGTTCTGTGTCACCGATATCGCCGGGGCGGAGATTTTACGGGTCGTCAGCCGGCCCTATATGTTCACCGCCTCGCTGCCGCCGGGGGTCATCGCCGCCGCCGAGGCCGCCTTGCACGAGCTGCGCATGCGCCCCGCCTTGCGCCAGCGGCTGAACGAGAACGCGGTGCGGCTTTATCGGGGGCTGGAGCGGCTCGGCTTCGAGCTGGGGCCAGAGCCGAGCCCGGTGGTTTCCGCGATCATGCCTTCGCCGGATGCCGCCTTCGGCTTCTGGGCGGCCTTGCTCAAGGCCGGGCTCTACACCAATGTCAGCCTGCCTCCGGCCACGCCCGGGGGGCTGGCCTTGCTGCGTTCCAGCGTCAGCGCCGCGCATAGCCCGGCGCAGATCGATCATGCCATCGGCCTGTTCGCCGAGCTGGGCCGCGCGCAGGGGCTGCTGCCGAGCCGGGCCGCCCTGGCGGTGAAATAACGCTTAATCACCCGGCGCCGATGCGTGAGGTCGCGATCTACCGGCACAACCTGTTCAGGGTGTCGGAACCGTTCATCACCCAGCAGGCGCAGGGCCTGCAACGCTACCGGCCGGTTTATCTAGGGCGGCTGCGCATGGGTCCGGCGCCGCCAGGCGCGGAGTTCCTGGCGCTGGAGGATCTCGCGCCGCCGCGGCTGAAGCTGCTGCCCGCCGGCTGGCACCTGCTTTCCGCCAGCCCGCATCCCTATCTCTATATGCTGGAAGGGCGGCGGCCCGCCCTCATCCATGCCCATTTCGGCGTGGACGGTCTGCACGCCCTGCCGCTGGCGGCGCGGCTCGGCGTGCCGCTGGTCACCACCTTTCATGGGTTCGACGCCACGCTCGGCACGCCCGGCCTGCTCGCCAACCCGGCCTGGGCGCGCTATGCGCTGCGGCGCGGGCGGCTGGCGGCGCAAGGCGGGCTTTTTCTCGCCGCCTCGGCCTTTCTGCGCCGCAAATTGCTGGATCTCGATTTCCCGCCGGAGCGGGTGCGCGTGCATTATATCGGGGTGGATACCCGCGCGATCATGCCCCGCGCCCCGGCGGAGGAAGAGGAGGTGATCCTCCACGTGGCGCGGCTGGAGCCGGTGAAGGGAACGGAAATTCTGATCCGCGCCTTCGCCCAATTGGCGCCCCGCTATGCCCAGGCCCGGCTCGTTATCATCGGCGAGGGCGGGCTGCGCAAATCCTTGCAGCGCCTGGCGCGGGAAAGCGGCGCGGGTGAGCGGATCGTCTTTCTCGGGGCGCGCCCTCATCCGGAGGTTCTCGCCTGGATGCGCCGGGCCGCCATGCTCGTTCTGCCCAGCGTGCGCACCTCATCGGGCCGGGAGGAGGGGCTCGGCATGGTGCTGCTGGAAGCCGCCGCCACTGGCGTGCCGGGCATCGGCTCGCGCGTCGGCGGCATCGCCGAGGGCATCGCCGAGGGCAAAAGCGGCTTCGTGGTGCCCGAGCGCGATCCCGACTCGCTGGCCCACGCCATCGCCACCCTGCTTGCCAACCCTGGCTTGCGCCAGCGCATGGGGGCGGCGGCGCGCCAGCAGGTGGAGCGGTATTTCGACCTCAGCCGCCAGACCGCCGCGCTTGAGGATCTTTACGACGCCATGCTGGACGGGCGCGGATGACCCGCGCCGCGCTGGTGGCCGCCCATCCCGATGATGAGATCCTTTGGCTCAGCCCGGCGGTGGCGGCGGCTGACCCGCTGGTGCTCTGCTTCGGCGCGCCATTTGCCAACCCGGCCAGGGCGGCCAGCCGCGCCCGCGCCGTGGCCGCTTTGGGCCTGCCGCGACTCGTCAACCTGAACCTGCCGGAAAGCGGGGCGCGGCCCCATGTGGATTGGACCCCGCCCCATCTCACACCCTTCGGGATCGGGATCACCGACCTCGCCGCGCGGGCGCGCTATGAGGCGAATTTCCATAGCCTCGTGGAGCGGCTGCGGCTGGTGCTGCAAGGGGTGGAGGCGGTCTATACCCATAATCCCTGGGGAGAATATGGCCACCCGGAGCATATCCAGGTGCATCGCGCCGTGGGCACCCTGCAAGCGGAGCTGGGCTTTACGCTATGGTTTTCCGGCTATGTCGCGCCGCTGAGCCTGGGGCTGGCGCGCCAGCTGGGGGCGGAGCCGCTCTGGCGGGAGAAGCGGGTGGCCGCGCCGGATGTGCGCCTCGCGCGGCGTTTGCGCGGCGTGTATCTGCGCTACCGGGCCTGGACGTGGTCGCCTTTTCATGTCTGGCCCGCCTGGGAGACGCTCTATGCCCAGCCGCCCGGCCCGCGCGCGGGCTGGCGGGGCCTGCGTGGCGAAACCTTGCTGGATGCGACGCGGCTGCGCTGGTGGGTGGCGCCGGCGAAGGCGAAATGCTTAATCTAGCCGTCTAAGGAGGGATGCCATGAATAAAACCGGGCTGGATCATCTGCTGCGCGAGGCCGCCGCCAAGGGACGCGTGGCGGGGGTGGTGGCACTGGCCGCCGACCGCAACGGCCCGATTTACGAGGCGGCCTTTGGCGAGCGCGTGCGCGGCGGCGGCGTGGCCATGACGCTGGATACGGTGTTTCACATCGCCTCGATGACCAAGGCCATCACCGCCGCCGCCGCGATGCAGCTGGTGGAGCAGGGAAAAATCTCCCTGGATGAGCCGCTGGGCCGGCTGCTGCCCTATCTGGATCAGCCGCCCGTGCTGGAAGGGTTCGAGGCCGCAGGCCAGCCCCGCCTGCGTCCGGCTCGCGCGCCGGTCACGCTGCGCCAGCTTCTCACCCATACGGCCGGCTTCGCCTATGATATCTGGAACGCCGATCTCAACCGCTATCTCAAAGCTTCGGGACTTCCCGGCGCGCGGTCGGGACGGCTCAAGGGGCTGGAGCAACCGCTCGCCTTCGAACCGGGAACGCGCTGGGAATACGGCATCGGCATAGACTGGGCCGGGCGGGTGGTCGAGGCGGTGAGCGGCCAGGATCTCAATTCCTATGTCCTGGATCATATCCTCCGCCCCCTGGGCATGAAGGATGCGAGCTACGTTCCGGACGACGCGCAGGCCGGGCGCGGGGCCGGGCTGCATGTCCGCCATCCGGATGGCACGCTCTCCGGCCAGGATTTCCGCAAGCCGAGCTTTCCTGAATTTTTTCCGGGTGGCGCTGGCCTCGTTTCCACCGGGCCTGATTATCTGCGTTTCCTCCAGGCTTTATTGGCGGGCGGCGGCGGGGTTCTGCGCCCGGAGACGGTGGCGATGATGCTGCAAAACCAGATGGGCGCGCTCGACGTGCTGCCGCTGCGCACCGCCGAGCCTGGATTGTCTCATGATTTCGAGTTTTTTCCTGGCCAGCCGAAGAAATGGGGGCTGAGCTTTCTCATCAATACCAAGGCGGTGCCCGGCCGCCGGGGGGCGGGCAGCGCGGGCTGGGCCGGGCTGTTCAACTGCTATTACTGGCTCGACCCCGGCGCGGGTGTGGCGGGGGTGATGCTGACCCAGAGCCTGCCCTTCGCCGATCCCGTTCTGCTCGACCTGTTCGGTCGATTCGAAGCCGGGGTTTACGCGGCCTAAACCCCCATCCAGTCACGCAGCCGGTACCACCAGGAGCCCATGACGGTCAGCGGCACACGCAGGCGCTGCCCGCCGGGGAAAGGAAAATAGGGCAGGCTGGCGAAGACGTCGAAACGCGATGGATCACCCGTCACCGCCTCGGCCAGCAGCCTTGCCAGCAGATGCGTGGTCGTTACCCCATGGCCGCTATCGCCATGGGAGAAATAGACGTTCGGGGCGAACCGCCCGATTTGCGGAAACCGCGTGAGGGTGAGGGCGAAATTGCCGCTCCAGGCGAAATCGATGCGCGCTTCCTTGAGGCTGGGAAAGGTCTTGTGCATCAGCGGCAGGATCTTGGCGCGCACGCTCTCCGGATCATGCCCGCCATAGACGGTGCCGCCGCCATAAAGAATGCGGTTATCGGCGGTGCGGCGGAAATAATCGAGGAAGAAATTGCAATCCTCGACGCAGAGATCGGTGGGCAGGAGGGCGGCGGCCTCCTCGCCCAGCGGCTCGGTCGTCAGCACCTGGGTGGAAACGGGCATGATCCGCCCTTCCAGCTCCGGTAGCACCCCGCGCAGATAGGCATTGCCGCAAACCAGCACGGTCTTGGCCCGCACCTCGCCCTGCGCGGTTTTCACCGCCACCGTCTCGCCCGGGGTGACGGCGGTGACCGGGGAATTCTCATAGATCGCGACGCCTAAGGATTCGGCGGCCTCGGCCTCGCCCTGCACGAGGTTGAGCGGGTGCAGATGCCCGCCCTTGCGGTCGATGAGACCGCCGACATAACGCTCGGTTTTCACGTGGCGTTGCAGCCCCGCCTTGTCGAGCAGTTCGAAATCGCGGAAGCCGTACTCCCCCCAGAGTTTCTGATGCCGCTCCAGCCCGCGCAGCTGGGCGTGGTTGAGCGCGGCAAAGAGATTGCCGGGCTTGAGATCGCATTGAATGTTATATTTGGCGGCGCGGGCGCGGATGATGTCGCCGCCCTCGCAGGCCATGGCGCCGATCTTGCGGCCCGCCGCCTAGCCATAACGTTTGGCGATGACATCGAGATCGCGGGAGTAGCCATTGACGATCTGGCCGCCATTGCGGCCCGAGGCGCCGAAGCCGATTTTTACCGCCTCCAGCAGCACGGGCCGCCGGCCACGCTCCGCGAGCTCCAGCGCGGCGTTCACCCCGGTGAAGCCGCCGCCGATGACACAGATATCGGCCTCGATGCCGCCCCGCAGCGGCGGTCTCGCATCCTTCCGGTGCGCGGTGGCGGCGTAATAGGAATTCACATGGTCAGTCATTTTTATCCGGTCCCATCAACATGACGGCGAAGATCGCGCCCAATACGCTCATGGTGATGACCATGAGTCTGATCCGGTAGGCTTCCGCCCTGGCCTGGGCCAGCGCCTCCTGCCGCATATGCCGCTCGGCGGCGGCGACGCGGGCCGCCAGTGGCCCGGCGTCATTGGCGACGATGGCGGCGGTATCCGGGTCCACGGCGTTTGGCAGCGCGGCGATCGCCGCCTGCGCCGCGGCCGGGTTCGGCGCGTCCCGCACCTTATCCAGCGCCGCCTGCTGGTGCAGCAGATCCACCAGCGGGGCGGGAATGGAGAAGCTGGCGAAGCAGCCGATGAGAGCCGGCAGCAGGAAGCAGCACAGCATAAAGCCGATGCGGGAGGGCGAAACCTGGCGGGCCATGCCGCCCCGCATCAGGGGAAAACGCGCCGATGTCAAATGAAAGGATGGCGGCCGGTCAGGCGGCGGTGGCGGCCTGCCGGGAGGCCGGGCCGACGGGAGGATCGTCCGGCGGCGGTTTCAGCGCCGCCAGCAAGGCCTGGCGGAGATGGGTCAGCTTGCGCTCGTTTTCCACCTTCATGCCGAACACGTCCTTGACGTAAAAGACGTCCACGGCGCGCACGCCATAGGTGGTCACATGGGCGGAGGCAATTTGCAGCCCCTCCGCCGAGATCGCCGCCGTCACGTCGTGCAGCAGGCCGGGCCGGTCCCGCCCGTTCACCTCGATGACGGTGTGGCGGTTGGAGGCGCGATTATCCACCACCACCCGCGGCGGCACGTGGATGGCGCGGGTGCGGCCCGGCACCAGACTCTTGGCCGCCTTGCGAATCTCCGCTGCCAGTTTCAGCCGCCCGGTCAGCGCCTGTTCGATCACGGTGGAGAGCCGCGCCAGACGGTGCGGGGATTCGAAAGGCCCGCCGCTGGCGTCTTGAATCCAGAACGTGTCGAGCGCCATGCCGTTGGTGAGGGTGTGAATCCGCGCATCCACGATCGAGGCGCCGGCGATGGCGAGAGCGCCGCTGATGCGGCTGAACAGCCCGGCATGGTCGGCGGTATAAACCACCACCTCGGTCACGGCGCGCTCGGGCAGGGGTTCGGTCTGGATGGTGAGCGGCGCGTGGCGGGCATCGGCGTCCCGGATCATGCGGGCATGACGCTCGATGCTTTCCGGGTCGAAGCCCAGCCAATAGCTCGGATAGCCGAGGGAGAGAAATTCCTCCAGCTCTTCCGGCCGCCAATCGGCCAGCATCGAGCCGACGATCTCCTTCACCCGGGCGATGCGCGCGTCGCGCTCCGTGGTGGAAAGCCCGCCCTCCAGCACCTCCGCCACGCGGGCGTAAAGTTCGCGCAGTAAGGTGGCCTTCCAGCCATTCCATACTTTGGGGCTGACCGCGCGGATGTCGGAGACGGTGAGGATCAGCAGCAGGCGCAGCCGCTCCGGGCTCTGGATCGTATCGGCGAGATCGAGAATGGTCTTGGGATCGTCGATATCGCGGGAGAAGGCGGTCTGGCTGAGCAGAAGGTGGTGGAGCACCAGCCAGGAGACCATCTCCGTCTCCTCCTGGTTGAGGCCGAGCGCGGGGCAGATGGTCAGCGCCAGGTCGGCTCCGAGCACGGAATGATCCCCGCCCCGCCCCTTGGCGATGTCGTGCAGCAGGAGGGCCACGTAAAGCGCGCGGCGCGATTGAATCTGGCCGATCAGCTCGGAGGCCACCGGGGCGACATCCTTCAGCCGCCCGGCCTCGAGATTATTGAGGTTGCGGATGGCCTGGATGGTATGAACGTCCACGGTATAGACGTGATAGGTGTCGAACTGCATCTGCCCGACGATGCGCCGCCAATCCGGCAGATACCGGCCGAGAATGCCGCTATCGTTCAGCACCGCCAGCCAGTCTGCGGAGGCGCGCTGGGCCGCCGGCATATCCTCATCGCCGCCGCAGAGCAGGTCGAGAAACAGGGCGGCCGCCTGCTTGTCGCCACGCAATTCCGCGCCGAGTGGGGCGGAACGGATCAGCGTGCGCCAGCCCAGCGGATGCAGGGAAAGGCCCCGGTTACGCGCCTCGATCAGGATGCGGAAGATCGAGGTCGGGTCAGTGGCCGGGTCATGACCGGGGGCGAAGAGAATCTGCCCGTCCGCCAGCACGAAACCGGCGCTGACCAGCGAGGCGTCGGCGGCGGGGGCGATGGCGGGCGGGCCCAGCGAGGCGCGGATCAGCGCGGGCTCCAGCACGCCGGTGACCCGCGCCACCTCCCGCACCACGAGAAAATAATGGCGCATGAACCGCTCGACCCCGTTCTGGCGGCCATGGCGGGTATAGCCCATGCGCGCCCCCACCACCGGCTGAAGATCGAAGGTCAGCCGCTCTTCCGCCCGGCCGGAAATGTAATGGAGATGAAACCGCACCGTCCAGAGATATTCCCAGGCGCGCTTGCAGGCGCGCGCCTCGGTGACCGTGAGGATCCCGCCCCCCGGCGCGTCCGGCCCCACCAGCTCGGTCATGGCGAAGGTATTGAAAACGTAGCGGGCGAGCCAGTACAGCGTTTGCAGATCGCGCAGGCCGCCCTTGCCCTCCTTCACATTGGGTTCGACCATGAAAGGCGTCTCGCCGAAGCGCTTATGCCGCGCCGCGCGCTCGGCCTGCTTCGCCTGGATATAGGCCGAGGGGCCCTCAGCGGCGCAATCGGCCCGGAAGGCGGTGTGGAAATCGGCGAAAAGGGCGCGGTCCCCGGCGAGGCAGCGCGCGTCGAGCATGGAGGTGCGGATGGTGGCGTCGGCCTGGGCCTCTTCCAGGCATTGGGCCAGCGTGCGGGTGGCGTGGCCAACCTTGAGGCCGAGATCCCAGAGGAAATAGAGGATGAATTCCACCCCGGCCTTGAGCGAGGCGGAGGGCGAGGCGCTGGTGAGAAACAGCAGGTCGATATCTGAGAACGGGGCGAGGGTGGCGCGGCCATACCCGCCCGTGGCGGCCATGGCCAGCCGGTCCTTGGCCGCCAGGGGCAGGATGCGCAGCGTGTAGGCGTAGAGCCCGCCCAGGAGATCATCCATGAGCCTGGCGTGCAGCCGCGCCGCTTGCAGACCGTTGAGCCCATCCGTTTCGAAACAAGTCTGCACGTGAGCCTGGAGGCGTCCCAGCTGGCGGCGGAAGGCGGCGAGTGCCTCATCGCGCGGCGGCGGGGCGTCCGCTTCCAGCAATTCGGCCAGGGCGGCGGCGATGTCGGGCAGTTTCCGGGCGGAGGACATGGGTAACAAGCTAGATCAATCCCAGACAGGAAGGAACGCGGGAACACACGGATCAGCCCCTGCTTTCCATGGGATCGGCGAGGACTTTCCGCGCCTCGTCGCGCAGGCGGTAGAGGCTGGCCAGCGCCTCGCGCGGCGAGAGCGCGTCCGGGTCGAGGCGGGCGAGGCTCGAGAGCAGGGTATCGCGCGCCTCGTCCTCCGGCGGGCGGGAGCCGGCCGCGAAGAGGGGGAGAGGCTGGGCCGCCATCTGCTGGCGTTCGGCGTTTTTCAGCAAGGCGTCGGCGCGGCCCAGCACCGCCTCGGGCACCCCGGCCAGACGGGCCACGTGCACGCCCCAGCTTTTTTGCGCCGCGCCCGCCACGACCTCATGCATGAACACCACATCCCCGCGGAACTCCTTCACCCGCATCGTGTGGGATTTGAGGCGTGGCAGGGCTTCCGTGAGCTGCACTAGCTCATGGAAATGTGTGGCAAATATGGCGCGGCAGCGATTGCCGCCATGCAGGCTCTCCAGCACCGCCTGGGCGATGGCGAGGCCGTCGCGCGTGCCGGTGCCCCGGCCGATTTCATCGACGATGACGAAGCTGCGGGGACCAGCCTGATGGAGAATGGCGGCGGTTTCGGTCATCTCGACCATGAAGGTCGAGCGCCCGGAGGCGAGATCATCCGCCGCGCCGACACGGGAGAACAGACGGTCCACGAGGCCGAGCCGCATCGCCTCGGCGGGCACGGGCAGCCCGGCCTGGGCCAGGACCACCAGCAGCGCGTTCTGGCGGAGAAAGGTGGATTTGCCCGCCATGTTGGGGCCGGTGAGCAGCATCAGGCGGCGGGCGGAAGAAAGATCGCAGTCATTGGCGATGAAGGCGGCGCCGGGCGGCAGGGCCGCCTCCACCACCGGGTGCCGCCCCGCCCGGATGCAGAAAGCCTCGTCCTCGCTGAGGTCCGGGCGGACATAGCGGCCCGTGGCGGCGAGATGCGCCGCGGATTGAAGCACATCCGCGAGGGAGAGCGCCCCGGCGCAGCGGGCCAGCGCCTCGGCCTGATCCAGCACCTTCTGAACGAGCCAGGAGAAGACCAGCCTCTCCCGCGCGGCGGCGCGGGCGGCGGCCTCGGTGATGCGCCGGTCGAGATCGGCGAGCTGGGGGTGGGAAAAGCGCGCGCCATTGGCCATCCCCTGGCGCAGCTGCAATTCCGGGCGTTCGCGCAAGGCTGCCACGGCCCCCGCCGGGGCTTCCAGCACATAGCCAAGCTGGGCGTGATGGCGGATTTTAAGGGCGGCGACGCCGTAATGCTGGGCGAGTTCGGCTTGCAGCGCGGCGATGACTTGGCGGGTGTCGTCGCGCAGCCGCCGCTCGGCGTCGAGTTCGCCATCGAAACCGGGGGCGATGGCCCCGCCTTCCTCCAGGCGCAACGGAGCGGGCTCGGCGAGGGCGGCTTGCAGCGTGGCGAGCAGCTCTGGCGCCGGGGTGAGGGCGGTGGCGGCCTCCTCCAGCAACGCCGCGCCCGGGGGCAGGAGGGGCGCCAGGCTGGCCGCAGCCTCCAGCCCGGCGCGGATGGCGACGAGGTCGCGCGGGCCGGCGCGGCCGATGGCGATGCGGCCGAGGGCGCGCGCCATATCCGGCACGCCGCGCAACGCTGCCCGTACCGGCTCCGCTTGGCCGGAATCGCGCAGCAGCACCCAGCCCTGTTGCCGGGCGAGAAGCGGCGGCAGGGTATTGAGCGGGGCCGTGATCCATTCCGCCAGCAGCCGCGCCCCGGCCGGGGAGACGGTGCGCTTGATCGCGCCCAGCAGGCTGCCCGCCTCCGCCCCGCCCCGCGCCGCGGCCAGCTCCAGGCTGGCGCGGGTGGCGGCGTCCATGGCGAGCCGCCCGGCCAGCCCGGCGCTCACCGGGCGGGCGAGGCGCGGCGTCGCCCCCATCTGGGTCGCCTGGATATAAGCGAGAACGAGGGCGGCGGCGCGCGCCTCCGCGCCGGAAAAATCCCCGAACGCGTCCAGGCTGGCGGCGCCAAAGGCGCGGGCCAGCTCCCGCCGCGCTATCGCCTCGTCGGCGGTGGAGGCAAGGGCGAGGCGCTTTGCCTCCACCCGCCGGGCGGCAAATGACCCGAGGGGAATGTCCGCCGGGGCGAGAATTTCCGCCGGATCTAGCCGCCCAAGAATGGCGGCGAGCCCCTCCGGCCCGGCTTGCTCGGTTTCGAACTGGCCGGTGGAAATATCCGCCCAGGCGAGGCCAAACCGGCCCTCATGCGTGACGATGGCAAGGCAGAAATTGGCCCGGCCGGCCTCCAGCAGCGCCTCCTCGGTTAGCGTGCCGGGGGTGACGAGCCGCACCACCCCGCGTTTGAGCGGCCCCTTGGCGCCGCGCGCCCGGGCGGCGGCGGGATCTTCCAACTGCTCGACGATGGCGACCCGGAAGCCCCGGCGGATCAGCCGGGCGAGATACATCTCCGCCTGGACTACCGGCACGCCGCACATCGGCACCTTCTCTCCCTGATGCTGGCCGCGCGCGGTGAGGGCGATATCGAGCGCGGCGCTGGCGGCCACGGCATCGGCGAAGAACAGCTCATAAAAATCGCCCATGCGGAAAAACAGGAGCGCGTCCTCATGCTCCGCCTTGAGAGCGAACCATTGCGCCATCGCCGGCGAGGCTCCCGCTGCATCCTTCATGGAAAGGTAATTTAGCCGCGCCCCGCCCCGCAGGCCAAGAGCGGAAGAGCGGAAGCTAAACCCCATCCGGCATGCGCCGTGGCGAGGCCGTTTCCCGCGATGCGACGAGCCGGGCGAAATCCTGCCCGCTCATCGGTTGATAAAACAGGAACCCCTGGGCTTGGGCGCAGCCATAGGAACGCAGCAACTCCGCCTGCGCCGCGGTTTCCACACCCTCCGCGGTCACCAGCATGTTCATCTGCTCGGCCAGCCGGATGATGGTCAGGACGATGGAATCGTCCCGGTCCTCCTCGCCGAGGTCACGGATGAAGGAGCTGTCGATCTTGAGCTTGCCGAAGGGAAAGCGGCGCAGATAGGAGAGGGAGGAATAACCGGTGCCGAAATCATCCAGGGCGATGCGTACTCCGAGCCGGTGCAATTGGCGCAGCGTTTCCTCGGTCGGGCTGCCTGATTCCAGCATGGTGTTTTCCACCACCTCCAATTCCAGCCGGGAGGCGGGCAGGCCGGAGGATTTGAGAATGCCCGCGATGAGGGGAACAATCCTCGCCTCGCCGCTTTGCAGGGGGGAGAGATTGACGGCGACGGTGAGCTCAGGCGGCCAGGCGGCCGCCTCGCGGCAGGCCTCGCGGAGAACGAACTCACCGATCTCCTCCATTATTCCCCCTGCCTCGGCAAGGGGAATAAATTGCGCTGGCGGAATGTTGCCGCGTTCGGGATGGGTCCAGCGGAGCAGCGCCTCGGCCCCCGCGATGCGCTGATCCACCAGGTTGACGATGGGCTGGTAGACTACCGAGATCTCGCCCCGCGCCAAGGCCTGGTGCAGAGAGGTTTGCAGAACATGGCGGACTCGCATGGTCTCGTCCATTGCCGGGTCGTAGACGCGTACCGTGCCGCGCCCGTCTCCTTTGGCGCGGTAGAGGGCGAGATCGGCATTCTTCAAAAGTTGAGTGGGGGTGGAGCCGTCAACCGGCGCCATGGCGATGCCGACGGAGATGCCGATCTGCAGGGTCTGGCCGTCGAACCGAAATGGGCGGCTGACCCTCTCGATGATGCGGCCGGCGACGGCTAAAGCCTCATCGATGTCCGTGGTGAGGACGATAATGGCGAACTCATCGCCACCCAGCCGCGCGGCGATGTCGAAGTCGCGGATGCAGCTGCGCAGCCTCTCCGCTACGGTGACCAGCAGGGCATCCCCCATGGCATGGCCGAGCGTGTCGTTGATGGCCTTGAACTCATCGAGATCCATGCAGAGCAGGGCGAAACCCGCCTCATGGGCCGTCTCGCAGAATTGAGAGAGGGTTTCCGAGAACAACACCCGGTTGGCGAGGCGGGTCAGGCTGTCGTGGCGGGCGAGAAAGGAAATATGCTCCTGCTGGCGGCGCTGGCGGGTGATGTCGGAACCGACGCCATGATAGCCGCTGAAGCGGCCCTGCCTGTCGAGTATGGGCTTGCCGGTCAAGGACCAGTAGCGCTGCTCGCCGTCCAACACGACCGGGACGACGAGATCGCGGAACGGAGCGCGATCCGCGATGGCTTGCCGCAGGCGGTCCAGAGCCGAGCCCGGCAAACTATCCCGCAACGCTTCCTCTCCCAGCAGGGCCTCGGGAAACCGGCCCCGCAGGCTCTCCGCCGGGCGGCGTGCCACTTGCACCAGGCGCTGGCTGGCGGGCTGCATCTCCATTTGCGCGTTGGTTTCCCACAGCCAGTCGGAGGCGTTTTCCTCGAAGTCGCGCAGCAGCAGCCGGATAAGCTCGGCGTTTTCCTCGAGACGGATGGCGCTGATCGCCCGCTCGTTCATCCGCCGGTTGAGATAGAGGATGCAAAACCCGGTGAGCCCCGCGAAAGCCAGCAGATCGCTGATGGCGTAGATATCCGGGTTGAACAGCACCAGGCTGAGCAGGGCGCCCAGCGACATCGGCGCCCAGAAGGCGATGGCGCTGGCAGGGGGGGAGACGAGAACGGAGGTGGAGATGCTGCCGACGGCGATAGCGTAGAGCAACGCCCGCTCTTCCGCCGGGCTGGTCTGCATGAGCAAAATGACGAGGACGCCCCAAAGCACGCCCAGGCCGAAAAGGAGACCGCAGGCGACACGAAAATAACGCCGCGCATCTGCGCCTGAGGCGTCACTCCGGCGGAGCCAGCGCCAGCCATGCCAAATAATGAGGGTATATATACAGGCGAGCCCGAGCAAGACGCTGTTACGGTAAAAACCATATGGGTTGTGGCGAAAATAGAAAAAAAGGAGCCCGAGCGTGGTAAGGCCCATCACGGAAATGGCGCGGATGACGTAGCTGAAATCCCTCGCCTGGTCGAGAAACAACCTTTGGCTGAACTCTGGCGGGATATGAGAGACCAAAGATAACCGTTCAAGCATCTTACGCCACCGCCGCCGCAAATTTCCCAGCCAGGAACGGCTTTGCGTCTCGGAAGCAGAATGGGGAAACGAATCGGTCATAGGAAGGCGAGAGGCTTTTCGTGCAAAAAATAACACCCCGCGCCGGGTAAGGGACGCAACCTCCCGTAATATATATTTTTTTGGAAATTGCCACCGTTAATTGATTAATTACCGCTTGCTGGCGCTTCTGGTCATGCCAGAGTATCGAAAGCGTTTTACTTTGTAAACGCGGCGAAAATTGTAACGATAAAAAAATGTGGGTGCCTTTCATATTCATAGAGGTAAAGGCTTTATCAGAGTTTTTTTACGCCATGGACGAAGCGGAAAGAATAGCCCATCCGCCGGCCGGGTTTTACTTTGAAGTTTTTCAATCATTTATCGAGAGTTTTCTCTACATATTTTTGGGAAATTCGTTTCTACTCTCTCCCGTTTCCTCTTATAAAAAGGAGTTTTGCCTTGAGCACACTTAAATCTCACACCGCCGGGCTGGTACGCGGCGAAATGATGCGCCAATCCCCCAGCGGGCTGACGGCCCGCCTGGCTCTGGATGAGCAAACGAAAGCGGATGCCTATGCGATCCGCCATGCGAGCTATCTGGCCGGCGGCTATATCGATCCGATGCCGGGCGGCTTGTTTTCCGACGCGGATGATTTGCGGCCCAATAACCGCTCCGTCGTCATCTACCGGCACAATCGTCCCGTGGCCTCGGTGCGCATGTCGGTCTACGATCGTGATCGCGGCCTCGCCGGGTTTGACGAAATTCCGGCCTCGCGCATATTTCCAGACGAGGTGGCGGCGCTGGCGGATGAGGTAGCGACCGGCCGGCCAGCCAAATTCATCGAGATCAACCGGCTGGTGCGTCACCCGGATTTCGCCACGGATTACGAGCTGGTCTTCGTTCTTTACCGCTTCGTCGGGTTTTTCGTTGCGGAGGAAAAGGCGGATATGACGCTCTCCTGTGTGCGGCGCAACCATACGCCGTTTTATAAACGGCTTCATTTCGAGTATGTCGCCGGGCCGCGCCGCTATGCCGGAGTGAAATTCGAGACCAATTTGATGCGCTGCCCCAACTCCTCCTATGCCAACGTGCTGAAGGATATTCCCGTGGTCAATGCCGGGGCCGGTCCTGGCAGCGCCTATGCCGGGTTGCTGCGGGGCGAAACCGTGCGGGTCTTCGCCTGACCCTTCGCATCCCGCCGGCCTGGCTGAAAAAAACTCAATCATATTCACCAAAAGGTGCCAAAATGCATATCATCTCCACGAGTCTCACGATCTCCGACGCCTCCCTCTGCTTTGCCGCCTTCTCCTGGGGGGTGAAAAAGCATTTCCGCTCCACCGGTGCGATGCCGCTGGGCATGAAAATCACCAGCCTGCTCAGCTTGGCTTTATTCGCCGCGTTTCTCTGGCGCGCCGCCCAGGGCGTATCCTTCACTTGGGTCCTCGCCATCGCCTTGTTCAGCGCCTCGCTCGCGGTATTCGCGGCTGCCATCGCCGCCAGCCGCCGGACACCGCCCACACTGGCTTTTGACACGGACCGCCCGGCTTTTCTGTTGCAAAACGGTCCCTATCGTTTCGTCCGGCACCCCTTTTATCTTGCTTATGTCCTGTTTTGGCTGGGCACCGCAGCGGCAACGAACGGCTGGCTGGGCTGGCTCGCTCCCGCCGTGATGACCGCTCTTTATATCGAGGCCGCCGCGCGCGAGGAGCGCAAATTCGCCGATTCCAGCCTGGCCCAGGCCTACCGGGCCTATCGTATCCGGGCCGGCATGTTCTGGCCGCGGCCGCTGGCGCTGCTCGCCGGTTGAAAAGCCGCCTGGCCGGGGGCGCAAGACCGTCCCCGGCGTGAGGCCAACGAAAAACCCGGCCTTCGCCGGGTTTTTTTGAAAATCACAGGAAGAGCCAGCTCAGCCCTGGCGGGCCTTCATGCGCGGGTTCTTCTTATTGATGACGTAAACCCGGCCGTGACGGCGGACGACGCGGCAGTTCTTGTCGCGAATCTTCGCGGATTTCAGGGAGTTGCGGATCTTCATCACGGGTCTCGGGGTTGGAAATGGAACAATGGGTGGCCGATATGCCGCCCTGGCGCGCGCCTGTCAACCGCCGCCGGGGGCGGGCGGGGGAGGGCCGGGGTACTGCCTGCGGATGATATAGGCTGGGCGTTGCTTGGTCTCCACATAGATGCGCCCGATATATTCACCGAGAATGCCGATGGAGATGAGCTGCACCGAGCCGAAGAAGGTGACCGCGACGAAAAGCGAAGGATACCCCGGCACCGGATTGCCATAGATGAGCGTGCGCAGGAGGATAAGCGCCCCATAGGCGAGGGCGAGGGCGGCTCCCGCCAGGCCCAGATAGGTCCAGACCCGCAGCGGTGCGGTGGAGAAGCTGGTGAATCCCTCGAGGGCGAAATTCCACAAGGCGAAGCCGGAAAATTTCGTGTTGCCCGCCGCCCGGGAAGGCCGGACGTAATCGATGGTCACGGTGCGGAACCCGACCCAGGCGAACAGCCCCTTCATGAAGCGCTGACGCTCCGGCAATTGTCTCAGCGCCTCGACCACGCGACGGTCCATGAGGCGGAAATCGCCGACATTCTCCGGAATCCTGGTTTTGGAGAGGGCGTTGTGCAGCTTGTAGAACAAGGCGGCGGTCTGGCGTTTGAGAAGGCTGTCAGTGGAACGGTCCATACGCCGGGCCAGCACCACCTCCGCTCCAGCGCGCCAGGCCTCGACCATCGCCGGAATGAGTTCCGGCGGGTCCTGCAGATCGGCGTCGATGGGAATGACCGCCTCGCCCCGGGCCACGTCCAGCCCGGCGGTCATCGCCGCCTCCTTGCCGAAATTGCGGGAGAATTCCACGATTCGGAAGCGCGGGTCGGTCTCCGCCAGGGCGATGAGCTGGCTCAGCGTGTCGTCCCGGCTGCCATCATCCACGCAGACGATCTCCCATTCCGTTCCCGGAATCGACTCTAGCACCGGCAAAACCGCGGCGGTGAACACCGGGAGGGATTCGCTTTCGTTATGGCAGGGAACGATGAGGGATAGGAGCTGGGTCATGCGGTGGTGTCACTGGTCTGAGGAGGTGGCGCGGTAAATTCGCCAATCTCCAGGCTTCTCGGCTGCCAGGCGGTAATAGGGTTCAGGGGTCGAGCGCGGCAGCGTCCATAAAGCATCGCCCGGCGTCACGAGCAATGTGCGGCACTCATAAACATCCCGCAGCGTTTTGAAATCTTCCGGCTGCGGTGCGCCATTAAAGACCGTTTGCGCCAGGGCTGACAGCTCCGCCTGCTGTTGCGGCGGAACGCCCGAGGCAAACGCGGCGAGATAGGCGGCAGGCGGCGTGCAGCTGCTCCGGTTGCTGAGCATGGCCCAGGAAATATTGCCCGCCCAGGGTGTCAGGCTTTGCTCGTAAAGCGGGTTGCTCGCCACGGCCTCGCGCGGCGGCGTCAGGGCATCCACCGCGCGCCACATCTCCCGGTCGACGGCGCGAAACCGGCGCGCATCCGGGCTGGGCGTGCCGTACAGGGCCTGGGTGGCGGTCATGCCGGTGGCATAGGCGAGGCCGGAAACCAGGCCAGGGCCGAGCAGTGCCGCGCCGAAGACCAGCACCCAGGCCTTGCCGCGCAATTCGGCAAGCCAGGCGGCGGAGACGATGGTCATTGCCAAAACGCTGACGAGAACGCAGCGCCAGCCCAGATCATTGGTGGCGATGACGCTGTGCAAACTCTCCGCCACCAGAAGCGGAACGAAGCAGGCGGCGACCAAGCCCCGTTCAGCCGGGCGCATCCGGCCCTTGCGTGCTAGCCGCGGTGCGGCCCAGGCTAGGGCGCCGATATAAAGGGCGCCGAAGAACAGGGGCAGAAGCAAAAACCAATAGCCGAATAGATTGAGAAGGGTGTTCGCGGATGCCGCAAAAACGGGAAACAGCCAGAAGCCGATCACCGGGCCGGTATGGAGCCGCCCCGCCTCCTGAAGGGCGAGAGCGGCGGCGGCGGCGAGACAAAAACCGCCCGCCAGGCTCATCTGAGCCAGCCAGAGGCCCCGCCGGTTCCAGGTGAAACCGGCCAGGGCGGTGACGGCCAACACGGGCAAAAGCCCGGTCAACCCGACCCAAACCGAGGCGTTATAAGAGAAGCCGACCAGCGCGCCGATCAACAGGCAAAGAACCGGGTCCACCCGCCGGCTTTCCATCAGCCGCAGCAACGCGATCAGCGCCAAACCGGCCAGAACGGCGGCGAAGAGATGTTGCGGCACCCAGGCGCTCTGGATGATCCAGCTTTCCAGGCCGTGCTCATTGGCAAAGATGTGGCCGAAAGCGGGGCCGATGATGAAGCCGAGGATGGGAAACAGGGTCGAGGTGAGGCTGAGCGGCAAGACCAGCCAGGCGGCTAGGGCGCGGCCGCTCAAACGCAGCGCCGCCCAGCCCATGAAGACAAGGGAGACAAAGGCGGTGAGGCCGGTGAAGACGATATCCGCGCTCCAGCCATTGACACCGGTGAGGAGCGCCGCCTGCGCCGCCAGGAAATACCAGCCATAATAATAGCTGAGCCAGGGCGAAACACCGGTTTTGGAGAAAAACGGATTGAGCGGAGGGATGCCGGTCCTGACCATCGCGTCGATCAGCGCCGCTTTTTCATGGTCGAAAATCGGCGCGGCAAAGCCGATTCCGTCATGAAAGACATGGGGCGCGACGCTGTAAGCCGGAATCAGGCTCACCAAACCGGCGATGGTGATCCACGGCCAGCTCAAGCGCGGCGAGGCTGTCTCCGCTGGCATGGACGGCTTGATCCAACCCCCCAGGAGCCAGGCGCTGGCGGCCACCAGCAAGGTCACCAGCGCCACGGCGGCGGGCCGGAACGGAACGAGCATGAAGACCGGCAAGGAGATGGCGCCGAGCACGGCCCAGCCCAGGGCGGGCGCGAGAAGCAGACGATGCCGGGGGATCGTGTCGAAATAACGGGAGAAGGGATAGCCGGCGAGCAAGCCGGCGAGGATGAGATAGAAAAGGGCGCTGAACAGCCGCGCCGGTTCAGAAATCATGATTTCAGGAATCCCATCCGTCAGGGGCGACACTCTCATTCCTGGCTCGGGCCCGCAAGGCCAGCCCCAGGGAAAGCACCAGCGCGCCTACCTCCATCATCCTTGATGGGGTAGAGCAGCGCCACGACGATGGTGGTGAAATCCATGAGTCTGGCGATGACGGCAGCGCCGCCCACCCGGTTGAAGCCCGCCGCAAGGCGTGTTTATGCCCCTCCGGGCCCGGCTGCATGCTCAGCGCGGGCTGCCGCTGACGCCCGTGGCGGGAGGATCACCGAGCCGGTGCGCAGCAGATGGGCGGCCCAGCGGCGCGACTGCCCGGCCCAGGCCAGGGTTTGCGCGCGGCCCCATAGGCCCGGGCGCGGGCTGGAGGCCATTTCCTGCCATGTCTCGATCGCGGCGATGAGTTTCACCGCGCGCGCGGCCCAGCTGTAATCAAGGCTATCGGCTCCGGCCTGGGCGGCAAGCCGGGCGGCCAGGGCCTCGTCGGCAGTGAGACGGCGCAGCCCCTCGGCCAGCGCCTCCGGGGAATCCGGCGGGCAGAGCCAGGCGTTCTGGTCGTGGCGGAGGATCTCGGTTACGTCCGGTGTCTGCCCGGCCAGAATCGGCCGGCCTGAGCCCAGGTAAAGAAAAAGTTTTAACGGCAGTACGGTCGAGCCGAACTTGGCCAGAGGTTGCAGAGAGGGCGGGATGAGCAGCACATCGGCGGCCTGGATATAGCGGCCGAGCGTGGCTTCCTCCTGCCAGGGGATGATGCGGATATTCGGCACGTCCCGCGCCAGTTCCTCGATCGGTCCCTCCCCATAGGAGCCGACAAAGACGAAAACCAGATCCGGCAGGCGTTTCGCCGCCTCGATCACGAGCTCCAGCCCCTTCTTTTGATTGACCCGGCCCGTATACACCACGGTTTTGGCGGTCTCCGGCAAGCCGGTGAGACGTTTGGCCGCCGCGGGAGAAAGGGGCTCGGCGAATCGGATGGGGTCGAAGCCATTATGGACGCAGCGCAGTTTCTCGGGCGGCACGCCGAGGGCGATATATTTCCGCCTTGTATATTCCGAGTGGCAGATGCCGCCGAGAAAACGCGGATGGCTGAACAGCTTGTAGAGCCAGTGCTGCAGGGGGGGGATCTGGTCCGGCCAGGGGCGGTAATGGTCATAGACCACGCGCTGGCCGGCGAGGATGGCTGTCCACGCGACCCAAAGATTGCGGGTATACACCAGATCCGCCTGATGAAAGGCCCCGCGCAGCCCCAGCGTCGCGCCGCAGGCGAAATGCCGCAGGAAAGCCGGTTGCGCCGGCGCCCGGGCGGGAATGACCGGCATGCCCGCCTGTCCGCTGATCAGCGCGGGATCGCCCGTGGCGATGGGGACATGCAGCCAGGCGGCCTCCAGATGGGGCCGCAGATGCCGGGCCGTGGTGATGAACACCTCCGCATCGGCCTCCGCGCTGGGCAGGGGATTCTCGAAGGCAAACAGGATCTTCATTTTAACTTGCAGCACCCCGGCCTCGCGGGGCGAGGCGGTAAAGCGAATGACGACGAAGCCGGACGGCCGGCGGCGCAAACTAGGCCCAATGGCCGCGCCGGATCAATAACCCGGCGGAAGAAAATTGCCGGCTGGCAACCAAACGGTAAATCATCTACCATCCCGTAAAGCGGCCTCCCTTGCGCGCCAAGACAGGATCACCATGGATACACCCCCCGGCCCCACGCCTTTCCGCAACGCCGGAGAACGGGAACAGGAGCGGGCGGCGAAGCGGGATGCCGTGCTGCGCGCCGCCGTGCGCATGTTCAACGAGCGTGGCTTTCATACCACCTCGCTTGATGATGTCGCGGCCAGCCTGCAGATCTCGAAGCCGTTGATCTACCATTATCTCGGCGCCAAGGACCAGGTGTTGTTCGAGTGCCTGCGCCTGGGGCTGACGCGGCTGCGCGAGGCCGCGGAGGCGGCCGCCGCCCAGCCCGGCACGGGGCTGGAGCGGCTGAAGTATTTTCTCCGCCGCTACGGCGAGGTGATCATGGATGATTTCGGCCGTTGCGTCGTGCGTACCGATGACGAGGCCCTTTCCACCGCGAGCCGGGCCAAGGTTCGCGCCATGAAACGGGAAATCGACCAGGGGTTGCGCCGCCTGATGGAGGAGGCGGTGGCTGATGGCTCGGCCTGCATCGGGGATATAAAGCTGACGACCTTCGCCTTTACCGGCGCGCTGAGCTGGACGATGCGCTGGCACAAGCCGGAGGGCGGGATGCCGCCCGGCGAAATCGCCGGGCGGCTGGTGGATATTTTGATTCGCGGCATAGAACCCCGTGGCTGAAGGGCCGATTCCAGGCGCGCTCAGCTGGTTGCCGCGAGCGGGCGTGGCCGCGCCGCGGCGAGCAGGTAGTAGAGAATGCCCGCGACCGGAAAGGACCAGATCCAGCCAAAGCTGTAGATATTGGTGAGAAGGGTGGGGTGCGCCGGAATCCCGCCCGGCGTGGTGGAAGCGGCGATGAAGCCCGGCAGCATCGGCAGGATCGAGACGAGGACCGCGATCATGGCGGGGCCGTTCCATTTCGGGTAGCGGCGGCCTTCCAGATAGAGCGATTCGAGATCGAGCGTTTTGCGGCGGATGAGCCAGTAATCGACGATCATGACCGCGCCGACCGCGCCGAGCAGGGAGCCGTAGCCCGACAGCCAGGTGAAGACATAGGCGGCGGCGTTGCCCATGAGGTACCAAGGCTGCATGAGAATGCCGATGACACCCGTGATGAACACGCCCGTGCGAAAGCTGATGAGATGAGGAGCGAGATTGGAGATGTCATTGGCCGGTGAAACCACATTGGCCGCCATGTTGATGCTGAGCTGCGCCACCATCACCGCCACGAGGGCCACCACCAAAATCAGAGCATTGTGGGTGAGGTACGGAATGAGGTCGATGGGATTCCAGATGACTTGATGAAAGACCATGAAGGCGGTGGCGGTGACGAAGATGCCCACGAAGCTCGTGGCCATCATGCCGATGGGCAGGCCGATCGCCTGGCCGATAAGCTGCGCCTTCTGGCTCGTGGCATAGCGGGTGAAGTCCGGGATGTTGAGGCTGAGCGTGGCCCAATAACCGATATTGGCGGCGAGGCTGGGCCAGAAAAGCTGCGCGAAACTATGCTTGGCGCCGATCATGTTCGCGGAGACGGCGAGCGGCGCCTCAAGGCCACCTCCCGCCGCCACCGCCCAGCCGAACAGCGCCGCCAAAACGAGCATGAGCAGCGGCGCGGCCCAGCGTTGCAGCGAACGGATCGCCTCCATGCCCTGCGCCATAATCGCCATCTCAAAAACCCAGAACACGGCGAAGGCGATGAATGCATGCCCCGGTATTTGCGGCCAGGCCGGCCATAGCCGCCCGACAATGCCTGAAAGCGCGAGCGCGCCCAGCCAGGTTTGAATGCCGAACCACCCGCACGCCACCAGCCCGCGCGCCATCGCCGCGACCTTGGCGCCGGTGGTGCCGAAAGAGGAACGCACGAAGACGGGAAACGGAATTCCATATTTGACGCCGGCATAGGCGTTGAGAACCATCGGAATGAGAACAATGACATTGCCGAGCCCGATGGTGAAAATCGCCTCCTGCCAGGTCATTCCAGCCTCGATCAGACCTGAGGCGAGGGTATAGGTCGTCAGCACGATTGACATGCTGATCCAGAGAAACAAGATATTGCGCCCGCGCCAGTCCCGTTCCGAAGCCCGGATGGGCCGCAGATCGTCATTATACAAGGGAGAGTCCCGCACCCGCGAAATCAAGCTCTCGTAAGCCGTGCCATCCGGCACGGCAATCTCAAACGCGCGGCCCGCCTCGTTCTGAATCATTATGGTCTCCCCGGTTAAGCTGCTTTCGAGGTTTCATACAACCAGCCAATCCCGCCCGCGCCAAATAAAAAATGGCATGCTTGTTATTTTATCTTCGCGTCTTGTCCCAGCCGCGCATCGGTTTCGAGCACGGCCTGCAGCAGCACATCCGCGCCGGCGGTCAGTTGCTCCGGCTCGGTCTTTTCCATTTCGTTATGGCTGATGCCTTTCTCGCAAGGAATGAAGATCATCGTGGTTGGTGCGACCCGCGCGATATAGGCGGAATCATGCCCGGCCCCGGCGACGATGCGCCGTGCCGGATGGCCGAGCGCCGCCGCCGCCCGCTCCACCGCGGCGATGCATCCGGGGTCAAAATGAACCGCGGGCGAATCCCAGATGCGCTCGAAATTCAAGGTGACGCCGCTCTCCGCGGCGATGGTCGCGAGCGCCGCCCGCAGCTCGGCCTCCATCGCCGCCACCACCGCATCCTCGGGATGGCGCAGATCGATGGTGAAAAACACCTCGCCGGGGATGACGTTGCGGCTGTTGGGGCGCGCCTCGATCAGCCCGACCGTGGCCACCGCATCCGGCGGATGGGCGAGCCCGGTCGCTTGCACCGCCTGGATCATCCGCGCCGTGGCCGCCAACGCGTCGCGGCGCAGATGCATGGGGGTGGAGCCGGCATGGCAATCCATTCCCGTCACCGTCGCCTCATACCAGCGCATGCCCTGCACACCGGTGACGATGCCGATGGTCTTGCCTTCATCCTCCAGAATCGGGCCCTGCTCGATATGCAGCTCGAAATGGGCGGCCAGCGGATGCACGCCGCAAGGCTCCTCGCCCTGAAAACCGATGCGGCGCAGCTCGTCGCCGAATTTCAGCCCGTCCCGGTCCTCGCGCGAATAGGCGTAATCGCGGGTAAAGACGCCAGCAAAAACGCCGGAGGAAAGCATGGCCGGGGCGAAGCGCGAGCCTTCCTCATTCGTCCAGTCGATCACCTCGATGGGCGCGCGGGTCTCGATGCCGGCATCGTTGAGCGTTCGCAACACTTCCAGCCCGGCGAGCACCCCGATGACGCCATCGAATTTGCCGCCGGTGGGCTGGGTGTCGAGATGGCTGCCGATGGCGATCGGCGGCAGGGAATTATCCCGCCCCGGCCGGCGGGCGAAAATATTGCCCATGTCATCGAAACGAACCTCGCACCCCGCCCGCTCGCAGGCGGCGATGAACCAGCGCCGGACCTGCGCGTCCAGATCGGTCAGCGTCAGGCGCTTGATGCCGCCTTTTGGCGTCGCGCCGATCTTCGCCGTTTCCATCACGCTGTCCCATAACCGCGCGCCGTCCACGCGCAGGTTGCGGCTCATTCCGCCGCCTCCGCCACCCGCAACGGGTTGTTGGGATGTTGCTTCCAGGTGAGGTGTTGGCTTGCTTGTTGCGGCTTCATGGTGATGCAGCCATCCACGGGGCAAATATGGGAGCAAAGATTGCAGCCCACGCATTCATCCTCAATGATCTCATAAACTCTTTTGGCGTCCCCCGGGCTCAGGCGAATCGCCTGGTGCGCGGTATCCTCGCAAGCGATATGGCAGAGTCCGCAACCGATGCAGGCCTCGGGATCGATGCTGGCGATGGTCTTCCAGGCCAGGTTCAAATCCTGCCAATGCACGAATTTCGGTATGGCACGGGCGGTGACATCGGCGATCCGCGCATAGCCCTTCTCGTCCATCCAATCGGAGAGGCCGTTGATCATGTCATCGACGATGCGGAATCCATAATGCATCGCCGCGGTGCAAACCTGCACGCAGCCCGAACCCATCGCCAGAAACTCGGCGGCGTCACGCCATGTGCCGATGCCGCCAATGCCGGAAACCGGCAGGCCCGGCATGGCGCGGGCGATCTCGCCCACCATGCGCAGGGCAATCGGCTTGACCGCGGGGCCGCAATACCCGCCATGCGTGCCAACCCCGTCCACCGTGGGCAGCGGCGCCATATTATCGAGATCGACGCCGATGACCGATTGCACGGTATTGATGAGGCTGACCGCGTCCGCCCCGCCCGCCTGCGCGGCGGCGGCGGGTTTGAGAATATCCGTGATATTGGGCGTGAGCTTGACGATGACCGGCATGCGGCTGTGCTGTTTACACCAGCGCGTGACCATCTCGACATAGTCCGGCACCTGGCCCACCGCTGCTCCCATGCCGCGCTCGCTCATGCCGTGCGGACAGCCGAAATTCAGCTCCACGCCATCCGCGCCGGTTTCCTCCACCTGCCGCAGGATGCGCCTCCAGCTTTCCTCCTCGCAAGGCACCATCAGGCTCACCACCACGGCGCGGTCCGGCCATTTGCGCTTGACCATGGTGATCTCTTCGAGATTGACCTGAAGGGGCCGGTCCGTGATCAGCTCGATATTGTTGAGCCCCATCAGCCGTTGGCCGTTATAGCCGATGCCGCCGTAACGGGAGCTGGCATTGACCACGGGCGGGTCCTCGCCCAGCGTTTTCCACACCACCCCGCCCCAGCCCGCGGCGAAGGCGCGCTCGACATTATAGGCTTTGTCGGTAGGCGGGGCGGAGGCCAGCCAGAACGGGTTGGGGGCCTTGATGCCCGCGAAATTAATGCTGAGATCAGCCATGGTTCCGGCCTTTCAAATATTCATCGATACGCTGGGCGGCGCGCTTGCCATCCGCCACCGCCTGCACGGTCAAATCCTGCCCGGAGATGCAATCCCCCCCGGCGAAAACACCGGGCAGGCTCGTCTCCAATGTGTCCGGATTCACCACGATCCGCCCTTGCGCGATGGCGGGCAGGGCCTCGCTCTCCGCCACATCCAGGCTCTGGCCGACGGCCTTCAGCACCATATCCGCCGCCAGAACGAAACCGTCTTCGAGCAAAGCGAGCCGCCCCCCGGCGAGGGTGGTGCGGGCGAAGCGCACGGCGCGCACGCCCTCGCCGCCCTCGATCGCCACCGGCGCCGCCCAATGGCGGAAGGCGACACCGTTCATCAGCGCCCAATCCTGCTCGACCGTGGTGGCCGGCATATCCTCGCGCCCGCGCCGGTAGACCAGCGTCACCAGCTCCGCCCCCAGCCGCTTGGCTTGCACCGCCGCGTCTATGGCGGTGTTGCCGCCGCCGATCACCACCACATGCCGCCCCACCGGCACGCTCGCCTTATCCTCGGCCTGGCGCAACGTTTCGATGAAGCGCACCGCATCCATCACGCCGGGCAAAGCCTCGCCGGGAACGGCGAGGGATTTGACCCCGGCCTGACCGATGGCGAGGAAGACGGCGTCAAAATCCCGGCGCAGCGCGCCCAGATCCAGCTCGCGTCCCAGCGCCTGGTTGGTGAAAACCCTGATCCCGCCGATGCCTAAAATGAAATTCACCTCGCGCGCCGCGAAGCCGTCCGCCATTTTATAGGCGGCGATGCCGTATTCATTGAGCCCGCCCGGTTTCGGCCGGGCCTCGAAGAGATCGACCGCATGGCCGGATCTCGCCAGCTCATGCGCGCAGGCGAGACCGGCTGGCCCCGCCCCCACCACGGCGACGCGCCGGCCGGTGGCCGCGGCGCGCTGGAACGGGTGCACGCCCGTCGCCTCGGCGCGGGTGATGACGGCATCTGTCGCCACGCGCTGCAACGCGCCGATCTCGACGGGCTTGTGCTGCTGGGCGTTGCGCACGCAAGCGCCCTCGCAAAGAATCTCGGTGGGACAGACCCGCGCGCAGGCGCCTCCCATAATGTTCGCCTCAAAAATCCGCCGCCCCGCGCCGGGAAGATTGCCGGTGGCGATGGCGCGAATGAAGCCGGGAATGTCGATGGCGGTGGGGCAGGCGGTCACGCAAGGCGCGTCGTAACAAAAATAGCAGCGATTCGCCTCGATATCCGCCTGGTCGCGGGTGAGCGGCGGGTGGGCATCGGCGAAGCAGGCGGCCAGGGCTTCCCCGGGCAGCCGCCCCGCCTTGATATCGGGAGAACTGCCTGAAAAAACGTCATCGAGAAGATCGGACATCGAAACTCTCCGGTTTCTGATTGTATATTCAGCTTGACCAAAGCTGATGAAGCAGTCAAGTTGTTTGTCACGTCCGCCAAATATAAAAGTGAGGCTGGAGAACGGATCATAATTTATGCAGATTGTGCCGAAAAATCCGGATATGGCGCGCGCGCGCCAGCAGCGCAGCGCCCAGGCGGAGCAACGCATTCTTGCCGCAGCGGAGCGGGTCTTCGCGGAATCCGGGTTCGGCGGTGCCACGATGGCGGCCCTCGCCGCCGCCGCCGGCCTGCCCGCCGCCAATCTGCATTATCATTTCGGCACCAAAAAGCGCCTTTATGAGGCGCTGCTGGAGAACATTCTTCATCTCTGGCTGGAAGCCTCGGACAGCATCACCGCCGACGCCTCGCCCGCCGCGGCGCTGAGCGCCTATATCGCCGCCAAGATGCGCTATTCCCGTACCCGCCCTTACGCCTCCAAAGTGTTCGCCAATGAGGTGCTGCAGGGCGGCGTGCATCTCCATTCCTTTCTCGGCCTGGAGCTGCGCCGCCGGGTCGATGAAAAAGCCGAGATCCTGGAAGGCTGGATGCGCAAGGGGCTGATGGAGAGGGTGGATCCCCGCCATCTCTTCTTTCTGCTCTGGGCGATGACGCAGACCTACGCCGATTTCGAGACGCAAATCCGCGCCGTCCTTGGCCGGGCGGCGGTTCTGGCGCCGGAGGATTACGCGGTGGGCGAGGCGCTGATCAAGCGGCTCGTCCTGCGCGGCTGCGGTCTTTCCTTTTCTGAAACGGAGATAAACCCATGAGCCTTCTCATTCGTGGCGGCACGGTGCTGACCGCCGAGCATGGTTTCGCCGCCGATGTGCTCTGCATCGGGGGCAGGATCGCCGCCATCGGGGAAGGGCTTGAGGCACCCGCCGGCGCCGAAACGGTGGACGCGGGGGAGGCCTATGTCATTCCGGGCGGCATCGACCCCCATACCCATATGCAGCTGCCCTTCATGGGCACCACCGCGTCGGATGATTTTTATACCGGCACGGCGGCGGGGCTGGCGGGCGGCACGACGATGATCATCGATTTCGTCATTCCTGGCCCGGAAGATTCGCCACTCGAATCTTACCATCTCTGGCGCGGCTGGGCGGAAAAATCCGCCGCCGATTACTCCTTCCATGTCGCCATCACCTCATGGTCCGAAAGGGTGCATGCGGATATGGGCGAACTGGCGCGCGACCACGGCGTCAACAGCTTCAAGCATTTCATGGCCTATAAGGGCGCCATCATGGCGGATGACCATGTGTTGCTCAACAGCTTCGCCCGGGCGCTGGAGCTGGGCGCGATTCCCACCGTGCATGCCGAGAATGGCGAGGCGGTCTATTATCTGCAGCGCGCCCTGCTCGCCCAGGGCATCACCGGGCCGGAGGGGCATCCGCTTTCACGCCCGCCCGCCGTGGAGGGCGAGGCGGCGGAGCGCGCCATCGCCATCGCAGGGGTGCTGGGCGTGCCGGTCTATATCGTCCATGTCTCCACCGAGGAAGCCGCCGCCGCCATCGCCCGGGCGCGCGCCGCCGGCCAGCGCGTCTATGGCGAGGTTCTGGCCCAGCATCTGGTGGTGGATGACAGCGTGTACCGGAACCCGGATTGGGATTTTGCCGCCGGGCATGTGATGAGCCCGCCCTTCCGGCCGCGGCATCATCAGCGAGCGCTCTGGGCCGGGCTGGTCTCCGGCCAATTGCAGACCACGGCGACGGATCATTGCTGTTTCCGCGCCGCGCAGAAGGCGATGGGGCGGGAGGATTTCACCGCCATCCCCAACGGCACTGGCGGCATCGAGGACCGGATGAGCGTGCTCTGGCATCACGGGGTGGGCGCCGGGCGGCTGACCCCTTCCGAGTTCGTGCGCATCACCTCCACCAACACCGCGCAGATTTTCAACATCTATCCCCGCAAGGGCGCGGTGGCGGTGGGGGCGGATGCCGATCTCGTGGTGTGGGACCCCAAGGCGAGCCGCGTCATCTCTGCCAAGACCCAGCATCAGCAGGTGGATATTAACGTGTTCGAGGGAATGGAGGTGACCGGTCTCGCGCGCCACACCATCGCGGGCGGCAGGCTGGTTTATACCGAGGGGGATTTGCGGGCCGAGCGCGGCGCTGGCCGCTACGTCAACCGCCCATGCCACGCGCCGGTGCTGAAAGCTCAGGAAATCCGTAATCTGCTCAGCCAGCCCGGCCCCGTGCCGCGCCGCGCGGCGGGGGCGGTGGCGCCATAAGCGTCAGCGGGGGTCTTCGCAGTAAGATTAGGAGCGGCTGAACAGTTTTTCGAGATCGGCGCGGGTGAGCCTGAGAAACGTGGGGCGGCCATGCGCGCAGGTGGCGGCGCGGGGCGTCGCCTCCATCTCGCGCAGCAGCGCGTCGATCTCCTCGCGCTGCATGCGCCGCCCGGCGCGGATGGAGCGATGGCAGGCGAGGCGGGCGAGGGCCGCGTCCAGCTTCGCTTCGAGCGCCACCGGCGCGCCGGTCTCGGCGAACTCCTCGGCGAGGTCGCGGATGAGCCCGGCGGCGTCCGGCTCCCGCAGCGCCGCGGGAACGGCGCGGACCAGCACCGCGCCGGGGCCGAACGCCTCGATCTCCAGCCCGAGCCGGGCGAGATTGGCCGCCTCCGCCAGAACCCCCGCCGCCTGGAAGGGGGGCAGATCCACCACCACCGGCACCAGGAGAGGCTGGGCGGGGATGGCGCCGGCGTTGAACTGGGCGCGCAACTTTTCCTCGGTCAGCCGCTCATGCGCGGCGTGCTGGTCGACGATGACGAGGGAGCCATCCGCCGCCAGGGCGAGCAGGTAGGTATCGAGAATCTGGGCGAGGGGCGCGCCGAGCGGATGGGGCGGGTCGGAAGGGGCGGGGAGCGCGGCCGCCTCATCCTCCGCCGGCGGCGCGAAGGCGGGGCGCAAAGCCGGCGGCGCGGCGAAGCCCAGCTCCGCCTCGGCGAAACCCCGCGCGGCGGGGCCGGGCGGCCGCGGCCGAGGGTAGGCGGCGGGCATGGCGCTGGGGGCGGCGGCAAGGCTGATGGGCCGCGCCAGCGCCCGGCTGATCGCGCCGATGAGCAGGCTGCGCACGCCGTTGGGTTCGGCGAAGCGCAGCTCGGTCTTGGCGGGGTGGACGTTCACGTCCAGCGTCTCGTCCGGCAGGTCGAGCCGCAGCGCCGCCACCGGAAACCGCCCGGCGGGAATCACCTCCCGATAGGCGAGGCGCAGCGCGGTCTTGAGCAGCGGGTCCTGCACCGGGCGGCCATTGACCACGAAGCTTTGCAGCTGGGTGGTGGCGCGGTTGAGGCTGGCGGGGCCGATGAGACCGGTGAGGCGCACCTCCTCGCGCGCCGCTTCCAGGGGCAGCAGAGCCTGAGCCGCCTCGCGCCCGAACAAGGCGGCGATGCGCGAGGACTCGTCCTGGGCGGGCAGGTCGAACAGCACCCGCTCCTCCGCCACCAGGCGGAAGGCGGTGGCGGGCGCGGCCAGGGCGAGGCGCCAGACGGCGCGGGCCGCCGCCTCCGCCTCCGCGCGGGGGCTGCGCAGGAATTTACGCCGGGCCGGCGTGGCGTAGAACAGATCCTCGACGATGGCGCGGGTGCCCGCCGGGCCGGGCGCGGGCCGGGGCGGGGTGACGGCGCCGCCCGCGACCTCGATCCGCCAGGCGGAGTCCTGCCCCGCCGGGCGGCTGATGAGGCTGAGCCGGGCGGCGGCGCCGATGGAGGGCAGGGCCTCGCCCCGGAAGCCGAGCGTGGCGATGCGCACCAGCGTCTCGTCGCCGAGCTTGGAGGTGGCGTGACGCTCGATGGCCAAAGGCAATTCTCCGGCGGGGATGCCGCAGCCATCGTCGATCACCTCGATCCGCTCGATCCCGCCCCCGGCGAGGATGACCTCGATGCGCCGCGCCCCGGCATCGAGCGCGTTTTCCACCAGCTCCTTCACCGCGGCGGCGGGGCGCTCGATCACCTCGCCGGCGGCGATGCGGTTGATGGTGGTTTCGGCGAGGCGGCGGATGGGCATGGCGCGTCTATAGCATGGGCGCCCGCGAGTCTCCTGCCTCAGCCCAGGAGGATGCCGCCAATCCCGCCCAGCACGCCGAACCCGCATGTGACAAGGCACACCGCCGCCACCACCCAGAGATACCAGCCGCGTAGGCGCCGCGCGGGGGGCAGCGTCACCATCGCCAGGCGGACGAGAAAGCCGAGCACCAACGGCAGCAGCAGCGCGTTCATCACCTGCACACCAACATTGAGGTTGACGAGGTTGGGGGCCAGCCCCACTCCCAGCGCACCGCCGATGACGCAAAACGCGTAGACGCCGTAAAACCACCGCGCCTTGAGCGGGTGATGCTCGAGCGAGCGGCGGTAGCCCGCCACCTCGCCCAGCCCCCAGGCCAGCGCCAGAGAAGCGACGATGGCGGCGACCAGCCCGGCCCCCAGCACGCCGAGGGCGAAGATGATTTTGCCCGCCCCGGCTCCGAGATAGGGCGTCATCGCCTTGCTGACATCGCCGACGCTGGCGAGGGTGGCGCCGGCCGCGTGCGGTCGGATGGAGGCCGCCGCCGCGATGAGCACGGCGGCCATCACCAGCTGGGTGATGACCGAGCCGATGGCGGTATCCCACCGCGCCGCGGTGAAATGGGCGGGGCCGAGGCGTTTATCCGCCACCGCCGATTGCTGGTAGAACACCATCCAGGGCATGATGACCGCGCCGATATTGGCGGCGACGAGATATTCGTATCGCGGGTTGAATACCGGCACCCGCGCCGCCTCCCGCGCCATGGCCGCCAGGTCGGGCTTGGCCGCCCAGGCGACGAAAAAGAAGGCGAGCTCGAACAGGCCGATGATGAGGGCGGCGCGCTCGACCCGCTTATAAGAGCCGGTGAGCACCACGGCGAGCAGGGCGGCGGCGGCGAGGCTGAGCGAGGCGTAATGCGGCACGCCGAACAGATCCCCCACCCCGGCGACGCCCGAAAACTCCGTCAGCAGCGCCCCGGTGGTGGCGATGGCGAGACCCGCCGCCGACACCCAGGCCCAGAACGGGCCGAATGCCGAGCGGATCAGCTCGCCATGCCCCTTGCCGGTGAAGATGCCGAGCCGCACCGTCAATTCCTGGACAATATAAAGCACCGGCATGAGGATGAATTGCGGCAGCAGGAGCTTGTAGCCCCATTGCACGCCGCTCTGCGCGGCGGTGATGATGGAGCCGACATCCGTATCGGCGAGCATGACGACAAGGCCCGGCCCGAGCACGGCGAGACTCAGCGCCAGGCGCTGCCGGCGGATCGGGGCGGGCGGCTGAGACGGGCGGGGCTGGGACATCGTTGGAGGCCGCTTTGCAAATAAGAATTTTTCGCGAATTTCGGTTCGCACTCTTATGGCAAGGCGCGCGGCGAGGCAAGCGCGGGGGTGTCAACGATGCTTTCCGGGGCGGTTATCCTCTGGCATATGTCTCGTCCGGCAGAGGCACAAAAAGGGGGCGTACTTTTTGAACATTCTGGTTTTTCAACATGTGGCCTCGGAGCATCCCGGCAGTTTGCGGGAGGTGATGAGAGAGCGCGGCTGCGCCATGCGGGCGGTGGAATTGGATGAGGGCGAGGCGATCCCGCCGCTGGAGGATTTCAACGCGCTGTTGGTGATGGGCGGGCCGATGGATGTGTGGGAAACGGATAAGCATCCCTGGCTGGTGGAGGAGATGGCGGCGATCCGGCAGTGGGTGGAAGGCGGGCGGCCTTATCTTGGCATCTGCCTCGGCCATCAGCTTCTCGCTCAGGCGCTGGGCGGCGAGGTGGGGCGCATGGACAAGCCCGAGGTGGGGATGAGCCGTGTGCAGGTGGCGGATGACCCGATTTTCGCCGGGCTGCCCGCGCTGTGGCCCTGCATGCAATGGCATGGGGCGGAGGTGAAGCGCCTGCCGGAGGGGGCGGTGGCGCTGGCCACCTCGCCGGGTTGCGCCATTCAGGCCCAGCGCTGGGGCCGCGCCGCCTATGGGCTGCAATTCCATATCGAGCCCACGCGGGATACCACCGCCGAATGGTCGCGCATGCCCTCCTATAAAAAGGCGCTGGAGCGGGCGCGCGGGCCGGGCGGCTTCGCGGCGATGGCGGCGGAGGTTCAGGCGGAGATCGCCGGGCTGAATGGCGCGGCGCGCGTCATTTTCAGCAATTTTCTCGATATCGCGTCGGGCTGAGCCTCAGCCGCCGAAGCGCCAGATGACGAGGCGCGCCTTGCCATGGGTCCGCTCGGCCAGCGGCGACGGAACATCCAGCCGGTCATCCGGCCCCAGCTCGGCGAGGATGATCGCCCCAGGCGCGGCCCAGCCCGCCGCCGCCAGCGCCGCCAGGGCCGGCCCGGCCAGGCCCGCGCCATAGGGCGGGTCGAGACATAATAAATCATGCGGCGCGCCAGGCGGGGGGTTGAGCGCGTCGGCGGCGATGATCCGCCCCGCCTCCGCCCCGCAGGCGGCGAGATTGGCGCGCAGGGCCGCCAGGGCGGCGGGCGCGTTCTCGATGAAGCTGGCCAGGGCGGCCCCGCGCGAGAGCGCCTCCAGCCCATAGGCGCCGGTGCCCGCGAACACATCCAGCACCCGCTTGCCTTGCAGCCCGCCCCAGGGCGCATGAGCGAGGATGTCGAAGGCCGCCTGGCGGGCGCGCAGGCCGGTGGGGCGGGTGGCGAGCCCGGCGGGGGCTGTCAGCTTGCGGCCCCTCCAGCGCCCGGCGATGATGCGCGGCGGGCTCATTTGCCGGGGCTGGGCAATTGCTCGCGCAGGATTTTGCCCGGCACCTCCTCCACCGCGCCCCGCGGCAGATGACCCAGCTGGAACGGCCCGTAGGCGACACGGATGAGGCGGGTGACCGGCAGGCCGAGCGCCTGCATGAGGCGGCGGATCTCCCGGTTCTTGCCCTCGCGCAGGCTGACCGAGAGCCAGGTATTGGAGCGCTGCACGGAATCGATCGCCGCCTCGACCGGCCCGTATCTTACCCCCTCCACCACCATGCCTTCGGCGAGGCGGGTGAGCGCCGCCTGGGGGACGCCGCCATGCACCCGGACCCGGTAGCGGCGCATCCAGCCGGTTTGCGGCAATTCCAGCTGGCGGGCCAGGCCGCCATCATTGGTGAGCAGCAAAAGCCCCTCCGAGGTGAGGTCGAGCCGCCCCACCGAGACCACGCGCGGCAGGCCGGGCGGCAGGCTGGCGAAGACGGTGGGGCGGCCCTCCGGGTCCTTATGCGTCGTCACCAGCCCTTCCGGCTTGTGATAGCGGAACAGCCGGGTGCGCTCCGGCGCCGCCACCGGCGCGCCATCCACCAGCACCGCGTCCCCCGGCCGCACGAAGGCCGCCGGGTGGGTCAGCGCCTCGCCATTCAGCCGCACGCGCCCGGCGGCGATCATCGCCTCCGCGTCGCGGCGGCTCGCCACCCCGGCGCGGGAGAGGAATTTGGCGATCCGCTCGCCGCGCGGCCCGGGCGCCTCATCCGCCATGGCAAGCCGCGATGAAGGCGCGGTAGAGCGCCCGGTCTCCCGCATCGACGAAATATTCGGGATGCCATTGCACGCCGATGAAAAAGCGCTGGTCCGGGTCCTCGATGCCCTCGATGACCCCATCCGGGGCGAGGGCGTTGACCACCGCGCGGCCCGGCGTTCTCACCGCCTGGTGGTGGGAGGTGTTGACCCGCATCACCGGCCCGGCGATGGCGAAGAGGCGGCTGCCGGCGAGAATCCGCACCTCATGGCCCGGCTCGTAATGGCTGGTCTTCTGCTCATGCTCCAGCGCGCCGGGAATCGCATCCGGGATATGCTGGTGCAGCGTGCCGCCCAGCGCCACCGCCATCAATTGCTGGCCGCCGCAAATGCCGAGGCAGGGCAGGCCGCGGGCCATGGCGCCGCGCAGCAGGGCGAGTTCCGCCGCCGTGCGGTCCGCCTTGAGCTCCACCGAGGCGTGGCGCGTATCCTCGCCATACAAGACCGGGTCCACATCGAAGGCGCCCCCGGTGACGACCAGCCCATCCAGCCGGTCGAGATACTCCTCCGCCAGAGCCGGATCATGCGGCAGGGCCACGGCCAGCCCGCCATGCGCCGCCACCGCCTCGGCATAGTTCTGGCGCAGCGCGTACCAGGGATAGCGGGACCAGCCGCCCGCCGGTTCCGCGTCGAGGGTGAGGCCGATCAAAGGGCGCTTGCTCATGCGCCCCAACTAGACCTGCCGCCGGGGTTGAGGCAAATACGGGCCGATGACCAGCCCCATGGAGATCGCGCTCGGCGAGGCGCGCCGCGCCGCAGCGGCGGGCGAGGTGCCCGTGGGCGCGGTGGTGACCGACGCCGCCGGGGCGGTGCTGGCGGCGCGGGGCAATGCTGTGGAGGCCGGGCGCAACCCGCTCTATCATGCCGAATTTCTCGCCCTCAGCGCCGCGCGGGCCGGCCGGGATGAGAAATACCTGGCTGATTGCACGCTGACGGTAACGCTGGAGCCCTGCGCCTTCTGCGCCGGAGCCATCGCCGCGCTGCGCCTCGGGCGGCTGGTCTTTGGCGCCTATGATCCCAAGACCGGGGCGGTGGAGCATGGGCCGCGCCTCTTCGCCCAGCCCACCACCCATCACCGGCCGGAAATCATCGGAGGCGTGCGCGAGCAGGATTGCGCCGCCTTGCTCAGGGAGTTTTTCGGAGCCCGGCGCGATGCCTGACCTCTCGCACGAACGCGCGATCGGCGGGCGGGTCGCCGGGGTGGATGAGGCGGGGCGCGGCCCGCTGGCCGGGCCGGTGCTGGCCGCCGCGGTGGTGCTGCCCGCGCGGCTGCCGAGGGGGCTGGCCGGGCTGCTCGACGATTCCAAGGTTTTGAGCGCCAAGCAGCGCGGGGCGGCGCTGGCGGCCTTGCGGTGCTCGAAGGCGGAGATCGGCATCGGCGCCGCCTCGGTCGCCGAGATCGGACGGATCAATATTTTTCACGCCTCGTTACTGGCGATGCGCCGGGCCATCGCCGCCTTGCCCGCCGCCCCCGCCCATGTGCTGGTGGACGGCAATAAAACGCCCGGGCTCGCCATGCCCTGCACGGCGCTGGTGGGGGGGGACGGGTTGTCGCTCTCCATCGCCGCCGCCTCCATCGTCGCCAAAGAAACCCGCGACGCGCTGATGCGCCGACTCGCCACGCGCTACCCGCATTACGGCTGGGAGCGCAATGCCGGCTATGCCGTGGAGTTTCACCGTGCCGCGCTGCTGGCGCATGGCCCCACCCCTCATCACCGCCCCGGCTTCGGCATGATCTTGCGGGAGGAGCTGCCCTTGCTCGCCGGGCTGTTGGACTAACGCGCGCAGGGTTGGCGTGGCGGCTGCGCGCCAAAGAAAACTCCGCGCAGGGCTGGCGTGACGGCTGCGCGCCAAAGAAAACTCCCCGCGGGGCTGGCGTGGCGGCTGCGCGCCAAAGAAAATCCGCGCGGGGTTGGCGTGGCGGCTGCGCGAAATGATGTTTTAAGCGGCGTCCGGCTCCGCCACCACCCCGGCGGCGATGAGGGCGTCGATCTCGCTCGCCGTTTTGCCCAGCACCTCATGCAGCACCGCCCGGGTGTTCTGCCCCAGCAAGGGGGGCGCGGTGGGCGCGGCGGGCATCCCCTCCAGCCGCAGCGGCGAGGCGACGACGCGAACCTCTCCCGCCGTGGGGTGCGGGATGGTCTGCACATTGCCGCGGGCGACGACCTCCGGCGCGGTGAGGGCCTGGGGCACGGTTCTGACCACGGCGGCGGGCACGTCCGCCGCCATCAGCCGCCGCACCCAATGCGCGGCCGGCTGCCGCGCGAATAGGGCGGCGAGGGTTTCCTCAAGCTCGGCGCGATGGGTGTGGCGACCGGCATTGCGGGCGAATCGGGGGTCGTCCGCGAGATCCGGCCGCTCCAGCGCCTGGACACAGAGAATGCGGAACTGACGGTCATTGCCGCAGCCGAGCACGAAGGGCGCGTCGCTGGCCTGATAGATGCCATAAGGTACCACGGTGGGGTGGCGGTTGCCGAAACGCGTCGGCGTGAGCCCGGCATTGAGATAGGCGCTGCCGACATTCACCAGCAGGGCGAGCCCGCCATCGAGCAGGGCGATGTCGAGAAACTGGCCAACCCCCGTCCGCTCCCGGAGCAGCAGCGCCGCGAGAATGGCCTGGGTCGCGTTCATGCCGCAGACCACGTCCGTCACCGCGATGCCCAGTTTCATCGGCTCGCCCCTCGCCTCGCCGGTGATCGACATCAGCCCGCTTTCCGCCTGGATCACCGCGTCATAGCCCGGATCCGCCGCGCGCGGGCTGTGGCGGCCATAGCCGGAGATCGAGCAATAGATCAGCCGGGGGTTGAGGCCGCGCAGCGCCTCCACGCCGAGACCGACCCGCTCCAGCGCGCCGAAGCGCATGTTCTCGATGAACACATCGGCTTGTTTCGCCAGTTCGAGGATGATCTCCTGCCCTTGGGGGGATTTGAGATCGAGGGCGATGCTTTTCTTGTTGCGGTTGGCGCAGAGGTAATAGGTGCTCTCACCGCCAACTTCCGGCGGCCGCCAGCCCCTCGTGTCGTCACCGCTCGCCGGATGCTCGATTTTCCAGACCTCCGCGCCGAGATCCGCCAGGGTCATCGTGCACCATGGCCCGGCGAGCACGCGGGTGAGGTCCAGCACTTTTATTCCGTCGAGCGGACGAATCATTTTGCATACTCCGGCAAAGCTAAAGCGTAACGGGCGCGGGCTAGCGCCGCGGCCTGCCATCCAGCACGGCGCCCTTCGCCACCATCCGCTCGATCTCCTCCGGCGAGTAGCCGGTTTCCTCCAGAAGCTCGACACTGTGCTGGCCGAGAAGCGGGGCGGGGCGGGACGGGGCGGGGTGTCGCTCCATTGCCCAGGCACGCGCACGGAGCGGATGCGGCCCTCGCTCGGGTGCTCCGTCCATTCGAACATGCCCACCGCCTGCAAATGCGGGTCTTGCAGCAGGCTTTCGGGCGTGTTGAGCGGCATGGCGGGAATATCGAGGCGCTGGAAGATTTCCAGCCATTCCGCCGTGGTGTGCTGGGCGAGAATTCCGCCGAGAAACTCGTAGACATGGTCGATATGGGCGTTGCGCGACGTGAGATCCTTGAAACGCGCATCCGCCTTCACATCCGCGCGGCCGAGATGGGAGAGGAAACGGTCCCATTGGCCATCATTATAGACGAGGGCGCAGATATAGCCGTCCTTGGTGCGGTGGGGACGGCGGTTGGGCGAGAGCAGGCGGACATAGCCGGGGGGGGCGAGCGGCGGGTCGAAGGCCTCGCCATAAAGATGATCCGAGAGGACCGTGCTGGTCATCGTCTCGAACATCGGCAGGTCGATGCGCTGGCCGCGCCCCGTGCGCTCGCGGTTGAAGAGCGCCATGCCGATGCTGAACACGGCGTTGAGCCCGACCATACGGTCCGCGATGTTCAGGGGCACGTAGCGCGGCTCGGCCCCGGAGGCGCGGGCCATGAGGGAGGGAATGGCGACGCTGCCCTGGATGAGATCGTCATAGGCGGGGCGGCCCGCATAGGGGCCCTCCTCTCCATAGCCATAGGCGCTGCAATAAATGATGCGTGGGTTGAGGGCGGAGACGGCCTCGTAGGAGAGGCCGAGGCGCGACATCGAGGCGGGGCGCAGATTCTGGATCATCACATCGGCGGTGGCGAGCAGCTTGAGCGCGAATTCCCGCCCTTCCGGCGTTTTGAGCTCCACGGCGACGCTGCGCTTGCTCCGGTTGAGGCCGAGGAAGAGCGGACCCATGCCGGGGCTGCGGGACGGGCCGATCCAGCGCGTGGTGTCGCCGGCGGGGGACTCCACCTTGATGACGTCGGCTCCATGGTCGCCGAGAATCTGCGTGGCGTAGGGACCCATCAGCACCGAGGAGAAATCGACGATTTTTACTCCGGCCAGTGGTCCGCTCACGCTATCATCCTCCCATATCCGCTTTTTTGTGCCGGGCTTTTATCGGACCGCCAAATCGCATATGTCAATATGATGCAGGAACCCCCGGCGCATGCCGGGGTTGAGCCAACCTATCATTGTGTCTGCGGGAGGGAAATGAATGGCTGACATGATCAGCGAGAGCGCGGCGCGGCTCTTCGCGGGCACGGCGCGGCGGGCCGCCACAGAGGCGTGGTCCCCGGACCTGTGGCAAGAGATCGAGGAAGCGGGCTATCCTCTCTCGCTCCTTTCGGAGGAAAAAGGCGGGTTCGGCCTGGAGGGCGAGGAGGCCTTCGCCGCCCTGCGGATCGCCGCCCGCCACGCCGCCCCCGTCCCCCTGGCCGAGACGATGGTGGCGAACTGGCTGCTGGCCGAGGCCGGCCTGCCGCTGGCGGAAGGGCCGGCGGCGGTGGATGACGGGACGGGGCGGATTCCCTGGGGCCGCCATCTCGCCGTGCTGGTGCGGGTGAGCGCCGGGGCGGAGCCGAGGCTTCAGCGCCTGGCGCTGGCGGACGCCTCCTGGCGGGAAGGGCGGAACCTCGTGGGCGAGCCGCGCGACGAGCTGCTCTCCGCCCCCGGCGTGGCGGTGGAAGCGAGGCTGGGGGTGGCGGCGGAGGTGCCGCAAGCCCTGGCGGCGCTGGCCCGCGCCCAGCAGCTGGCGGGGGCGATGGAAAGTGTGCTCGATATGACCGTGCGCTACGCGACGGAGCGGGTGCAGTTTGGGCGGCCCATCGCCAAGTTCCAGGCAATTCAGCAATATCTGGCGGTGATGGCCGAGGAGACCGCCGCCGCGAGCGCCGCCGCCGCCATGGGGGCGCTGGCGCTGAGCCTGGCGCGTACCGCCCCCGCGCGGTTCCGCCTGCTCGCGGGCGCGGCCAAATTGCGCGCTGGCGAGGCGGTGGGCAAGGTGGCGGATCTGGCCCACCAGATCCACGGCGCCATCGGCTTCAGCCAGGAATATCCGCTGCATGAACTCACCCGCCGCCTCTGGTCCTGGCGCGACGAGGACGGGCGGGAGGATGATTGGGCGGAAATTCTGGGCCAGGCGGTTCTCGCCGGGCGCGCCCGGGGGCTGTGGCCCCAGATCACCCATTTGCAATCGGATCGGTTCTGATGTCCTCCCTCGACTTTCCCCTGCCCGCCCCGCTGGAGGGCCACGCCGCGCTGCGCGCGCAAGTCCGCGATTTTCTCAAGGAGACCCTGCCGCCCGGCTATTCGGCGGCGGAGCGCGCCCGTAGCTGGATGGGCTTCGACCCCGAATTCAGCCGCGCCTTGGGCGCGCGCGGCTATATCGGCATGACCTTGCCGGTGGAATATGGCGGGCATGGGCGCAGCGCCATCGAGCGGCATGTTGTCGTGGAGGAGTTGCTGGCGGCGGGCGCGCCTGTCGCCGCGCATTGGATCGCCGACCGGCAAAGCTCGCAGATGATCCTGCGCTGCGGCACGGAGGCCCAGCGCCGGGAGATCCTGCCGCGCATCGCGGCGGGCGAGTGCTATTTCTGCATCGGCATGAGCGAGCCGGATAGCGGCTCGGACCTCGCCTCCGTGCGCAGCCGGGCCGAGCGCGTGCCCGGCGGCTGGCGGCTCACCGGCACCAAGCTCTGGACGACCTTCGCCCATAAATCTCATTACATGATCTGTTTCTGCCGGACCGGCCCGGCGGAGGAGCGCCATGCGGGCAACAGCCAGTTCATCGTCGATCTGAGCCTGCCCGGCATCAGCATCCGCCCGGTGCTGGACATCGCGGGCGAGCACCATTTCAATGAGGTCAGCTTCGATGATGTCCTGCTCCCCGAGGACGCGCTGCTCGGCCGTGAGGGGGAGGGCTGGACGCAGGTGATGTCCGAACTCGCCTTCGAGCGCAGCGGGCCGGAGCGTTTTCTTTCCTCCTTCGCCCTGCTTGAAGAAACATCGCGCTTGGCCGGGGCCGATGACGCGGGCGCGGCGCGGGCGCTGGGACGGCTCACCGCGCATCTTCTCGTGCTGCGCCACATGTCCCAATCCGTCGCCGGGCGGCTCCAGCAAGGCGAGAAGCCCGATCTGCACGCCGCCATTGTCAAGGATCTCGGCGCCACCTTCGAGCAGGAGATCCCCGAGCGCGCCCGCCAGCTCATCGCGCCCGCCCAGGGAGACGCGGATTACGCCGCCGCTTTCGCCCGCACGCGCCTGGCCGCGCCCTGCTTCTCCCTGCGCGGCGGCACGCGGGAGGTGCTGCGCGGCATCATCGCGCGGCATCTCGGCGTGAGGTGAGGCTACATCATCCGCTGGCGCAGATTGATCATGATGACCAGCGTGCCGCCGACCATGAAGGCGATGATGAGGGTGGAAAACAGCACCAGCATCAAATCGGCGCGGGCGGAGCGTTGCAGGCTCATATGGAGGAAGCAGCGCATATGAACGATGATCTGCACCAGCCCGAGGATGAGAATGGCGGCGAACGCCGTCTCCGGCGCGGCCAAATGGTAATAGACCAGGGCGAAGGCCGCGCCGGTGAGGAGCATGGCCAGCCCATAGCCGGTGGCATAGGTGAGAAAATCCCCGCGCAGCGCCTTCATGCCAGCAGCCCCCGCAAATACACCACAGAGAAGATGGCAACCCAGACCACATCCAGGAAATGCCAGAACAAGCCGAGCCGGATGAGATTGATCTTCACGCGGTCGTCCAGCCCGTACACCGCCATCTGCGCCGCCATCAGCACGATCCAGATGAGGCCGCTGGTGACATGCAGCCCGTGCGTGCCGACGAGCACGAAGAAGGAGGAAAGCGCCCCGCTGGCCTCCGGCGTGGCGCCATGGGCGAACATGTCGAGAAAATCGCTTACCTCCAGGACGATGAACCCGGCCCCCAGGCAGAAGGTGACGCCGAGCCAGAGCGCCACCCAGCGCCGCCGCAAGCCGAGCTTGAGGCTGAGCGAGACCATGCCGTAGGTGAAGCTGCTGGTGAGCAGCAGCCAGGTCTCCTGAAAGGCGGGGCCGATCTTGAACTGGGAGTCCGCCGAAGGCGCGCCGCCCAGCATCGTGCCATAGACCGCGAAGAGCAAAGCGAAGAGCAGGGCGTCGCTCATCAGGAACACCCAGAAGCCGAACACGTCGCTCTCCAGCCGCCTCAGCGCGGCGGGAGAATGATTGCGCAGGTTTAGCCCGGCATGGATCAGTTCCGGTTCGCTTACTCGCGCCATAGGGCCAATCCTTCATTCAAGGGGCTCGCTTCGAGGTCGCGCGTCACCGGGGTGGCGGCGGCCACCCGGGCGAGCCAGGCGCGATCCTGCGCTTCCACCTCCGCCGCCGGGATGATCCGCTCGAGATCCCGCCGGAAGCTGCGGATGATGCCGGCGACAAGGGTCACCAGGAAGAACAGGATCGCCATCCACCAGATATGCCAGACCAGGCCGAAGCAGCAGCCGCAGAGCGCGAGGCCGAAGACGAGGCCGCAGGCGCTGTTCGCCGGCATCTCGATATCACGGTAGCGCGGCGCGGGCTGATACGCGCCGCCATGCCGTTTTTTCTCGTGAAAGGCGTTGAGATGGGTGATTTGCGGGAGGACGGGGAAATTATATTCGGGGGGCGGCGAGGGGGTTGACCATTCCAGCGTGCGGGCGTTCCAGGGGTCGCCGATGGGCGAGGCGAGCTGCTCGCGCTTGGCGATGCTGGACCAGACCTGCAGGACCAGGGCGCCGAACCCCGCGACGATGCAACAGACGCCGAGCAGCGCGACGGCGAGCCAGGGCTGAAAAGCGGGGTTGAACAATTCCTGCGAGCGGCGCGGCACGCCGGAGGCCCCCAGCACATAGAGCGGCATGAAGGCGAGATAGAACCCGGTGACCCAGAGCAGCGCGGCCACCTGCCCCCAGCGCTCCTCCAGCCGGAAGCCGAACGCCTTGGGAAACCAGTATTGATACCCGGCGATCATGCCGAACAGCGTGCCGGGGATCAGCATGTTATGAAAATGCGCGACCAGGAAGAGCGTGTTGTGCACCTGGTAATCCAGCGGCGGCGTGGCGAGGATTATGCCGCTCAGCCCGCCGACGACGAAGGTGACCATGAAGGCGATGGAAAACAGCATCGGCGCGGTGTAGCGCACCCGGCCGCGAAACATCGTCCAGATCCAGTTATAGATTTTCACGCCGGTGGGAATGCCGATCAGCATGGTGGCGATGCCAAAAAACGCGTTCACCGCCGGAGCCTGGCCCATGGTGAAGAAATGATGCAGCCAGACGGTGAAGGACAGCACCGCGATGGCCACGGTAGCGATGACGAGAGAGACATAGCTGTAGAGCGCCTTGGCCGAGAAGGTGGAGACCACCTCTGAAAACACGCCGAAGGCGGGGAGAATGAGGATATACACCTCCGGATGGCCGAACAGCCAGAACAGATTGACGAAATTCATCATGTCGCCGCCGCCGTCATTGGTGAAGAAATGCATGCCGAGATAACGGTCGGCGGCCAATAGCAGCGTGGCGACGGTGAGCGGCGGCATAGCGAAAATCATCAGGATGGAGGTGCAGAGCGCGGTCCAGGTGAACATGGGCAGGCGCATCCAGGTCATTCCCGGCGCGCGGAGCTTATAGATCGTCACGGCGAAGTTGAGGCCGGTGATCGTCGAACTCATCGAACTCAAGGTGAGCGCCCAGATCCAGTAATCCGGCCCGACCCCGCCATTGAAAGCCAGCTCCGTGTAGGGGGGATAACCGCTCCAGCCGCCGGTGGAGAATTCGCCGATGACGAGGGAGATCATCACCAGCAACGCCCCCGCGACCGAGAGCCAGAGACCCATGGAATTGAGGAAGGGGAAAGCGACGTCCCGCGCGCCGATTTGCAGCGGCATGGCGAAATTGATGAGCCCCGAGAGCAGCGGCATGGCGACGAAAAAGATCATGATCGTGCCATGGGTGGTGAAGAACTGGGCGAAATGGTCGGGCGTGAGAATGCCCGGCGAATTCACTGCCAGGTCCTGCTGGAGACGCATCAGCGCGGCCTCGATCAAGGCGCGGCTCAGCATCACCACCGCCAGGCAAACATACATGATGCCGATGCGCTTATGGTCGAGGCTGGTGAACCAGACGCTCCAAAGATAGCGCCATTTGCCGAGATAGGTGATGAGCCCGAACACCGCGACGGCGCCGAGGACGGCGATGACGGCGGCCCCCGCGGCGATGAGGCTGCTCACGGTGGGGTGATTCCAGGCGATGACCATGGGCAGATCGCCCCAGACGAACCGCCCCAGGAGAAGCCGCCATAGCGGGGAATTATCCATGTCCGGCCTCGTGGTGCTGTTGCGCGTAGCCAGGCGTGAGCTTCTGGCTGAGAATGGCCCCGAACAGATCCGGCTGAACCCTGCCGAAAATCAACGGCTCGGGCACCACCGATTGGCGGGAGAGGGTTTGATAGGCGGCGGCGTCGAGCGAGGCGGCGCTGGTGCTGGCCGCGGCCATCCATCGCGCGAAATCCGGCGGCGCCAGGGCGAGAACCGAGAATTTATCCTGGGGAAAGCCGTCGCCATTATATTGGGTGTTTTCTCCCATATACGCGCCCGGCCTGGCGGCCTGCAGATAAAGCTGGGTGCGCATCCCGTTCATCACATAGATTTGCCCGGCCAGGCGGGGGATGAAGAAGGATTGCATCACCGTGCCGCTGGTGAGCGAGAGATGCACCGGCTGCCCCGCTTGCATCACCAGCTGATTGACGGTGGCGATGTTCTGGGCGGGATAGATGAACAGCCATTTCCAATCGAGGGCGACAACTTGCACCTCCAGCGCGGGCGCCGCGGCGGCGATGGGGCGGTAAGGGTCGAGCCGGGTGGTATAGATGATGACGAAATAGCTCAGAAGCACCACGATGCCGGTGGGCGGCACCCAGATCAGCACTTCCAGCAGCCAAGAGAAGGACCATTCCGGGCGGTAGAGAGCCTTGCGGTTGGTGCGCCGGTAGTACCAGGCAAAAAGCGGAGTACAGAGCGCCACGGGCGCGAAAACGAAAAGCAGAATGAAGCCGAGAATGAGGAATTCGTGGCGCTCCGCCGCGGCGATGCGCCCGGCGGGAGACAGGAGAAATCCGCTGGAGAGGCTGGCGCAGCCCCCAAGGGGAAGAATGCCCGCCAGCGCCCAAATTTTCAGGTGGATCTTCTTCACCTTTCACCTTCCCCGCGCGGCCCTCAATAAGGGTTAAGTGGGTACCGGTTTCAAAGAGTAAAGATGATTTACCTTTTGTAATCCTAGGCTTGGCGCGCGCCGGGACTTGGCGGGGATGAAAGAAGGCGGGGTTTCCGCCGCCCCCGCCTTGGATTATTGCCCGATAGTTTATTGCCCGGTGGAGAGGCTCGCCACCTGCGCGGTGGGCGGCTGGTCGGTCACGAAGGCGTCAAGCTGCTCCGGAGTCTTGAGAGCCAGAACGGCCTTATACTCGGCCTGATTGTTCAGGCAGAAGGTGGAGCCCTGGTTGATCCCGGCGACGGATTGGTTGTTGGCGAGGAGGGTGATGAAGCTGTCCTCCATCTTCTGGCCGCTGGTGGGGCCGCTCGCCTTGTGAAAATAGGCGTCGAGTTCATGCTGCGCCTCCAGAACATGCGGCTGGAAGGTGGTCATGAAGATATCGTATTGGGCGCGTTGGTCACAGGATAGCGCCGCCACCATCAGCGCCGATTTCAGGCTGATGATATTGAAGGCCCGCTGGATCTCGGCGCGTTCCGCTGGGCTGAAATGGATCTTTGGGGAGACCGGCGGCGGCACACTCACCGCGACGGGATAAACATGACCGACCGGCGCCGCGGTCGTCACCACCTGCGGGGCGGGTTTTGAGCAGCCGGCGAGCATAAGGGCGGCGGCGCCCAGCCCGAGAGCGAGCCTGCCATAGGCCGTGGCCTTGCGTGATGTATCCAACATGAGAATCCTCAACCTGTCCCAGCTTAATCCGCCCTTAAATACAGAAATACGCTTATTCGGCCAAGCCGGATAAATCTGCAATGATAGACGGCAAAGCACTCATAATAAAACATTTGATAAAAGACTAGCGAAAAGTAATATCCAACGGCTCACAGCGCGGCCACGCGGAGCGCGTTGGTGGTGCCCGCCTGGCCGAATGGCATTCCCGCGACGACGACGATTTCCTCCCCCTTCGCGGCGAAGCCCTCCCGCCGGGCGATTCTGCGCGCGTGTTCCACCGCCTCCGTCATGGAATGGACGCTGCTCGTCACCACCGCGTGCACGCCCCAGACGGCGGCGAGGCGCCGCGCGATGGGCGGGCTCACCGCCATCCCGATCACCGGACAATCCGGCTTTTCCCGCGCCACGCGCAGGGCCGTCGCCCCTGATTCGGTAAAGGCGACGATGGCCCGGGCGTTGATGGTGTGCGCCACCTGCACGGCGGCGGCGGCGATAGCGTCGGCGGAGGTTTTTTCCGGCTGCGGCCGCTTGGCGTCCAGCCCCGCCCGCCAATCCTCGTCGCGCTCCACCCGGGTGATGATACGGTCCATCATATTCACCGCCTCGCGGGGGTATTGCCCGGCCGCGCTCTCGGCCGAGAGCATCACCGCATCCGCCCCGTCGAACACCGCCGTCGCCACGTCGGAGGCCTCGGCGCGGGTGGGGGCGGGGGCGGAGATCATGCTCTCCAACATCTGGGTGGCCACCACCACCGGCTTGCCGCGCAGCTGGGCGGCGCGGATGATGCGCTTATGGGCGATGGGCACCTCCTCGGGCGGCAATTCCACGCCGAGATCCCCGCGCGCCACCATCACCGCCTCGGCGCGGTCGAGAATCGCGTCGAGATTGTCGAGCGCCTGGGGTTTTTCGAGCTTGGCTAGCACCAGCGCCCGCCCGGCGGCGATCGCCTTGGCTTCCTCGACATCCTCCGGACGCTGCACGAAGGAGAGGCCGATGTAATCGATGCCGAGCGGCAGGGCAAAGGCCAGATCCGCGCGGTCTTTCTCCGTAAGCGCGGGGATGGGCAGCACCACATCCGGCACGTTCACCCCCTTGCGGTCGGAGAGGACGCCGCCGGTGACCACCTCGGTTAGCAAATGGTCGTCGCGCTTGCGCAGCACCCGCAGGCGCAGCTTGCCGTCATCCAGCAGCAGGGTGGCGCCGATTTCGGCGGCGGCGATGATCTCCGGATGGGGCAGGCAGACCCGCCGCGCATCGCCCGGGGCGGGGTTCATGTCGAGCGTGAACTGGCTGCCGGTTTGCAGTTGCACCCGGCCGGACTGGAAGGTGCCAACACGCAGTTTAGGCCCCTGCACATCGGCGAGGATGCCGACCGGCCGGCCGGAGCGCTTTTCCACGGCGCGGATCATCTCGATCCGGGCCGCGTGATCCGCATGCGCGCCATGGGAAAAATTCAACCGGAATACGTCGGCGCCGGTCTGAAAGAGCTGCTGGATCATCTCCGGCGTGGAACTCGCGGGGCCGAGGGTGGCGATGATCTTGGTGCGGCGGTGGCGGCGGAGACGTTCCATGGCGAGACCTCAAAGAATCAGCAGGGCGCGGATGTCGTTGACATTGGTAAGGGTGGGGCCGGTGATGACGAGATCCTCCAGCGCGGCGAAGAAACCGTAGCTGTCGTGCCGGGCGAGATGCGCCGCCGCGTCCAGGCCGCGCGAGCTGGCGCGCGCCAGCGTGTCCGGGCCAGTGACAGCGCCCGCGGCGTCTCCCATGCCGTCGATCCCGTCCGAATCCGCCGCCAGCGCGTAGATGCCGGGCGCGCCTTCCAGCGCCAGGGTGAGGCTCAGCAGATATTCCGTGTTGCGGCCGCCTTGCCCGGGCGTGGTCTGGCCCAGGCTAACCGTGGTCTCGCCGCCGGAGAGCAGCAGCCTCGGCCCCTTTATGGATCTGGCGAGGGCGGCGTGGGCGCGGCCGAGCTCCGCCGCCTCGCCCTCCAGCGCGTCCCCGAGATTTTCGGTGGGTAGGCCCGCCTGGCGGGCCATCGCCTCCAGCGCGAGGCGGGGCGTGGCGATGAGCCGGTAATCAGCGCCCTCCACCCAGGTGGGCCCGGAGCCGATGATCGCGGGGTCGTCGCCCGGCACGTCCGAAATGGCGAGGGTGACCAGCCGGGCGGGGGCGCAGGCGGCGGCAAGCTTGCCGCCCTTCACGGCGGAGAGCGCCTTGCGGATGCGGTTCATCGCCGAGATCGGCGCGCCGGAGGCGAGCAGCGCCTTGTTGACGAAAATCTTGTCCTCCAGGGTAAGCCCGGGGGCGGGCAGGGCGAGCAGGGAGGAGGCACCGCCCGAGATCAGCGCCACCACCTGGTCGCGCGGGCCGAGCCCGCGCACGGCGGCCAGCATTGCCCGCGCCGCCGCCTCGCTATTGGCGTCCGGCACCGGGTGGGCGGCTTCCAGCACCCGGATCCGCCGGGTCGGGACTTTATGGCCGTAGCGCGTGACCACTATGCCTTCATAATCCGCGCCGTCCCAGGCGGCCTCGAGTGCCGCGGCCATGGCCGCCGCCGCCTTGCCCGCGCCGATGACGATGTTGCGCCCCGGCCCGGGCGGGGGCAGGCAGGGGGGCAGGCATTTTGCCGGTAGGGAGGCGGTGATGGCGGCGTCCAGCAGGCCGCGCAGATATGGCTTGGGGTCCTTCGGAGGGGCGGTCTCCATGGGCGGGACTATGGTCGGGGCGGCTCGTCCCGGCAACCCCGCCCCCGGTTGACCGCGCCGCTGGTCGGTTCTATCCCCGCCGCCCCGGGAGGATGTGTGGATGACAGAGACATATTTTATGCGCTTGATCCCAGGGAATATGTTTCCGTGTTGGTCTGGTTGAGATGAGGAGTGCCTAGCGTGGCGGACCAGCAAGCGGCGGCGAGCCGTGCCCGTCAGGAAGCCAGCCCGGCCCCCAAGGTCGGCGGTGTCGCCGCCGACCGGCTCCGCAGCATCATTGAACGTATCGAAAGGCTGGAGAAAGAGAAGAAGGCTTTGGCGGGAGGCATTTCGGGATATCTTCGCGGAAGCCAAATCAGCAGGTTTCTTCCCCCTCTGTCATTTGTATTCTTTTTGAGAAATCAATAGGTTAATGGAAGTTATTGTATCGCCTATCTGTATTGCTCGCCAGTTTCCACAATATGGATATGCTTGAACGTGATGGAGAACGTCATGGACGATAATTCTGCTGAAGCCAGCGCGGCCCAAACCAGGGACGTGAGAACCTCGAAGACGGAAACGGGTGGAGTAGCCGCGGAGCGCTTGCGTTCCATTGTGGAGCGGATCGAACGCCTCGAAGAAGAGCGGAAGGCTCTGGGCGCGGATATTAAAGATATCTTTAATGAGGCTCGCTCGGCGGGGTTTGATGTCGCCGTTTTAAGACAGGTCATTAAATTAAGAAAGAAAGAACCGGCAGAGGTTGAGGAGCAGGAGACGCTCCTTGATATCTATCGAAGAGCATTAGGAATGTAACGATACATTACTACCCTGAATTTGTTCGCTTGGCATGTATTGGCGAAATAATTCAGTGACGGCGAGGAGTACCTTCATCTCGTTTGGCTTGATGAGACTCGTTCGCGGCCTAATTTTCTGTCTTAAGCTAAGGCCGTCGATTATATCGTATTACGATATATAAACCCGCGCATTCTCGATCATATCGATGATCAAACTGGGCGGCGGGGATGGCTGTATCTGACGGTGGACATAGGCTTTTAGAAAGCTCGGGGATTTTACGGTCGAGCCGCGGGTATGGGAGTCGTGGCCAGGACCGGAGGCGTCGCTGGGGCTGGGTGCTCGCACTTGATTGCCCTGGTGACAAATTTCGCCTATTTTGGCCATTTACGATAATGGCGCGGCATCCAGCCATTTACCGCTCTGGACCGTCCTGGTGCCTGTCATAGGCGCGGTGATCATCGGCCTGATGGCCCGGTATGGCAGCGAGAAGATACGCGGGCACGGGATGCCCATAGGGGAGGGCCATTGCCGTCTGGTGGATTGCGTCTTCCTCATGCCAAAACGCCATGCCGCCATGAACGCGGCGGCATGGCGCGTTCCGCGGCTCAGTCCAACGCTTCCGCCGGGCCGAAGAACTCATAGCGGCGCCTCTCGTCCGGCAGCCCCAGCGCGCCGAGAAACTTTTTGATGGCCGCCATGAATGGTTTGGGACCAAGGAAATAGACATCGTAATCAAGACCGGCCGGCAACCAGCGCTGAAGATGTTCGATCACCGGCCGGCCCAGCGCATGAGCCTTGTCTTGCTCGCCCTGCTCATAGACAGTGACATTCCGGAACCGGGGATGACGCGACGCCCAGTCTTCCAGCACCTTGCCGAAGGCGTGGACATCCTTGTTGCGCGTATAGTGGAGAAAGATCACATCCCGCTGTCCTCTGGCGAGCGCTGCTTCGGCCATGGCGAGGGTCGGGGTGATACCGACGCCGCCACTAATCAGTACCAGCGGGCTTGCGCCGTCTTGCAGGACGAATTCCCCGGCAGGCGGAAAAACGTCCAGAGTATCGCCTTCCTTTACGCGGTCATGCAGAAAATTTGAGACGAGGCCACCGGGTTCGCGCTTCACGCTGATGCGATAGGAACGGCCGTTGGGTGCGGCGGAGAGAGAGTAGTTGCGGCGCACCTCCTGCCCGTCGATAAAAACGCGCAAGCCGAGATATTGGCCCGGAGTGAAGCTGACGACGGGTTTCCCGTCCGTAGACTCAAGATAGAATGAGGTGATCTCGGCACTCTCCGGCACCTTGCGGCGGACGCGGAAGGCCCGTGCCCCGCGCCAGCCGCCGGGCGCCGCCGCAAGCTGGTCGTACACGCCCGCCTCGGCGCGAATGAGTATATCCGCGAGTTGCTGATAGGCCGCTGCCCAGGCGTCGATCACCGCGTCAGTGGCAATATCCGGCCCGAGCACTTCGCGGATCGCGCGCAGCAGGCACGCGCCGACGATGGGGTAATGCTCGGGCAGCACCTGCAACGCCACATGCTTGTTAACGATCTGCGCGGCAAGCGGCCCTAGCGCCTGCAACTGATCGATATTCTTGGCGTAGAGCAGCACCCCGTTGGCGAGGGCGCGCGGCTGGGCGCCGCTGGCCTGGTGAGCCTGGTTGAATAGCGGCCGCACCTGCGGATATTCGCCCAGCATGATCTTGTAAAAATGCGTGGTCAGCGCTTCGCCGCCGGTTTCCAGAATAGGAACGGTGGCTTTGATGATCGCGGTTTGGTCGTCTGTCAGCATGAAGAGGCTCCTGTTAAAATTCCGATGAGACAGACACTTTCGGCGTGGGCGCCGCGGCTCGCGGGTCCATGTCCGTCTTGTCGAAAGCGAGATGAAGAGATGCGATCAGGACTTAAGTGGTCGCCGGCGGGCTTTGCGCGCGGGGCACCAGAGGTTTCAGGGTGCCGGGAAAGAGTGCCATCCGCAGGCTGGCGGCAATGTGGTGCGCCTTAGCGATGACCGCTGTGGCCGCATCCGGCGGTAGACAGGACGCGGCACTAGCTTCCCATAAAGCCAGCCAGCGTTCGAACATTTCCGGCGTGATCTCGTCCTGGTGGCGGAGATGAGCGGGCAGCGGCTGGCCTTTGTATCGTCCCGACGTGAGCATGACTGAAGACCAGAAGGCGGTCAGCCGTTCGAGATGTTCGGGCCAATCATGAATCGCGCGGTTGAAGACCGGACCCAGCAGTTCATCATCCCGGACCTGGGCATAGAACTGGTCAACGAGCCGGGCCAGGGCTGCTTCGTCGAGATCTTCAAGAATTTGCATGGCGATGGACTCTAAAACATGTATGATGGATACCTATTTAGGCCACGGAAGAAAAACATGCAAATTAAATACATCTATGGAATTGCCGGTGCGGCTGACACGCTTCACTGATTTCGCCGTGCGGGTCCTGCTCTATCTCGGGGCGCATGATGGCCGGCTCTGCACGATCGCGGAAATCGCCGGGTCATACGGCATTTCGGAAAATCATTTGATGAAGGTCGTGAATGATCTGGCGGGGGCTGGCTACGTGCATAGTGTGCGCGGCCGTGGTGGCGGCATTCGCCTGGCCAGGCCCGCGAGTCAGCTCAATATCGGCCAGATCGTGCGTCACACCGAGGGCAAGGTCGATGTCGTGGGTTGCGGAGAATGCGCGCTGGCGCCGGCATGTGGAATGACATGCACCTTCAAGGAGGCCGTCGAAAGCTTCTTCAGGACGCTGGACAAGTACAGCCTGGCCGACATCATGACCAAGGGTCAACCGGAGCGATTGCGCAAAATGCTTGTAACAGGAACCCTCTCGTCCCGAGAGTCTTAAAAAGTGTGGTTTCGGTCGTGTAGCTGGGTATGTGAATGGTGCCCGCCTGCTCGGGCTGACCGGACCGTTGCCGCATCGACGGACAAGACTGAACCTGGTATTGTCATGACGGACCGCCTTAACCCCTAAAAGCCGCAGCCAAAAACCGCTGTTTACTTTAATTTGGCTGCTGCGATACACGGCGGTTTTCCTGTAAAGCAACAGCTACGAAATCGCTCGATATTGATCTAAATCATATCGCTCGTCCCGAATTGGGACTGCATACTCTCATTATATCGTTGAACGATCCTTTTGGATGTGAGACCATGCGCCAGGCTTTCAGCCCCTGATCTATCTGATACAGACCTGTACGGTGGCATACGCCGAGGGAGGGCCTGATGGTTTGTCACGGGCAAATTATGGCAAGTACCGCGCCGTTGGTGATGACCAATCGTAGAACCGTGTGAGGCCAGAGATGAATGTGAGCAGCTTACAGACGGCCCCCTCCACCAAGGACGAAGATAAAGTCGCATTTTATCTAAAGTGGATTCTGCTCGCTGTCGCAATTATCACCTTTGCATTGCTCGCCTGGGCGACGGTCGTCACATATCATTTGGCCCCGCCCCAGCCGGACCGTTTCGTAGGAACCGACGGTACTGTCCTGATGACCGATGCCGACATTATTGCCGGCAAAGGTGGCTTCCAAAAAGCCGATTTGATGGATTACGGTAGCCTCTACGGCATGGGGTCTTATTATGGTGAAGACTATACTGCATCGACGCTCGTGCAGCTTGGCACGACCGTGCGCGACAACATAGCACAGTCCGGCGGCCGGGCATTCGCGGACCTTGCGCCCGACCAACAAGCTTCTGCCACCGCCGCGATGCAGCATGATCTACAGGCGATAGATCTCACTTCATCCACAGTGATTTTGCCGCCGGCGGTCGCGGCAGCGATCACTAATGTACGCGACCAGATCGCCAAGACGCTGGTCACAGCTGATCCGGCGAAGGGCTGGACAACGGCCTACAGCCTTGATCCTCAGCTTGCCCGCCAGACAGCGGATTTCCTGGTCTATTCTGCTCTCACAACAGTCGCGCGGCGCCCCGGAACAACATGGTCCTGGACGGAAAACTGGCCCTATGAGCCATTGGTGGGGAACACGCCGACCACGAATACCTTCATCTGGACCTGGCTCAGCTTCTGCTTCACGTTTTTTGCTTTTGGTGTCGTGCTTTTCGTCTACGAGTATTTTTTGAATGACCCCGATGACGCGCCTATGGACCCGGTGCTTGCGGTGTTCCGGCCACTGACGCCGAGCCAAAAGCGTGTCTGGAAATATTTCCTTGTCGTGGCGGCGCTGCTTCTCGTGCAAATCCTCGCCGGCTCGATCATGGCCCATTCCTACTACGACCGGACAAGCTTTTATGGCATCGCCATCAATGATTGGTTCCCCTTCAACTTCCTGCGCGACGTGCATATTCAGGCACCGATCGTCTGGATCGGCTTGTCATGGATCGGCGCCGCGCTATTCCTCGCGCCGGCGATCGCCGGGGGACAAGAGGCAAAGGGCCAGCATTGGCTCGTCGATTTCTTGTTCTGGGTAACTTTGTTCGTCGTTGCTGGTGCGCTCATCGGCGACTATTTGGGCATCAGGGGCATTATCAATCAGGATTGGTTCTGGTTCGGCAATCAAGGGCTTTCCTATATTCAGCTTGGCCGCTTTTGGCAGATCGGCTTCTTCATCGGACTTGCCCTCTGGAGCCTGTTGGTGATGCGGGCACTTTGGCCAAGCGCCACGCAGTGGCGGCGGGCCGCCGGGCAATTCTGGTCGGGCCATATCCGCCTTGAACACCTGATTTGGGCCTCGACGGTCAACATAGCGGTACTTTACGTGTTCGGTATGATCCCTCTGACGGGAATCGAGAAATCGTTCACCCTCACGGATTTTTGGCGCTGGTGGGTTGTCCATCTTTGGGTCGAGCAATCATTCGAATTTTTCGCCGCTTGCATGAGCGCCTATCTGCTGATGGCGGTCGGTCTCGTCTCCCGCAAACTTGCCGAGCGAGCCACCTATTTCGAGATCATCCTGATTTTCCTGGGCGGCGTGCTTGGCACTGGCCATCATCTATATTGGGCAGGTGCGCCGGGGATGTGGATACCGATGGGCAGTATGTTCTCGTTCATCGAGATTCTGCCGTTGGTTCTGCTGATTATGGAGGCAATCAACAACTACCGTCTCATCAAGGCACATCAGGAGTTCAACTATCGCCTGGCCTATACCTACGTGATTGGCGCCGCATTCTGGAATTTTGTTGGCGCCGGCGTATTTGGTGGCGGTACGCTGAACGCGCCGCTGGTCAACTACTATGAGCATGGGACATTCCTGACGCTCAACCACGCCCATACGGCGCTCTTCGGAGCATTTGGTGAGCTGGCAATCGGGCTGATCTATTTCTGCCTCAGATATGCGGCGTCAGATCGTCAACCCTTTAACGAAAGACTTGGGCTTTGGGCCTTCTGGCTGTATAACGGCGGGATGGTGCTGTGGATCGTGCTCAATTTCTTTCCGATCGGCTGGCCACAGCTCGCTGCGGTCTATGAGCATGGGCTTGCCTACGCCAGGAGCACGGATTTCTACGATAAGGTGCTGCTGTGGCAGTGGATGCGTCTTCCCGGTGATGTCGTGTTCGCCGCAGGGGCTCTGGTGATGGCGTGGGATTTTATCGTCAAGCTGCGTCCCCTTTATCCGCGAAACATTGACAGGCTTATCTTCCGCAAGCCTCTGCCGATGCCAGGCGAACGATCCGCAGCGGAATAAATATGGCCAAGAGCATTCTTCAAATTCGGACTAAGCGCATTTACGATCCCCCGGATCCGAGTGATGGGACGCGCGTACTGGTGGACCGGCTCTGGCCCCGTGGCCTGAGCAAAGAGAGTGCTGCATTGACTCTATGGCTGAAGGAGATCGCGCCGAGCCCGGAGCTCCGGCGATGGTTCAATCACGATCCTGCGCGGTGGCAGGAGTTTATCCATCGCTATCGCGCCGAACTTGCCAGTAACGAGACGGCCGTGAACGAGATACGAGACCTTTTGAAACATGGGCCGTTGACTTTACTCTATGGAGCACACGACACGGAGCACAATCATGCAATCGTGCTCGCCGATTACCTCCGCCATCACGGAAAGGAAACGCAACATGGCTGACGAAGACGAAATAAGGGAATATGCGTCGCCCGCCTGTTTTGCTCACGAAATAGTTGGCCCCTATATGGGCTTCATCGGCCAGGAAGAACCCGCAACGGCTCCAAATAACTTATTGGAGCCGAGCGCGCTGGTGCCCAAGCGCACACTGCGTGAGGTTCGACAGATAGGAAATATAGCTACCCGCGGGTCATCGACGGTCATGGAACCATTGCCGGAATAGAACTGGCCTACTTGCCTCTGGCCATGTCCGCGACCTTTCCTTATCCTCTTGTCCACCAAACCGGCAGCAGCTCAGTCCCCGGCTTTGGTCAGTAGCTCAGCCAGTGGTAATCTATCTCCGGTCATCGGGTTCTCCAGGTTCAGGTTGAAGTCTCACAACTCCACCATAGCCGACTGATCCGATGGCCACCTCAAACTACACCATTACAGGGCCCAAAAGTCACCACGACCCCGGACACTACCTCTAGCGGCAACGAACGACATGAAATCCTGGACGGAGGCGACCTGCTCGAAAGAAGCGCTGCATGACCGTCCGCCAGTGCCCTGACTCCCCCCGCCTTCCGTTATCGTCATAATTGGAGTCGTTTGCCTCTCCGGATATCATCCAGAAACACATGACTCACAGATCAGGGGCGTTTTGGAAGACACGATTCCAACCGGCGTGACTTGGCTCTAGCTTTCCTGACCAGTCAGGCAAGTATCACGTATCGAGATTCGCCACCTTCAACGCATTATTGACGATAAAATCGCGGCGTGGCTCGACCACATCGCCCATCAGCGTCGCGAAGATCTGGTCGGTCTCCTCCGCGTCGGCGACCTTGACCTGCAAGAGCCGCCGGGCCTGGGGGTCGAGCGTGGTCGCCCAGAGCTCCTCGGGGTTCATCTCTCCCAACCCTTTGAAGCGGCTGATGACCAAGCCTTTGCGCCCATGTGCCAGCAGCGCGTCCCACATCGCCACCGGCCCATGCACCGGGCGCGGCGCGCCGCCATCCAGGCTCAGCGTTGCATCCGGCCCAAAGAGTTCCGCCAGCCGCTCCGCCCGCTCGGCCAGGTAGCGCGCCTCGGCGGTGCGCAAGCTCGCCGCGTCCAGTGTGAAATGCTCGGCCACGCCCCGGACCGTGCGGCCAATCCGCACGCCCGTCTCGTCGGAGGTGGCGATCCAGCCGCGTTCGGCGGGGCGGGAAATGCCGTTCAACCGCGCCGCGAGCGTCGCATCCCGCCCCGCATCACCCAGCGCGGCGGGGGTCATCAGCCCGGCAATGGCGATCTGCTCCAAATAGGGCATCGGTAACGTGTTCCCGAGCCCCCGGAGCCGGTGCACCACCTGGCCGATCCAGGCGGCGGTCTGGCGCAATTCGTTCCCCGCCAGTTGCCCCACGCCAGTGCTCAGCACGGAATCGCCCAAAGCCCGTTCGAGCAGAAACGCCTCTAGCGCCTCGTCATCTTTGAGATAGCGCTGCTCATTGCCACGCTTGGCGCGGTAGAGGGGCGGCTGGGCGATATAGAGATAGCCTTGGGCGATGATCTGCGGCATCTGCCGGTAGAAGAAGGTGAGTAGCAGGGTGCGTATATGCGAGCCGTCCACATCCGCATCCGTCATGATCACGATGCGGTGGTAGCGCAGCCGCGAGGCGTCGAACCCGCCCTGGTCAGGCTCGGCGCGGCCAATGCCCGCGCCCAGCGCCGTGATCAGCGTGCCGACCTCGGCGCTGCTCAGCATCTTGTCGAACCGCGCCCGCTCGACATTCAAGATCTTGCCTTTCAGCGGCAGAATCGCCTGGTATTTACGGTCCCGCCCCTGCTTGGCCGAACCGCCGGCGGAATCGCCCTCGACCAGAAACAATTCGCATTTGGCGGGGTCGCGCTCCTGGCAGTCGGCGAGCTTGCCCGGAAGGGAAGAGATATCAAGCACCCCCTTGCGCCGGGTGAGTTCGCGTGCCTTGCGGGCCGCCTCGCGCGCCGCCGCCGCATCCAGCACTTTCTGAACGATCAGCTTGGCCTCTTTCGGGTGCGTCTCGAACCAATGGCCGAGCGCATCGGCCACCGCCGCCTGCACCACCGGCTGCACCTCCGATGAGATGAGCTTGTCCTTGGTCTGGGAGGAAAATTTAGGGTCGGGCACCTTCACCGAGAGCACGGCGGTCAGGCCCTCACGCATATCCTCGCCCGAGATATCGGCCCCCTCCTTTTTGCCATTCATGGCGCGGGCGTAATTGCTCACCACCCGCGTCAGCGCCGCGCGGAAACCGGCGAGATGGGTGCCGCCATCCCGCTGGGGGATGTTGTTGGTGAAGCAGAGCATGGTTTCGTGATAGGAATCGTTCCAGGTACAGGCGAACTCCACCTTGATGCCCGTGCCCGCCGCCTCGGACAGGGCGGTGATCGGCGCGGGCAGGAGAGAATTCTTGGCCCGGTCCAGCCAAAGGCAGAACTCCCGCACCCCGCCCTCATAATGAAACTCGGTCTGGCGGAAAGGCTCGTGCCGCTCGTCGCGCAGAACGATGGCGAGGCCGGAATTAAGAAAGGCCAGCTCGCGCAGCCGCCGCTCGAACACGGCGTAATCGAATTCCGTATGGGTAAAAGTGGCGGCGGAAGGCTTGAACGTCACCTCGGTGCCGGTCGGATGGTCCGAGGGGCCGGCCAGCCGCAGCGGCTCGACCGTCTCGCCATGCTCGAAGCGGATGAAATATTCCTCGCCGTGCCGCCAGATGCGGACCTCCATCCACTCGGAAAGAGCGTTGACCACCGCCGCGCCCACGCCATGCAGCCCGCCCGAAACCTTGTAGCTGTTCTGGTTGAATTTGCCGCCCGCGTGCAGCTTGGTCAGCACCACCTCGGCGGCGGAGATGCCCTCCTCCGGATGGATGTCGGTGGGGATGCCGCGGCCATTGTCGCGAATGGTCATCGAGCCATCACCGTTCAGCACCGCTTCCACCCGGGTCGCGAATCCGGCCTGGGCCTCGTCGACGGCGTTGTCGATGATTTCGAAGCCCATGTGGTGCAGGCCCGAGCCGTCATCCGTATCGCCGATATACATGCCGGGCCGTTTGCGCACGGCATCCAGCCCCCTGAGAACGCTGATGGACGCGGCGTCGTAGGCGTCGTCCTGCGGCGCGGTTTCGGGTGTTTCAGGCATGCGGGATACGAACTCCGGAGTCAGCGAGGGAGATCGTCTTTATATAGGATTTTCCCTGAAAAACCTAATCGCCCCGGCGGCATGTCACCCCCGCAGCACGGCGCCGGTCTTCTTCGCCACCTCCGCGACAATCCGCGCGCATACCGCCTCGATCTCGGCATCCGTCAGGCTCTTTTCCACCGGTTGCAGCGTCACCGCCACGGCTAGTGAAACCTTGCCCTCCGGCACGCCCCCGCCCCGGTAGCGGTCGAACAGCACGGCATCGGCGATCAGCCGGCGCTCCGCGCCCTTGACGGCGCGCAGAACCGTCTCCGCCCCCACGGCCTCATCCACCAGGAAGGCGAAATCCCGCCGCAAGGGCTGCAAGGCCGGCAAGAGGGGCGGCGCCTTGCGGCGGCGCTTGGGTTCGGGGATCGCGTCGAGAAACACCTCGAAACCCACCACCCCGGCGGGCAGATCGAATTGCCGCGCCACCGCGGGATGCAGCGCGCCGAAGCGGGCCAGAACGGTTTTCGGTCCCTGCATCAGCGCGCCGCTCTGCCCGGGATGATAATAATCCGGCCCGCCCGGCTGGGTGGTCACCGCCTCCATCGGCACGCCGAGCGCGGCGAGCGCCTCCATGGCGTCGCCTTTGGCGTCCAGCGCGTCGAACTCACGCGCCGGTTCCAGGGCGGAGAGCGGCGTGCCGCCCGCCCGCAGGCCAGCCGCGACCAGAAGCTGAGAAAGATCAGGCAGATAGGCCGGGCCGATCTCGAACAGGCCGAAACCGGTGCCGCCCCGCGCCAGGTTGCGCGCCGCCGCCCGCGCCAGCGTCACCAGCGGGGTGGGGCGCATCTGGTCGAGATCCGCGGCGATGGGATTGGCCAGACGCAAGCTCTCCGGCGCGCCGCCGAAGCGGGCGCAATCCGCCGCCGCGGCAAAGCTGAAGGTGACGGCTTCCAGCAGCCCGCGCGCGGCGAGCACCCGCCGGGCCAGGGCCGCGCGGGCCTGTTTGGGGCTGAGCGCCGGGGCGGGGATGCCAGCGGGGGCGGAGAGAGAGACGGGTGGGATCGCGTCCAGACCGTGCAGGCGCAGCACCTCCTCGATGAGATCCGCCTCCGGCTCCATTTCCGCCGCGCCCTCGGCGGCGGCCTGGGCGCCAGGCAGATCGGGGGCCTGATCCAGCGCCTGCGGCTGAGCGACGTCGTTACGCCAGCTCGGCACGGCGACGGTGACGCTCTCCTCAGTTTCGGCGATGACGCCGAAACCCAGCCGCTCGAGCGAGGCCACCGCTTCCGCCGCCGGGATGTCCACGCCGCCGAAGCCGCGCAGCCGCGCGAAGCGCAGCCGCGCCTGCCGCCCCCATTCCGGCCGTGCCCCCGCCTCGGTCACCTCGCTCGCCACCCCGCCGCAAATCTCCATGATCATGGCGGTGGCGGCGGCGAGCGCCTCGGGCAGGATCTGTCCGTCAATGCCGCGTTCGAACCGCGCCCGCGCATCGGAGACGATGCCGGTGCGCTGGCCGGTGCGGGCAATCCGCACGCGGTCGAACAGCGCGCATTCGATGAATACATCGGTGGTGGCGAAATCGCAGCCCGTGGCTTCCCCGCCGGTGATGCCGGCGAGGGATTGCGCCCCCGCCCCATCGGCGATGACGCAATCCTCCGGCCCGGCTTGCACCTCCCGCCCCGCGAGGCCGGAAAATTTATCGCCTTCCCGCCCCCGGCGCAGGGTCAGCGTCTCTCCCGTCACCTTGCGCACGTCGAACACGTGGAGAGGCCGGCCGAGATCGTAGGTGAAGAAATTGGTGATATCCACGAGCGCGTTGATCGGCCGCAAGCCGATGCTCTCCAGCCGCCGCGCCAGCCAGGCAGGGCTGGGCCCGTTGCGAACCCCGCGCACGGTGCGGCCCAGCACCCAGGGCGCCGCCTCGGCAAACTCGTTCACCCAGCGCAGGGCGGAAGCTCCCTCACCCTGGATCAGCGCGGGCTGGAAGGGCTTGAGCCGCCCCAGACGCGCCGCCGCGAGATCGCGGGCGATGCCGCGCACCGCCAGGGCGTCGCCCCGGTTGGGGGTGACGGCGATCTCGACGAGGGGATCGTCCAGCCCGGCCCAGGCGGCATAATATTCGCCCACCGGCGCGTCGGCGGGCAGTTCGATGATTCCTTCATGGTCCTCTCCCAGCGCCAATTCGCGATAGCTGGTGAGCATGCCTTCCGAGCGCGCGCCGCGAATCTCCCCCACCTTCAATTCCATGCCGGTGGCGGGGATGATGGCTCCCGGCGGCGCGAAGACCGACTTCAGGCCGGTACGGGCGTTGGGCGCGCCGCAGACGACGGAATATTCGCCGCCTCCCGCGCGCACGCGGCATAAGCGCAGCCGGTCCGCATTGGGGTGGGGCGCCGCCTCGATGATCTCGGCGATGAGAAACGGGCGCAGCGCCTCGGCCTTATTCTCGACGCTTTCCACCTCAAGGCCGATCCGGTTGAGTGTAGCGAGAATCTCTTCGAGCGCCGCCCCGGTTTCGAGCCAGGTCTTCAGCCAGGACAGTGTGAATTTCATCGGCTCACAATCCTTCGTGCAGGCTGGCCGGGGCAAGGGGCGAGACGCCATAATGGCGCAGCCAGCGCACATCGCTTTCATAGAACAGGCGCAGATCGTTGATGCCGTGCTTGAGCATGGTGAGCCGCTCCAGCCCCACCCCGAAGGCGAAACCCTGGAAGCGGCGCGGATCGATGCCGCAATTGGCCAGCACATTGGAGTGCACCATGCCGGAGCCGGCGATCTCCAGCCAGTCCGTGCCCTCGCCGATCTGCCCGGTTTGGCGGTTCCAGCCGATATCCACCTCCATCGAGGGTTCGGTGAAGGGAAAATAAGAGGCCCGCAGGCGCACCGGAAGTTGCGGAACATCGAAATAGGCGCGCAGGAAATCGATGAGGCAGCCCTTGAGATGGGCCAGGGTGATGTCATGACCGATCACCAGCCCCTCGCATTGATGGAACATCGGGCTGTGGGTGGCGTCATGATCCGCCCGGAAGGTGCGGCCGGGAACGATGATGCGGATCGGCCCGGGCTGGTCCTTGAGCCCCTCATCCAAGGCCCAATCGAGCATCGTGCGGATCTGCACGGGGGAGGTATGGGTGCGCAGCACCGGCGGCCGGGCGGTCTCCGGGGCGCGTAGATAAAACGTATCCATCATCGCCCGGGCGGGGTGGTGGGCGGGAATGTTGAGCGCGGAGAAATTATACCAATCGGTCTCGATATCCGGCCCCTCGGCGATGATAAAGCCCATGGCCGAGAAAATCGCGGCCAGTTCCTCCTGCGTGCGCGAGAGCGGGTGGATGGCTCCGCGCGGCGCCGGGCGCGGCGGCGCCGTCACGTCAATGCGCTCCGCCGCCAGCCGCGCTGCCAGGCTTTCCGCCTCCAGCCCGGCCCGCCGCTCGGCCAGCGCCTCGGCGATACGGGTCTTGGCAGCGTTGATTTCCGCGCCGGCCGCCTTTCTTGCCTCCGGCTCCATGCCGCCGAGAGATTTCAGCAAGGCGGTGACCTTACCGTTTTTACCAAGCAGCGAGATGCGCAATTCCTCAAGCGTGGGGAAATCCGCCACCGCGATGGCGGCAAGCGCGTGTTCCACCAGAGTCTTCAAAGTCTCGCCCTGCATTTTGAATCCGCCTCTATCTTGTGCCTGTGGGCAGACCGCGCATGGGTGAAAATGTCAAGGCGGCCTCATTCTTCAACAGGCGGGGCGGCCCAGCCGGGCTAAAGGAGAAAGTGTTACAAATAATCAACAGACGCAAATAAAACGACCATAAGGGTGGAATTGCCAGCGAGATGAACAAATTACATTAACGCGGCGCTTGACCCTTGCTATAGTGAAAGAGTACAGCCCGCAAGGCGCGGTAACCATTTTTGGTTGCGCAACTATCGGCTAAGTTTTTGCTCACTTACTTCGGACAGGGATCGGTTCCTAACATGAAAATCAAAGTTTTGGGCGCTCTCGCCGGCCTGGCCCTGCTGGCAGCCTGCTCTTCCACCCCCACGAATACCGCCACCAATACCGGGACCGGCGCGGAGACCTCCACCGGTCCGGCTCCGGGGTCTGAGCAGGATTTGGTCGCCAATGTTGGCGATCGCGTATTTTATGCTTTCGACAAATCGGACCTCAACACGGACGCGCAGGCGACCCTGGGCAAGCAGGCCGCCTGGCTCGCCAAATATCCCTCGGTTGACGTGCTGATCGCGGGCAATTCCGACGAGCGTGGCACCGAGACCTACAACCTCGCCCTTGGCCAGCGCCGTGCCAACGCCGCGCGGGATTATCTGGTGGCTCAGGGTGTGACGTCCTCCCGTATTCAAACGATCTCCTACGGCAAGGACTGCCCGGTTGCCCCCGGCCACGATGAATCCGCTTGGGCGCAGAACCGCAACGCGATTACTTCGGTTCAGGGCTTCAACCCGCAGAACTGCAAGTAATCCAGCAGCCATTTCCCGGCCTTTGCCGGAGCGTGAACGAACCGGCGGTCCTCAGGCCGCCGGTTTTATTTCGTGCCATAAAAAGGCTATACCGGCTTACCAAAAGATCCTGACCGGAGTTTCAATGCGCACCCGAATTCCGCTCCTCGCCGCTGCCCTGCTCCTGCCGCTGGGGGCTGCCGCTCAGCCGTTGATTCAAAGCCAGGAAGGCATCGCCCTGCAGAACGAGATTCTGCAACTGCAGCAGCAGATCCAGCAATTGCAGGCTCAGGGAGGAGGGGGCGGCTCGGCTCTCGGCAATAATAATTTACCGCCGCCGCCCTCCGGCTCGGGCGACACCTCGCTCACCGCCAGCCTGCTCACCCAGGTGCAGCAATTACAGTCCCAGGTGCAGAGCCTCAGCGGGCAGGTTTCCAACCTCCAGCATCAGGTGGATACCCAGAACGCCCAGCTGCAAAAAGAAATCGGCGATCTGCAATTCCAGATGAATAATGGCGGCGCGGCGGCGGGGACGGCCGGGACCAGCGCCGCCGGCGCCGCTGCCGGAGCGGCCGCGTCCAGCCCGCAAGCATCGGCGGCGCCCGCCGCCAGCACGACGTCGAACGACCCGAAATCCGCCCTCGCCGCCGCCCTCGCCGCGTATCAAAAACATGATTACGCCACCGCCCAAAGTTTGGCCCAGAGCATCGTCACCAATCATAAATCGGCGCCCCAAGCGTATCGCGCCCAATATCTGGTGGCCCAATGCCTTGCCGCGCAGGGCCAACCCCAACAGGCCGCCATCGCCTTCGATAATACCTATAATATGAACCATACCGGCACCTATGCGCCCCGCGCCTTGCTCGGGCTGGCCTCCTCCCTCGCCGCGATCCAGCAAAACCAGGCCGCGTGCGACACGCTCGCCTCGCTCAATAGCCAGTTCCCTGATGTCGCGGCGAAAATGCAGGCGGATGTTTCGGCGGTCTCCAAGCGCGCCCATTGCGGGTAGAGCAGGCTTTCTCAGCGGCGCTGGAGGCGCTGCTGCCCCTCGGTCTCCCGCCCCGCCTGGCTTTGGGCGTTTCCGGCGGGGCGGACAGCACGGCACTCGCCCTCCTCGCGCATGAATATTGCCGGTCGCGGGGTGGAGCCGTGCTGGCCCTCATCGTTGATCATGGGTTGCGTCCCGAAGCGGGCAGGGAAGCCCGGCTCACCGCAGGCCGGCTCGCGGAGCGGGGCATTCCAAGCCGGATCTTGCCGCTTGCCCTCTCGCCTGGCTCGGGCTTGCAACACCGCGCCCGCCAAGCCCGCCAGACGGCGCTGGGCCAGGCGGCGGCGGCGGCGGGGTTTCTTTATCTGGCGCTTGGCCATCACTCAGCCGACCAGGAAGAGACGGTGGCGATGCGCGCCCGGCGCGGCCCCGGTGGCGGCGAAGGTATGCCCGGCTGGGCGGCGCGCGGCGAGGTCGTGCTGCTGCGGCCGTTGCTGGGCGTCGCACCGGCGGCGCTGCGCGGCTATCTGCTGAATCGGGGAATGAGGTGGGTAGAGGATCCCTCCAATCAGTCCCGTGCGTTTGAGCGGGTGCGCATTCGCCAGGATGGCAAGGGTTTGCCCCCAGCCGGGCCGGCGGCGCGCCAGGAACAGGAGGAGGAAGCCGCCTCCTTCCTGGCCGCGCGGGCGCAGCTTTTTCCGGAAGGCTATGCGGTACTGGACGCGGAATCCGCCCCGCCCCCAGCGCTGGCGGCGGTGATCCGCACGATCGGAGGGGGCCTCTATCCGCCCCGGCGCGCGGCGGTGAGACACCTGGCGGGAGGGTTGCGCCCCGCCACACTGGGCGGTGTGCGCATTCTCCCAGCGGGGCGGCTGGGGCCGGGCTGGCTGCTGGCGCGTGAGCCAGCCGCTTGTGCCCCGCCCGTTGAGGCCGCCTGCCATGCGCGATGGGATGATCGCTTCACGCTGGTAGAGGAGGTCCCCGAAGGGCTGAGTTTGGGCGCTCTCGGCGATGATTCCGCCCGTGTTCCGCCATTTAACGGCTTGCCCCGGCTCATCTTGCGGGCCCTGCCCGCCTTGCGGGGCGAAGGAGGGGGGCTCCGTTTCCCCGCCCCGGCGCGTTTCGAGCCCCGCTTGCCCGCCGCCCCTCGCCCCTTTCAACCCTGAACCTCGCGCGGCTTTTGTTGTAATGGGCTGGGATTTTATTGCATGATACCCAAGTGAGCTCAGGAAGAGGGGTTCCATGCCGCGAGCGGGTGGAGCGTCTCGGTGTAAGATTGGAAAAGTCTAGATGAATAATCTGGGTCGGAATATTGCGCTGTGGGTCGTGGTGGCGCTGTTTCTCGTCGTTCTGTTCAACGTGTTCCAGCCCTCGAACACGCAAGGCGATACCTCGCAGATCGCTTATTCGACCTTCCTCGACGAGGTTAAGAACAACCAGGTGCAAAGCGTCACCATCGCCGGGCATGACATCACCGGCTCGACCCGGGACGGCAAGAGTTTCGAGACCTACGCGCCCGAGGATCAGACCCTCGTCGCCAAGCTGACGGATGCGGGCGTGAATGTCACCGCCAAGCCGGAGGGGGATCAGATGAATCCCCTGCTGCGGGCGCTGCTCAATTGGGCGCCGATGCTGCTCATTCTCGGCGTGTGGATTTTTTTCATGCGCCAGATGCAGTCCGGCGGCGGCCGCGCCATGGGCTTCGGCAAGTCCCGCGCCCGGCTGCTGACCGAGAAGCAGGGTCGCGTCACCTTTGAGGATGTCGCCGGGATCGACGAAGCTAAGGGCGAATTACAGGAAATCGTCGAATTTTTGCGCGATCCGCAGAAATTCCAGCGGCTGGGCGGCAAGATCCCCAAGGGCTGTCTGCTGGTCGGCCCGCCCGGCACCGGCAAGACGCTGCTGGCCCGCGCGATCGCGGGGGAGGCCAATGTTCCCTTTTTCACCATTTCCGGCTCTGATTTCGTCGAGATGTTCGTGGGCGTCGGCGCCTCGCGCGTGCGCGATATGTTCGAGCAAGGCAAGAAAAACGCCCCCTGCATCATTTTTATCGATGAGATCGACGCGGTGGGCCGCCATCGCGGCGCGGGGCTGGGCGGGGGTAATGACGAACGTGAGCAGACCCTCAACCAGATGTTGGTGGAAATGGACGGGTTCGAGTCGAATGAGGGCGTCATCCTCATCGCCGCCACCAACCGGCCGGATGTCCTCGACCCTGCCTTGCTGCGCCCCGGCCGGTTCGACCGGCAGGTGGTGGTGCCAAACCCGGATGTGACCGGGCGGGAGAAAATCCTGCGGGTGCATATGCGCAAGGTGCCGCTGGCCTCGGATGTGGACCCCAAGGTGATCGCCCGCGGCACGCCGGGATTTTCCGGCGCTGACCTCGCTAATCTAGTGAACGAGGCGGCGTTGCTCGCGGCGCGTATCGGCAAGCGGGTCGTCGCAATGGCCGAGTTCGAGCACGCCAAGGACAAGGTGCTGATGGGCGCGGAACGGCGCTCCATGGTGATGTCAGAGGAGGAGAAGCGGATGACCGCCTATCATGAGGGCGGGCATGCCATCTGCTCCATCACCCTGCCGGAATGCGACCCGGTGCATAAAGCCACCATCATTCCCCGTGGCCGCGCCCTGGGCATGGTCATGTCCCTGCCGGAAGGCGACCGCTATTCGATGAGCAAGATCAAACTCTTGCAACAGTTGATCATGGCCATGGGCGGCCGCGCGGCGGAGGAGATCGTCTTCGGCCCGGATAAGGTCTCCAACGGCGCGGCCGGTGACATCAAAATGGCCACGGACACCACCCGCCGCATGGTTACGGAATGGGGTATGTCTGAGACACTCGGCATGGTCTCCTATGTCGATAGCGGCCAGGAGGTTTTCCTCGGCCACTCGATGGGCGGAGCCAAGAATGTCTCCGAGGCGACGGCGCGCGAGATCGATGACGAGGTCCGCCGGATCATCGATCATGCCTATGCCGAGGCCAAGCGTATCCTCACTGAACGGAAAGACGATCTGGAGCGGCTGGCGCGAGGCTTATTGGAATATGAAACCCTCTCCGGCGAAGAGATCCAGATGGTGCTGCGTGGCGAGAAGATCATACGCAAAGTGGTGGACGAGCCGATGCCCGATAACCGCCGCGGCTCCGTACCCACCGCCACGCCGAAGCCTGAACTGCCTGGCCTGGGACCTGTGCCGGCGTAACATACGGGCGGGCGGCTCAGCTTCTGGCTGGCTGGTTGGGGCAACCGGAGCCAATACCATATGGCTACTTATCTTCGCCAACGGGTGTTTCAACCGTGCGCGAAGGGGTAGGTTATGCCCTCGGCGTGTCCCGTCAGACGTCTTAAAGAGGCTTTCTTACATAAATTCCGGAGGGGTCCTATGCCATGCGGCCCGTTCCAGACGGATAAGACATTCAGCCGAATGTTATCGCACCTGCGATGCCACGCGCGATTCAGGATGCCGTCCTGGCCGTTGCGGCAAAACCAGAATAAGCACAACGATTATAGCGAGGATCACCCCAGACGCCAGGGGCCGGCTCAGCGCCAGGCCGCCGTGGTTCGTCGGTTTGTCGAGAAAATCTCCCACGGTCGCGCCGAGCGGTCTCGTTAATATGAAAGCGGCCCAGAACAGAAACACGTGTGAGATTTTGGTCCAAAAGTACAGGGCGGCCAGTAGGGCCAGCCCCGCACAAAACACGAGCGCGCCGCCATCATATCCCAATCCGGTGCTGTCGGCCATCCAATCCCCGAGTGCCGTCCCCAAGGTCTGAGAAAATGTGATCGTCACCCAATAGAAGATCTCCACTCTCGGCGCCGTTACCGTCTCAACATTTATCGAGCCGAGAGAGAGGTACCAAACTGCGAGCGAGCACAGGACGCACGCTAATAAGATCGACGAGCCTCCTGTGTAGCCGATGCCTAACGAGCGATCAAAAAAATCAGCCATGGCCGTGCCCACAGTCGTGGAGGCTATAATGGCCAGCCAATAAAACCACGCGTTGAACCTGCGTATCGAGATTTGAGCAATCACCGCCACTACGAACACCGCCAGGAATATGGCGGTGCCGATTAAATAACCCCCATTGTGAGCATTTTGATCGGCGTGCAGCCAGGTCATCGTTACTGAGTCGCCGCCTGTTTCACCCAGAGTGGTGGCAAGAATCTTGATCACCCAGAAGCCGAGGGTTACCGCAGGGACCTTACTCAGGATCTCATCTGAGGTTCGCATTATGCCTCTCGCAAAGGTTAACCGACATTCCCTTTATGCGCCCCATCCGCCTCGGCCCGCGAGGCAGGGCGATTCCTAAAGTTTGTGATAAGCCAATTAGGCAAATGAGGGAACGAGCATGGCCACCACGACCAGGGCCATCAGCCCCGTCGCCAGCCAGCCGAAGACTTTAAGCGTGCCCCGCACCGCGAAGGGACCCATGATGTCGCACCGGGCGGCGAGCAGCATCATCACCGCCATCACCGGCACCGCCACCACGCCGTTGATCACGGCGCTCCAGACCAGCGCCTTGATCGGGTTGACCGGCGCGAAATTGATGATCATGCCGATGATCGTGGCGATGATCAGCGTGGCGTAAAAGGCCTGCGCCTCCTTTGGCCGGCGGCCGAGCCCGGTTGGCCAGCGGCGCGCCTCGCCAATGGCATAGGCGGCGGAGCCCGCCAGCACCGGCACGGCTAATAGGCCCGTGCCGATAATGCCCAGCGCGAAGATGGCGGAGGCGAACTTCCCCGCCAGCGGGGCCAGCGCGGCCGCGGCCTGGGCGGAACTCTGAATATTGGTGACGCCGTGCGGGTGCAGCGTCGCCGCGGTGGAGACGATGATGGCGAGCGCCACCAGATTGGAAAACCCCATGCCGATGAACGTGTCCAGCTCGATCCGCCGCAGCGCCGCCGGGCCCTGGCCCGGCGCGTGGACCAGATCGGTCCGCCGGGGATAAACGCGCAGATCCTCCACCTCCTCGGAGGCCTGCCAAAAAAACAGGTACGGGCTGATCGTCGTGCCAAAAATCGCGACCAGCGTGGTGAAATACGCCCCGTTCCACTGAATATGCGGCCATAGCGTGTGGGTCAGTAATTTCAGCCAGTCCACATGCACGATCACCAGCACCCCGAAATAGGCCAGCAGCGCGGCGGTTAGCCATTTCAGGACGGAAACATAGCGCGTATATTCCAGAAAAAGCTGCATGGAGACGCATATGGCGGCGAAGAGCAGCACGTAGAGCGCATGCGGCGCTGGGAGGAGCAAGGTCATGGCGTCCGCCATCGCCCCGAGATCGGCGCCGAGATTGATGATATTGGCGGTCAGCAGCAAAACCACGATGATGGTGAGCAGCCATTGGGGGTAATGCAGGCGCAGCACCCCGGCAATGCCATGGCCGGTGGTGCGGCCGATGCGGGCGCTGATCATCTGCACCGCCACCATCAGCGGATAGGAGATCAGCATCGCCCAGCTCAGCCCATAGGCGAATTGCGCCCCAGCCTGGGAGTAGGTGGCGATGCCGCTGGGGTCATCGTCGGAGGCGCCGGTGATCAGCCCCGGTCCAAGGAGATGAAAAAGCCGCGGGCGGCTTGGCCCCACGGTAGGGCTTGGCCCTTCTTCTGGATCGTTCCTGTCTTTGGGCTTGCTTCTTGTCATGCCGAACGCTTCTGCCCGCTGGGGGCTTGGCGGTCAAAGGGAAATATGCCATGCAATTGCATCATTCTTGCCCCATGAGAGACGCATGGATCTGACCGCACCCACGCCTTGCGGCATGCCGGCTTCCGCCCGGCGCCGCTTCGCGCCTGTTCTGGCCACGCTCCTTCTCGCCGGGCTGGCGGCCTGCGCCTCATCGCGCCCGCCCGCCTTGGCGCCGCAGGCCATGGCGGTTGCCGCCCCGGTACCCGCCTCACCCCCGCCGCCCCGCGCCCCCGCCTTGGTGGCCACCGGTCCGGAGCTTTCCGGTACGGCCTCCTGGTACCGCCCCGGCCGTGGCCTGCATCGCACCTGCACCGGCGAATCCTTCAATGGCGAGGGAATGACCGCCGCCTCCCACACCATTCCCGTCGGCACGCGCGTGCGGGTGGCGCTGGCGGATGACACCGCTCATTCCATCGTCGTGCGGGTGAATGACTGCATGCCGCGCGGAAGCCGCTTGCTGGATCTCTCCCGCGGGGCCGCCGAGGAGCTGGGGCTGGTGGATCTCGGCGTCGCGGAGGTGAGCGTCACCCCGGTCATGCTGGTGGATAACCGCTAAGTCCGCGCCTCCCGTTTGACCTCCGCGCCATAGCGCCTAAATCTGGGGTCAGCGACTCAGAGCGGAGCAGGCATGGACGAGTATCACATCGCGCGCCACCCGGATGGAGCGGCGGCGGCCGGGGCCGCCTTGCCCAGCTGGGATCTCGGCGATCTTTACGCCTCGCCCCAGGACCCGCGCATTGAGGCCGATCTCGCCGCCGTCCGCGAAGGCGCGGAGCGCTTCGCCGCGGCCTATCAGGGCAAGCTGGCGGAGCTTTCCGGCGCGGAATTGGCGGCGGCCATTCAGGACTATGAGCGGTTGCAGGAGATCGCCGGGAAGATCATGTCCTACGCCGTGCTGCTCTTCTCGGCGGAATCCTCCAACCCCGCCCATGGGCAATTCTACCAGACCATGTCGGAGCGCGTCACCGCGCTTGGCACCCTGACCCTGTTCTTCACGCTCGAACTCAACCGGGTGCCCGAGGCGGCGCTAGCGGAGAAGCTGAAAGACCCCGCCCTCGCCCATTACGCGCCGTGGCTGCGCGATTTGCGGGTGTTCTTGCCCCATCAGCGCGAGGATGTCATCGAGCGGCTGTTCATGGAAAGGGAGGTTACCGGCCATTCCGCCTGGACACGGCTGTTCGACGAAACCATCGCGGGCCTGCGGCTGGAGGTGCGGGGCGAAGACCTCACCCTCTCCGCGGCGCTCAACAAGCTCTCCGACGCCGACCGCGCGGTGCGCGAGGCGGCGGCCAAGGCCATAGCCCAGGCGATGGAGGCGAATGAGAAGCTGTTCGCCCTCATCCTCAATACCATCGCCAAGGATAAGGCGATCGACGATGACTGGCACGCCTATCGGCATCCCTGGTCCTTCCGCAATCTCGCCAACATGGTCGAGGATGAGGTGGTGGACGCGCTGGTGACGGCGGTCAAATCCTCCTATGCCCGCCTCGCCCACCGCTATTACGCGCTCAAGGCCAAATGGCTCGGCCTGCCCAGGCTGGAGCATTGGGACCGCAACGCCCCCCTCTCCGCCGGAGACGACGAGCCGGTGACCTGGGAGGAGGCGCGGGAGATCGTGCTTTCGGCCTACCGGAATTTCAGTCCGGAGCTGGCCGAGACCCTCCGTCCCTTCTTCGAGCGTCACTGGATCGACGCCGCGCCGCGCCCCGGCAAGGCCGGCGGCGCCTTCTCCCATTCCACAGTGCCCTCGGCGCATCCCTATGTGCTGATGAATTTCCACGGCAAGACGCGCGACGTGATGACCCTGGCGCACGAGCTGGGCCATGGCGCGCATCAAAGCCTCGCCTCCCGCCAGGGCTATTTATTGGCGGGCACGCCGCTCACCCTGGCGGAAACCGCGAGCGTTTTCGGGGAGATGCTGACCTTCCGCTCCCTGCTGGACGCGGAAAGGGATCCCGCCCGCCGCCGCGTCATGCTGGCGCAAAAGGTGGAGGACATGCTGAACACGGTGGTGCGGCAGATCGCCTTCCACGAATTCGAGGTCATGTTCCATACCGAGCGCCGCGAGGGAGAGCTGCTCCCCGCCCGCATCGCGGAACTCTGGCTGGACGTGCAGAGCCGCAGCCTCGGTCCCGCCTTTCACTTCACCCCGGATTACCGGGTGTTCTGGGCCTATGTCTCCCATTTCTACCACAGCCCGTTCTACGTCTATGCCTACGCCTTTGGCGATTGCCTGGTGAATGCGCTCTACGCCGTCTATCAGGAAAGCCCGGACAAGGCGGCATTCGCCGTCAAATACCGTGAGATGCTGGCGGCGGGGGGCATCCGGCGGCATAAGGAATTGCTGGCCCCGTTCGGGCTGGACGCGTCCGATCCGGAATTCTGGCAAAAGGGGCTAAATGTGATTTCGGCATTTATCGACGAGCTGGAAATGTCATGAGCGAGCGCGGCGGCAATCTATTGGGCGAGGTGCGGCGCATGGCTCGCACTTCCGGCGCGGTGGGCGGCATCGCCGCCCGCATCGCCGGCGAGCGCGTCTTCGGCATCAAGACCGACCAGGCCCGCCATGCGGAGGATCTCAAGGCGCTGCTGGGCGGGCTGAAAGGCCCGATGATGAAGGTGGCGCAGTTTCTCTCCACCGTGCCGGATGCGCTGCCGCCGGAATACGCCAAGCAACTGGCGGAGCTGCAATCCAATGCGCCGCCCATGGGCTGGTCCTTCGTGCGCCGGCGCATGGCCGGCGAGCTGGGGCCGGATTGGGAGAGCCGTTTCCAATCCTTCAGCCGCGAGGCGGTGGCCGCCGCCAGTCTCGGCCAGGTGCATCGCGCCACCCTGCCGGATGGGCGCGAGGTGGCGGTGAAGCTGCAATACCCGGATATGCCGAGCGTGATCGAGGCCGATCTGCGCCAGGTCAAGCTGGCGATGGCCGTCTATAAGCGCATGGATAACGCCATCATCCAGGATGATATCTATGTCGAGCTGGCCGAGCGGTTCCGGGAGGAGCTGGATTACCAGCGCGAGGCGGCGCATATGCGGCTCTACCGGCTGATGCTGGCGGATGTGCCGGATGTGGGCGTGCCGGAGCCGGTGGAGGCTTACACCACCACCCGGCTGCTGACGATGAGCTGGCTGAACGGCCGCGGCTTCCACGCCTGGATGGAAGGCAATCCCTCCCAGGAGCAGCGCGACGCTCTCGCCGCCGCCCTGTTCCGCGCCTGGTACGTGCCCTTCTACCGCTACGGCGTCATCCATGGCGACCCGCATCTCGGCAATTATCAGGTTGGCGAGGCGGGGGGGCTCAATCTGCTCGATTACGGCTCCATCCGCGTGTTCCCTCCCCGTTTCGTCTCCGGCGTTCTGGAGCTCTACGCCGCGGTGCGCGACGATGACGAGGCCCGCGCCCGCCACGCCTATGATATCTGGGGGTTCAAGGACATCACCGCCGAGCAGATCGCGGTACTCAACGACTGGGCCAGATTCCTCTACCAGCCTTTGATCGAGGACCGCGTGCGGCCGATCCAGGAGGGTGAGGGCACCGAATTCGGGCGCGAGGTGGCGCAAAGGGTGCATGCCGGGCTGCAACGCACCGGCGGCGTGCGGCCGCCGCGCGAATTCGTGCTGATGGACCGCTCCGCCATTGGGCTGGGGGCGGTGTTCATGCGCCTCGGCGCCCGGCTCAACTGGAGCCGGCTGTTTCAGGAAACCGTGGCGGATTACGACGAAGCGCGCCTCGCCGCCCGACAGGCCGAGGCGCTGGCCGCCGCCCGCGTGCCGGAAGCCAGATAGGCGGGGAGATATTCATGGCGATTCTGTCGCGCGGCTTCTTCCGCTCGGGTTTTTACGCCCGCGCCTACCGCAAGCTGCTCCATTCCATTTACGCCAATGACCTTTGGATCGATCTGCGGCTGCACGCGAAGCGCGAGGCGGTGGAATATGTCATCGCCCATATGGGCGAGGCGATGGTGTTGACCGACCGCGACGAATTGCTGCGCTTCGCCTTCGCCCGCGCCCCGCAGGAGGGGCTGGTGGCGGAATTCGGGGTGGCCGGCGGCGCCTCCCTGCGCAACCTCGCCCGGCTGACCAGCCGCCAAGTGCACGGGTTCGACAGTTTTGGCGGCCTGCCGGGAGATTGGAGCGGCACGCGCGAGGCGGCCGGCGCTTTTACCCAGAAGGGCCGCCTGCCGAAAGTACCGGCCAATGCGGTTCTCCATCCCGGCTGGTTCGAGGAAACCTTGCCCGCCTTTCTCGCCGCCCATCCCGGCCCGGCCGCCTTCATCCATGTGGATTGCGACATCTACACCAGCACCAAGACGGTCTTCATGGCGCTGCGGGGGCGAATCGGACCCGGCACCGTGCTGCTCTTCGATGAATATTTCAACTACCCCGGCTGGCGGGCGCATGAATACAAGGCTTTCCAGGAATTCATCGCCGGCACCGGGCTTTCCTACGAATATATCGGCTTCTCGGCGGAAAAGGGGCATGTCGCGGTGAGGATCGGCGCGCCGGGCGAACTGCCGGAGCCGCGCGCCACGAAATGAACCGTCCACGGCCCCTGTAAAACCCGCTTGAATTGTGCCAAGCGCTTCCCCATGGTGCGGAACAATTCACTAAAGGGTTAAGGGACAGGTTGATGCGTCTAGCGGTTTTGAAGGAGCGCCGTGCGGGAGAGGCCCGGGTGGCGGCCACGCCGGATACGGTAAAAAAGCTGATCGGGCTGGGGTTGACCGTGGCGGTCGAGACGGGGGCGGGCATCGCCGCCGCGATCCCGGATGAGGATTTCGCGGCCGCCGGGGCGGAGATCGCGCCGGATGCCGCCAGCGCGCTCGCGGGGGCGGGCATCGTCTTCGCCGTCAACGCGCCGGATGAAGCCGTGCGCGCCCTCATCGCCCCCGGCGCGCTGCTCATCGCCACTCTGGGCGCCGCCGCCGACCCGGCGCTGGCGCCGGCGCTCGCCGCCGCGCGCATCGACGCGGTGGGGCTGGAATTACTGCCGCGCATCACCCGCGCCCAAAGCATGGATGTGCTCTCCTCCCAGGCCAATCTCGCCGGCTACCGCGCCGTCATCGAGGCGGCCTACGCCTTTCCCCGCGGCTTTCCGCTGATGATGACGGCGGCGGGCACCGTGCCTCCGGCGCGCGTGTTCGTCATCGGCGCCGGGGTGGCGGGGTTGCAGGCCATCGCCACCGCGCGGCGGCTGGGCGGCATCGTCTCCGCCACGGATGTCCGCCCGGCCGCCAAGGAGGAAATCCGCTCCCTGGGCGCGGCCTATGTCGGGGTGGATGATGAGGAGAGCGCCCGCCAGACCGGCCCTTATGCCGGGCAGATGTCGGATGAGTTCCGCCGCAAGCAGGCCGAGCTGATGGCCAGCACCATCGCCAAGAACGATATCGTCATTTGCACCGCCCTGGTTCAGGGGCGCAAGGCGCCGGTCATCGTCACCGCCGAGATGGTCGCAGGAATGAAGCCGGGCTCCATCATCGCGGATCTCGCCGCCGAGGCGGGCGGCAACTGCGCCGCCACCGTGCCGGGCGAGACGGTGACAACCGCCAACGGGGTGACGGTCATCGGGCATCGCAACTGGCCCGCGCGTATCGCCGTGGCGGCGAGCCAGCTCTACGCCCGCAACCTGCTAACCTTCCTTACCACCTTCTGGGACAAGGAGGCCAAGGCCCCCCGCCTCAAGCCCGATGACGATCTGATCAAAGGCGCGCTGGTGACCCAGGGCGGCGAGATCGTCCACCCGTATTTCAAGCCAGCCGCTTAAACCGCCAGGGAGGCTTTACCATCATGACACCCGCAGATTTGGCCGCCCAGGCGGCGGACCTCGCCCATCAGGCCTCGGTTCTGGCGCAGAATGCCGCCGGGCTGGCCGCGGTGGCGGCCGAGCACGCGCCGCCCGCCGCGCCTTTCGTCTATTTGTTCAGCATCTTCGTGCTGGCGGTCTTCGTCGGCTATTATGTCGTCTGGTCCGTCACGCCCGCGCTGCACTCGCCGCTTATGGCGGTCACCAACGCCATCTCCTCCGTCATCATCGTCGGCGCCATGCTGGCCACGGGGCTGCATGGAAGCCTGGTCGCGCATATCTTCGGCTTCCTCGCCGTCGTGCTGGTCAGCGTTAATATTTTCGGCGGCTTCGCGGTTACCCATCGCATGCTCTCAATGTTCAGGAAGAAGTAGGCGCAGATGAACCAGTCCCTCACCTCCTTCGCGTATCTCATCGCGGCGGTTCTGTTCATCCTGGCGCTGCGCGGCCTCTCCCACCCCGCCACCTCCCGCCAGGGCAACCGGTTCGGCATCATCGGCATGTTCATCGCCGTGGCCGCCACCTTCCTGCATGGCGGCATGGATTGGAGCTGGGCGCTTCTCATCCTGGTTGGCATCGCCATCGGCGGCGGCATCGGTCTCGTAGTGGCGCAGAAAATCAAGATGACGGCGCTGCCGCAGCTGGTCGCCGCCTTCCATTCGCTGGTGGGCCTGGCCGCCGTCTTCGTCGCCGCCGCCGCGCTCAACGCGCCGCAGAGCTTCGGCATTGGCACGCCGCATCACATCCATGTCGAGAGCCTCATCGAGATGTCGCTGGGCCTCGCCATCGGCGCCATCACCTTCACCGGCTCGCTCATCGCCTTCGCCAAGCTGCAAGCCCTTATGAAGGGCACGCCGATCATTTTTCCCGGCCAGCACAAGCTGAACGGCGGTATCGGCATCCTCATCGTGCTGCTCATCATCGCCTTCGTCGCCTCGGGCGGCAGCCCGGCGCTGTTCGCGCTCATTGCCCTGCTCTCCCTGGCGCTGGGCTTCCTGCTCATCATCCCCATCGGCGGCGCGGACATGCCGGTCGTCGTTTCAATGCTCAACTCTTATTCCGGCTGGGCTGCCTCGGGCATCGGCTTCACCATCGGCAATATGGCGCTGATCATCACCGGGGCGCTGGTCGGCTCCTCCGGCGCCATCCTTTCTTATATCATGTGCAAGGGCATGAACCGCTCGATCATCAACGTCATCGCGGGCGGGTTCGGCACCTCCAGCGAGGCGGCGCAGGCGGGCGGCCCGGCCGCGGGCGACAAGGCGGTGAAGGCCGGCTCCGCCGAGGACGCCGCCTTCATCATGAAGAACGCCTCCAAGGTGATCATCGTCCCCGGCTATGGCATGGCGGTGGCCCAGGCCCAGCACGCATTGCGCGAGATGGCGGATATTCTCAAGAGCAATGGCGTGGAGGTGAAATACGCCATCCACCCGGTGGCCGGGCGCATGCCGGGGCACATGAACGTGCTGCTGGCCGAGGCGAACGTGCCCTATGATGACGTGTTCGAGCTGGAGCAGATCAATAACGAGTTCTCGACCGCGGATGTCGCCTATGTCATCGGCGCCAATGACGTCACCAATCCCGCCGCCAAGACCAACCCCGCCAGCCCGATCTTCGGCATGCCCATTCTGGAGGTGGACAAGGCCAAGACCGTTCTTTTCGTCAAACGCTCCATGGCGTCCGGCTATTCCGGTGTTGAGAACGAGCTATTCTACCGGGACAATACAATGATGCTTTTCGGCGACGCCAAGAAAATGACCGAGGAGATCGTCCAGGCGCTAGGCCATTGAGGTTCCGCCAAACGACAAAAGAGAGGAAACATGGAAATCAAGCGCGCCGGCTCGCAGCCCTCCGGCAAAGGACCTGACGACTATTTCACCGGCGCGGTCCGGATGGACCCGCTCCACAGCCCGGACGAGCCGGCGCGGGCGGTGGCGGTGCTGGTGACGTTTGAGCCCGGCGCCCGCACGGCTTGGCATACCCATCCGCTCGGCCAGATTCTCATCGTCACCTCTGGCTGCGGCTGGGTCCAGCGTGCGGGCGGCCCGGTGGAGACGATCCGCCCCGGCGACGTGGTCTGGTTTCCCCCGGGCGAGAAGCACTGGCACGGCGCCACTGCCCGCACGGCGATGAGCCATATCGCGATACAGGAAAAGCTGAACGGCGCGACCGCGGCTTGGGCGGAGAAGGTGAGCGACGAGGAATACGCGCGGGGCGGGGAATAAGCCGACATTTTTAGGTAAGCGTCCCGTCCGGCCTTGGAATGTATACAGCGGTTAGGTTCCGCCGCCCAAAGCGGGAGGCGGGGTGGCGCGGCGGTAGCCTTCCTGTCGTTCGCCAGTGCCGATGATCTCGGCCATCATCATCATGGTGATGGCTTTCATGGCCGACGAGGGCGGGGCCGCACCCAGAACTGCCATCAGGCAGAAACGCGACATTAGCCTTATTCTGTCAGACAGTATGAAATGGTGTCCCCGGCGGGATTCGAACCCACGGCCCCAGGATTAGGAATCCTGTGCTCTATCCTGCTGAGCTACGGAGACGGCGCGTCCTTCCTAGCCCACCCCGCCACCCCCGCCTAGAGTGTTTCATCAAAGGGAACGCTCTTCACGGTCTCGGCAAGTCGCCAATGAAGTGGCGGCTGATCGCTCTCGCTTACCACTGCCGGGGGCTCGCGCCCCTCCACGCAGCCTGACACGCTCAAATCAGCACCATCCGTTATCAATCAAATCGGATAGGCCGCTAGCGGGGCGTTTATTCCTTCGTGTTTTTTGCGGCGGCCTGGAGGTCGGCGGCGCGGGCCAGAATGCGATCCTCAAGACCGGCGGCGAGCGAGGGGTCGGCCGGAACGTCGACCCATTGTCCGTTCTGCTGCGTTTGCTCGAACACGCTGACCTGGATGGCGTTCGCCGTCAGGGTTTTGCTGAGGATATAGGCATTGGCCTTAAAGCGGGTGCCGGGCTCGGAGGGCGGGCTGTACCAATCGGTAATAATGACGCCGCCAAAGGGGTCAGCCGAGACGAGGGGCATGAAGGAGAGGACATCGAGTGTCGCCCGCCAAAGATAGGCGTTGACCTGAATGTTGCTGTTCCCCGCGCCCCCGCCCGCGCCCTTGCCTAAAGTGAACAGGGACCCAGAGCCGGAGGCGGGCGCGCCGACGCTGCCTTGCTCATAATTATTAATATCGGGGTTGGAGGTTTTTACCCCGCCGCAAGCGCTCAAGGAGACCAGGCAGAGCGTCAGGCCGGCGGGGACGGCGATATGCTGAATGATCCTCAATTCTCTCTCCAAGCCCTAAGCTGCCGTGCTGTTTAGCCTTCAACCTTCATTCCGCCAAGGGACCCGCAACGAAAAGGGCGGCGGAAACCGCCGCCCTTCCGTAAGGGCTCTATACGCGCCGGATCACCATCCTACCATTTGATGGTGGCGCCGATGGCGATGAGCTGGACTTGGGCGTTGCCGTTGGCGCCGAAGTAATTGGAGACGGAGCTAACCGTCTGCGCGCCGGGCTGGTGCTTATGGCCGTACATATATTGAATGAACAAGTTCAACGGCTTGGCGACAATGTAATTCGCGCCGGCGGCGACGCCGTACTCGCTCAACGTGCGGGCCACTTTGGTGCTGCCGGGCGTGTAGACGCCGGAGGTCTGGCCGTTGAAGTAGCTGACGCCGAGGATATATGGCCCCATCATGTAAGAGGCGCCAACGATATAGGTGAGGCCGTTGCGGGTGCCCTTGGGTTTGAGGTTGTAGCCATCCTCGACCTGGCCGGTCTTGATGTTCGCGCCCACGGTCAGGCCCGCATAGGTGGTCTGGGCGCCGGCCTGGAACACGCTCAGCTCATCGTACCCATAGGGCGCGGCGGGGTGAGAGGAGACCGGGCCAAGAATGCCGAGCGGCGACCCGTGCAGATAGCCGATGGAGATCTTGTTTTCAAAGCCATTGGCTTTGAGGCCATAGGTGACGGCGAGATCCAGCGTGTTGCGGCGGCGGCTGTTGCTGCCACCGTAAATGGAGCTGTCATTCGCGCCGGTATTGCTGCCAGGGCTGGCATAGCCTTCCTTGAGACCATTGGAATTGGGCTCGAAGCTGATGCCCGCCGAGAAGAAGCCGCCCAGCATGCCATCCGAGACGGTGGGGGTGAGGTAGACGATCTTGTCGGTGGCATAGAGCGCCCCGGTATCCGCGTAGATGAAATTACCGGGCGCGGTGCCGGGGAACATCAACACCGGCGTGCCGTCGCCATTCCACTGCGCTCCATCACCGAAATTTTCAATCACGCCCGTCTGCATGAGGGAGAAAACGCCATCCGTCTGGCCAAAGCGGGCGTAGCCATAATTGGGCGTGCCGAGATAGCCGTAAGCGCGGCGGACATAAATGCCGCTGAAGCCGCTGGTGGAAGAATTGCTGACGCCTTTGCCGGCAGGGGTGGTGGCGGTACGCAACTCAGCCTGGAAGCCATACCAGATGCCATTGACGGTCTGCGCATCAAAGCCGGGGAAAAGGCGGAAATCACCCGCTGTGGCGACGTTGTTGAGTTTATAGGCCGTGCCCGCCGCAACGCTGCCACCCTTCATGTTGGTGGAGCCGAAATCACCGACCGAATACTGGAAATAGCCGTTCAGATGAACGACGATGGTGCCAGGCGCGGCCACCTGCTTGGCCGGCTGCGCCCAGGCCGTGCCTGCCGCGAGCAGCGAGACCGCGGAGGCCATAAGTAATTTGCGCATCAGTTCATCTCCTTATCCGCCAGTTGATGGTCTCAATTTTCGGGCCCGGAAGGCCCCCCTGAACTCCAAAGGCATCGGCTGGAAGCCGGGTGCTGAACGCGTTTAATCGTCATCTTTACGCATCCGCAATCGGCGAAAAGGGGCGAGGCCGCATATTCGCGGGCCTGTGGCGGGAAGGCCACATCTATATGACAACTATGTGAAATTAACCTCCGGTAATATGATGACTGAATAAGGGAAAATGACAAATCCGTGACAAAATCTGCTCATATTCCCCATTATTTTTATATAGTTTTTGGCGGTGATTTTCGGACCCCTCGCGCCCGGTTTAATCGGGCCAGCGCGCTCAAGAAAACGCGTCAATCGCGCCCGCCCCGGCGCAAGCCGGGCCGAGCGTGGCGGCGCGGGCGCCGTTAATTCCTCCCAGGGCGAAGGGTCTTAGCGGTCTGGCCAGGCGGGCGAGGCGCCGCCAGCCCGCCGCACCCAGGCTGGGTGCCCCGGGATGGCTGGCCGTGGGAAAAACAGGTGAGATGAAGACGAAATCGGCCCCGGCGCGGCGGGCTTGGCGAAGCTCGGCGTGGTTATGGGCCGAGGCGCCGCGCAACCCCCGCCGCCGCCTGGGCGGCCCCTTGCCGCCGCGCACATACAGCCCCGCGCCGAGGCTGGCGGCGAGCCGCGCATCGCCGGCGATGAGAAGGGTAAGGCCGCGGGCGCGGCATAGCCGCGCCGCCGCCTTCGCCAGGGCCAGACGGTCGGGGCGGTCGTCGTCCCGTAAAATCACGCCGCACAGACCCGGGGGCAAGCGCGCCAATACCGCTAGCGGGTCCGGCGCGCGCGCCGCGCCAGTGAAAAACCAGAGCGGCGGCAACGGCTTGGCATCGGCCCGGGCGGCCCGGCGCTTTACCCTGCGCCCCCAGGCGATTAAGCGTGAATCCATGCCCGAACCTAACCTGATCGCCCGGAATCTCGAAGCCGTGCGCGCCCGCATCGCTGAGGCAGCCCGCGCCGCCGGGCGAGAGGCGGCGGAAATCACCCTGATCGCGGTCAGCAAAACCCAGCCGAAAGCCGCGGTGGAGGCGGCAATGGCGGCGGGTCAGAGCGTATTCGGGGAAAACCGGGTCCAGGAGGCGGCGGAGAAATTTCCCGTCGCTGGGGCGAGGCTGCACATTATTGGCGGCCTCCAGACCAATAAGGCCGAGCAGGCGGTGCGGCTGGCCGATTCCATTGACAGCCTGGACCGGCCGCGGCTGGCGGAGGCCATTGCCCGCGCCGCTGACCGGGCCGGGCGGCTGCCCGATTTGCTGGTGCAGGTGAATATCGGCGACGAACCGCAGAAATCCGGCATTCCCGCCGCCATGGCGGATGGGTTCATCTGCGAAATGCGCGCTCGCTTCCCGGCGGCGCTCAAGGGGCTGATGTGCATTCCGCCCCTCGGCCTTGACCCTGCGCCGTTTTTCCGCCGTCTCGCCGCCATGGCGGACGCGCATGGGCTGCCGGTGCGCTCGATGGGAATGTCCGGGGATTTTCCCGCCGCCATCGCCGCCGGGGCCACCCATATCCGCGTCGGCACCGCCATTTTCGGCGCGCGGTGAGGCCTGCTGATGCGCCCGCCCCGCACGCTCTCAAGCATCAACGACTGTCACCGGGGTCTGACATGACGGCGAAGCTGCTCGATGACGCGGGCGCGATTTTAGGAGAGGGGCCGGTTTGGCACCAGGAGGAGGACGCCCTGTATTGGGTGGATATCAAAGGGCATAGGCTGAACCGCTACGCGCCAGGCGGGGCCGAAGCGCGGCGCTGGGAATTTCATGATAACCTCGCCTGGGTGGTGCCAAGGCGGGCGGGAGGCTGGCTGGCCGGAGCGCGGCACGAGATTGGGGAGTTGCGGCTTGACCCGGAGCTACGCTTCACGCCGCGCTTGACGATAGAGGCGGACAAGCCGGGAAACCGGCTGAACGATGCCAAGGCCGATTTCGATGGCAGTGTCTGGTTCGGCACGATGGATGATGCCGAGGCGCAGGTGGCGGGCGCGTTCTATCATCTCCTGCCGGATTTTTCGCTCGAACGGGTGGATGAGGGCTGGGCCATCCCCAATGGGCCGGCGATCTCGCCGGATGGACGTTATATTTATCATACGGATAGCGCCAGGCGTAGCGTGTACCGTTACGCCAAGCGGCCCGGCGGCGGATTGGCCGCGCGCGAATTGTTCATCCGTTTCAAGGAGGATGACGGATATCCCGACGGCATGACGGTGGATGCCAAGGGCGGGCTTTGGATCGCCCATTGGGGCGGAGGGCGGGTCAGCCGTTTCACCGCCGAGGGGGTATTCGACCGCGCATTGGCGTTGCCGGTTTCGCAAGTGACGAGTTGCTGCTTTGGCGGCCCGCGGCTGGACCGGCTGTTTGTGACCACCGCCGCCATCGGGCTCGATGAAGCGCAGCGGCAACGCGAACCCATGGCGGGCGGGTTGTTCGAGCTTGATCCCGGCATCGAGGGGTTGCCATGCCCAGGTTTCGCGGGATGAGGGCAGCAACGGGCATGTATTTAACCATTCGAAAATGAAATCGCTATAATCCTCCCATGCGCCCCTGGGCGGCGAAGCAAATTGGCTGTATGGGCTGGTCATTGGTGTGTCCCCCTCTTCAAAGATAGGTTTCCGGTGATCAGATTATCGGTCCCGTTCCGCCAGGCCTTATCGCGTCTCACCCTGCCCGTGATGCTGATCTTCTCGCTCGGCTGCGTGCTAATCGGGCGCGCGGACCAGAATATCGCGAACCGTCTGCGCGCCGCGCTCGACGATATTCTCGCCCCCGCCTATATGCTGGTTTCTGGGCCGATCCGCGCCGCTGAACATGGTACTGGCGAGATCGGCCATCTCTTCGAATTGAGCGCGGAGAATGCCCAGCTCCGGGCGCAGAACGCCGAATTGCTGCAATGGCAGGAGGTGGCGATGGCGCTCCAGGCGCAGAATGACGCGCTGAAGGCGGAGCTGCATTACGTGCCCGCCCCCACGCCGGAGTTCTTCACTGGCCAGGTGGTCGCGGATTCGGGCGGCATTTACGCCCGCTCCGTATTGGCGCTCGTGCCGCCCGCCAATGGCGATCCGCATAGTCTGATCGGCGCGGTGGCGATGGATGGGCGGGGACTCGCCGGCCGGGTGGTGGATGCGGGAAGCCGCTCCGCCCGCGTATTGCTGATCACCGACATCAACAGCCGCGTCCCCGTGGCGATTGGCGCGGCGGGCGCGCCCGCGCTGATGGCGGGCGTTAATGGCCCTGACCCGTCCCTGCTCTACTGGGTGCCCGGGCAGCCTCCGGCCGAAGGGGCGATGGTTCTGACCAGCGCCGAGGGCGGAGCCTTCCCGCCCGGCCTGCCGGTGGGGGTGGTGCATTACAACGCCCAGAACCAGCCGATGGTGCTGCCCCTGGCCGATCTCGGCGCGTTGCGGGTCCTCCGCCTGTTCAGCTACCCGGATAATCTGCCCGCTCTCACGCCGATCCCCCACATGAGGCCGGACACGGCGGCGGTGAGGCATCGCCGGAAGCGTTGAACCATGGCCAGCGGACCCGTTCTACGCCGCCCCCTCAACGCGTGGCGGCAACTCGACGCGGCCTCGCGCTGGTTTTTTCCCTGTGCGACGCTGATCTTCGGCCTCTTCGTGCTCGGCATGCCCTTCGGCATAGCGGGACAGGCGGCGCTGCGCCCGGTCTATGCCATGGGATGCATTTATTTTTGGTCGCTTTACCGGCCGGCCTCGCTGCCCGCGCCGCTGGTCGTGCTCTGTGGCCTGCTGCTGGACGTGATGGGTCTCTCCTCCTTTGGCGTGTGGGCGGTTCTTCTCCTGGGGTTGCAATGGACGACCCTGGCGCTGCGCCGCCAGCTGGTCCCGGCGGGTTTTCTTCTGGTCTGGGCCGCGTTCATCGCCTTGGCATCGCTCAGCGCCTGCCTCTCCTGGGCGGCGGAATCCGCGCTTAACCTGATGCTTTTGCCATTGGGGCCGGTCTTGATGCAGGCGCTGCTCGCCGCCGGCCTCTACCCCGGCCTGGCGGCGCTGCTTATCCGGGCGCATCGCGGCCCGGCGGCGGTAGAACTGGCATGAGACGCCACGCCCGCGCCCGCGCGTCCTTCACTCGCCGGGCTTTGCTGATCGGCGTGGGGCAGGCGGCGGTTTTCGCCGGTATCACCGCCCGGCTCTACCATTTGCAGGTGGGCGACCACGACAAATACGCGACGATGGCGAAGCAGAATTCCATCTCCGAGCGGCTCGTAGCACCCGAGCGGGGGGTGATGACCGACCGGTTCGGCGCCATCATCGCGGGAAATCAGCAGCATTGGCGCGCCTTGTTCATGAAGGCGATGGCGCCCGAACCGGATGCGGTGCTGGAAAACTTCTACCGCCTGGTGCCGCTCTCGGATGAGGAAAAGACACGCATCGCCCAGGATCTGGCTGACCGGCCGGGCTATATTCCGGTGCTGCTCAAGGATTGGCTGGATTGGCCGGATATGGCGCTGATCGAGGTGAATACGCCGAACCTGCCCGGCGTGGTGGTCGAGGAAGGGTCGAGCCGGGTCTATCCGCTGGGGGCGGTGGCGGCGCATGCGGTGGGTTACGTCGCCCGCCCGGACCAGCAGGAGGCGAAGCAGGACCCGGTTCTCGCCCTGCCGGGCATGCGGGTGGGGCGGTCGGGGGCCGAGGATGCGAATGATCTGGCGTTGCGCGGCAGCCCCGGCTTTGTCCAGACCGAGACGAATGTGCATGGCGAGGTGGTGCGCGTGGTGGCCCAGGACGCGGGAACGCCGGGCAGGACCGTGGCCCTGGCTCTGGATGCCGGGTTGCAACAATTTGCCATGCAGGGCCTGGGAAACCAAACCGGCGCCGTGGTGATGCTGGACGCCACCAATGGCGAGGTTCTGGCGCTGGCGAGCACGCCCGCCTTCGACCCGGCCCTCTTCGACAAGGGCGTGCCGAAGGATGTGTGGAATGCCTGGATGCAGGATCCCCACCACCCGCTGCTCAACAAGGCCGCCGCCGGCTTGTTCGCCCCCGGCTCGACCTTCAAGCCCACCGTGGCGCTGGCGGCGTTGAAGTGCGGCGCGCTCACACCGGACACCATTCTGACCTGTCCCGGCTCCCTGCAGCTGGGTGATCACGTGTTCTGGTGCGATAATCACGTTGCCCATGGCAGCATCAACCTCGTCACCGCCCTGCAGGTGAGCTGCGACGTGTTTTTCTACAAAACCGCCTTGATGACCGGCATCAACCGGATCGCCGAGATGGCGGGGCTGATGGGCCTGGGCGTGGATCTGGGTTCGGACATACCCCATGCCCAAACCGGGTTGGTGCCAACGCTGGACTGGGCGCGCGGCCACCATATCCACTGGGTGCAGGGCAGCACGGTGGTGCAGGGCATCGGCCAGGGTTACACCCAGCTCACCCCGCTGGCTCAGGCGACCATGATCGCCCGCATCGCCAGCGGCAATGCCGTCACGCCTCATTTGACCCGGCGTGTGGGCGGCGCGCTGCACCCGGATTCCGTGCCCGGCGCCGCGCCGCCTTTGGGGGTTGACCCGCGCCACCTCGCCATTATCCGCCAGGCCTTGTTCGATGTGGTGAACACCCCGGCCGGCACGGCCTATGCCTCGCGTTTGACCCTGCCTGGGGTGCAAATGGCGGGGAAGACCGGCACCGCCCAGGTGCACAACAACAGCGCCGCCGAGAAGATGAAAAACTTCGATGATATGACGATGGCCTGGGAAAGGCGGCCCCATGCCTGGTTCGTGGCCTATGCGCCTTACGACAACCCGCGCTACGCGGTTTCGGTGCTGATCGAACATGGAAATTTCGGGGCGCAGACCGCCGCCCCCCTCGCCCATGACCTGATGACCTATGCGCTTTTGCATGACCCCGCAGGGCGCGACGTGCCCCTTGCCAACCCGCCGCCGGAGCCGCCCTCCACCATGCCGCAGGGGGAGAGCGCATGATCGGGCAGAGCGAGATCGGTCTGCGCCGCCCGTTCAGGGAACGTTCCTTTGGCCTCGCCCGCAAGCTGGGGCGGGTGAACTGGCTGTTCGTGCTTTGCCTCTGCCTGCTGGCGGGGGTAGGTTACGCCGCGCTCTATTCCGCCGCGGGCGGTTCTTCCTCCCCTTACGCTCTCAGCCAGCTCACCCGGTTCTGCACCGGGCTGGCGCTGATGCTGTGCATCGCCATGGTGGATATCCGGATCTTGGAGAAATTTTCCTGGCCTGCCTGGGTGCTGGGCGTCGTATTATTGGTCGCGGTGCTGAAGTTTGGTCATGTCGGGCTGGGAGCGCGGCGATGGATGACCGTGGGAGGCGTTGAGATCCAGCCCTCGGAATTAATGAAGCTGTTTCTCGTCATGGCGCTGGGCAGCTATTTCAAGCGCGCGACGCCGGAACAGACGGGCAGCCTGTTGTTCGTGGCGCCCGCCATCGCCGCCACATTGCTTCCCATGGTGCTGATTCTCAAGGAGCCCAATCTCGGCACCGCGGTGATCACCGGGGCGGTGGGCGCCACGGTGATGCTGGGCGCGGGGGTGCGCTGGTGGTGGTTCGCGCTCGTGGCCGTGGTCATCGGCGTCTGCGCCCCTGTGATCTATGATCATCTCCACGCTTACCAAAAGGCGCGCATCGATATTTTTCTCAACCCTGGCTCCGACCCGCTCGGGGCGGGATATAACATCATTCAGAGCAAGATCGCGCTCGGCTCCGGGGGGTTTTTCGGCCAGGGGTTTCTGCACGGCACGCAGAACCAGTTGAATTTCCTGCCCGAGAAGCAAACCGATTTCGTTTTCACCATCATCGCCGAGGAGTTCGGCTTCTTTGGCTCGGTCGCCGTGCTGGGGCTGTTGATGGCCATCGTCGCGCTCGCCTACTACACCGCGCTGTCTTGTGACCATGTGTACGGGCGGCTGGTGGCGCTCGGCATCGCCACCAATTTCTTCCTGTATTGCTTCGTCAACCTTTCGATGGTGATGGGTTTGATCCCGGTCGGGGGCGTGCCCTTGCCGTTGATCTCCTATGGAGGTTCGGCCCTGACGGCGGTGATGCTGGGGTTCGGCGTGCTGATGTCCATTCATGTCCATCGCGACGTGGAATTCGCCGAGCGCGAGGATTTCTAAATCCCATGGCCATTCTCGTCTTCGATTCCGGCATTGGCGGGCTGGGCGTCGTCGCCGCGCTGAACGATCTCGCCCCCGGCCTGCCGCTTCTTTACCTGGCCGATAACGCCTTCTTTCCCTATGGCGAAAAATCCGATGAGGTGCTCCTGCCGCATCTTCTCGGCGTCATCGGCGAGGCGATCCGCCGGGACGCGCCGGAGGCGGTGGTGCTTGCCTGCAACACCGCCAGCACCATTGCCCTGCCGGCGCTGCGCGCGGCCTTTTCTTTGCCCTTCATCGGGTGCGTGCCGCCCATCAAGCCCGCCGCCGCCGCCAGCCATACCCGCACCATCGGCATATTGGCCACCGCCGCCACGGTGCGCCGGCCCTATCTGAATGGGCTGATCGAGCATTATGCGCCTGATTGCGCGGTGCTCAGTCTGGGCACGCCCAATCTCGCGGCGCTGGCGGAAGATAAATTCCGGGGCGGGGAGGTGGAGGTGGAACCGGTCATCGCCCCGCTTTTCATCCAGCCGGGCGGGGAGCGCATTGACGCCATAGCCCTGGGCTGCACGCATTATACGTTTCTTTTGCCCGAATTTCTGCGCCTGCGCCCGGATATTTCCTGGCACGACCCTGCCCCGGCCGTGGCGCGGCAAACCCTGAAAATTGCCATGCCGCTGGGGCTGGCTCCCGGGCGGCGCGCGGCGCGCTTCACGGGGGAGGCCCTCCCCCCCGCATTACTGGCGCCTTACGGGCTGACCCCTGGCGACTGAAAGGTTGCTGGTCAGGCCTACAGGGTTTTGCCATCAGGGACTGGCGCTGGGCCGCTCTCCGCCCCGGCGGGCTGGGTGCCGGGCAAGGGCTGGACCTTGGGCTGGTATGGCGGGGGCAGGAAGCTGGTGAGCCATTTCGCCCCGTCATAGGCGAGAGGCAGGAGGCGGGCCTGCGCCACCGGGGCGGGCCAGGCATTGGCGGGTTCGGCCATGCCGAGCGCGATATAGGCGAGCACGATGATCACCGCGCCGCGGGCGAGGCCAAACAGGATGCCAAGCGAGTGGTCCAGCCCCGAGAGCGGCGAGGCCCGCACCAGCCCGGCGATGAGGCTGACGATGAGACTGAGCACGATGAGCGCCACCAGAAACACCACCCCCATAGCCCCATACACCGCGAAATGCTTGAGGCCGGCCGGCAAAAGCGAGGCGATATAGGGCTGGAGCGGCGCGTTGAATTGCAAGCAGGCGAGCAGCGCGCCGATCCAGGCGCCGAGGCCCAGCATTTCGCGCACGAAGCCGCGCACCATGGAAAACAGGGCGGATAGTGCCACCACGCCCAGAATTACGGCATCCACCCAGGTCATCCGGCCTCCTTTTGTTTCGCCGTCCCGCGCGGGCGGGCGGCGATCACCCCTACAAGGTCGGTCAGGTGGCCGATTTCAATCAGCGTCAGCGATTTTGGCACGTTCATCCGCGCCGCGCCCCCCGCCACCCGTTTCGGCCCGGCGGCGCGGGTGAAGCCCAGCTTCGCCGCCTCCTTCAGCCGCAGCTCGGTCTGCGCCACTTGGCGGGCCTCGCCGGAGAGACCGATCTCGCCAAAGAACACCATCTCCGGGTCGGTCGGCACGTCCGCCGCGGCGGAGATCAGCGCCGCGGCCACCGCCAGATCCGCGGCGGGCTCGGTAACCCGCAACCCCCCCGCGACATTCAGATACACGTCGTTCATGGCGAGCTTGAGCCCGCAGCGCGTCTCTAGCACCGCCAGCAGCATGGAAAGCCGGCCGGCATCCCAGCCAATGACCGAGCGCCGGGGCGCGCCGCCAGGGTTGGGGGCGAGCAGGCATTGGATCTCGACCAGCACGGGGCGCGAGCCTTCCAGCCCCGCCAGCACCGCGCTGCCCGCGACATTGCCGCGCCGCTCCGCCAGGAACAGGGCGGAGGGGTTGGCGACCTCGGCCAGGCCCCGCCCGGTCATCTCGAACACGCCGATTTCATCCGTGGCGCCAAAGCGGTTTTTCATGCCGCGCAGAATGCGGAACTGGTGGCCGCGATCACCTTCGAAATGCAGCACCACATCCACCATGTGCTCCAGCACGCGCGGCCCGGCCAGGGCGCCCTCCTTGGTGACATGCCCCACCAGCAGCAGGGCGAAGCCCTGGGTCTTGGCGGCGCGGATCAGCTCGAAGGCGCTGGCGCGCACCTGGGTGACCGAGCCGGGGGCGGAATCGACGCTCTCCGTCCACATCGTCTGGATGGAATCGATGACGACGAGCGCCGCCTCCGGAAATTGCGGCAGGCTGGCGAGAATATCGCCGAGCTGGGTGGCCGCGGCCAGGCGCAGCGGCGCCGCGGTGAGGCCGAGCCGCGCGGCGCGCATGCGGATCTGGCCGATGGATTCCTCGCCCGAGATATAGACGACCTCCCTCCCGGCGCGGCCCAGCGCGGCGCTGGCCTGGAGCAACAGGGTGGATTTGCCGATGCCGGGATCGCCCCCCACCAGCACTACCGAGGCCGGGACCAGCCCGCCTCCCAGCACCCGGTCGAACTCGGCGATTGTGGTGGGCACGCGCGGCGGCGGCGGGGTGGTGCCCTCGAGCCCGACGAATTCAATGCGCGTTCCCGCCCGGCGGGATTCCTTGAGCCCGCCCGGCAAGGGGCGGGGCGCGGCCTGCTCCTCCAGCGTGTTCCAGGCGCCGCAGGATTCGCAGCGCCCGGACCATTTGGCGGTGACGGCGCCGCAGGCGGTGCAAGCATAGAGGGTGACGGGTTTCGCCAAGCGTTCAGCCCGGCTGCCAGCCATAGGCCTTCGCCAGGAAGGCCATGAGCTGGCTCTGCTCGGCGGGGATGATGGAGAGGGTGGTGAGCGAATTGGCCAGCACCGTGGCCGGCTGCAGGGAGACGGAGCTGGCCTCGGCCGCCGCTTGCACCGCCGGGCTGGCGGCGGCCGCCTGGGCGGCAACGCGCCAGCGCGCCACGGCGGCGGGGTCGGTGAGACGCGGCAGCACAAGCAAAAAATCCAGCCGCGCGGCGGCGGCCGCCGCCTCGTAGGCGGAATCCAGGAGCGGACTGACGGCGGGGCCGAGTGCCGGGACCAGAGGCAGGCCGGGAAATTGCGGGTCGGGCAGGGCGGCGCCATCCGGGCCGGGCGCGCCGATGCAGAAAACCGGCCTTGCCCCGGAGGCCTGGAGAGGGGTGAGATCCTCGGGCGTGCCCTCATCGCAGATGAACACCGCATCCACCGCCCCGGCGATGAAAGCCTGGGTTTTCTCGGCGCTGCCATGCAGGCCGAAAACCGGCTCTGTGCGCACGCCGAGCCGGGCCAGCCCCAGCAGTGCCGCGAGATCCGTGCTTTGCGGCTGCGCCGCGCCGAGACGCAGCGGCGCCATGGCTTGCAGCGTGGCGAGGCTAGGGGGGCTACCGCTGGGCGCGCGTAGCATCAGCACACCGGAATTGCACCCCGCCAGCAGAGAGGTCCAGCGCGTCGGGTCGAAATGAACGCGCGAATCGCCGGTGAGATAGGCGATGAGGGCGGCGCCGGGCAGCAGGGCGGCGGTGCGCCCGTCCGGCATCACCTGGGTGTCGAGCCGGTTGGCGCAGGAGACGCCGTCCAGCCCGCCCACCGGCTCGGCCACGATGTTGGGGGAACCGGGATAGGCATTGGCCATGGCGAGGGCGAAGGCATTGCCCCAGCGGCTGGCCTGGCCGGCCTCCGGCCCGCCGACCAGCAGGTTGAGCGGCCCCGACGCGGCCAGTGCCTGGGCACGAGCCCAACGCGGCAGCATCGCCGCTCCGGCCAAAGCGCTGAGAAAATAGCGGCGGTCCATTCTGCGCGGTTTCCGCGTCTCCTCAAAGACCCGGAGATGACGCATGTTGCTCACCGCGTCAATCTTCGTATTGCATCAGCGCTTCCACAGGCACGTCCAGCCGCTCCCGCCCGCGCAGGGCGGTGAGTTCTATCATCACCGCGGCAGCCACCACCTCCGCCCCCACATTGCGCAACAACTTGATCCCGGCCGCCATGGTGCCGCCGGTGGCGAGCAGGTCGTCCACCACCACCACGCGGTCACCGGGCGAGACCGCGTCCGCCTGGATCTCGATCCGGTCCGTGCCATATTCCAGCGCGTAATCCAGCCCCACCGTGCGGCCAGGCAGCTTGCCGGGCTTGCGCAGCATGACGAACCCGCAGCCGAGCTTGAGCGCCAGCGGCGCGGCCAGCAGAAAGCCCCGGCTCTCCACCCCGGCCAGGATGGCGGGGTTATAAACCCGCACCCGGTTGGCGAGGCGCCCCATGGCCACCTGCCAGGCATCCGCGTCCCGCAGCAGGGTCGAGATGTCGTAGAACAGGATGCCCGGCTTGGGAAAATCGGGGATGCCGCGAATATGATCTTTGAGGTTCATGGTGGCGCTCCTATAACCGAGCTTAGCCGGGTGGCAAATTCACCGTCTCGCCCCAGGCGGCGGCGGCGGCCTCATCCGCGGCGCGGGCTTCCACCCAGCGCAGCGTGCCATTCCTGTATTCCTCTGCTTTCCAGAACGGCGCGCGGGTCTTCAACTGGTCGATGAGATAGGCGGTGGCGGTGAGGGCCTCCGCGCGATGGGCGCTGGCAGTGCCTGCAAAAACAATTTTTTCCCCGGGCAGGAGCCGCCCGGTGCGGTGGATGATCACCACGCCCCGCAAGCGCCAGCGCGATTGCGCCTCCGTGGCGAGGCGCGCCAGGGCCGGCCCGGCCAGGCGGGGGTGATGTTCCAGCCGCAGCGCGGCGAGGGCGTCATCGTCAGCGGGGCGGACGATGCCGATGAAGCTGGCGATGCCGCCCACCCCTATGCTGCTCAGCTGAGCGAGCAGCGCCGCCGTGTCGAAATCCTCCGCCTGAACCGCTGTCAGCCGCATGGTCAGCCACCGGTGAAGGGGGGGAGAAACGTGAGGTCCCTGGCGGCGCCGAAGGGGGTGTCGAGGTCGTGGAAATCGTCGCCGATGACGCAGCGGATCAACGTTTCGTCGGCGAAGGCGTCGGCATGGGCTGCGCTCTGCCCGCGCAGCCAGGCGATGAGCTGGCGCGGCGTTGCCACCCCGGCGGGCGGTTCCACCTCCTCCGCGTTCAGCCCCACGCGCTCGCGCAGCCAGGCGAAGTAGCGCACGCGCATCGGCTAGCGGGCGTCGCCCGGCACGGCGAGCACGGGCTGGGGCGCGCCGTTCACGCTGGGGTAGAGATCCCCGCCCGCCGTAATGCCCTCCGCGCCATTAACCTGCGGCCCCTGGCCCGGCGGGTAGGGCGAGGGCAGGGAGGGGGTGTAGCCCTGGCCCAGCGGCAGGTCAGAATTCTTCTCCACCTCGCTCAGCGTCGGCATGGGCTGCACCGGCCCGGGCCAGACATTGCCGGGCTGCGGCTCCAATGGCGGTACTTGCGGATTCTTGCCCAAAGCGCGCTGCGCCGTCTCGCTGGTTCCTTGCGGCGTGTTGGGATTGCCGAAAGGCCACAGCGCATGATCGGCGAACTGGCCGCCTCCCGCGCAGCCGGTCAGGCAGAATGCCGTCATCACGGCCAGGGGGATGCGCAAGCTGTGGCTCCTTGATACGATAACCCGCCCCACGTTAGCGCAAGCGCCGCGTCCGGGAAACTGATTCGCTGCGGCGGGTCACTGGCCGGACCCGGCATGGCGCAGCCCGGCGGTGAGATAATCCCAGCCGGTGATCAAGGTGAGTCCGGCCGCCAGCCAGAGCAGGACGAAGCCGGCGCCGCTCGCGGGCACAAAGCCGAGGCCCAGCCAGCGCGCGCCGGAATTGCCCAGCAGCAGCAAAATGAGCGACACCATCTGCACGCCGGTCTTCCATTTCGCGAGCCGGGTCACCGGCAGGCCGACACGGATGCCGGCCAGATATTCCCGCAGGCCGGAGACCAGAATCTCCCGCAGCATGATGACGATGGCGGGGTAGATGCCATAGGCCGGCATATGGCCGAAGCCGACCAGGCACATCAGCGTGGCGCCGATCAGCAGCTTGTCGGCGATGGGGTCGAGCATGCGGCCGAAATCGGAAAGCTGGGACCATTCCCGCGCCAGCTTGCCGTCGAGATAATCGGTGATCGCCGCGAGGGTGAAGAGCAGCGCCGCGCCGAAACCCGCCCCTGGCGTGCCCACCGCCTCCAGCACCACCAGCAGCGGAATGGCGGCGATGCGCGAAAGCGTGAGGAGGTTGGGCAGGTCGGTGAGCATCGCGCCGGTTCTAGCCGGAATCGGGGCCGGGCGGAACCTTCAGGCGGCGCGGGTGAGGCGTTTGACCCAGGCGGAGAGATGGTGGCGGCGCAGCTCGGCCCGGGCCTTGGCGCTGGTGGTCATGTAGTTCATCTGCACCACATAGCGCTGGCCGATGAAGCGTTTATGGCCGTGCCAGCTGGTCGGGCCGTTGGGGAAGACCAGCAGCGTGCCCTCCACCGGCGGCACCTCCACCGCGTAGTTCTCAAGGTCATGGCCATCCCGCAGCAAACGCAGGCAGCCCTCCTGCCGGGCCCAGGCGGCGCCCTCCGCGGGGTTGAGATAAAGCAGGATGGTGACGCGCTTGGCGCTGCTATCGGTATGGATCTGCCCGTCCTGCGCGCCGGAATTGCCGCGCAGCGTCGTCATCAGTGGCGCGTCTTGAAGGTCGAGCCCGAGTTTTTCGGCGATGATGGCGCGGAATCGCGGACTTTCCAGCGCGGCGATCGCCTCCTTGGCCGCCGGGCCGAGCCGCAGCGCCCCGATGGGAAAGCTGCCCCGTCCCTTCATCGGGGGTAGATCAGCCACCACGCGGGGCAGGCTCTCAGGTTTGATGAAGCGTTCCAGCAGGAGATGGGGAAACGGCTCGGAGGAGACCGGGGCCGCCCCCAGCGCGGCGAAATCCGCGAGATCCATGACAAACCATTCCGCGTTGGGTTGAATATGGCGGCTAGGTAGGCGCTCCGCGTGGGCCATGCAAGCCGTCATGCGGGGCGGGCTTGTTGCGCCGCTCCGGCGCGGGGGCTATCCGCGCCGCATGGCAAGTCCTCAGGAACCGGGCGTGATGCCCGCCTATCGCGCCCGCCTCGCCTCGGGCCAGTTGAGATACGACGCCGCCCAGGCGGCGGCGGTGGAGCATCTGCAGGACCTTTGGGCCAAGCTGCGCGGGTATGACCCCAACCCCCAGCAGCCCCCCAATGGCTGGTTCGGCCGGCTGCTGCGGCGCAAGCCGGTGGATGAGGTCCAGGACCACCCCAGCGGGCTTTATATCGTCGGCGAGGTCGGGCGGGGCAAATCCATGCTGATGGATCTGTTCTTCGCCGCGGCCGAGGTGCCGCGCAAGAAGCGCATCCATTTCCACGATTTCATGCAGCAGGCCCACCGGCGCTTCCACCAGATCAAGCGCGAGCATCCGGAGGTGGACGACCCGATCCCGCCGCTCGCGGATATGATCGCCGGCGAGGCGGCGCTGCTCTGCTTCGATGAATTCCAGGTTCATGACATCGTCGACGCTATGATCCTGGGCCGGCTGTTCGAGGCGCTGTTCGCCCGCCAGGTCGTGGTCGTCGCCACCTCCAACACGCTGCCGGACGATCTTTATAAAGGCAAGCCGGGGCGGGACGCCTTTCTGCCCTTCATCGAGCTGCTCAAAAAAAATCTGGACGTGCTGGTGCTGGACGCCGAGCGGGATTACCGGCGCGGGCGCGAGCATGGGCTGAAAGCCTGGGTCGTGCCCGCCGATGGCCGGGCCGACGCCGCGCTCGACCGGGTGTTCGCCCATCTGACCCAAGGCCAGGCCGCGCGACCCGAAACGCTGCTGATCCAGGGGCGCAAGCTGACCGTGCCGTTGGCGGCGAACGGGGTGGCGCGGTTCGATTTCCATGCTCTGTGCGGGGTGCCGCTGGGGCCGGGCGATTATCTCGCCATCGCCACCCATTACCATACCCTGCTGATCGACGGGATTCCCCGCCTCTCGCCGGAGAATTTCGACGAGGCGCGCCGCTTCGTCACCCTCATCGACGCGCTGTACGAGCATCGCTGCAAGCTCTACGCCTCCGCCGCCGCCTATCCCGATGATCTCTACCGCTCCGGCGAGGGCTCGCGGATATTCGAGCGCACCGCCTCGCGGCTGGAGGAAATGCAGAGCGAGACCTATCTCGCCCTGCCGCATCTCACCTGAGGGGTGATGAGCGAGATGCAGGATATTGCCTTGCCGGAGAAGCGGAATGGGAGTAGCACCGCCGCCGGCGCCCCTCATAACTTTAGAGACAGGTAGGCTGAACCCGCATGAATATACATGAATATCAGGGCAAGGAATTGCTGAAAGCCTATGGCGTGGCGGTTCTGGACGGTTATGTGGCCTGGACGCCCGAGGAGGCGGTGGACGCCGCGAAGAAACTCCCCGGTCCGGTCTATGTGGTGAAATCCCAGATCCATGCGGGCGGGCGCGGCGCCGGCCGGTTCAAGGAGGACCCCAGCGGCAAGGGCGGCGTGCGCCTGGCCCGCTCCCTGGATGAGGTGCGCGAGGCCGCCGCGGCGATGATCGGCCACACGCTGGTGACCAAGCAGACCGGCCCGGCCGGGCGGCTGGTCCGGCGGGTCTATGTGGAGGCGGGCTGCGACATCAAGCGCGAGCTTTATCTCTCCCTGCTCATCGACCGCTCGGTTTCCGAGATCGTCATCGTCGCCTCGACCGAGGGCGGCATGGAGATCGAGGAGGTGGCGGAACAGCACCCTGAGAAAATTCTCCGCGCCCCGGTGGATCCGGCCTCCGGCGTCTCGCCCTTTCATGCCCGCAAGCTCGCCTTCGGGCTGGGGCTGGAGGGAAAGCAGGTCGCCACCTTCGTCAAATTCGTCACCGCCATCTATAACGCCTTCGCGGCGCTGGACGCGGCGATCATCGAGATCAACCCGCTGGTGGTCACCGGCCAGGGTGAGATCTACGCGCTCGACGCCAAGGTGAGCTTCGATGACAACGCCCTCTACCGCCATCCCGAGATCGAGAAGCTGCGCGACGAGGGCGAGGAGGACCCCAAGGAGCTGGAAGCGAATAAATACTCGCTTTCCTACGTGGCGCTGGACGGCAATATCGGCTGCATGGTCAACGGCGCTGGCCTCGCCATGGCGACGATGGACATCATCAAGCTGTACGGGGCCGAGCCCGCCAACTTCCTCGATGTCGGGGGGGGCGCCACCAAGGAGCGCGTCACCGCCGCCTTCAAGATCATCCTCTCCGACCCCAATGTCGAGGGCATTCTGGTCAATATCTTCGGCGGCATCATGCGCTGCGACGTGATCGCCGAGGGCGTGATCGCGGCGGCGCGGGAGGTTTCGCTCTCCGTGCCGCTGGTCGTCCGCCTGGAGGGGACGAATGTCCAGCTTGGCAAGGATATCCTGGCCAAGTCGGGCCTGCCGATCATCCCCGCCGACAATCTGGCCGACGCGGCCGAAAAAATCGTCAAAGCCGTGAAGGAAGCCGCCTGATGGCCATTCTCGTCAACAAGGAAACCAAGGTCATCACCCAGGGCTTCACCGGCGCCCAGGGCACCTTCCATTCCGAACAGGCGCTGGCCTACGGCACCAAGGTGGTGGGGGGCGTCACGCCGGGTAAAGGCGGCACCACCCATCTCGATCTGCCGGTGTTCAACACGGTGGGCGAGGCCGTGGCCAAGACCGGGGCCGATGCGTCCGCCATCTACGTGCCGCCGCCCTTCGCCGCGGATTCCATCCTGGAGGCGATCGACGCCGGGGTGGAGCTCATCGTCTGCATCACCGAGGGGATTCCGGTGCTGGACATGGTGAAGGTGAAACGCGCCCTGTCCGGCTCCAAGTCGCGGCTGATCGGGCCGAATTGCCCTGGCGTCATCACGCCCGATGAATGCAAGATCGGCATCATGCCCGGCCATATCCATAAGCGCGGCTCCATCGGCATCGTCTCCCGCTCCGGCACCCTCACCTATGAGGCGGTGGCCCAGACCACGGCCGCCGGGCTTGGCCAGTCGAGCTGCGTGGGCATTGGCGGCGACCCGGTGAAGGGCACGGATTTCATCGAGGTGCTGGACATGTTCCTGCATGACGACGAAACCCAGGCGATCATTATGATCGGCGAGATCGGCGGCCCTTCCGAGATCGACGCTGCGGATTTCCTCGCCCGTCACAAGATCAAGAAGCCGGTGGTGGGTTTCATCGCCGGGGTCACAGCCCCGCCCGGCCGCCGGATGGGCCATGCCGGGGCGGTGATTTCCGGCGGTAAGGACACCGCCGCCGCCAAGATCGCGGCGATGAAGGAGGCGGGAATTCTCGTGGCGGACAGCCCGGCCTCGCTCGGCAGTACGATGCTGAAGGCCCTGAACGGCTGAACGCGGCGGGCAATGTTCGTAAAAGGTTCAAAAAACCCGCAGGCGCGCCTGCGGGTTTTTTTCAAAAGGGGCGACCATGCACGCTTGGCAACCCAGCCCTGGCTTGGCAGGTAACGGTACGATAAGCAGTTGGGCCTATATGCGCCTGAGGCATAAAGGGTGGGGCGCGCGGCCTTGGGGCCTCATGCCGGGCTCGTGAGGGCCGGCTTTAAATAGAGGGGATTGAGTATGGCCAGTATGGACGTGGTTGCAACCGCGATGAACGGGGCGAATGCCCAGTTCATCGAGCAGCTCTATGCGAAATGGGTGGAGGCGCCCGATTCCGTCGATCCGGATTTCGCAGCCCTGTTCGCGGCGCTGGATGACGATACCCGCGCCATCCTGTCCGATGCTTCCGGAGCTTCCTGGGCGCCGCGCCCCTCGGTCTTCGAGACCGTTAGCGCCGATGCCGCCCCCAAGCCGGGCCAGCCCTCCCCCCGCGCCGCGGTGCCGGTGGAAACCCGCACGGCGACGCTCGATTCCATCCGCGCCCTCATGCTCATCCGCGCCTACCGGATGCGCGGCCATCTGGAAGCGGATCTCGACCCGCTGCATTTGAAGCCCAAGGGCTACCATTCCGAGCTGGACCCGGCCACTTACGGCTTTACCGAACCCGCCGATTTCGACCGTCCCATTTTTCTCGATGGCGTCCTGGGCTTTGAGACCGCGACCCTGCGCGAGGTGATGGCCGCGCTGCGCAAGAGCTATTGCGGGCATATCGGCGTCGAGTTCCTGCATATTCAGGACCCCGCCCAGAAAAGCTGGATTCAGCGGCGGATCGAGGGCGCGCCCTGGCTTGAGGCGTTCGACAAGACGGCCAAGTCCAAAATCCTCAACCAGTTGACCGAGGCCGATAGTTTCGAGACCTTCTGCCAGAAGCGTTTCGTCGGGACCAAGCGTTTCGGCCTAGAGGGCGGTGAGAGCTCGATCCCGGCTTTGCATACGATCATCGAGACCGCCGCGGGCCATGGCGTGCGCGAGGTCGCCATCGGCATGCCCCATCGCGGCCGGCTCAACACGCTGGTCAATATCGTCAAAAAACCGCTGGTGGCGCTGTTCTCGGAATTCGGCGGCGGCTCGCCCAACCCCGATGACGTGCAGGGCTCGGGCGATGTGAAATACCATCTCGGCACCTCGACCGACACGGTAATCAACGGCAACCAGGTTCATATCTCGCTCCAGCCTAACCCGTCCCATCTCGAAGCGGTGGACCCGGTGGTGGTCGGCAAGATCCGCTGCCGCCAGGACATGGCGGGGGACACCACCCGCCGCTCCGCCATGGCGATTCAGATGCATGGCGACGCCGCCTTTGCCGGGCAGGGTCTGGTTTATGAAACGCTGGCGATGAGCCAGCTCATCGGTTACCGCACCGGCGGCTCGGTGCATCTGGTCATCAATAATCAGATCGGTTTCACCACCGTTCCCGCTCACGCCTTCTCCGGCCTCTATTGCACCGATGTCGCCAAATCCGTGCAGGCGCCTATTTTTCACGTGAATGGCGACGACCCCGAGGCTGTCGCCTATGTGGCTCAGCTTGCCGCAGAGTTCCGCTGCGAGTTCGCCACCGATGTGGTGATCGATCTCGTTTGCTATCGCCGCCACGGGCATAACGAGATCGACGAGCCCTCCTTCACCCAGCCGATCATGTATAAGGCGATCAAGGCCCTGCCGACGACGCGCGCCCTTTACGCGGAACGGCTCGCCAAGGAGGGCTCGGTTTCGGAAGCCGAGGCGGCCGCCATGGTGGAGGCCTATACCAAAAAGCTGGAGGCCGCGTTTGAGGGGGCCAAGGATTACAAGGTCAACAAGGCGGACTGGCTGGAAGGTCATTGGGCCGGGCTGAAACAGGCCGGCGATGACGGCGAGAAACTGGATGGCATCACCGCCGCGCCACTCGACCAGCTGCAACTGGTGGGCCGGGCGCTGTATACCCCCCCGCAGGATTTCGATCTCAATCCCAAAATCGCCCGTCAGCTCGAAGCCAAGCAGCAAATGTTCGAGACCGGCGAGGGGGTGGATTGGGCGACGGGCGAGGCTCTGGCTTTCGGCACGTTGCAGCTCGATGGTCACCGCGTGCGGCTCTCGGGCGAGGATGTGCAGCGCGGCACCTTCTCCCAGCGCCACGCCGTGCTAGTGGACCAGACCAACCAGAACGAATACGTGCCGCTGAACAATATCAAGGAGGGGCAGGCGCGTATCGAGGTTTTCAATTCTCTGCTCTCCGAGGCGGGGGTTCTGGGCTTCGAATACGGCTTCAGCCTCGCCGATCCTTCCAACCTCGTGCTGTGGGAGGCGCAATTCGGTGATTTCGCCAATGGCGCCCAGGTGATCATCGACCAGTTCATCGCCTCGGGCGAGAGCAAATGGTTGCGTATGAGCGGCCTCGTGATGCTGTTGCCGCATGGCCAGGAGGGTCAGGGGCCGGAACATTCCTCCGCCCGGCTGGAACGCTACCTGCAACTTTGCGCGGAAAATAACCTCATAGTCGCCAATCTCTCGACCCCGGCCAATTATTTTCACGCCCTGCGCCGCCAACTTAAGCGGAACTACCGCAAGCCGCTGGTCCTGATGACGCCCAAATCCCTACTGCGGCACAAGCTGTGCGTCTCCCCCCTTGCCGATTTCGCGGAGGGCTCCAGCTTCAAATTCGTCATTTCTGAAATTGACGAGCTGGTTCCGGCGGAAACGGTCAAGCGCGTGGTGCTCTGCTCCGGCAAGGTCTATTACGACCTGCTGGCCGAGCGCCGCGAGCGGGGCGTCAAGGACGTCGCCATCGTCCGGCTAGAGCAAATCTATCCCTTTCCCGCCAAGGCGCTGAAAACGGTGATCGGGGCCTATAAAAATGCCGAGATCGTCTGGTGCCAGGAGGAGCCGGAAAATAACGGCGCCTGGTTCTTCGTGGATCGCCGGATCGAGGCCGTGCTCAACTGTCTGGATGGCGCGGCCAAGCGGGCGCGCTATGTCGGCCGTCCGGCCATGGCCTCTCCCGCCCCCGGCCTTGCTAAGATGTACGTCGCCCAGCAGGCCGCGCTGGTCAATGAGGCGCTCTCGGTTTAACCAATCCGTCTCCCGTGGCAACAAAAACAGGAGTTACCATGCCGGCCGAAATCAAGGTTCCCCCGCTGGGCGAGAGCGTCAGCTCCGCCACCGTCGCCCGCTGGATCAAGAAGGTAGGGGAGGCGGTGGCCGCTGACGAGCCCATCGTCGAGCTTGAGACCGATAAGGTCACGGTCGAGGTCAACGCGCCGGAAGCGGGGGTGATCGCCGATATCGCCGCCGATGAGGGCGCCGAGGTGGCCCCAGGCGACGTGCTGGGCCATGTGGACGCCAAGGGCGCGGCTGCGCCGAAAAAAGAGCCGGCCGAGGCCGCCGCGCCCCCTACCGGGGTGCGCGCCCAGCAGGAGCCGCCCGGCCCGGTGGCCCGGCCAGGCGTGGGCGCCTTGCCCGCCGCCGCCAAGATGATGGAGGAGAAGGGCGTCAACCCCGCCGAGGTGGAAGGCACAGCCAAGGGCGGCCGCATCTCGAAGGGTGATGTTCAGGCATTTCTGCAAAAATCCGAGAGTCCGGCCAGCCCGGCTCAGCCTGCGGCCGCCGCCAAGGCGCCGCGCCCCACCGGGCCGCGCGAGGAGCGGGTGAAGATGACCCGGCTGCGCAAGACCATCGCGGCGCGGCTGAAGGAGGCGCAGAACACCGCCGCCATGCTCACCACCTTCAACGAGGTGGATATGAGCGCGATCATCGCGCTGCGCGGCGCCTACCGGGACGCGTTCGAGAAGAAACACAATGGCGTGCGCCTTGGCTTCAATGGTTTCTTCGTCAAGGCGGTCTGCGCGGCGCTGGCAGAATTCCCGGCGGTCAATGCCGAGATCAGCGGCGATGACATCATCTATAAGCACTATGTGAATATGGGCATCGCCGTGGGCGGGGCGAACGGGCTGGTCGTGCCCGTTATCCGCGATGCCGACCAGAAGAGCATCGCCGAGATCGAGGCGGAGATCGCCGGCTTCGCCAAGCGCGCCAAGGAAGGCACGCTGAAGCTGGAAGAACTTACCGGGGGCTCGTTCTCGATCACCAATGGCGGCGTCTATGGTTCGCTGATGAGCACCCCCATCCTCAACCCGCCGCAATCCGGCATTCTCGGCATGCATAAAATTCAGGACCGCCCGGTGGCGGTGGAGGGCAGGGTGGAAATCCGCCCGATGATGTATCTGGCCGTCTCCTACGATCATCGCATCATCGATGGCCGTGAGGCGGTGTCCTTCCTGGTGCGGGTCAAGGAAAGCATCGAGGATCCGCGCCGTCTGCTGCTGGAAATCTGATCCCGCATAAAAAAGCCTTCAACCGCCCGGTTGAAGGCTTTTTGGTGGTGGTGGGGAGATGTCAGGCGGCGCGCTTCTCGACCTCTTCCGGGGCCATCTGCACCAGCGCCTCGTAATCGTCCTTGAGCGTCTCGGTCAGGCGGGAGGGCTCGAAATTCAGCTCGCCGATCTGACGGATGGGGGTAATCTCGGCGGCGGTGCCGGAGACAAAGGCCTCACTGAAATTCGCCATTTCCTCGGGCTTGATATGGCGTTCGATCACCTCGATCCCGCGCGACTTGGCCAACGCCATCACCGTGCGGCGGGTGATGCCATCCAGGAAGCAATCCGGAATTGGGGTATGCAGCTTGCCGTCCTGGACAAAGAACACGTTGGCGCCCGTCAACTCACCCACGAAGCCGTCCCAGGTGTACATCAGCGCGTCGTCGAACCCTAGATCCTCGGCCTTGTGCTTGGAGAGCGTGCCGATCATGTACAGCCCGGCGGCCTTGGCGGCGGTGGGTGCGGTTTGCGGATGCGGCCGCCGCCACTCGGCGATGTCCAGCCGCACTCCCTTCATCCGGTCGGCGCCGAACAAATTGGGCCATTCCCAGCAGGCGATGGCGAGATGGATCTTGGTGTGCTGGGCGGAAACCGCCAGCTGTTCCGAGCCGCGCCAGGCGATTGGCCGCACATAGGCGTCGGTGAGGTTGTTGGCCTTGATCACCTCCTGGCTGGCCTTATTGATCTGCTCACGGGTGAAGGGAATTTCATACCCCAGGACCCGGGCGGAGTTGAGCAGGCGCTCGCTATGCGCGTCGAGCTTGAAAATGTTGCCGCCATAGGAACGCTCGCCCTCGAACACGGCGGAACCGTAATGCAACCCATGGCTCAATACGTGCAGCTTCGCCTCACGCCAGGGGATCAGCTTGCCGTCCCACCAGATGAAGCCGTCGCGGTCATCGAAAGGCACGAGTGCCATGGTCAAAATACTCCGTTTGGGTTAACGTTCCGGTACAATGCCATCTTGCGAAATAGTCAGTGTCCTCACCATATCATTGCGGCCCATGACCGGTTCTTGAAATTGCCATGCCTGACGCGCCGACTCAACCCTATGTGACCAGCAAACGGGAAACCCTGCCCAGCGCCGGGTACGCGGCCGCGGGGGCCGGTCTGCTCTTTTTGCGCGAGGACGAGATCAGGACCGCCCAGGATCTGCTGTTCTTCGCCTTCCGTGACCTGAATGGCCGGTCGGATGCGATCCTGGAGGAGCTGGGATTCGGCCGGGCGCATCATCGTTGCCTGCATTGGATTGGCCGACGGCCCGGATTGAAAGTGGGCGAATTGCTGGCCATTCTCGGCATCACCAAGCAAAGCCTTACCCGGGTGCTGGGACCTTTGATCCGCGCGGGCTACGTGGCCCAGGTTCCCGGCACGCGGGACCGCAGGCAGCGCCTGCTCACCCTCACCGAGAGCGGAGCCGCGCTGGAACGGCGGCTGTTCGAGGCCCAGCGGGAACGGATGCTGGCAGCTTATCGCGAGGCGGGCGGACCGGCGGTGGAAGGATTCAAGCGTGTGATGCGCGGGCTTATCGGCGAGGCGGGCCGCCAGTGCCTCGAAGGCAAGGAGCTGGTCGGGCCCAAGCCCCGCCAGGGGTGAGGCGCGCATGGGGGCTGAGGCATTGCCGGCGGAGGATGCGCCGCACGTGCTGCTGGTGGATGACGACACGCGCCTCGCCGCTCTGGCGGGGCGCTATCTCGCCGAGCAGGGATTTCGCGTCACCCGCGCCGCCTCCGCCGCCGAAGCGCGGGCCCGGCTGCGCGCCATGGAATTCGATCTGTTGGTGCTGGATGTGATGATGCCGGGCGAGAACGGGCTGGAACTCACCCATAGCCTGCGGGGCGAGCGCGCCCCCACCACGCCCATATTGCTGCTCACGGCGCGCGACACGCCGGAGGATATTCTCGCCGGGTTCGAGGCCGGGGCGGATGACTATCTCGGCAAGCCCTTCGACCCGCGCGTGCTGGTGGCGCGGCTGCGCGCCATGCTGCGCCGTGCCCACCCGACCGCCGCCAGCGCCGCCCCCGTGCAGCTCGGCGAGGCGGTGTTCGACGCCGGGCGTGGCGAGCTGGCCGGCCCAGCCAGCCGGGTGCGCCTCACCGGGGCGGAGCTGGCCCTGCTTTCCGCCCTCGCCGCCCGCCCGCATGAAATTTTCTCCCGCGAGATGCTGGCGGCCGCGCTGGGGCTGGATGACGTGAATGAGCGCGCCATAGACGTGCAGGTGACACGTCTACGCCGCAAGATCGAGCCGGACCCGCGCGAGCCCCGCTTTCTCCAGACGGTGCGCGGCAAGGGCTATGTGCTAAAGCCCGGTCCGTGAGGCCGCGTTGAGGCTGCGCATGGGACCGCTGCAGCCGGAACGGCTGTTGCGCAAATTCCTGCCGCGCGGACTGTTCGGCCGCTCGCTGCTTATCGTGCTGGTACCGATGGTGGTGCTGCAGGGGGTGGCGCTGCAAATCTTCTACGGCTCGCATCTGGAGACGCTGTCGCGGCGGCTGGCCGGAGCAGTGGCGGGAGAGATCGCGTTCATGATCGACCAGATCGAGCGCGATCCCACCCGCCGGGGCCTGGTGATGCAGGAGGCCAACATTCACTTCACCTTCGGCACCGTCTTTCTCAGGAACGAGACGCTGCGCCATCTGCCGCCGCCGGACGCGCCCGGCCCGGTGGACACCGACCTCGCCGCCGCCCTCGCGCAGGATCTGCACCGCCCGTTCAACGTCGCCTGGCATACCCATCCCGGTCTGTTGCGCGTCAATATCCAGATGAGCGACGGCGTGCTCAGCATCGACGTGCCGCGCAAGCGCCTGTTCGTCGGCACGTTCTATATTTTCCTGGTCTGGCTCATTGGCTCGGCCCTGCTGCTATTCGTTCTCGCCGCCTTGTTTCTGCGCACCCAGGTGCGGGGAATCAAGCGGCTGGCGGAGGCGGCGGAGGCGTTCGGCATGGGGCGGGATAACGGGCCGATCCGTCCGGAAGGCGCCATCGAGGTGCGGCGCGCCGCCAGCGCCTTCAACCGCATGCAGGAGCGGCTGCTGCGTTTTCTCACCCAGCGCACCACCATGCTGGCCGGGGTGAGCCATGATTTACGCACGCCGCTGACCCGGCTGCGCCTCGCCCTGGCCATGCAGCCTGGCATTCCGCAGGAGGATATGCGGGACATGGAGGGCGATATCGCGGAGATGGAGCGGCTGATCGGCATCTATCTAAGTTTCGCCCGGGGGGAAGGAGAGGAGCAGGCCGTACCCACGGACCTCACGGAATTGCTGGAGGAGGTTTGCGCGGCGGCGCGGCGGGCGGGGGCGCGGGTCAGCCTCGCCGCGCCTCACGGCCTCACCGTGACCCTGCGGCCCGAGGCGATGCGCCGGGCACTCACCAATCTCATCGATAACAGCCGCCGCCATGCCGCGGAGATCATGGTCGGCGCCGCGCGGGCGGGGCGGAACGTGCAAATCTTCATCGATGATGACGGTCCTGGCATTCCCGCCGGCAAACGCGAAACCCTGCTGAAGCCGTTCGAGAGCGATGACCCCGGCGGGACCGGGCTGGGGCTTTCCATCGCGCGGGACATCATCATCGCCCATGGTGGCGCGATCCGCCTGCTCGACCGGCCGGGCGGCGGGCTGCGGGTGGCGATCGAGCTGCCATTGTAGCCACCCGCTAAAATTCAGGCGGCAGGGCGCTCCGCCGCCTCCAGCGCCGCCGCGGCCTCCAGCCAGGCGCTCTCGGCGGTCTCGACCTCATGCTTCAGCGCGCCCAGCCGCAGCGTTATCTTCGCGAGCTCCGCCGCCCGCGGCGGGGTGTAGAGGCTGGCATCCGTCAGCCGGGCTTCCAGCGCCGCCTTTTCCGCAAGCAGCCGGTCCAGCGCCGCTTCGGCCGCCTTGGCCGCCTTTTGCAACGGGGCCAGCCGGGCCCGCGCCTCGGCCCGCGCGGCCCTGCCGCCCTCCCGCTTCTCCGCGCCGTTCCTCACTGGCGGCGGGGCGGCGCGCTCGCCCAGGCTGGCGGCATAGGCGGCGAGGTCACCGGGATAGGGCGTCACTTTGCCCTCCGCCACCAGCAGCAGCCGGTCCGCCGCCAGCTCCACCAGATACGGGTCGTGCGAGATCAGGACCACCGCGCCCGTATAGTCGGTGAGCGCCCGGATCAGCGCGTCGCGCGCGTCGATGTCGAGATGATTGGTCGGCTCGTCGAGAATCAACAGATGCGGGGCGTCCCGCGTGGCCAAAGCGAGCAGCAGCCGCGCCTTCTCGCCCCCCGACATCTCTCCCACCGGCGTGTTGACGCGGTCCGCGTCCAGGCCGAACCGCGCCGCCTGGGCGCGGATCGCCGCCGGGCTGGCCTGGGACAGCGCCCGCGCCAGATGGTCGAAGGGCGTCTCGGTCAGCACCAGATCATCCTCCTGATGCTGGGCGAAATAGCCGACCCGCAGCCCTTTCGCCCGGAATTCCCGCCCGCGTAGCGGCGCCAAACGCCCGGCCAGCAGCTTGGCCAGGGTGGATTTGCCATTGCCGTTCTGGCCGAGCAGGGCGATGCGGTCTTCCATATCGATGCGCAGGCTCACGCCGGAGAGCACAACCCGGCCCTCATAGCCCGCCGCCACGCTCTCCAGTTGGAGCAGCGGCGGCGGCAGCTCCTCCGGCGAGGGAAAGGAGAAGGCGGCGGGCCGCGCCTCCACCACCGATTCGATCTGCGGCAGTTTTTCCAGGGCTTTCAGGCGGCTTTGCGCCTGGCGCGCCTTGGTGGCCTTGGCGCGGAAACGGTCCACGAAGGCCTGCATATGCGCCCGCTGCGCCGCGATGCGCTCCGCCGCCCGCGCCTGTTGCAAGGCGCGCTCCGTCTTGATGCGGATGAATTCCGAGAAGCCGCCCGGCGTGAGGGTGAGCTTGCCGTTCTCCAGCGCCGCGATGGCGTCCACCGTTTTGTCGAGCAGCTGGCGGTCATGGCTGACCAGCAGCATCGCGCCGGCGAATTTGCGCAGGAACCCTTCCAGCCAGAGCGTCGCTTCCAGGTCGAGATGATTGGTCGGCTCGTCCAGCAGCAGCAAATCGGGCGCGGAGAACAGCGCGGCGGCGAGAGCGACCCGCATGCGCCAGCCGCCGGAGAAAGAGGACATGGGGCGGGCCTGGGCGGCCTCGTCAAAACCAAGCCCGGCGAGGATGGCCGCGGCGCGGGCGGGGGCGGCATCGGCCTCGATGATGAGCAGGCGCTCGTGGATTTCTCCCAGCCTCTCGCCCGGCGTCGCCGGGTCCGCCGCCGCGGCCAGCAGGGCGGCGCGCTCGGCATCGGCGGCGAGCACCACCTCCAGCGGCGTGATCTCCCCGGCGGGCGCCTCCTGGGCGACATAGCCGAGCCGCACCCGCGGCCCGAGACTGATCCTGCCGCCATCGGGGCGGAGCTGGCCGGAGATGAGCCGCAGCAAGGTTGATTTACCAGCGCCGTTGCGCCCGATGAGGCCAACATGCCGCCCATCCTCCAGCACCAGATCAGCATGGTCCAGCAAGGGCCGCCCGGCGATGGAATAAGACAGCTCCTCCAGGCGCAGCGCACTCATGCGCCCTTCTCTATATAACCACCCGGCTCTTGCCCAGCCCGGGCGGCCCGGCTATGGCCCGCCAAACCCTGACAGGAGAGCTTGGACCATGGCCATCGAACGCACCCTCTCGATCATCAAACCGGACGCCACCCGCCGCAACCTCACCGGCAAGATCAACGCCAAATTCGAGGAAGCCGGGCTGACGATCGCCGCCACCAAGCGCCTGCATCTCACCCGCGCCCAGGCCGAGGCGTTTTATGCCGTGCATGCCGCGCGCCCCTTCTTCAACGACCTCGTCTCCTTCATGATCTCCGGCCCGGTGGTCGCGCAGGTTCTGGCGGGGGAGAACGCCATCGCCCGCAACCGGGAGATCATGGGGGCCACCAACCCCGCCAACGCCGCCCCCGGCACCATCCGGGCGGAATTCGCCGAATCGATCGAAGCCAATTCCGTGCACGGCTCCGACAGCCAAGAGGCCGCGCAAGCCGAGATCGCCTTCTTCTTCGCGGAGATCGAGATCGTCGCCTGATCCGGCGATAAATCCATGGTCAAACGCCCATTGATAATTATACTGCCTCCTACCCGCTCCGGACGCCCGCCAGGGAGACGCCATGCTGATTGATACCGAAGCCGAGGCCGAGGCGCTGCCGCTGGACGAGATCGACCGCAAGATCATCGCCGAGCTGCAAGCGGATGGACGGCTGACCAATGTCGAGCTGGCGCGCCGGGTCGGCATTTCCCCCCCGCCTTGCCTGCGGCGGGTGCGCCGGCTGGAGGAAACGGGCTATATCAATGGCTACCACGCCGATACGGACGGCCAGAAGCTCGGCTGGCAGATCATTTTTTTCGCCATTGTCGGGCTGGAGAGCCAGAAATTATCGGTGCTGGAGGCGTTCGAGGATCTGGTGGCCACCTGGCCGGAGGTGAGGGAATGCCATATGATTCGCGGCGGCGGCGATTTCCTGCTCAAGCTGGTGGCGCGCGACGCCGGGCATGAAAACCGCCTGACCCAGCGCCTTACCAATGCCCCCAACGTGGCCAGGGTGCAGACCTTGCAGACCATCCGCACCAGCCGCTGTCTCGCCGGGGTGCCGATAGACCGGCCGCATGGCTGAGGCCGGGCTCGTTCTTCTCACCCTCCTCGTCGGAGGGCTGTGTGGTTTCGTGCCCGCCCGCCTGCCTTTCATCTTTCCCTTCGTCTTCAATCCTGTCGTCTTTCTCGGCTGCCTGCTCTTCGCCCTCTGGTACTGGCGGGGATGCCGCCGGCTGGGCGCGGCGGGGCCGGGGCCGGTCCGGCGCGGCTTTTATTATACCGGCGTCGCCGCTCTCTGGTTCGTGCTGCAGACGCATTTCGAATATCTCGCCCAGCACATGTTCTTTCTCAACCGGGCGCAGGCGATGACCCTCGGCATGGTCACCCCTTTTTGCGCGGGCATTTCCTGGCCCGGCGCGGCGCTGGCGGCGGGCGCGCCCGGCTGGCTCGTCCGCGCGGCGGTGGGGGCGTGGCGGCCCTGGCGGTGGCTTACCCATCCGCTCGCCGCCATGGCGGTCTTTCTCGTCACCTCCGATATCTGGCTGTGGCCGCCGGTGCATTTCGCCGCGATGATCGACCCCGTGCTTTATGCGGTGATGAACCTCTCCTGCCTCGCGGGCGGGCTGCTGTTCTGGATGGTGGTGCTGGACCCCCGGCCCAAGCCGCCTTGCCGCTTCTCCTACCTCGCCCGGGCCGGAACCGGCTTTTTCGTGATGTTTCCGCAAATCGCCCTGGGCGCCTATATCGCCCTGACGGGACGGGATCTGTTTTCCTTCTACGCGCTTTGCGGACGGCTGTTTCCCAGCATCTCTCCAGCGGGGGATCAGCTTCTTGGCGGGTTGATCCAATGGATTCCCCCCGGAATGATGAATGTGGCGGCCCTGATCATCACCCTGAACGCGCTCCGCTTGGCCGAGGCGCAAGCGGATGCCGGCTTGGTGCCGCCACCCGGCGCCAAGGTGTATGAAGCGAAATGGACGGGGCGCTGACATCCCGCCCACCGGATGAAACGGCGCGTGCGGGGCTGGACGCCGCCCCGGGCCGGGTGGCCCTGCGGGGCGCCTTGACGGCGCGCACGCTGGGTCCCCTCTGGCCGCAAGCCCTGCGCGCCAGCGCGGCGCAAGGCGGCGCGCTCAGCCTCGATCTCTCGGGCGTGGAGCGGATGGACGGCTCCGGCGCGGCGCTGATTCTAGCGATGGAGCGCGCCCATGGCGGCCAGGTGGAGATCGCCGGCGCCGCTCCGGCCGTGCAGGCCTTGCTGAACCAGCTGCGCGCCGTTGCTCCGCCCAAGCCGACGCCGAAAAAAACCGCGCCGCCGCCCGCTTTGCCGTTTGCCGGATTATGGCAGGCGGCCCGCACGCGAACCGCCTTTCTTGGCGCGACGGTGCTGGCGGTGATCTCGCTGCCCGTGCGTTTACGCATGTTGCGGCGGTCGGATTTCGCCGCCATCGCCCACCGGGCGGGCGCGCAGGCGCTGGGGCTGGTGCTGATGCTCGGCTTTCTCATCGGCATGATTCTCGCGTTCCAATCAGCGGTGCCGATGCGCCAGTTCGGCGCTGATCTCTATGTCGCGGATCTGGTGACCATCGCCCTTTGCCGGGAGCTGGGGCCGCTTTTGGTGGCGGTGATCCTGGCCGGGCGCACCGGCTCCGCCTTCGCGGCGGAACTTGGCACCATGCAGGTGAATGACGAGATCTCCGCCCTCGTCACCATGGGCATCAGCCCGGCGGTGATGTTGGTGCTGCCGCGTATCGCCGCGGCGATGCTGGTGATGGCGCCGCTCACCGTCGCCATGGATGGGGCGGGCCTCGCGGGCATGGCCGCGGTGCTCAACGCCTTTGGCTACCCTTTCGCGGCGATCAAGGGCCATATCGCCTCGGGTTCGGCCGCGAAGGATTTTGTTGAGGGGCTGGTCAAGGGCGTGATCTTCGCCGCGGCGGTGGCGCTGATCGGCTGCCGGGCGGGGCTGACGGCCAAAGGCGGCCCGCGCGCTGTGGGCGAGGCCGCGACGGCGGCGGTGGTGGGCGGCATCGTCGCCGCCGTGGCGCTGGATGGGCTGTTCGCCGTCATGCTATACCGGCTGCGGCTGTGAGCGCGGTCATCGAGGTCAAGGGCGCTACCCAGAGCTTCGGCGCGCGGACCATTTTCCGCGATGTCAGCTTCGAGATCGCGGCGGGCGAGGTCTTCGTCATTCTCGGCGGCTCGGGCTGCGGTAAATCAACCTTGCTGAAACAGATGATCGCCCTGCTGCCGCCGAGCGGGGGAGATATCATCGTCGCCGGGCATAGCGTGCGGCGCGAGCCGGAGGCGGTGCGCAACGTGATCGGCGTGATGTTCCAGTCTGGCGCGCTGTTCGGCTCTATGACCCTTCTCGACAACGTCTCGCTGCCGCTGGCGGTGTTCACCGATCTGCCCGCCAGCGCCTGCGCCGAGATCGCCCGGCTCAAGCTGGGGCTGGTGGGGCTGGGAGATGCCAGCCTGCTTCTGCCCTCCGAGATCTCCGGAGGCATGAGCAAGCGCGCCGCCATTGCCCGCGCCCTGGCGCTCGACCCGCCGATTTTGATGCTGGATGAGCCCTCCGCCGGGCTGGACCCGGTGACCTCCGCCGGGCTGGACAAGCTGATTCTCAGCCTGCGCGACACGCTGGGCACCACTTGCGTGGTGGTGACGCATGAATTGCCCTCGATCATGGCGATCGCCGACCGCTGCGCCATGCTGGATGCCAAGGCGCAGGGGTTGATCGCGCTCGGCACCCCGCAGGACTTGGCGCGGGATGAGACGCATCCGATGGTTCACGCCTTTTTTCACCGGGAGACGCTCTGATGGAGATGAACCGCGCGAGCTTGCGGGTCGGCGTCTTTGTGCTGGCGGGCGCGGCCTGCGTAGTGGCGCTGTTTTTCTTCCTCTCCGGCGGGTTTTCCCAGAACGGGGTGATTTATGAAAGCTATTTCAGCGAATCTGTGCAGGGGCTCGATATCGGCACCGCGGTGAAATATCGCGGCGTGCCGGTGGGCAACGTCACCTATCTCGGGCTGGTGGCGATGGAGTATGGCGGCTCGTCCGAGGCGGTGGAGCGCCAAAAGCAATACCGGCAGATTCTCGTCCGCTACCGGCTGAATTTCAAGAAGGTCGGATCGGTGGATATAGGCAGGGCCGTGGCGGCGGGGCTGCGCGCCCAGATCAAGCCGCAAGGCATCACCGGCCTCTCCTACATCGATCTCAGTTTCGTGAACCCCAAAACCTACCCGCCCGAGACGATCCCCTGGAAACCGGCCTATCCTGTCATCCCCACCATTCCCAGCACGCTCACCCAGGTGCAGGACGCGGCGGAAAAATTCTTCAGTTCACTCGATCAGGTGGATCTCGCGCGGTTGAGCGAAAACGTCACCGAACTCCTGGCGACGCTGAACAAGCAGATGAGCTCGGGCGACGCGCATGAGGCGCTGGCCAATCTCAAGGCGCTTCTGGCCAATCTCAATGAGGCCGTGCGCCAGAGCGATCTGCCCGCCACGGCGGCCAGCATTCGCAACCTCGCGGGCGGGCCGCAGACGCAGCAGATCCTCGCCAGCCTGGATCGGACCTCGGCCCAGCTCGCCCAGGCCAGTGCCCAATTGCCGGCGCTGGTGGCGTCTTCCCAGGCCGCCATCACCCAGGCCAACGAGACCACGGCCGATGTGCAGGCGCAGCTCGGGCCGATTTTGCAATCCATGCAGGCGACGATGAACAATCTGCGGGATCTTTCGGCCAGCCTGGCCGCTAATCCTGGCCAAATTCTCGCCGCGCCGCCCCCGCCCAAGGAGAGCCCATGATGCGATCCCGCCGCCTCGTTCTCGCCGCGCCGCTCGGCCTGGCTGGTTGCTCCCTGCTGCCCGCCCAAAAATATATTCCCCGCGCCAACTGGCCCTTGCAGCCTCCGCCCCCCGCGTTTCGCCCAACCCCGCCCACCGGGCCCGTGCTGCTGGTGCGCGCCATCGCTCCCGCCCCGGGGCTGGAGGGGCGCGGCCTGCAAACCTTGGGCGCGGATGGCAGCCTGCATAGTGATTTTTACAATCTCTGGGCCGTGCCGCCGGCTGAGGCGGTGACCCAGGCGCTCATCTCCTGGGCGCAGGCGAGCGGGTTGTTCGCGGCGGTGGTGACGCCCGGCTCGCGCCTGAATCCGGATCTGATCGTCGAGGGTGAACTCACCCAGCTTCTCGCCGACCTCCCCGCCCGGACCGCCCGTGCCGCGCTGACCCTCACCATTATCAAACCCTCCGGCGCGGTGGGCGGCTATCCGCAGCCTTTGGCCCAGCTGACCCTGGCGGCCCAGGCGCCGCTGCCAGCCAGCGATCCGGCGGCGCAGGCGGCGGCGGAAAACCAGGCCCTCGCCAATTTGCTCACGCAAGGACTCGCGGCGCTGGCGCGTTACGCCCGCCCTTGAGGCGGGGTGGTCAAGAGCGCCAGGGTTCCTCCGGCCAGTCGTGTTTCGGGTAGCGGCCCCGCATGTCGCGCCGCGCATCGGCCCAGCCGCCGCGCCAGAATCCGGCGAGATCGGCCGTGATGGCGATGGGCCGCCCCGCGGGCGAGAGCAGGGCGATTTGCAGCGGGACCCGTCCGCCGGCCAGCGCCGGGATGGCGTCCGTGCCATAATACATGTGCGCCCGGGCCGCCGCGACGGGCACCGGGCCGGAATAGTCGATCCTCACCCGCCCTTTTTTCAAAGGCAGCTCGGCGGGGAGGTCACGGTCCAGCCGCGCCGCCTGGGCGGGGGTGAGCCGGGCGCGGAGGATCGGGTAGAGATCGAGCTGCTTCACGTCTTTGAGATTGGTCATGCCCGCGAGATAGGGGGCCAGCCAGTCCTGCACGGTCGCGGCCAGGGCCGCGCGTGAGAGATCGGGATAATCCTGGTCGAGGCCGCGCATCACCGCCACCCGCGCGCAAAGGGCTTCCGCCGCCTCGCTCCATTCGAGCTGGTCGAGCCGGGTGGAGAGCGCCCGGGCGAGGGTGGTCTGGATTTCCTCCGGCGCGGGCGGGGCGTGGCGGTCGCTTAGCACCAGAGTGCCGAGCCGTACCCGCTCGCGCACATGCACGGCGCCGCTCACCGGGTCGAAGCCCGTCTCGCGGGTGGTCTGGCAGCGGGCGCGCAGGAAACCGGGCAGGTTTTCCGCGTCCAGCGCCGCGCCGAGGCGGATTTGCGCGCCGCGCCCATCGAGCGAGGCGACGGCGAGAAGGCGGGAGCGGGCCAGCGGGTCGGCGGGCGAGAGATGGCCGGAGCCGCCGCCGGAGAGACGGTAGGAGCCGGGCTCGCCCCGTGCCTGAGCGATACGGTCGGGAAACCCGGCCGCCACCACTGGGCCGGGCGAGCCGGCGGCGGGCAGCGCGCCGAGGCCAAGACGCTGGCGGTAGAGCCGCGCCGCCTGACGCACCCGGGCGAGGACCGCGCGGTCGCCCGCGCTTTTGCCGGCCAAGGCATCCAGCCGCAACTGCAGCTCGGCCGAGGCGCCGGGCGGCAGCACGTCCCGGTCTTCCAGCAGGGCGGCGATGTCGGCGGCAAGGGCGCGCGTGGGCGCGTCCGGCGCCGCCAGCATCATCGCGGCGAGACGGGGCGCGGCCCGCAGCCGCGCCATTTCCCGGCCCAGCGGGGTGATGCGCCCCGCCATGTCCAGCGCTCCCAGCTCCCTCAGCAGGGCCTGCGCCGCTTTCAACGCCCCAGCGGGCGGCGGCTCGGGGAAGGGCAGGGCGGCGGGCTCCTCGCCCCAGGCGGCGCAGGCGAGGGCGAGGCCGGACAGCTCGTCGGCGGTGATTTCCGGCGGATCGAAGGGGGGCAGGCCGCGATGCAGCGCCTCCGTCCATAGCCGGATGGCGACACCCGGCCCCAGCCGTCCCGCGCGCCCGGCGCGCTGGGCGGCGGCGGCACGGGAGATGCGGCGGGTGACGAGGCGGGTGAGGCCTGAGGAAGGGTCCAGCGCCGGGGCGCGGCGATAACCGCCATCGATGACGATGCGCACGCCCGGCACCGTGAGCGAGGTTTCGGCGATGGAGGTGGAAAGCACCACCCGCCGCTCCCGATGCTCGCGCAACGCCAGGTCCTGCGCCTCGCGGGGGAGGTCTCCATGCAGCGGCAGAACCAAGCAGGGACAACTCGCCAGCGCCTGGGCGGTGCGGCGGATCTCGGCCATGCCGGGGAGAAAGACGAGAATGTCGCCCTCATGCGCGCTCACCGCCTCGCGCACCGCCTTGGCCGCCGTCTCGGGCAGGTCGCGCGGGGAGGCGATATCCCGCCGGGCATGGATCTGCTCGACAGGATGGACCCGCCCCTGGCTCTCCAAAACCGGCGCGGCGAGGAGGGAGGCGAAGACCCGCGTATCGGCGGTGGCGGACATGGCGAGGATACGCAATTCCGGCCTCAGGCCGCGTTGCAGGTCACGCGTGAGCGCCAAGGCGAGATCGGCTTCCAGGCTGCGCTCATGCACCTCGTCGAAGATGACGAGATTGATGCCGGTAAGACCCGGATCGGCGAGCAGCCGGGCCGTGAGCAGGCCCTCGGTGATCACCTCGATCCGGGTTTGAGGCCCGGCTGCGCTTTCCAGACGGGTACGGAAGCCGACGCGCCCGCCCACCGGCTCGCCCAAGAGTTCGGCCATGCGCATCGCCGCGGCGCGCGCGGCGAGGCGGCGAGGTTCCAATACCAGAATTTTACCGAGCCCGGCCTCCAGCGCCGCCAAGGGCACCAGGGTGGTCTTACCCGTTCCGGGCGGAGCCGCCAGCACCGCGTTTCCGCCCTCTTTTCGTAAGATGTCGAGAAGCTCAGGCAAAATTTCATGGACGGGGAGCTTGGTCATGCCGCGTCCGGATACCAGAACGCGCAATTTTGTGCGATAATTCTGGCCATGGGTAGGAACGTATTGCTTCTTTTGCTGCTGGCGCTTGCGCCACGCCTGTGCTGGGCCGCCGCCAGCCCGCCATTTTCCTCTCCGCGCGACGAGGTGCGGCTGATTTCCGCCACCAATGAAACCAAAGACGGCAAGATCAAGCTGGCGCTGGAATTCAATCTCAAACCCGGCTGGCATATTTACTGGCGCAACCCCGGTGATGCCGGCTTCCCGCCCACGGTCAGCGCGAAGCCGCCGGTTGTGCTTGGACCTATTGCGTTCCCACCCCCTGAGTTTTTGTCTCAGAACGGAGTGGGCGCTTACGTGCTTTCCGGCCATGTGGTGCTGCCCTTCACGGCCAGCCGCGTGGCTGAGAACGGGGTGGCGGTGGAGGCCCGCTGGCTCGCTTGCGCCGATGTCTGTGTGCCCGAACATGCGAGCTTCACCCTGGCGCTGAGCGGCGGCGCCTCGGCCGAGGCCGGGCTGTTCCCCACCGCGCCCGCGAGCATCCCCTCTCCTTATGCCGCGCATCTGGCCCCGGATGGCACGCTCACCCTCGCGGGGCTCACGCCCCGTCAGGTCAAAACCGCCCGCTTTTTCCCGGATGCCCCCACGGTGCTGGTGAATGACGCGCCGCAGAGGCTGAGCTTTGGCCCGGAGGGGATGAGGCTGCGCCTCAAGCTGGCCGGGACGCCACCGCCAACCCTTACCGGCATTTTGGAACTCACCGACCCAAGCGGGCAGACCCAGGCCCTCAACCTCACGGCTGCCCCGGCGGCGCCCGCCCATGTGCCCTGGTGGCTGCTGGCCCTGCTGGGCGGCCTCGTGCTGAATCTCATGCCCTGCGTGTTTCCCGTATTGGCGATGAAAGGGCTGGCCTTCGCCCGGCTGGGCGGCGCCGCCTATGGCTATATCAGGCGTGAGGCGCTGGGCTACGCGGCGGGGGTCATGGTCTCGATGGCGACGCTGGGAGGGCTGTTGCTGGGCCTGCGCCAGGCTGGAGAACAGGTGTTTTGGGGCTTCCAATTCCATTCGCCCATTTTTGTCGCGGCGGCGGGCTGGATGATGCTGGCCGCGGGGCTGAGCCTCGCGGGAGCGTTTCATGTCTCCGTGCCGGGCTTCATCGGTCGCCTGCCGGCCCAGCATAGTTTTTTCACCGGATTGCTGGCGGTGCTGGTCGCCACCCCCTGCACCGCGCCCTTTATGGGCGCGGCCTTGGCCGCCGCCTTCGCCTTGCCGTTTTTGCCCGCCTTTACCTTGTTTCTCGCTCTTGGGGCTGGTCTCGCCCTGCCCATTCTCATTTTGGCGTTTCTGCCGCAATTGGCGGCCTTGCTGCCCCGGCCCGGGCGCTGGATGGCGGTGGCGCAGAAAGTCCTGGCCATCCCCATGTTCGGCAGCTTCGCCTGGCTGGTCTGGGTGCTTTATCTCCAGGCTGGGCCGCAAGGGCTGATTTTGGCGTTGGTGGGCGCCGCGATTCTTACCCTGGCGGTGCCGCGCCGCCCGGCTTTCGCACTGGTGCTGGTGGCGCTGCTGCTGTTTCTCCGCCCGGGCGCGGCTGACCAGCCGGGGCTCAGCCTGCCGAACGCGCGGCCCTATAGCGCCAGCACGCTGGCCGATTTGCGCGCCGCGGGACGCCCTGTCTTCATCGACCTCACGGCCGCCTGGTGCATCACCTGCCAGGTCAATGAACGCACCACCCTATCCGCCGCTCCGGTCCAGACCCTGTTCCGGAACCAGCACGTGGCGGTTCTGGTGGGCGATTGGACGGATCGCAATCCGGACATCACCGCATTACTGGAGGAAAATCACCGCGCCGGCGTGCCGCTTTACCTTTATTATCCGCCTGGCGGGGCGCCCAAGCTGCTTCCGCAGATCCTCACCCCTGGTATCGTCGCGGCAGCGCTTTCCGGTTAAAAACCCGTAAGCCCCATTGCGCCCTGTCCGGTTACGCCGCAAGTTCTGTTGTTTTAAAATGACAGTTCTCTAAGGAATTTAGAATGCAAGATGGCTCCGGCGCGGCGCTGGGCGGACCGCGCGCGAAACTCGACGCGGATTCCATTCGCGCCACCTATTCACGATACGCCAAATCCTATGACAGCTGGTTCGGCATGGTCTCCCGCCCGGCCCGCAAACGGGCGGTGGCGGCGGTAAACGCCGCCGCGGGTGATACGGTGCTGGAAGTGGGAGTGGGAACCGGTCTCGCCCTGCCGCTCTACGCGCCGCAGAAACGCGTGACCGGTATCGACCTCTCGCGGGAAATGCTGGAGGTGGCGCGCCAGCGCGTCGCGGCGCTCGGCCTGCGCCACATCGAGGGGCTGATGGAAATGGACGCCCAGGCCACCAGCTTCGCGCCGGGCAGTTTCGACGTGGCGGTGGCGATGTTCGTCGCCTCCGTGGTGCCGGACCCACGCGCCCTGGTGCGCGAATTGCGCCGGGTGGTCAGGCCCGGCGGCACCATTTTGTTTGTCAACCATTTCGCCCGGGAATCCGGCCCGGTATGGTGGGTGGAGCGGGCGATGGCCCGCGCCTCGCAACGGCTGGGCTGGCACCCGGATTTCCGGCTGGAGCATATGTTCGGCCCTGGCGATTTAACCCGGGCCAGCATCCAGCCCACCCCGCCGCTCGGCCTCTTCCGGCTGGTCGTGCTGCCCAATTAAGGGCGGCAGTCTTCGCTTGACGAAGAGCGGGGTTTCGCGAAGATGAAAGAGAACCCGAGGGAACCGTAATGCGCTTTGAAGGAACCAGGAATTTTGTCGCCACCGAGGATCTCAAAGTCGCGGTCAACGCGGCGGTGGCGCTACAGCGCCCGCTGTTGATCAAAGGCGAGCCCGGCACGGGCAAGACGGTTCTCGCCCAGGAGATCGCGAACGCTTTCGGGCGGAAGCTGATCTCCTGGCACATCAAATCCACCACCAAGGCTCAGCAGGGGCTTTATGAATATGACGCTGTCTCTCGCTTGCGGGATTCGCAGCTTGGCGATGAGCGTGTGCATGACATTTCCAATTATATCGTCAAAGGCAAGCTCTGGGAGGCTTTCGAAGCCGAGACCGCTCCGGTTTTGCTGATCGATGAGGTGGATAAGGCGGATATCGAATTTCCCAACGATCTGCTGCTCGAACTCGACCGCATGGAATTCCATGTCTACGAGACGCGTCAGACGATCCGCGCCCGCCAGCGCCCGATCATCCTCATCACCTCGAACAATGAGAAGGAATTGCCGGACGCCTTCCTGCGCCGCTGTTTCTTCCATTACATCAAGTTCCCCGACCGCGAGACGCTGGCCCGTATCGTCGACGTGCATTATCCCGGTATTTCCCAGCATCTGCTGCATGAGGCGCTGACCAGCTTCTTCGCGCTGCGCGATCTGCCGGGGTTGAAAAAGCGGCCCAGCACCTCGGAGTTTCTCGACTGGCTGAAGCTGCTTCTCGCCGAGGATATCGGCCCGGAGGCGCTGCGCGAGAGCAACGCCGCCAAGGTAATCCCGCCGCTCTACGGGGCGCTGCTGAAGAACGAGCAGGATGTGCATCTGTTCGAGCGCGTCGCCTTTCTGGCCAAGCGCGGCGGCTGAGCCTTGTTTTTCGGGTTCTTCCTGGCGTTGCGCGCGGCGGGGGTAAAAGCCTCCTTGCGCGAATTCCTGCTTTTACAGGAGGCGATGCGGGAGAATCTGGCTGATTTCAGCCCGGAGCATTTCTATTATTTGGCCCGCGCCGTTCTGGTGAAGGATGAGCGATTTCTCGACCGGTTCGATACGGTGTTCGCCCAGCATTTCAAGGGAATTCTGGCGGAAACGGCGGAATTGCCCGGCGAGGTCGCGGTGCGGGAATTGCCGGAGGAATGGCTGCGGCGGCTCGCGGAGAAATATCTGACCGAAGAGGAAAAGGCCCAGGTGAAGGCGCTGGGCGGGCTGGATAAGCTGATGGAGACGCTGCGCCAGCGCCTGGCGGAGCAGAAGGGCCGCCACCAGGGCGGCAGCAAATGGATCGGCACCGCCGGCACCTCGCCTTTTGGCGCCTATGGGTACAATCCGGAGGGCGTGCGCATCGGCCAGGAGGGCACGCGCAGCAAATCCGCCGTTAAGGTATGGGACAAGCGGGAATTCAAGAACCTTGCCGGGGACGCGGAGCTGGGCACCCGCAACATGAAGATCGCGCTGCGCCGCCTGCGCCGCTTCGCGCGGGAGGGGGCGGCCTCCGAGCTTGATCTTTCCGGCACCATCGGCGCCACGGCGCGCAATGCCGGTTATCTCGATTTGCAGATGGTGCCGGAGCGCCATAACGCCGTGCGGCTATTGCTGCTGCTGGATATTGGCGGTTCGATGGATGAGCATGTCTATCTTTGCGAGCGGCTTTTCACGGCGGCGCGGGCGGAATTCAAGCACCTCAAGCAGCTTTACTTCCATAACTGTCCCTACGACTCGCTTTACAGCGATGCGCGCATGCGCCGCCAGGATGCCACTCCCACCGCCGAGATTCTCCACCGCTATGACCGGGGTTGGAAGCTGGTTCTGGTGGGTGACGCGGCGATGAGCCCGTATGAGCTGGTGACCCCTGGCGGCAGCAGTTCAAGCTGGAATGCCGAATCAGGGCAGGTCTGGCTGCAACGCTTGCTGGACACCTTTCCCAAGGCAGCCTGGATCAACCCTGTCGCGGAGCGCTATTGGGCTTCCACCCAGACGACGCGCATGATCCGCGAGATGATGGAGGGGCGGATGTATGGGCTGACGCTGGAAGGGCTGGACCAGGCGGCGAGGAAGTTAATGTAGCGTCAGCAGCGCGGCGGCATTATGCCAGCGCGGCGGTGAGATGATCTCCGTATGGCCGACACGGACGGAATGGAGCTTACCGTCCAGATGGCTGGTCCAGAAATCGAGAAATTTGTGCAAGGCGGGGAAGCGCGGCGCCAGGTCCAGCTCCTGCCAGATATAACTTTGCAGCAGACCGGGATGGTCTGGCATATGATAGAGGATTTCAGCGGTGGTCAGGCGGTAATCGCGCATCTGCAAGGCAAGGGACATGCTTGGCACACTCCATGTGGTTGTTTAATAAGCCCCGGGTTTAAAGAGTCTGCCACAATTTCCCCCTCGCGACGCAACCAAAAACTCAACGAATCCATAAACTTGGCACTCCCACGGGCAAAGTGCTGCCTGTTCTTGACTTTTCGGCAAGGAAACGCTAAGTCCCTGGCACTCTCAAGCCGGGAGTGCTAACAGCCGCGGCGCCACGTTCTGGGCCGGACGGGCTGGAAAGCTTTTAAGACAATAATGTTTAGGAGCGATCAAACATGGCGAATTTCCGCCCCCTGCACGACCGCGTTCTCGTCCGCCGCGTCACCGCCGAAGAGAAGACCGCCGGCGGTATCATCATTCCGGACACCGCCAAGGAGAAGCCTCAGGAAGGCGAGATCATCGCCGCTGGCCCTGGCGCCCGCAATGAAACCGGCGCGCTGGTGCCGCTGGACGTGAAAGCGGGGGACCGCGTGCTGTTCGGCAAATGGTCCGGCACCGAGGTCAGGGTCAACGGGGAGGACCTGCTGATCATGAAGGAATCCGACATTCTCGGCATTATTACCTGATAATCCCCCTGTCCTGACGATGGCCTCAGGGCGCGCTCAGGATATCCCCATTTGAAGGAGTCAAAGACATGGCTGCCAAAGACGTCCGTTTTGGTTCAGACGCGCGCGACCGTATGCTGCGCGGCGTCGATACCCTTGCCAATGCTGTTAAGGTGACGCTGGGCCCCAAGGGCCGTAACGTCGTCATCGAGAAATCCTTCGGCGCGCCGCGCATCACCAAGGATGGCGTGACCGTCGCCAAAGAGATCGAGCTTTCCGATAAATTCGAGAATCTGGGCGCCCAGCTGCTGCGCGAAGTCGCCTCCAAGACCAACGACCTCGCCGGTGACGGCACCACCACCGCCACCGTGCTGGCCCAGGCCATCGTCCGCGAGGGCGTGAAGGCCGTGGCCGCCGGGCTGAACCCGATGGATCTGCGCCGCGGCGTGGACAAGGCGGTGACCGCCGTGGTCGATGAGCTGAAGGCCCGCTCCAAGAAAATCACCAACCCCTCCGAGACGGCGCAGGTGGCCACCATCTCCGCCAATGGCGAGACGGAGATCGGCGAGATGATCTCCAAGGCCATGCAGAAAGTCGGCAATGAAGGCGTGATCACGGTCGAGGAAGCCAAGGGCATCCAGACCGAGCTCGACGTCGTCGAGGGCATGCAGTTCGACCGCGGCTATGTCTCTCCGTATTTCATCACCAATCCGGAGAAGATGATCGCCGATCTCGACAACCCCTACCTCCTGATTTTCGAGAAGAAGCTCTCCCAGTTGCAGCCGATGCTGCCGCTGCTTGAGGCCGTGGTGCAGTCCGGCAAGCCGCTGCTCATCATCGCCGAGGATGTGGAGGGCGAGGCCCTGGCCACGCTGGTCGTGAACAAGCTGCGCGGCGGGCTCAAGGTCGCCGCCGTCAAGGCGCCCGGCTTCGGTGACCGCCGCAAGGCGATGCTGGAGGATATCGCCATCCTCACCGGCGGCCAGGTCATCTCCGAGGATCTCGGCATCAAGCTGGAGAACGTGACGCTCGCCATGCTCGGCCGCGCCAAGAAGGTGCTGATCGAGAAAGAGAACACCACCATCATCGAGGGGGCCGGCTCCAAGGAGGAGATCAACGGCCGCGTCAAGCAGATTCGCGCTCAGATCGAGGAGACCACCTCCGATTATGACCGCGAGAAGCTGCAGGAGCGTCTGGCCAAGCTGGCTGGCGGCGTGGCGGTGATCCGCGTCGGCGGGGCCTCCGAGGTTGAGGTGAAGGAGCGCAAGGACCGTGTGGACGACGCGCTGCACGCGACCCGCGCCGCGGTGGAGGAAGGTATTGTTCCCGGCGGCGGCGTGGCTCTGGCCCGCGCCTCCAAGGTTCTCGACAATCTGAAGGCCGATAACACCGACCAGCATACCGGCATCGAGATCATCCGCCGCGCCATCCAGGTGCCGCTGCGGCAGATCGCCGAGAACGCGGGTGAGGATGGCGCCGTGATTGCCGGCAAGGTACTCGATAACAACGAGTACAACTATGGCTTCGACGCGCAGAGCGGCGCGTTCAAGGACATGGTCTCCGCCGGCATCATCGACCCGACCAAGGTTGTCCGCACCGCGTTGCAGGACGCCGCGTCCGTCGCCGCGCTGATCATCACCACCGAGGCCGGCGTGACGGAGCGCCCAGAGAAGAAGGCCGCGATGGGCGCCCCGGATATGGGCGGCATGGGTGGCATGGGCGGCATGGGCGGTATGGATTTCTAATCCGCCCGCTCCGGCTGAAACAGGAAACCCCCGGCATCACTGCCGGGGGTTTTGCGTTGGGGGTCGTCTTCCGCGTCAACTGGCGGGCTTGACCTCGATTTTCTTGGTGGCGGCGCTGGGCGCGACTTTCGGCAGGGTCACGGTCAGCACGCCTTTATCAACCGAGGCGGTGATGCCATCGCGGTCGATGCCCTCCGGCAGGGCGAAGCGGCGCTGGAAGGCGCCATAGCTGCGCTCCATGAGATAATAGTTTTTATCCTCCGTCTTGGTTTCATTCTTTTTTTCGCCTTTGATGACCAGGACATTCCCATCCAGGGACACGTCCACGTCCTGGGTGGAGAGGCCCGGCAATTCGGCGGTGATAGTGAAGGCTTTATCGGTCTCGGCAATATCGACCGAGGGCCATTTGGGCGCGTTATCCCCGGTGAGCAGGCTCCAGGGGACAAAATTCTGGTTGAAGCGCTCGAACACCCGGTCCAATTCGTCGCGGAAACTGCGCCAGGGGGCAGGAGTGTTACCGGGTCGGGTGCTCACATCCGTATTGGCCATGATTGTTTTTCTCCTTCTGGTTACAGTCTGGGACAGCGGTGGAAAGAGATAAGCCGATAGGCTCCTCATCCTTCCGTCCCGCTAGAGAGATATTTAGGAGGCGCCCGGCGGCGTGCCATGATCCTGATCAAATGGCCCTATCCGCCCGGCGAGATTGAAACCTGCTAGCTGAAACCTAGTTAAATCGATTATGCCAGGAAGACGCCCCGCTGTTGAAAAATTGATAAGCGGGGATAGTGCCGTTTGATTGGACGATGCCATTGCCAACCCGGCGGCCAGCGATCTTTATTAAAGGCGATACGTTTCTTTCATCCGCGGAGGACCAGGAGAATGCAACAACGGACACTTGGGCGCGGCCTCACCGTCTCGGCGATCGGCCTGGGCTGCATGGGCATGTCGGAATTTTACGGGGCGGGGGATGAGGCGGAATCCATCGCCACCATCCACCGCGCCCTCGATCTCGGCGTCACGTTTCTCGACACCGCGGATATGTACGGCGTGGGGCGCAATGAGGAGCTGGTCGGCCGCGCCATCAAGGGCAAGTGGGATGGTATCGTGCTTGCGACCAAGTTCGGCAATATGCGTGGCGCGGACGGCGCCTTCCTTGGCGTCAATGGCCGGCCGGAATACGTGCGCGCGGCGTGCGAGGCCAGCCTGCGCCGCCTCGGCGTCGAGACCATCGATCTTTACTATCAGCACCGTGTCGACCCCAACACGCCGATCGAGGAGACGGTGGGCGCGATGGCGGAGCTGGTGCGCCAGGGCAAGGTGCGCCATCTCGGTCTTTCCGAGGCCGCGCCGGAAACCATCCGCCGCGCGCACAAAACCCATCCGATCACGGCCCTGCAGACTGAATACTCGCTATGGAGCCGGGATGTGGAACAGGCGGTGCTGCCCACCGTGCGGGAGTTGGGGATCGGCTTTGTCGCCTATAGCCCGCTGGGCCGGGGCTTTCTGACCGGGCAGATCAAGCGGATCGAGGATTTGGCGCCGGATGATTATCGCCGCAACAACCCCCGCTTTCAGGGGGAAAACTTCCAGCGCAATCTCGACCTCGTGACCGCGGTGGAGACGATGGCGCGGGAAAAGAGCTGCACGCCCGCGCAGCTTGCCCTGGCCTGGGTGCTGGCGCGCGGCCAGGATATAGTGCCTATTCCCGGGACCAAGCGGCGCAAATATCTGGAGGAAAATCTCGGCGCGCTCAATGTCACGCTCAACCAGGAAGACCAGGCCCGGCTCGATAAGATACTCCCCCCGGGAGCCGCGGCGGGAGAGCGCTATGCCGCGCCGCAAATGCAAGCCCTGAATAAATGAGCGCTCCGGTCAGCCGCGCCGCAAATCTGAGGTCATTGCCGGCCGGGCGCGGCTCACTATAACGCGATCGTGACCCTCATCGCCTATATCGGCGCCGCCTTTGCCGAGATTGCCGGTTGCTACGCCTTCTGGGCTTGGCTGCGCCTCGGCAAAACCCCGCTTTGGCTCGTGCCGGGAGCGGCCTGCCTGGCCTTGTTCGCATGGGCGCTGACGCTGGTTGATGCCAGCCAGGCCGGGCGCGCCTACGCGGCTTACGGAGGCGTTTATGTTTCTGCGGCGATTCTCTGGCTCTGGTTTATCGAGGGCGCCAAGCCGGATCGCTGGGATCTCATCGGGGCCGCCGTCACCCTCTGCGGCACCGCCATCATCCTGTGCGGTCCCAGAGCGGCCTAGCCGCCCAGCGCGGTTTGAAATTATCTCCCTCCGCCTGTACACACGGCCTCGACATCACTCCGAAAGCACCGATCCGCGTGGATAAACCGACTTTCTCCGAGCGCATGGACATATTGGGCGCGGGGCTGCGCTTCGCCGCGAAGGCCATTTTCACCCGCTACACCCCTCTGCTCGCCCAGGTGGTGGTGACGCGGCGCTGTAACCTCGCCTGTGGCTATTGCAATGAATATGACGATGTGTCTGCCCCGGTGCCGCTGGCCGACCTGCTGGCGCGGGTGGACCATCTGGCCGCGCTCGGCACCGCCTCCATCACCTTCACCGGCGGTGAGACCCTGCTCCACCCCGAGCTGGACCAGGCGATCCGCCATGCCCGCCGCAAGGGCATGATCGTCACCATGATCACCAATGGCTTCAAGCTCTCCCGCAGCTGGATCGAGCGGCTGAACGCGGCGAGGCTCCAGGGCATGCAGATCAGCATCGATAACCTCGTGGCCGATGAGGTTTCCATGAAAAGCCTGGGCTCGGTGGAGGGTCGGCTCAAATTGCTGGCCGAGCATGCCCGCTTCAAGGTCAACATCAATTCCGTGCTCGGCGTGACCGGCGAGCGCACCCGGGATGTGGTGACGATCGCCGAGACGGCGGCGAAATACGGGTTCCAGCATTCCGTGGGGGTGCTGCACGATCATTCTGGCGCGCTGAAGCCGCTGAGCCCGGCGCAGATGGCCGCCTACCGGCAGGTGACGGAGATCTCCCCCTCCCTCGTGCACACGTTGAATTACCGGCTGTTCCAGAAAAACCTCATGCATGGGCGGCCGAATGATTGGAAATGCCGGGCCGGCGCGCGCTATCTTTATGTGACGGAGGATGGGCGGGTGCATTGGTGCTCCCAGCAGCGGGGCTACCCGGCGGCGCCGTTGCTGCAATACGGGCGGGACGATATCCGCCGCGAATATCATACCCGCAAGGGCTGCGCGCCCAACTGCACGCTGAGCTGTGTGCACCAGATGAGCCTGTTCGACGCATTTCGCGGCGCCCAGCGCGAGCCGGACCTCACCCCCGCCCCGGCGGAGTGAACCCAGCTTCAATTCGAGAATAATTGCTGTTTTTGCAGCGGGTGACGCATCATCGCGATATCGGCGAGCGGGGTGAAGCCGCCGATTTCCTCCACAGGCGGGACCGGCGCGGCGATGAGCTCCGCCAGGCGCGGCTGCAAAGCCTGCAGCGCCGCCTGCGCTTCTAGCGCGCCGATGAGACCCAGCCGCAGCGCGGCGGTGCCAAGCGCCTGGGCGGTGGCATGGGCGCTCACCGCCAGGCTTAACGGTAAGTCGAGGCCCGCCCCGGCCAGCGCCAGCCCCATCGCCACCGGCAGATGGCCGGGCGCTTTGCCCGCCGCGGCGAGGGCTTGGTAGGCGGCGGCGCCCGGCGTGTCCAGCCGGGCATGGGTGGCGAGAAGGGCCGCCCCGGCCCGGCGCGACCCCTCCCGCGCGGGGGCGGCCAGAGTGAGCGCCTCGGCGAGTTCATCCAGGGCCAGCAGCGCCGCCTCGTCCCCCGCCGCCAAGAAGGCGTGGGCGGTGAGCGGCCGGTCCTGCGGCGCCCAGCGATGCTCCATCTGGCCGCGCAGAAAATCCGGCCAATCCGCGCGGGCGAGCAAGCCGTCCGCCATCAGGCTCTCCACCCCCCACGAAAAAGCGAAGCCGCCGGCGGGGAATTGCCCATCCGCGAATTGCAGGGCGCGCAGCAAGGCGAGCCCGGCGCTCATGGCGGAAGCCGGGCTTTCCCCGCCTGCTCCAATTCCCGTAGCCGCGCGAGATAGGTCTCGCGCGGCTGATCGAGGGCGACCAGCAGGCAGCCTTCCGCGAAGCGCACCCGCCAATGCAGATTGCCGGCGAGATAGCCAAGCTCCAGGCCGCCATCGCCCAGCGGCTCCACCCGCAGCCACTCCTGCGCGCCGAGCCTCACCACCACGGCGCGGGCATCGCAAAGATGCAGCACGTCGCCATCCGCCAGGGCGGCCTCACGCGGCAAAGCGATGAAACAGGGCGTGCCGTGATCGGTTCTGGCGCGGAAGCGGCGGCGGGAGAGATCCTCGGCCCTTACCGCCAGCGTTTCCACCCGCCCGCCATGATGGCCGAGTTCATGCAGCCTCGCGGCCCAGCCAGGGTCGGCGCGGTTGCCGAGAATGCGGTCGAGAACCAGCTCCTCCATCTCAGCTTTCAAAGCCGCGCGCGAAGAGATCGAGCAGGCGCACGCCAAAGGCGGTGGCGCCCTTCGGCGTCAGCTCGCCATCCTTGGCGGCCCAGGCCATGCCGGCGATGTCCAGATGCGCCCAGGGCACCCCATTGACGAAGCGCTGAAGAAATTGCGCGGCGGTGACGGAGCCGGCGGCGCGGCCGCCGCCGATATTCTTCACGTCGGCGATGGCGGAGTCCAGCTCCTTGTCATAGGCCTCGCCCGGCTTGGCCAAGGGCATGCGCCAAAGTTTTTCGCCCACCGCCTCGCCCGCCTCGGCCAGCTTGGCGGCGAGTTCATCGTGGTTGGAGAATAGGCCCGCATATTCATGGCCGAGCCCGACGATGATGGCGCCGGTGAGGGTGGCTAGATCCACCATGTATTTCGGCGAAAAACGCTGCTGGGCGTAATAGAGCACATCGGCAAGGACGAGCCGGCCCTCGGCGTCGGTGTTGAGAATCTCGATCGTCTTGCCCGAATAGCTCTTCACGACGTCGCCAGGGCGGGTGGCGCTGCCGGAGGGCATGTTCTCGACGAGGCCAACGAGGCCGACCGCGTCGATGCGGGCCTTGCGCCCGGCCAGCGCCGCCATCAGCCCGGCGACGGTGCCCGCCCCGGCCATGTCCCATTTCATATCCTCCATGCCGGCGGCGGGCTTGAGTGAAATTCCGCCCGAATCGAAGGTGACGCCCTTGCCGACGAAAACCAGCGGGTCCTTGGGCTTGCGGCCCTCCTTCTTGCCATCCTCCTGGCCGGAGGCGCCCAGCCATTGCAGCACGGCCATGCGCGGCTCGCGCGCCGAGCCTTGCGCCACGGCGAGCAGGCTGCCGAAGCCGAGTTTTTCGAGATCCTTGCGGTCGAACACCTCAATTTTCAGGCCTAGTTTCTTCAATCCTTCCAGCCGCTCGGCAAACTCCGCCGGGTAGAGAACATTGGCGGGTTCGGTGACGAGACCGCGGGTGAATTCCACGCCCTCGGCCACGGCGGCGGCGGTTTTCCATTCGCTCTCCGCCTCCTTGGGCAAGGAGGCGAGAAGCTTGAGCTTCTTGAGTTTGGGTTTATCCTCCGGCTTTTCAGCGGTGCGATATTTGTTGAAGCGGTAGGCCCGCAGCCGCGCGCCCAGGGCTATGGCTGCCACTTGCCCGGAGGTGTAACCCCCCGCGATGATCACCGCCTCCGCCTCCTTGGCGAGAGCGGCGGCGATGGTTCCCCCCAGTGTCTCGGCCTGGCGCAGCGTTTCCGGCTTGCCCGCCCCCGCCAGCAACACCCGCCGGAACGGCCCAATGCCGTAGAGGTTGAGGCTTTGCCCGGCCTTGCCCTTGAACTCGGCCGCTGTCATCGCCTGGGTCAGCGCGCCGCCCAGGCTCGCATCCAGCGCCGCCGCCTCGCCGGTCAAATCCTGATCCTCGCCCACCGGCAGCGCCACCACGCCGTCCTTAGGCAGCGATAATTTTCCGAACGCGATCTCGATCATCGGCGGGTCTCCATGCTTTATCATTGGCCAAGTTTACCTTACCATTCCCGCGCCTGTTGGCCAGGAGGCGCTGCGAGGCTAGGAACACGCCATGCAGGATTTGCTCAGCCTCGCGGCGCGGCTGGCGGGCGAGGCCGCCGCGCTCATCAACGATATCCGTGAGGGCGGGTTCGCCGTGAGCCAAAAAACCGATCTTTCCCCGGTGACGGTGGCGGATCATCAGGCCGAGGCGCTCATCACATCCGGCTTGCGCGCGGCCACGCCCGATATTCCGGTGGTGGCCGAGGAGGAGGTGGCGGCGGGGCGGGTCACCCAGCCCGGCCCGCGCTTCTGGCTGGTGGACCCGCTGGATGGCACGCGCGAGTTCGCCGCCGGGCGGGACGAGTTCGCGGTGTGCATCGGGCTGATCATGGACGGCGCGCCGGTACTGGGGGCGGTGGCCGTGCCCGCCCAGGGGGCGCTGTATTTCGGCATGAAGGGGCAGGGGGCATGGCGCCGCCAGGGCGAGGCGGAACGCCGCATCGCCGCCCGGCGCGTCCCCGGAACGGGGCTGACCGTGTTCGCCTCCCGCCATTACCGGGACGCGCCAGAGCTGAAAGCTTGCCTGGCGCGGCATAAGGTGGCGCGCCTCGTCAATATCGGCTCGGCGTTGAAATTCCTAAGGCTAGCGGAAGGCGAAGGGGATTTCTATCCCCGGCTCGGCCCCACCATGGAATGGGATACTGCCGCCCCCCAGGCGGTGCTGGAGGCAGCGGGCGGGGTGGTGCTGACGAGCGAGCGCGCCCCCCTGCGCTACGGCAAGCCCGGCTGGATCAACCCGGATTTTTTCGCCTGGGGATTGCTTTGATTTTGCCGTTTTACCGCCACTGAACGCGTCCCATCTTGTCAACATGAAACGCTTACTGGTCCTGTCATTGCTCGCGGGCGGCTTGACCGGCTGTGTCTACGGTCCCGATTACGGCTATTCTTCCGGCTATTACGCGCCTAGCGGATATTATGATGGCGGCCCGGCCTATGATGGCGGCCCGGCCTATTATGGCGGCCCGGCCTATTATGGCGGCGGGGCCACCTATATTGGCGTGGATGGCGGCGGCTGGCATGGCCACGACCATGATCACCATGATCATGACGGCCCTCCCCCCGGCGGCTGGCATGGCGGCGGCCCGCCCCCTAGAGGACCACCTCCCGGCGGACCCCAGCCCGGTGGCTGGCATGGCGGTGGCGGCACCGTGCCCATCAGCAACGGCCATATCAAATAGCGCTCCGCGCAAATGCTTATGCCGCCGCGCGCGCGCCTCTCACCCCCGCCGCCAGCGCCCGCACCTCGCGCAGCACCGCCCCCGCCCCTTCCCGCACCAGGGTTTCGATCAGCGCCGAGGCGACGATGGCGGCATCCGCATGCGCTACCACGGTCGCGGCTTGTTCGGGCGTGCGCACGCCAAACCCCACCGCGATGGGCAAATCGGTGACCGCGCGGATGCGGGGAATGTCGCGTGCCAGATCCGCGGCGGAGGCGGTGCGCGTGCCGGTGATGCCGGTGATCGAGACGTAATAGACAAAGCCGGAGGACCCGGCGAGGACCTGCTGCAGCCGGGCGTCGGAGGTGGTGGGGGCGACCAACCGGATCAGATCCAAACCATGCGCGGCGGTATCCGGCAGGATGAGGTCGGCCTCCTCGGCGGGTAGATCGACGATGATCAGCCCGTCCACCCCCGCCGCCGCGGCATCCGCGCAAAATTCCGGCACGCCATAAGAGAGGATGGGGTTGAGATAGCCCATCAGCACCAGGGGCGTGTGCCCGTTCTGCTGGCGGAACTCCCGCACCAGCCCCAGCACCCCCTTCAGCGTCGCCCCGGCGAGCAATCCGCGTCGCCCGGCGGCCTGGATGGTGGGGCCGTCGGCCATCGGGTCCGTGAAGGGCATGCCGATCTCGATGATATCCGCGCCGCCCGCCGCCATGCCGCCCAGCAAGGCGAGCGAGGTGGCGCGGTCCGGATCATAAGCCTCGACGAAGGGAATCAGCGCGCCCCGGCCCTGCTGGCGCAGGGCGGCGAAGACGCCGGCGATCCGGCTCACAGCTCGGACCCCAGATGCTTGGCGACGGAGAAGATGTCCTTGTCCCCCCGCCCGGAAAGATTGAGGAGAATGATCTCATCCGCGCTCATGCGCGGGGCGATCTTCAGCACATGGGCGATGGCGTGGGCCGATTCCAGCGCCGGGATGATCCCCTCCAGCCGGGAGCAAAGCTGGAACGCGGCCAGCGCCTCCGCATCCGTGACGCCGACATATTCGACGCGCTCGATATCATGCAGCCAGCTATGCTCAGGGCCGATGCCGGGATAGTCCAGCCCGGCGGAGATGGAATGCGCTTCGAGGATCTGGCCATCCGCGTCCTGGAGCAGGTAGGTGCGGTTGCCGTGCAGCACGCCGGGCCGGCCACGGTTGAGGCTGGCGGCGTGCTCTTGCGTGTCCAGCCCCTTTCCCGCCGCCTCCACGCCGATGAGCCGCACCGAGGGCTCGTCGAGGAACGGATGAAACAGGCCGATGGCGTTGGAGCCGCCGCCGACCGCGGCGATGGCGACATCCGGCAAGCGGCCCTCCGCCGCCATGAGCTGGCCGCGAGCCTCGTTGCCGATCACGCATTGGAAGTCCCGCACCAGCTCGGGATAGGGGTGCGGCCCGGCGGCGGTGCCGATGATGTAAAATGTATCCCGCACATTCGCCACCCAATCGCGCAGGGCGTCGTTCATCGCGTCTTTCAGAGTCGCCGCGCCGGAGGAAACCGGCACCACCTCCGCCCCCAGCAGCTTCATGCGGAAGACGTTCGGTTTTTGCCGCTCGACATCGGTGGCGCCCATATACACGGTGCAGGGCAGGCCGAAGAGAGCGCAAACCGTGGCGGTGGCCACGCCGTGCTGGCCCGCGCCGGTCTCGGCGATGATGCGGGTCTTGCCCATGCGCCGGGCCAGGAGAATCTGGCCGATGCAATTATTGATCTTATGCGCGCCGGTGTGGTTGAGATCCTCGCGTTTGAAATAAATCTTCGCGCCGCCCAGATCCGCGCCGAGGCGCTCCGCCCGCCAGAGCGGGCTGGGCCGCCCGACATAATGTTCCAGATAATAATCGAGCTCTGCCTGAAAACCGGGGTCGGCCCGCGCGGCACGGTAGGCGGCTTCCAGTTCGAGGATTAACGGCATCAGCGTCTCGGCGACGAAGCGGCCGCCATATTCGCCGAAGCGGCCCCGCGCGTCGGGCCAGGCGCGCAGGCTGTTGGGAGAGAACTCGTTCATCACCCGCTTGTACCCCAGCGCCGCGCCAGGATAAAGCTGGAGAGCACCATTTCCCTTGATCCGCCGGCGCGGGCGCGCTACGAAAGACGCGGGTTATTGAGAACGATTCGCATTTAACGGAGGGCGGCATGTTCGAACAAGGCGCGGTCGGTGACAATCAGTTTCTCGCGGATGTGCAGGCTTTGCGCGCCTCGGCCCAAGCGTTGATTGCCGCCGGAGCCGCGCCGGCCGCCTTGCTGCAAACCGCCATGGCGGCCGAGATCGCTTGCGTGTTGCGTTACAGCCTCATCAGCGTATCAGCCGATGGGCTGGAGAATGAATGGGTGGCGACCGAATGCGCCGCCCAGGCGGCGGATGAACGCCAGCACATGACGCGGCTGGCGGAGCGGATCACGCAACTCGGCGGTAAACCCGATTATTTTGCCTCCGCCCTCTCCTTGCGCCGTCAAGCCCCGGAGGCCGCCCGGGGCTGCCTGCCGCGCCTGTTCGCGGAAAATCTCGCCGCCGAGCAATGCGTGATCGAACTCTACCGGGACTTATCCAGCCATTTCGCCGGACGCGGCGATGCCGGCACCCGGGCCTTGCTCGATGACATCCTCGCGGATGAGGAAACCCATACCAGCGATCTGGAAGATCTGCTGACGACGCAGCTGCTCTAAAGCCTCAGCCCTCGCCCTGGGGCCGCTCGAAGGCGTCCTTGCCGTCGAAGCGTTGCAGCTTCTCGATATGCATCCAGGTGAATTTCGCGCCGATGCGCTGCACGAGATAGGAGATCTCCGGCTGGCCCTCGCTGCTGCTGCCCGCCAGCGAAATGGGGTGCTTGAGCATGAAACGGGCGGCGAAATGATCAACCAGGAAGGTCTGCCCGCCCGTGGGCGGATAGACGGTCACACCCCGGTTGGAGATGCCCGTGAGGTTGAACGGGCTGTACTCGGCGATGGCGGTGAGCGTCTTGCCCAGCGCCTCGGCGTCGAGATCGGTCTCCAGGAACACGTCGATACCGACCAGCTCCCGCGTGGTGGGCTCCATATGGGCGGTCAGCTTCGGCCAGGCGGCGAGCTCCAGTTTTTTATACACGCGCGACTTCATCGCCGAGACGCGGCCGAGATTGGCGATGATCTGGTCCGTGAAGGCGGCGGTGCCGACGCCATGGCCGCGCGGGGCGAGGTCGCCGGTGAGGTTGCGCCCCTCCGCCAGCGTGACATAGAGCGCCTGCTCCACCGTTTCCGCCACCCCGAACGCGCCGATATGGCGCAGCAGCATGATGGCGGCGGAGAGCAGGGCGGTGGGGTTGGCGAGATCCTTGCCCGCGATATCCGGGGCGGAGCCGTGCACCGCCTCGAAAATCGCCACCTGATCGCCAAGATTGGAGGAAGGCGCGATGCCCAGCCCGCCCACGAGCCCCGCCGCGAGGTCGGAGATGATGTCGCCGTTCATGTTGGAGGTGACGATAACGTCATAGGCCTCCGGGCGGATGACGAGCTGATGGGCGCAATTATCGATGATGACTTGGCCGGCCTTGATGCCGGGATATTCGCGGGCGACCTTCTCACCCATGCGCTTCATCATGCCCTCGGTGAGCTTCATGATATTGGCCTTGTGGGCCACCGTCACGCTCTGCCGGTCCTCGGCCAGGGCCACGCCATAGGCGGCGCGGATGATGCGCTCGCAGCCCGGCGCGGTCATCAGCTTCAGGCATTGGGCGACGGTGGTGGTCTGCATGTGCTCGATGCCGGCATAAACGTCCTCGACATTCTCGCGGACGATCACCATGTCGATGCCCCGGCCGGAAAAGGGGGTCTGGATGCCAGGCAGTTCCCGCACGGGCCGGATATTCGCATAAAGCTCGAAATATTTGCGCATCGTCACGTTGGCGGATTTGCCGCCATAGCCGATGGGGGTTTCCAGGGGTGATTTGAGCGCCAGCTTATTGGCGGCGATGCTATCCAGCGTCTCGCGCGGCACGCCGGTCACCACCCCGCGCTCGAAGGCGCGCGCCCCGGCCTCGGCGAATTCCCATTCCACCGGCGCGCCCGCCGCCTCGAGAATCCGCATCGTTGCCTGCATGACCTCGGGGCCGATGCCGTCCCCCGGCAAAGCCGTGACTTTGGTTTTGGCGGTCTGCGTGGCATCAGCGGTCATGAGGGGCTCCGTGGGTCTGGATGGCCGCCTTATAGCCTGCCGCCGCCGCCCGGCCTATAGGCCGGGTCGTCAAACCGCCATCGCGCCGGCCGTTAGCCTGCCGAGCACCGAGGCGCAGGCAAAACCAATCAGATGAAGCTGGGCCGGATCGGACCGCAGGAGCTGACGGAGCTGGTACGCACCCGTCGTCTCGGCGCTGTGGAAATCGGTGACGTCGACATGTCACCTCCAAGCGTCCGTCGCGCTTCTCCAAGACGTTCCTGCAAGCTCTGAAGCAATATTACACGCCAACCCTGCGCACGGCGGAGATCGTCATCTGGGTGCCCGCCCCGATCAAGTCTTAGGAGCAAGAGGTGGCTATCTGTCCGCCCCTAGAGCGGTTCGCGGGTTTGACTGGAATCGTTATTGGGGATTCCGGGGCGGCGTGAAGTGTGCTTCATAGGTTTCCGGCAGGGGGCGGAGGCGAAGATGTTTTGGCGTCAAGGGCAGGCGTATTTTCAAGACCTGCGGGATCGCTTTTGGCGTTTGGGTTCCCCCAATAACGTGAGTGGGGCGCAGATGGAGCGGTTTGGCGAAACATCCGATTCGGCCGCACATTAATTTCTAGCACCGAACATAGGTCCTCGCACATCCAGCGACAGTTCACTGGCGAATGCCGCGTCCCATGGCCGTTTGAGAAAGCAGAAGCCGGCGAGGGAGCCCGAGAAGGTGATACCTTCATCCGCCATGTAGCGCGTCACGGCGTTGCGGGACCAATCATCCTCGCGGAAACAACCGCGTTTGTAGAAATCCGCGAAGTCCTCCAAACTATCCTTGTGGAACGCGCCGTTGGAGCAGAGCAGTAGCCGGACCGGGCCGCGCTCGCTCGCGTCTAGCAGCGCGACCTTGTGTTCGACCTCGACCGTCCGTTGGATGAAGGTCCAGCGCGCCTTGATCTCCTGGCCGGAAATCGCCGCGCCCGCCCCGGCGCGACTTACTACCAGGCGGGCATTGTCGGGGAAGTCCGTCGCCAGGCTTTGGACCGCCGCCATGAGGCGTCATCGTCCATCCATTTCGGGGCAACGGTTTTTACGTCGATCCAGGAGCGCGTCCCGTCCGGCCATTCCAGCCCGAAGTCGATTGACTTGTCGGTATTCTTCAAGGGCGGCTCGTACCGGATTGCGGCCTCGCTTGAATCGAGGCGCAACAGCGCCGCCGCCGCAGCCAGTTCATTGGCATCCTCGACAATCGGGCGCACCTGGCCGCCCGCGCGCCAGCGTGTGACAGCCGCCGAAAACCGCGCAGTAAGCTTTTCGGCGTTCTGGAAGCGCGGATCGGCACGCAGCGCCGGGAATACCTGCTGTTCAATATCCGCTATCAAGGGTTCAATGTAATCGAGGGCGTTCACGGTCTTCCGGCCATCAAGCGGTGGCGATCTCATGCGCCGCTCGCAAATGAAATTCGACCTGATATTCAAACAGGGAGACATTCGGTACGACCGACACCGCGTAGCGGAGATTTTGACTGATGGTCTTGGCGACGATGACGCCAGATACCATGCGCTCTCGGCCAATCGTTTGCTGCACCCAGCCCATGTAGCGGGCCAACTGGCCCACGGCGCGGTCAGGGCTGTTCGCCCGCTTCAATTCAAAGACGACAAAATCTCCATTCTGATCAAGTGCCAGAATATCAATCGGCCCAACGGCTGTCGGAAATTCGATGCCGTCGCGTCCGGTCGGATCGACGTAGAGTCGCAACCGCTTTTCCGGCACTTTGACCTTTTCCAGATTGGCAGCCAGAAAGTCTCGCAACTGGGATTCCAGCGTGAACGCTGCTTCGGAGGTTTCGGCCGACTCGAAATCATCTTCTTCGCCGACGCCGAAAACTTCCTCGACTTTAGCAAGATCGGACGCAGCCCCCGGCTTGATGAGCCGGATTTCGGATGGCGTTTCCTGCATCGTCCAGCCCTTGCGCTTGAGAGCGGCGCGTAGTTGATGGGACGTGCTGCTGCTGGGATCGAAGTCAGGCAAAACATCGGGGTTTTGTCGCAGATATTCCTTCAAGGGTTGAACCTCGAAACCACCATTGTCCTGCGGCAACACGACGATATGTCTTTGGATCATCTTTCCTCCGACTAAATCGAATGAAATAAGCCCCTACATAGTGAAAACGGCCACAATTTCCCACGGGTCGTATGGTTTAAGTTCTTACGCGGCTACGGGGACTGATTCAATTGCAGCGTAATGGGTGGCTTCAGCCCCAGCGGCGAGGTATTGCAGACGCTGCCAGGGACTGCCACGACGGCGGCTAATCTGCCAATATTAGGTCGCAACGCCAATAGCCAGGATAAAAAATAGAAAAAATGGCTGAAAACCTCGATCGTTACGCTAGTCTACCTTGGTTTCCTGGGGTTTTTAGGTAGTGGTGGCGGAGAGACAGGGATTCGAACCCTGGGTACGCTATTAACGTACACACGCTTTCCAAGCGTGCGCCTTAAGCCGCTCGGCCATCTCTCCTCCGGAGCTGCGGCTCTCATTACCCAAAGCCGGGCGCGCTGCCAAGTGCGGGCGGCGGCGGTCGCGGGCGCCGTTTTTATTGCCAAGCCGCCCTGCCCGGCGCAAAACCCTAGCATGGAGCATACAAGTCTGGCCAATGTCGTCCGCGCTACCCGGCGCATGTTCATCCGCGACCTCGTGCTTGCCGCGCGGATCGGCGTGTATGCGCAGGAGCATGGCCGCAGCCAGCGGATAAGGGTGAATGTCGATCTCGCGGTGGAGGATGATGGCGCCGCCAATTTGTCCCGGCCGGCAGTTGGGGCCGACGACCTCCGGCGCGTCGTGGACTATGGCTTGCTGGTGGAGGCGGTACGGCGTATCGCCACGGGAAGGCATATCCAGCTTGTTGAGACCTTCGCCGAGCGGGTCGCGGAGGCTTGCCTTGAGGATCAACGGGTGCGCGTGGTCCGGGTGACCGTGGAAAAGCTCGACGTATTTGCCGATGCGGCCAGTGTGGGTGTGGAAATCGAGCGGCGGAATATCTAAGTTTTCCACCGGCGAAACCATGGCGGATCAAAGGCTTTCCGGACACTCTGAAACTAATGACGAAATGATGACGTTTTGTTAAATTTAAGAAAATTCAAAAGCTTAACTGATAATAATGTCGACTCGCGCTCCCCTCATTCAAGGAGCCCTGCGGCGAGGATCAAGGACGCCGTTCACAAAATATCCCCAAGGTTATCCACAGGGAAGGATGGCCGGTTTGGCTAAGATAACCGCGGGGGTCACGGTGATCGAAGCCGCTCTCGAAACCATGCCGGGCAATCCGGGTGTGTATAGAATGCTGGATGAGAAGGGGGACGCGCTTTATGTGGGCAAGGCGCGTAACTTGAAAAAACGTGTCGCGGCCTATACCCAGTTGAGCCGCCTGCCCGAGCGGCTGCGGCGCATGGTCGCGGATACGGTGGCGATGGAGATCGTCACCACCCATACCGAGGCCGAGGCCCTGCTGCTTGAGGCCAACCTCATCAAGCGCCTGAAACCGCGTTACAATATCTTGCTACGGGACGATAAATCCTACCCATGGCTGATGCTGACGGCGGGGCAGGACTTCCCCCGCATTGCCAAGCATCGGGGGGCGCGGGACAAGACGAGCCTGTATTGGGGGCCGTTCGCCTCCGTCTGGGCCGTGAACCAGACGGTGCAGGCATTGCAACGGGTGTTTCTCCTGCGTACCTGCGCCGATACGGTGTTCGCCAACCGCACGCGCCCCTGCCTGCTCTACCAGATCAAACGATGTTCCGCTCCCTGCGTGGGGCGGGTGAGCCGGGAAGATTATCGGGCGCTGGTCGCGCAGGCCCAGGATTTCCTGGAAGGAAAAACCGACTCGGTGCAGAAGCAGCTCGCCGCCGCGATGCAACAAGCAGCGGAAAACCTGGAATTCGAGCGCGCGGCGGCGCTGCGTGACCGTATCCGGGGCTTGGCCCATATTCAAAGCAATGAGGTGGTCAACCCGGCCAGTCTGGGCGATGCGGACGTGATCGCCCTCTATCAGCAGGCCGGGCTCGCCTGTGTGCAGGTGTTTTTCATCCGGGGCGGACGTAACAACGGCAATCGCAGCTTTTTTCCCGCCAATGCGCGGGAGGACGGTCCGGCGGAGGTGCTGGCCGCCTTCGCCGCCCAGTTCTATGATGACAAGCCTCCCCCCCCCCGTATCCTTCTCAGCCATGCCCCCGCCGACCGCGCCTTGCTGGAAGAGGCGCTCAGCCTGAAGGCGGAGCGGCGGGTGCACCTGCTCGTGCCGCAGCGCGGAGAAAAATACGAGGTGGTGCGCCACGCCGCCACCAATGCGCGCGAGGCGCTGGAGCGCAAGCTGGCCGAGAGTGCCGGGCAGGCGCGGCTGCTGGCGGCGGTGGGTGAATTATTCGGTCTAGCGGAGCCGCCGCGCCGGATCGAGGTTTATGACAACTCCCACATCATGGGCAGCAATGCGTATGGCGTGATGGTCGTGGCCGGACCGGAAGGGCCGATGCGCTCCGCCTACCGGAAATTCGCGATTAAAAGCGTCCTCACCCCTGGCGATGATTTCGCGATGATGCGCGAGGTTTTGAGCCGCCGCTTCGCCCGCGCGCTGGAGGAGGACCCGGACCGCACGGGAGGTAATTGGCCGGATCTGGTGCTGGTCGATGGCGGCGCCGGCCAGCTTGCCGCGGCACGGGCGGTGATGGCGGATCTCGGCCTCGCTGACATTCCGCTCGCCGCCATTGCCAAGGGGCCGGACCGTGACGCCGGGCGGGAATGGTTTTACCTGGAAAACCGCGCGCCGTTTCAGCTGCCCCCGCGTGATCCGGTGCTATACTTTCTCCAGCGTCTGCGCGATGAGGCGCACCGTTTCGCCATCACTACCCACCGTGCCGCCCGCAGCCGCAAACTCACGGTTTCAGAGCTGGACGAGGTGCCGGGCATCGGCGCGGCGCGTAAAAAAGCGTTGCTGCTGCATTTCGGCTCGGCCAGAGGCGTGAGGGCGGCCGGGCTGAAGGATCTGGAGGCGGTGGATGGCATCAACCGCGCGACGGCGCGGGCGGTGTATGGATATTTCCATCCGGGCGTGCGGATGGAAGATTGAACTGAGCGTGAACCAAGCGGAGATCATATGACGGATGATTGGGCGAAGCTGAAGACATTGGCCTCGGACGCGCCGGATATGCGAACGCTTTTCGCCGCCGACCCGCAGCGCTTCGCCCGCTTTTCCGCCCAGGCGGCGGGGATTCTGCTCGATTTTTCCAAGACCTCGCTAACCGGGCAGAGCCTGGCCGCGCTGCTCGCTTTGGCGCGCGCCGCCGGGGTGGAGGCGCGGCGGGATGCGATGTTCGCCGGCGAGCCGATCAACATCACCGAGAACCGGGCGGCGCTCCACACCGCCTTGCGCGCCCCGGCGGAGGCCCGCATCCTTGTCAACGGCCGCAACATCGTGCCCGAGGTGCAGGAGACGCTGCGCCGGTTTCTCGATTTCGCCGAAGCCGTGCGGGCCGGGCGGACAGCCGCCACAGATGGCCGCCCCTTCAGCGATGTCGTCAATATCGGCATTGGCGGCTCGGATCTCGGCCCCGCCATGGTCACCGCCGCTCTGGCGCCCTATCATGACGGGCCGTGCCTGCACTTCGTCTCCAATGTGGATGGGGCGCATCTGGCCGATACGCTGCGCGGCCTCGACCCGGCGCGGACCTTGTTCATCATCGCCTCCAAGACCTTCACCACGGTCGAGACGATGACCAATGCCGGCTCAGCGCGGCGCTGGCTGGCGGCGGCGCTGGGGGAGGGGGCGGTGGGGGCGCATTTCTGCGCCGTTTCCACCGCGCTGGAAAAATGCGCCGCCTTCGGGATCGCCCCGGAGCGTATTTTCGGGTTCTGGGACTGGGTGGGCGGCCGCTACTCCGTCTGGTCCGCCGTCGGCCTGCCGGTGGCCATCGCCATCGGCGCCGCATCGTTCCGGGCGTTCCTCGCGGGGGGATGGGCGATGGATGAGCATTTCCGCGCCGCGCCGCTGGAGCGCAACCTGCCCGTATTGCTGGCCCTGGCGGGAGTGTGGCATCGTGACGCGCTGGGCTACCCCGCCCGCGCCATCCTGCCCTACGACCAGCGCCTGGCGCGGTTTCCCGCCTATCTCCAGCAACTGGACATGGAATCCAACGGCAAGCGCGTCACCCGGGGGGGGCAGCCGGTTTCCTGCCCCACCGGGCCGCTGGTATTCGGCGAGCCGGGCACCAACGGCCAGCATGCTTTCTACCAGCTTCTCCACCAGGGTACGGATGTGATTCCCTGCGAATTCTTCATCGCCGCGCGGGGGCATGAGGCGGAGATGGAGGCGCATCACAAGCTGCTCGTCGCCAACTGCCTCGCCCAGGCCCAGGCGCTGCTGCAGGGGCGGGACCTTGCGCAAGCCGGCGGCAATCCGCACCGGGTCTTTCCCGGCAACCGCCCCTCTCTCACCATCGCCTATGAGGTCTTGGACCCCGCCACTTTAGGCAAGCTGACCGCGCTCTACGAACACCGCATCTTCACCGAGGCGGCGCTATGGGATATCAATGCTTTCGACCAATGGGGGGTGGAGCTGGGCAAGGAACTCGCCACCAGGCTCTTGCCCGCCCTGAACGGCCAGTCCGGCCCGGCCCTAGACGGTTCCACCGCCGGGCTGCTCGCCTACCTTGCCGGCCTGGCTCACTCGGCGGCTTGACGCTGATGCAGCGCCTCAACCCGGCTCAGCAGTTCCGAAAACACGAAGGGCTTGACGATGTAGTCATCCCCGCCGGAATCGAGCCCCGCCATCCAGTCCGACAGATCGCCGAGGGCCGAGAGAAAAAGAACAGGAGTGGTCACCCGCTGCTCGCGCAATTGGCGCAGCAGCGTCGCGCCATCCACCCCTCCCGGCAATTGGCGGTCGAAGATCATCACATCGAAGCGCCCGTTCAGCGCCCGGGCGAGGCCGTTCTCTCCATCCAGGGCATGGATCACCTCATGCCGGGCTTCCGTCATTCCCGCCGTGACCACCCCGGCCACCGTCTCGTCATCCTCGATCAGCAAAATGCGCATTGAAACCGACTCCCTTGGCTCTTCATGGCTCTCATTTGCCCGATGTGACTATGCGGTTGATTGCGGGGCAAGTGAACTTACCGCATGATTGCTTTTGTTCAATCAGCGCCCATTTCTTCCAGGACACCATGAGGCAAACGGCACGGATGAAGGCAGGCGATGAGGACGAGCTGGAGCGGCTGGCCGCTCACCTCGCCCATGATTTCAGTAATTTGCTCACGGGGATTCTGGGCAACCTCGAATTGCTGGAGCGTCGCGCCGCCCGGACGGGCATCCAAGGGCTGGAAGCCTATACCAAGGGCGCCCGCCAGGCGGCGGAACGCGCGGCGGAGCTGACCCAGCGGCTGATGGTGCTCTCCGGCCGGCTCGCGCAGCCGCCCCAGGCGTTGCAGCTGGCGCCGCTCCTGCGCCAATTCGTGGCCTCGCCGGCAGGGCAGGGAATCGGGCTCGCGGCGCCGCCCCCTGAAACTATGGCCGTGCGGGCCGATCCGGATGAATTGCTGGCGGCGCTGGCCGAGCTGGCGTGCAACGCCCGCGAGGCGGCCGGAAGCGGCACGCTCGAAGTGATGACGGCGGCGCGCGAAGTGGTTATCACCCTGCGCGATGCAGGGCCGGGCATGACGCCCGATATGCTGGCGCGGGCGCGGCACCTTTTTTTTACCACCCACGCGAACGGTGCCGGGCGCGGGTTGGGTCTCGGCATCGCGGCGCGTATCGCCAAGCGCGCCGGCGGCTGGCTGGATTTGGAAAGCGCCCCCGGCCAGGGCTGCGCGGCTCGCCTCGTGCTGCCGCTGCCGGGGGCGGATTGAGTTATTCGGTTTCCAGCCTCGCCAGCATGGCGGCGCGGGCGGCGGCGGGCAGATCCGCCAGCGCCGCGTTCAGCCTGGCCGCCTTGCGCCGCAACTCGTAAAGCTGGTCCAGGAGGGATAGCACCACCGGCATGGCTGCCTCGTCTATCTCCAGCTCATGCCGCAAGGTGTGAATGAGGCGGATGCGGGCCACGTCCACCTCCTCGAACCGCCACGCGCCGGGACCGCCCCGCGCCCGTACCCAGGCGGCCTCGATCCATTGGGTGAGTTCCGCCTCGTCCAGCCCGGCGATAGGCAAGGCATCCAACGTGATCATCGCAGCCCCTCCCGCGGATTGAAGCCGGGCTGATCCCAGCTTGCCAGAAAGTCTTTCAGCCGGTCATCCACCGGGCCGATCACCACTTTCAGCTTGACATGCAAATCCCCCGCCGCGTGCCGGCCATGCGCTGGCACACCCCGCCCGCGCAGGCGCATTTCGGTGCCCGTTTCGGAACCAGGGCGCACCGTCATCGCCACCTCGCCCGACGGGGTGGGGATGATGATTTTGCCGCCGAGCACCGCTTCCTTGAGCGTTATCGGCACTTCCATATGGATGTTGCGGCCGATGCGGCGATAGAACGGGTGGGGCGCGACATGGATCTCGATGAGGGCGTCGCCGGCCGGGCCGCCATTGAAACCCGGCTCGCCCTTGCCGCGCAGCCTTAAAATATCGCCCTCCTCGGTGCCGGGCGGGATTTTCACGTCCAGCGTGCCGCCATCGGGCAGGGTTATCCGCCGCGTCGCGCCGCCCACCGCGTCGAGAAAGCTCACCTCCAGGCTGTAGTGATGATCAGGCCCCTTTGCCGGCCCGCGCGGGCGCTGATTGAAAATATTGGCGAAAAGGTCCTCGAAATCGGCCCCGCCCATGCCGCCGGTGGAATAGGCGTAACGCTCGCCCGCGCCGGTCTCGGCATATTGCCGCCAGGACGGGCCGGCCGCCTTCTCCGCGCCGGTGGCGTCGATCTCGCCGCGATCATACCGCGCGCGCTTGTCGGCGTCGCTCAGCAGATCGTAAGCGCCGGATATGGTCTTGAATTTTTCTTCCGCCTCCTTGTTACCAGGGTTGAGTTCGGGGTGATATTTTTTGGCGAGCTTGCGGTAGGCGGAGCGGATCTGCTCCGCGCTCGCCTCCTTTTTCACGCCCAGAGTTTTGTACGGATCGTCTGCCATGCTCATCCTAAATTATGGATATCATTCGTCCATGCCAAGATTGGGCGCGCAGGGTCGATTTAGCAACGGGGCGCCCACCGGTTACTAAAACGACACGGGATGCTCACTGGCATCTCCTGGCGGTCTTGCCTTTATAGCGGGGACATACCGGTTCCATTTCTCGAAGGAGACAGGCATGAACCAGGACCTCAAGGACAGCCAAGGCCGGCAAACCTCCGTCCAATCGCCGCGCGAGGAGCCGCCTTTTCCCCGTCAGCGCCAGCCTTGGCCGGGGCTGGCCAAGGATATGACGCCGCCGCCCGATCATGGCGAAAAATCCTATGTCGGGCGCGCGCGCCTCACCGGGCGGCGGGCGCTGATCACCGGCGGTGATTCCGGGATTGGCCGCGCCGCCGCCATCGCCTATGCCCGCGAGGGGGCGGATGTGGCGATTTCCTATCATCCCAACGAGCAGGCGGACGCCGATGAGGTGATCGATCTGATTCGCGCGGCGGGGCGCAACGCCGTGGCCCTGCCGGGCGATATCCGCGACGAGGCGTTCTGCCAGCAACTCGTGCGGAACGCGGCGGATAAACTGGGCGGGCTCGATGTGCTGGTCTCCAATGCCGGCAGGCAGCAGGTCCGCCAATCCATTCTCGACATATCGAGCGAGGATTTCGACGCGACGATGAAAACCAACCTCTATGCGATGTTCTGGATCACCAAGACGGCGATCCCGCTGATGAAACCCGGCGCCTCGATCATCTGCACCACCTCGGTTAATGCCTATAATCCGGCGGCGGATCTGCTGGACTACGCCATGACCAAGGGCGCCATCATGATCTTCGTCAAAGCCCTGGCCAAGCAGATGGTGGAGCGGGGCATCCGCGTGAACGGCGTCGCCCCTGGGCCGTTCTGGACGCCGCTTCAGATTTCGGGCGGACAGACCCAGGAGAAGCTGGAGCAATTCGGCGGCCAGACGCCGATGGGGCGCCCCGGCCAGCCCGCGGAATTGGCGCCGGTTTATGTTCTCCTGGCCTCGGAGGAGGCGAGCTATCTAACCGGCCAGATCATCGGTGCCTCCGGCGGCACCGGCATCCCCTGAGCCAGCCACAAAAAATCCGGCGAAGCCGTTGCGCCGCCGTTTCGCCGGCTTACATCTTCTCGATGGCGACGCAACGCAAAACCAAAGCCGCCGCCCCGGCGCAACCGGCGCAACCGGCGAAACCGGCGAAACCGGGGAGGACCGGCAGCCGGGCGGCCAGGCCGGCCGCCCGGCGCGAGACGGCGCGGGCGGCGGGCCGCAGCCTCTGGACCGGACAAATCCGGCTGGCGCTGGTGAATATTCCCGTGCAGCTCGTCGCCGCGCTCAACAGCAGCGCCAAGCTCACCTTTCATCAGGTAGATAAAAAATCCCACAAGCGAATCCGCTACGAAAAGGTGGCGCCCGGCATAGGCCCGGTGAAGGCGGAGGATATCGTCAAGGGTTATGAGATGAGCAAGGGCAATTATGTCCTGCTGACGGATGAGGACCTCGACCATATCAAGCTGGAGGCCAGGCGGACCATCGATCTCGTTCAGTTTGTCGATCATTGCGAAATCGATCCTATCTATTTCGATAAGCCCTATTACGTGCTGCCGGATGGAAACCTGGCCCTGGAAGCCTATGCGGTGGTGCGCGACGCGATGCGCGCCACCGGCAAGATGGGCATCGGGCAGTTCGTGATGCGCGGGCGCGAATATATCGCCGCGCTGAAGCCCTGCGGGCGGGGGTTGATGCTGGAGACGCTGCGTTTCGCCGATGAGGTGCGCCGGGCCGCCCCCTTCTTCGCCGATATCGGCGAGGTGGAGGCCGATCCCGAATTGATGGAGCTGGCCGAGGATCTGATCCGTAAAAAGACCAAGCCCTTCGATCCTGAAGCGTTCCGGGACGATTATACCGAGGCGCTGCGCGAATTGATCGAGGCCAAGGCCAAGAATAAGGTGAGCGTGGACGAGGCGCCGGAAAGCCAGCCGGAACGCGGCAATGTCGTGGATCTGGTGGAGGCGTTGCGCCGGAGCGTGCGCGCCAACGAGGCGGAGGCCAGCCCGCCGAAGCGGGGCCGGCGTGCCGGCTAAGGATCAGCTCGCCACCTACCGGGCCAAGCGGCGTTTCAGCGAAACCGCCGAGCCCAGCGGCGAGGCCCGGCTCAAGCCCGGGGCCCGTTATCTCATCCAGAAACACGCCGCCCGGCGGCTGCATTATGATTTCCGCCTGGAGTTGGATGGCGTGCTGCTCAGCTGGGCGGTGACGCGCGGGCCCAGCTACGACCCGCACGACAAGCGCCTCGCCGTTCGCACCGAGGATCATCCGCTGGATTACGGCGATTTCGAGGGCACGATCCCCAAGGGGCAATATGGCGGCGGCACGGTGATGCTGTGGGATACCGGCACATGGGAGCCGCTGGGCGACCCGCGTGAGGGGCTGAAAAACGGCAAGCTCGCCTTCGTCCTGCATGGGAAGCGCCTCCACGGCAAATGGGCGCTGGTGCGGATGCGCCCGCGCGAGAAGGAGACGCGGGAAAACTGGCTCCTCATCAAGGAGCACGACGAGTATGAGGGCAGCGAGCCGGATCTGCTCGAACGTGAGGTGACATCAGTCAAAACCGGGCGGACGATGGAACAGATCGCCGCGAACGCGCCGGTATGGCGGCGCTCCGACCCGCCCGCCTTTATCGCCCCCGCCTTGGCGACGCTGGTTGAAACGCCGCCCGCCGGCGATGGCTGGCTGTTCGAGATCAAATATGACGGATACCGCGCCATCATCGCCGCCGATGGGCAGGAGGTGCGGATTTATACCCGCTCCGGCCTGGATTGGACCGCCCGCTATCCCGCCATCGCCGAGGCGGTGGCGGCGCTCGCTTTGCCCGCGGCGCTGCTGGATGGGGAAATCGTTGTCATCGGCAAGGATGGGGTGACGGATTTCGGCATGCTGGTCGGCGCGCTCGAAGGGCGGATCAACGCGCCCATCTCATGCTTTCTTTTCGATGTGCTGGTTTATCAAGGCGAGGATGTGCGCCCCCAGCCCCTGCGCCAGCGGCGGGCGCTGCTGGAGCGCCTGCTGGGCCACCCGCCCCGCAACGCCCCGCTGCAATTGAGCGAGAGCTTCACCGGCGATGGCGCGACGCTGTTCAAGACCGCCTGCCAGCACGGGCTGGAAGGGCTGATCGCCAAGCGGGCGGAGGCGCCGTACCGCTCCGGCCGGCACATGGATTGGCTGAAACTGAAATGCCATCACGGCCAGGAATTCGTCATCATCGGCTTCGCACCCTCCGATAAACCCGCACGCCCGTTCTCATCGCTGCTGATGGCCGTGCGCGAGGGGAAGGAGTTGCGCTATGCCGGGCGGGTGGGGTCCGGTTTTTCCGATGAAACGTTGCGGCGCCTGGCGGCGTGGCGGGAACGGCATCGCCGCAAGCAACCGCCCTGCGAGGTGCCCGCACCCATGCGCCGCGGCGTGGTATGGGTGAAGCCGGAGCTGGTGGCCGAGATCGCCTTCGCGGATTGGACGCCGGACGGCATGATCCGCCATGGCCGGTTCGTCGGGCTGCGCGAGGACAAGCCGGAGGAGGAGATCGAACGCGAGATGCCCCAGCCGCCCAAACCCCAGCCCGCAGCCGAGCCCGCTTTGCGCATCACCCATCCCGAGCGGATCGTCTATCCCCAGGCGGGGCTTAGCAAAAAAGAGCTCGCCCTTTATATCCAACGCGCCGCCCCGCTGATGTGGCCGTTCGTCCGGGACCGCTTTCTCTCCCTGGTCCGCTGTCCGGAAGGCGTGGGCGAGACCTGCTTTTTTCAGCGTCACCGCGTGCCGGGTTTCGGCGAGGATTGGGGCGAGCAAGCCTATACCAGCGGCAAGGGCCATACGGAGCGTTATCTCTACCCTGTTTCACCCCAGGCCCTGCTGGTGGCGGTGCAGATGGGGGTGATGGAATTCCACCTCTGGGGTTCGCGCCGGGACAAGCCGGACGTGCCGGACCGGCTGGTCTTCGATCTCGATCCCGACCCCGGTCTTGCCTTTGCCGAGGTCCGCTCCGCCGCCGCCCGCTTGCGGGACGTGCTGTCGGCGCTGGGCCTCGCCAGCCTGCCCATGCTGAGCGGTGGGAAGGGCATTCATGTGATCGTGCCGCTCCGCCGCCAATATGATTTCGCTGTGGTCAAGGAGTTTTGCGGCAATGTCGCGCGGCGTCTGGCGGAGGACGCGCCAGCCCGCTTCACCGCCACCATGAGCAAGGCCCAGCGCCACGGCAAGATTTTCATCGATTTCTTCCGCAATGAGGCGGGTTCCACCGCCATCGCCCCTTATTCTCCCCGGGCGCGGGAGAGCGCCAGCGTGGCCTGGCCTTGCGGCTGGGACGAGCTGGACGGTTTTGCCGAGGCGCATGAGGTTACCATACCCAGAGCCATGGAGCTTTTGGCCGCGTATAAAGACCCCTGGGCGGACGTGCCCGCCCAGCGCCTCACCAAGGCGTCTCTGCGGGCGGTGGCGGGAGATTAGCCAAGCATTTCCTCAAGCCGCTGCGCATCGAAGGGGGCGCGGACTTTTATGTCGTTATCAAAATAGACGTAAACATCCCGCGCCCGCTTGCGCCCGCGCGGCGCGCCCGGCACGAATTCCGATTCCGGCGCCTCGCCGCCCTCCGCCCAGGCGCGTACCCTCCGGCTCCAGCTTTTCAGCGCCGCCTCGTCATAGCCGCTCGCATAGAGCTCTTCCGAACCGTGGAGGCGGCAATAGACGAAATCGCTGGTCAAATTCATCAGGCGCGGCCAATCCACCGTATCGGCGCAGACCAGGGCGATATCATGCCGGGCGAGCAGCCGGATGAAATCGGGGTCGCGAAAGCTTTCATGGCGAATTTCCACCGCGTGGCGTAGCCGCAGCGGGGGCGGGGTTTCCTCATCCGGTTGTTTCAGCCGGGAATCGTGGCGGCGGCCGAGCGCATGCGCCGCGCCGCTGTCATGAGGCAGAAGGGAAAGAAACGGCTCGAACCGCGCCGCGTCGAAGGCCATGTTCGGAGGAAATTGCCAGAGAAATGGGCCGAGCTTGCGGCCCAGGCGCAGCACGCCTGAGGCGAAAAAATTGGCGAGCGGCGTTTCCACCTCGCGCAAGCGGCGGATATGGGTGATGAAGCGCGGCCCCTTTACCGCGAAGACGAAATCCTCCGGCACGGCCTCCCGCCACGCCTCGAAATTTTGGGGGCGCTGGGTGCCGTAAAACGTGCCGTTGATTTCCAGGGTGCGAAAGATGGAGGCGGCATAGCTCAACTCATCCTTCTGCTTGAGACCTTTGGGATAGAAGACCCCGCGCCAGGGGGCGTAACGCCAGCCGGAAATGCCGATGCGAATCTCGCCCCGCCGCCGCGCCATTCATGCCACGCGCCAATGGCGCTTCTGTCCGCGCCGGTTGACCTGTAGGCGGAACAACCCGCCCGCCTGTGGCTCCCTGGCGATTTGCGCGGCGTCCAGCCCGTCCCGGGCGCTGGAAATATAGAGCCAGTCCAGATCCGGCCCGGCAAAGCAGCACATCGTGGGCTGGCTCACCGGCAGGCTCACCCGCTCCACTAGCTGGCCCGACGGGTCATAGCCATGCAAGGCCCACCCGCCATGAATGGCGCACCAATAAATACCCGTCTCGTCGAGCGCGGCGCCGTCCGGAATGCCCTCTCCCTCTACGATCGCGAATATTTGCCGCTCCCCCAGTCGGCCGGATCTGACATCGTAAGCGTAACGGTAAATGGTTCTCTCCTCGCTGCGGGAGAGAAACATGCCGCGCTCATCGGCGCTCCAGGCCATACCGTTGGTGATAAAGGAAAAATCCGGATAGGCCCGCAGCCCCTCGCGGCTGGTGTAGCTGTAAAGCGCGCCGGTCCGCGTGGTTTCCACACCGGCGGGCGGGTCGGTCATCGTACCCACCCAGAACCGGCCCTGGCTGTCGCAACCGCTTTCATTGAAGCGGATAAGCCTGGTGTCGAAGGGCGGCGGCGCGACCATCTCCAGCGCGCCGCTTGTCAGATCGAGCCAGTGCAGCCCGTTGCGCAGGGCGAGAAAAGCCCGCCCCTTACCGTCCAGCGCGAAACCGCCGAGATCGGCCGGCAGTTCCCAACGCCGCGTCTCGCCGCTGGCATGGTCGAGCGCGTACAAGGCGGGGGCCTTGATGTCGGCCCAATAGAGCCTGCCTTCCTCCGGGACCCAGAGGAGGGATTCGCCGATGATCGCCTTGGCGTTGGTCACCAGTTCCAGCTTCAAAGCTCGCCTCTCCCGGCCATCGCCTTGATGCGGTCCGCCGTGCGCAGGGCGATCGCCTGAATGGTGAGGGAGGGATTGACCCCGCCGGTGGTGGGAAACACCGATCCGTCGCAAACCCAGAGATTGGGAATGTCCCAGCTGCGGCAATCGGCGTCGACGACGCTGTCCTCCGGAGTGAAGCCCATGCGCGCCGTCCCGGCGAGATGATTCGCATCCTCGCGCTGGGGAAAAATATCCTCCGCGCCGATGGCTTCCAGGCTGCGGGTCATCTCGGAAATGGCATGGCCGATCAGCTTCCTGTCATTCTCGCCCCAGCTGAAGGTGATGCGCGGAATGCGCAGCCCATATTGGTCTACCTCATCTGCGAGGGTGACCGTGTTGGCGGCGTCCGGCAGCGTCTCGCCCACCATTTTCAGCCCGACCTGATGGTTATAGTTCAGCATGTCCTGCCGCAGCGCCTCGCCCCATAAACCCCGCGCCCCGGTCTGGATGAACCCCCATTCGATCGGCAGGGGCCCCTGCGCCATCCAGCAATACCCGCCAAAAAAATCCTTGCGGTCGTCATAATTCCAATGCTCGGTGATGGTGAAGGAGGGGGGCCCCTTGTACCAGCGCACCTCGTCGCGCATGCGGCCGAACACCGCCTGGTTGCTCTGCGTCATGAAATATTTGCCGACCAGGCCAGAGCGGTTGGCCAAACCGTGCGGATGCCGGCTGGTGGCGGAGTTCAGCAGCAGGCGCGGCGTCTCCACCGCATAGCCCGCCACCACCACGTTGCGGGCGCGCTGAAAATGCCAGGCGCCTTCCCGGTGAAAATGCACCCCGGTGGCGCGGTCACCCTTCACCTCGATCCGTCCGGCCATCGCCAGGTCACGGATCTCCGCCCCGGCGGCAAGCGCGCGGGGGATCCAAGTGTTCAGCGTGCTCTGCTTAGCGTTGGTGGAACAGCCGAACCGGCAGAAGCCGCGATACACGCAAGGCGGTGATTTGCCGCGCGGCGCGGAGACGGTGGCGAGCGGCGTCTCCGTCCATTGATAGCCAAGGGCCTCCGCCCCCAGGGCGAGCAGCCGCCCGGCTGAGTTGATCTCATGCGCCCGGTAGGGGTAGCGCGGGCGTTTGGGTCCCCAGGGGTAGGTGACCGGACCCGAGATCGCCAAGGCCAGCTCCGCCTCCCGGTAATAGCGCCACATCTCCCGCCAATCGAGGGGCCAGTCCGCGCCATAGCCCAGGACAGAGCGGCTCCTGAACCACTCCGGACGGAAGCGCAGCGAAACCATGGCGAAATGCACCATGCTGCCCCCCACCGCCTTGCCGCTATTCTTGCCCCCCATTTGCAGGGGAGTGCCGCCATCCACGATCCGCCGGTCGTTCCAGTAGAGCTTTTCCTGCTCCGTCTCATCCGAGGCGAAATCGTCGAGCGGGCGGAAATAGGCTCCCGCATCCAGCGCCACCACGGAAAACCCCATCTCGGCCAGCCGTCCGGCCAGGGTGCCGCCCCCCGCCCCGGTGCCGATGATGAGAAAATCCACCTCGTCATCGAGGCTATATTCGCGCATCGGCACCCAGCCTCCCGGCACGAATACATCCGGGGCGCGCCCGGCGATGGCGCGCGGTGCCTCAGGCGACATGGCGGTTATGGCGATAGGCTTTGAGATCGCCTTCGCTTTTCGCTTCCGCCGCCTCCCAGGGGTCGTGGCGGTTGGTGTCCAGGCGGACATAGCCTCGCGGGCTGGCCGGGCCGCCGAAACCGATCTCGCTCCAGGCGGTGGGGTGGCCGTAATAGGCCTCGACGATATCGGGCAGCAGCCGCTTGGCAAAGAACAGCCCCGGCGGCACGCGTTGCCATGGCGCGCCGGCTGGCTCGCCCTTTTGCATCGCGGTGAGCAGCGCATCCGCCGTCCGGTCATCCAACGCCGCGAAACCCTGGCCATGGCGCATAACCGCCTCCGCCTCCAGCGCCGCCAAAGCCAATTTCCAGGCGTCGCCGTCCCATGGCATCGGCTCGATGCGCGTGCCCGCCGCGCCCATGCGCAGCATCTTCGCGTCGATCAGCGCGGCGATGGGCACGGGCGGCCGTCCCGGCGGCTGCGGTATGATGCGCTGGCTGACGCGATCCAGGACCGCCCATTCCGCCATGCTGAAAAATCGCGGCTCACGGGGCACGGCCAAGCGCAGATCAACCGCCTGGCGCGTGGCCTCATTCCAAGAGGGGCCGGTGCGCTTCGTCAGAACGTCATAACCAGGGAAACGTCGGTTCATGCCTTATTTGCTCCCGGGCAGGATGGAAGCCAGAACTTCCCGGGCGGTGTTCCTGATCACCGAGCCCCTCTCCGGCTCGCGGATGAGCGAATGCAGGAAGTTGCGGGCATCCTTGGCCGAAATATGCGGCGGCAAGGGCGGCACGTTCGGGTCGGTCCGCACTTCCAGAATGACGGGGCGGTCGGCGCTCAACGCTTCATCCCAGGCCCGGCCCAGCTGGTCGGGATGATCCACGTAGATCCCCTTCAGCCCTAGTAATTCGGCATATTTGGCATAGGGAAAATCCGGGATGGATTGGGTGGAAAGCGTCTTCGCCTCGCCGAGCTGCACCCGCTCCTCCCAGGTGACCTGATTCAGATCCTGGTTGTTGAGCACGAGCACGATGAAGCCCGGCGTTTTCCATTTGCGCCAGTATTTCTTCACCGTGATCATCTCGTTGATGCCGTTCATCTGCATCGCGCCGTCGCCCATGAAGGCGATGACCATACGCTCCGGAAAGGCGAATTTCGCGCCGATGGCGTAGGGCACGCCCGCCCCCAGCGAGGCCAGGCTGCCGGAGAGGGAGCCCTTCATGCCCCGCCTCATTTTAATGTCGCGGCCATACCAATTGGCGACGGAGCCGGAATCGCCGGTCATGATCGTGTTTTCCGGCAGGCGGGGAGAAAGCTCCCAGAACACCCGCTGGGGATTGACCGGGCTGGCCGGCTGCATGGCGCGGTCCTCCAGCGTCTTCCACCAGGCCGCCACGTTCTTTTCGATCTCGTTGCGCCAGCCGAGGTCTTTCTTCTGTTCGAGCATCGGCAAGAGCGCGCGCAAACTGGCGGCGCTGTCGCCGATCAGGTTGACCTCCATGGGATAGCGCAGGCTGAGATTGGCGCCGTCTATGTCGATCTGCACCCCCCGTGCCGAACCCGGCTTGGGAAGAAATTCCGAATAGGGGAAGGCGGAACCGATCATCAAGAAGGTGTCGCAACCCTTCATCATGTCCCAGCTCGGCTTGGTGCCGAGCAGGCCGACACCGCCGGTGACGAAGGACAGCTCATCGGGCACCGCCGCCTTGCCAAGCAGCGCCTTGGCCACCCCCGCGCCGAGACGGTTGGCGACGGCGATGACCTCATCCGTGGCATGCAGCGCGCCCGCGCCCACCAAGATCGCGACCTTCTTGCCCGCGTTGAGGATGGCGGCGGCCTCGCGCAGCCCGTCCGCATCCGGGACGAGGGCGGGTTTGGCGAAGCCGATGCCGGTATGGGTGGCGCCATGGGCCACCGGCGGGTCGGAATAAGGCAGTTCCTGAAGATCATTGGGCAGGATGACGCAGGTGACCGTGCGTTTCTCATGAGCGATGCGCACCGCCCGGTCGATGAGATGGCGCACCTGGGCCGGCACGCTCGCCGTCATCACGAATTCGGACGCGACATCCTTGAACAGATTTTGCAGGTCGACTTCCTGCTGGTAATGCGCGCCCAAAGCGGTGCGGGCCTGTTGGCCGACAATGGCGACCACAGGCGTATGGTCCATCTTGGCGTCATACAACCCGTTGAGCAGATGGATGGCGCCGGGGCCGGAGGTGGCGTAGCACAACCCCACCTCGCCGGTGAATTTGGCATGGGCCGAGGCCATGAAGGCCGCCATCTCCTCGTGCCGGACCTGGACGTATTCTATTTTGTCCTGGGCTTTTTCCAAGGCGATATCCAGCCCGCCGACGCCATCGCCAGGATAGCCATACACCCGTTTCAGCCCCCATTCAGCAAGGCGTTTCCACACGAATTCCGAAACATTCAGAGCCATCACGAAACTCCTTTCTCAATCCTCGGGGTGAGCGCGCAGCAGGGCGAGCGCGGCGAGTCCGGCCATGGCCAGGCCGGTAAAGCTCGGCGGGGCGGGAATGGGGGGGCCATCCACCATGTTCTGGCGCCAGTTGTGCCAGCCGCCCATGGCGCGGGAGACGCCGTAAATATGAAAGCCGGAACCGGCGATGCCGAGCAGGGCGGTGAGGCGCAGCCAGAACCGCGTGAACCGGCGCTCTTTGCGGGAATTGCCAAACGTCGCCTTGCCCATCAGGGCGCCCGCCACGGGTGGCAGCGTGACCGGCAGGAACATGGCGGGATTTTGGAAGGCACCCCGGAAATGGAGCAAGCCCGCCTCACCGGAGGTGGCGAACAGCCCGACAGAGGTGACAAGGGAGGTGACCCGCCCAGCATTGAGGCCAAAGATGCGGGGGGTTTCGCCAGGCGGGGTGTCGCGCACGCGCTCCGCCAGCAGCCCGAACAAACCGGAAAGAAGAATGGCGGCAGGCGCGCCGATGGGGCCGGAGTAAAACAAATTCTGCCAGGAAAGCCCGCCTGGTTTCTTGAGCGTGTTGTAGAGATGAAACCCGATGCCGGCGATGCCGGTGGCGGCGGTCAGGCCGAACAGCCGGTCCCGCTGGCGGTGGCGCCGCTGGCGGTCGTCATTATGCCCGTGCAGGCTGGTGCTCAGCGCCGCGATGGAGGTGAGGATCGGCGTCACCATGGCCGGATTGTAGAAACCGCCGCGGTAATGCTCCATCGCGCTATCCGCCAATACCGAGGCCGCGAGCATGGCGGAACCCCGGTTCAGTCGTTTCGCGGCTTGGACGGCGGGCTGGGTTTCAGGCGCAGCGCGCGAAATTCGCGGCATAATGATCTCCGGGCCGTAATAGGAAGGGAAACTCCCGCTAGGGATGAAATATGGAAGGAAGGGAAACGCGAAACATGCCCGCAAGGTTAAGTTTGGCTCATCTCACCCGGCCGCGCAGGGTGAGAATCCCGCCGCCTCGATGGCTTCCGCCGCCCGCCCGGCATCGATCTCGGCTCCGATCATCACGCGTCCGGTTTTTAAATCCGCCACAATATGCGCATGCGGATCGATTTTCCGCACCGCCTCGGTGATGGCGCGAACCGAATCGTCATCGCGCATATCGGGAACTTTGAATTGCAAAGGTGTGGATTCGGCCATGGACTGATCTCCTTCCGCTGAAGAGATCATGCCGATGAGGGGGGCTTCAACAAAACCTACGGGAATTTAACCAGAAGTTTTCGTCCGGCTCATCCGTCGTCCAGTTTTGGCGGTTGGCGCTTCTCGTGCCAGCGCCCATCTCTGTCAAACGCCTAAGCGTTCGGGATGAGATCCATGCCAGCCAGATTATTGCACGAAGTCAATGGCCAACGGACCTACTCCGTGGTTCTGAGGACAGGAGAGGAGGTCATGCGGTCTCTCGCCGATTTTGCCAAGCGCGAGGCGATCTCGGCCGCGCAGATTTCCGCCATCGGCGCCTTCAGCGAGGCGGTCATCGGCTATTTCGATTGGACCGCCAAGGGTTACATTAAAATACCCGTGCCGGAGCAGGTGGAGGTCGCCTCGCTGCTCGGCGATATCGCCCTCGGCGAAAACGGCGAGCCGGCTCTGCATATTCATTGCGTGTTGAGCCGCCGCGATGGCAGCGCCCGCGCCGGCCATCTTCTCCAAGGTCTGGTGCGGCCGACGCTGGAGGTCATTCTCACCGAGAGCCCCGCGCATCTACGCAAGCGCCACGACCCGGAAAGCGGGCTGGCGCTCATCGATCTCGCGGCTCGGCCATGAGTAAGGAGCTTACCCGCATTCTCGATCTCGACCAGTTTCAGATGGTGATGAAGGCGCGTCTGCCCCGCGCGGTTTACACCTATGCCGCCGCAGGCTCGGAGAGCGAGGCCAGCCTGCGCGCCAACCGCGCCGCGCTGGACCGCTGGCGGCTCGTCACGCGCGTGCTGGCGGGGGTGGAGAAACGGGATCAGCACATCACGCTTTTCAACCAGCGCTATGCCTCGCCTTTCGGCATCGCGCCGATGGGCGGGGCGGCGCTGATCGCCTATCAAGGCACGGTTGAAATGGCGCGCGCCGCCCGCGCCGCGGCCATCCCCTTCATCCTCAGCGCCAATACCATCATCCCGCTTGAGGAAGTGGTGAAGGCCAACCCGGATATGTGGTTTGCCGCCTATCAGTCCCCGGAGGAGGAGGCCATACACGGCATGGTGCGGCGGTTAAGGGCCGCGCGCGTATCGGTGCTGGTGGTCACGGCGGATGTGCCCATCGGCTCCAACCGGGAGGAGGATGTTCGCCACGGTTTCGCCTTGCCCATCCGTCCTAATCTACGGCTTGGCCTGGATGTGGCGACCCATCCCGGCTGGGTCGCCCGCACGTTTCTGCCCACATTGCTCAGGCGCGGGCAACCCCACCTCGTCAATCTGGAGCCCTGGGGAGGGCCCGGCCTGTTTTCGCGTAAGGTGAAAACCGTCGCCTCGCATGAGGGGCTGAACTGGAGTCACATCCGCCTCTTGCGCCGGCTTTGGGAGGGTATGCTGGTGATCAAGGGTATTCTCTCCCCGGCGGATGTCGCCCTGGCGAAGGAGGCCGGGGCGGATGGCGTCATTCTCTCCAACCATGGCGGGCGGCAACTGGATTATGCGGTCGCGCCGATGGATATTCTCGAGGAGGCGCTGGACCAGGCGGGGCCGATGCCGGTGATGCTGGATGGGGGCTTTCGCCGGGGCACGGATATCGTCAAAGCCTTGGCCCTGGGGGCCGCGGCGGTCTTCATCGGCCGGCCCTTCCTGTTTGCCGCCGCTTATGCCGGGGAGCGGGGGGTGAGCCACGCCATCCATTTGCTGCGCCGTGAACTCGATAAGGACATGGCTCTCTTGGGCACGCGCCGTCTGGAGGAACTCGCCCCCGCTTTTCTACGCAAAGTCGCGTGAGGCCGCCTGCCCGCAGAGAGGTTTGATCCTTGACCATCATGACCTACCGGCCCAGCCAGTTTTGCAAAACCTCCTCGGTATCTCCGCCCAGCTCCGGAGGAGGCCGGGTTTCAATGGGGGGCACCGCCGACATTTTCACGGGATTGCCGACGATCTCTATCTCGCCCCAAGCCGGGTCGTTCAGGGTTCGAATCATATCGCGCGCCGCCAGATGCGGGCATTTCAGCACGCCATCCACATCCTGGATGACCGAGGCGGGCACCCCGCCTTCCGCGAAGATCGTCTCCACCTCGGCGCCGGTTCTTTCCAGAAACCATGGATTGATGATGCGGTTGAGATCCTCCTTGTGGTCGCAGCGGGACACCCCGCTGACGAAACGTGGATCATCGAGCAATTCCGGCTTGCGCAAAATTTCGCAAAACCGGCGCCATACATGCTCCCCCAGCACCGCGACGGCCACAAATCCATCCTTGACTCTATACGCGCCGAAGGGCGAGGCCACAGCGTGGATGCCCGGCTTCGACAATTTCTTGAACGCCGAAAAAATGGCGACGGAGATCTCGTTCATGATCAAGGCGGCATCGTAGAGCGAGATATCGACGAGCTGGCCTTTTCCCGTCACCGTTCTTTGGAACAAGGCGAGCATGGCGCCATAGGCCGCCACGATGCCGGAATTGATGTCCGCGAGCGAAAACCCCAGATAAACCGGGCTCTCATCCTGCCTGTCCGGACGGTACATCAGCCCGCTCAGGGCCTGGCCGATAATATCGAAAGCCGGGCGGTCGATATAGGGGCTGGGGAGGATGTGTTTTTGGCCAAAGCCTGAAATGGCCACATAGATCAGCCGCGGGTTTTCCACGCTCAGGGTTTCATAGCCGATGCCCAGACGGTCCATCGCGCCGGGGCGTAGATTCTCCACGACGATATCGGCTTTGCGGGCGAGGGCCAGGAATGTCTCCTTCCCCTCCTTCGTTTTCAAATCCAGCGTGATGCTTTTTTTGTTGCGGTTGACGCGCAGGAAGGAAAGGGCGCGGGGAGCGTTGTTCTCATCGGTCCGCAGCGGGCTGGTGGTCCTTGAAAAATCCCCGGCCGGGGATTCCACCTTCACCACCTCGGCCCCCGCATCCGCCAGCCACATCGTACAGAACGGGCCGGCGACGAAATTCTCGATGGTCAGAACCCGCACACCCTCGAGCGGCCGGAGATGGGATGAGTGGCTGGCCGCCGCGCTCATATTTGCCATTGTCGCTAGCCTAGACGCATTTCCTGGGCGATCATGGTGCGCTGGATTTGTGACGTACCGCCGCCGATGGTTGCCTGCATTCCCTCGCGGAAATGACGCTCCATGTCGAATTCCGGCAGCGTCCCGTAGCCGCCCATGATCTGGATGCCCTGGCGGGACACCGTCTGCAACGTCTCGCTGGCGAAAAGTTTTGCCATGGCCACCTCTTTGCGGCAATGCTCTCCTTTCGAGGCCATATCGGCGGCCCGGTAAGCCATCAGCCGCGCGGCGTCCACCTGGGTCTGCATATCGGCCAGCATGTGCCGGATCACCTGGAATTCGAAAATCGGCTTCTCGAACTGCACCCGCTGCTGCGCGTATCGGAGGGCGTCGCTCACCGCCCCCTGGGCAGCGCCAACATAGCCCAGCGCGACGCAAACCCGTTCGAGCAGTAAATGCTCGCCACCAATGATCTTCCAGCCATCGCCGGGCTTGCCGAGCATATTGCCGGCCGGCACGCGAACGTTGTCGAGAAAAATCTCATTGGTGATAATCGAGCGGCGCGCCAAGGTGTTCAGCGGCCGGATGGTCAGGCCGGGCGCGGTGTTCGGGATCATCAGAACGGACAGCCCCTTGCGCTTGTCCTCGGTCTTCTCGGTGCGCACCAGCATGAGAATGACCGTGTTCTTGATGCCCGAGCCGCTGCACCACATTTTCTGGCCGTTCACAACATAATGGTCGCCTTCCAGCCGGGCGAAAGTGCGGGTGTTCGCCGCGTCAGAACCCGCATCCGGTTCTGAAATCGAAACGGCGAATCGCAGCTCACCCGCGAAGAAAGGCTGCAGATATTCGCGCTTCTGGTCGGGCGTGCCGTGCAGCGCGATGTTCATGGCCGTGAAGGTCGGCAGGGTTATGGCCACGCCAAAATCAACGCCATGTTTGCTCAACATCTCGACCATGAGCGCGTAATCGAAGATGCTCATGCCATCGCCGCCCACCTCTTCGGGAAAGATCAGCTGGAGCCATCCCATCCGCGCGATTTTTTGATAGGCTTCATCTGGATGCCGGCGGTCCATATCGCATTGGCGGATATATTCGCGGCCGATTTCCTGGTCGACAAAACGCTCGACCGAATCCCGCCACATGATTTGTTCCGAATTCAAAAAATTCATTATCCTGACCTATTGCTTGTGACGGCGTTCCCCGCGCCAAAATTCCGCTCGAACAGGCGGGTCCCGCCTCGCTTGTTTGAATTTCGGGCAGAAAAAGTCTAAAGCAGCAAAACCCGGCAAGACGACTGATTTTTGCATTCCAGCCATGCGTAGAGTTTGATTACTACAGCGGTTGATCCATGATGCCTTGGGTGATCAATATAAGAAGTCCGGGAATGCCAAAGCCAGAAAACACCGGCCCGCTGGCGGGCGTGAAAATCGTCGACCTCACCAGCGTGGTGATGGGACCCTTCGCCAGCCAGATCATGGCGGATCTGGGGGCGGATGTCGTTAAAATCGAATCATTCGAGGGCGATGTGTTGCGCAGGATCGGGCCGAGCCGCAGCAATGGCATGGGGCCGCTTTTCCTTGCGCTCAACCGGAACAAGCGCAGCCTGTCGCTCGATCTCCGGCGCCCGGAGGCGCAGGAAATTTTGCGGAAATTGTTACGAAACGCCGATGTTTTTCTTTCCAACCTCCGCCCGGCTTCCATCGAGCGCCTCGGCCTTGGCTATGAGGCCCTCGCCGCGATCAATCCGCGCATCGTCTATTGTGCCGGCTATGGGTTTGGCGAGGGCGGGCGTTATGCCGGCAAACCCGCTTTCGATGATCTCATCCAGGGCGGCGTGTCGCTGCCGTCATTGCTTGGCCGTATCATCGGCGAGCCGCGTTATCTGCCCACCAATCTATGCGACCGCGTCACCGGGCTGACCATGGTATACGCCATCACCTCGGCGCTTTACGCGCGTGAGCGCAGCGGGCGCGGCCAGGCGGTGGAGGTGCCGATGTTCGAGACCATGACCCAGTTCGTCCTTTCGGACCACATGTACGGAATGAGCTTCGACCCGCCGCTCGGCCAGGCGGGCTATCCGCGGCTGGTCTCCCAGTCGCGCCACCCCTACCGGACCCGTGATGGCCATATTTGCGTGGTGATCTATCTCGAAGCGCATTGGGTGAATTTCTGCAAACTCATCGGCCGGGAGGATATGCTGGCCGATCCCCGCTTCGATACCATGCAGAACCGCTCTCATAATATCGATGCGCTGCTCGAATTTCTGAGGGAGAGCATGCTCACCCGCACCACGGCGGAATGGCTGGAGCAATTAGGGAAGGCGGATATTCCATCCATGCCTCTGCACACGCCCGAAACGCTGTTCGATGATCCGCATCTCGCCGATATCGGCTTTTTCAAATGGATCGACCATCCCTCGGAAGGAAAAATCCGTAGCATGGGCATTCCCATGCAATGGTCCGAGTCGCAACTTTCAATCCGCCACCATGCGCCGCTGGTGGGTGAGAATACGGATGAGATCCTCACGGATGTCGGCTACACACAAGCCGAAATCGATGCGATGCTGGCGGCGGGGATCGTAAAATCTTCGAAACAAACAAAAGACGCAGGTGAGGGCTGAACCATGCGCGGCGACCGGGATTTCGGGTTTACGGACGAGCAACTGATGTTGCGAGATACCGTGCGCGATTTCGTGCGCAAGGAGATCCCCGACGCGAAGGCGCGCGAGTACGACCATAAGAAAATCGCGCCGCTCGATGTGTTCGACAAGATGGCGGCTCTGGGCTGGCTCGGCATCGCGATTCCGGAGGAATATGGCGGCTCAGGCCTGGGTTTCGTCGAGCTTGGCATCGTGCAGGAGGAGCTCTCATACGGCCTCCTGGAGCTAGCCGTGTTATATTACCGGGCGACGGTGCATGGCGCGCATTCATTGATCACCTATGGGTCGGAGGCGCAGCGCCGGAAATATCTGCCTTTGATCGCGGCGGGCAAATTCAAATCCTCCATGAGCCTCACCGAGCCGGATGCCGGCTCGGATGCGGCGGGGATTCGCACCCGGGCCGTGCGGGATGGCGACCATTTCATCATCAACGGCGCCAAGATCTTCAATTCCCAGATCGACCTCGCGGACCGGACCGTGCTGGTGACCCGCACCGACCCCAGCGCGCCGCCCCATAAAGGCATCAGCCTGTTTTTCGTCGACCCGAAAAGCCCCGGCGTGACCATCGAGCGGATCGAGACGCTGTGCTTCCGCTCCGTGGGAACCAACCGGGTGACTTATGAGAATGTCAGGGTGCATCAGGATGATCTGCTCGGCACTCTCAATGGCGGCTGGAAACATCTGATGACCAATCTCAACAAGGAGCGGTTTTCGCTGGCGGCGCAGGTGACGGGCGCGGCCCAGGCCGCGCTCGATTGCGCGCTCAAATACGCGCAGGACCGGGTTCAGTTCGGCCAGCCCATCGCCAAATTCCAGGTCATCCAGCACAAGCTCGCGGATATGCAGATGGCGGTGCACGCGGCGCGGCTGCTCACCTACGACCTCGCCCGCCGTCTCGATGCGGGGGTGGACTGCCGCAAGGAGGCGTCGATCGCCAAGGTGATGACCTCGGAAATCTATTCCCGGGTGGCCGATGAAGGGATGCAAATTCTCGGCGGCTATTCCATGACGCCGGATTTCCAGATGGAGCGTCACTACCGGGATTCGCGTCTCATGCGGATCGGCGGCGGCTCAAGCGAGATTCTGCGCAATTCCATCGCCAAGGATCTCGGCTTGTAACCCCAGCGCCTTGAACCGCCCTCACCCCTGCCATAATGAAAAATGGGTAGGGCGCGCGCCCCGGGCCGCTGCTCCGGCTCAGGGGCGGCCCGCGCCTCGCAAAGGGGGGTTGGCCGGATGCGGGAAACATTGCTCGTCGCGCTGGGCGGAGCCATCGGCAGTGTCGGGCGGTACTGGCTGGCCCTGGCCGCGCTGCCCATCAGCCGCGCCTTGCCCATGGGCACCATCCTCATCAACATTCTCGGCTCCTTCGCCATCGGCGCTTTCGGCTCCCTCACGGTGAGCCATGGCCGGTTTCCGGCGCCCGAGCCCGCCCGCATCTTTGTCATGGTCGGCATCTGCGGCGGCTTCACCACCTTTTCCTCCTTCAGCCTCCAAACGCTGGACCTGCTGCGCGCGGGCGCGTTGGGGCGGGCGATGCTGAACATTGGCCTCTCGGTCCTCCTGTGCCTAGGGGCGGTGGCGGCCGGCTTCGCCCTCGGCAGCCATTTCAGCGGCGGCCCGGCTGAAATCAGCCAGACGGTGATCGAGGAGGAAGCCTCTTAAACGGGGAGCGCGCCATGCAGGATTTTCTTACTTCCATGCTCGAATTGCTGATGATCGCCATCGTGGTGGCGCTCCTCGCGCGGCGCCTGCGCTTGCCTTATAGCGTGGGGCTGGTGGTCGCCGGGACGGGGCTGGCCCTCAGCCCTTTCCACCCAGGGCTGGCACTCACGCGGAGCGTGATTTTTGATCTCATTCTTCCGCCCCTGCTGTTTGAGGCGGCGATCCACATCCGTTGGTCGGCCCTGCGCCAGGACGCGCTGCCCATCCTCACCCTCGCCGTGCCGGGCACGCTGCTCACCGCCTTGGCGCTTACCCTGGCCGGGTATTATGGGCTGGGCTGGCCGCTCCAGCCCGCCTTGCTGTTCGGCGTGCTCATCGCCGCCACCGATCCAGTCGCGGTCATCGCCATGTTCAAGGATAACGGGGTGCATGGGCGGCTGCGCCTGCTGGTGGAAAGCGAAAGCCTGTTGAATGACGGTGTCGCCGCCGTGGCGTTCGCGCTGGCGCTGGCCTGGGTCGAGGCGGCGGGCCAGGCCAGCCTGCCGCCGGCGCAAATCGCCTGGCTGCTGGCGGTCATGGTGGGTGGCGGGGTTATCGCCGGCGCCCTCTGCGCGGGGTTCGCCCTGCTCGTCATGCGCCGCGCCGCCGATGCCGTAATAGAGGGCGCGCTCACCATCGTCCTGGCCTATGGCTCCTTCCTGCTCGCCGAGCAATTCCATGCCTCAGGCGTGCTCGCCACCGTCACGGCCGGGCTGTGCGCCGGCAATCTCGGCCTCGCGCGGGATGGCAGGCTGAGCCTTCAGGGGCGGGAATTCACCCTGGCGCTCTGGGATTTTCTCGCCTTCATCGCCAATTCCTTCGTCTTTCTGCTCATCGGTCTCGCCGTGGCGGGCATCCCGTTCCGGGAACTGGGATATGTCCATCTCGGCCTGATCATCGCCATGGTGCTGCTTGGCCGCGCTCTCGCCGTCTATCCGCTCTGCGCTCTCTTTCGCGGCAGCCCCCGGGCGGTTCCGCCCGCCTTCCAGCATGTACTCTGGTGGGGCGGGCTGCGCGGCGCCCTCGCGCTCGCCCTTGCGCTCGCCTTGCCCGTCGGCCTCGTGCTGCGGAACGAGGTGCTCATCGCCACCTTCGCCGTCGTCGTGTTCTCGGTGGTGTTTCAGGGCCTCACCATGCCCTGGCTGCTGCGCGCCTTGCGCATCATCCGGGCAAGGTAAGCCTTTCCACGCTTGCGTTCACACCATATCCAGCCGGCCGCTTTCCACGTTGAAATGCAGCCCGGCCAGGGTCAGCCTGCCATCCATCACCCGCTCCTTGATCCAGGGGAAGGTGAGGAGATTGGCCAGCGAGACCCGCACCGCCTCATGCTCGCAGGCCTCGCATTGCGCCTCGAACTCCGCCCCGTTCAGGTCCGGCGAATCGCAGACCCGTTGCCGCGCGGCGCTGGCGATCTCCATCCAGGAATCGATGAAGTCCCGGTTGCCGCCGCCCGGCCCCATCATCAGCGCCTGGATGCCGCCGCACCGGCTATGACCCATGACGATGATGCTGCGCACGTTCAAGGAATTCACCGCGAATTCCAGCGCCGCCGAGGTGCCGTGTTTTTTGTCGTCCGGGGCGTAGGGCGGGACGAGCGCGCTGACATTGCGGACCACGAAGATCTCTCCCGGCGCGCAATCGAAGATCATTTCCGGCGCCACGCGCGAATCGGAGCAGGCGATGACCATGGCCCGCGGTTTCTGCCCCTCCTTGGCCAGCAAGGAATAAACCTCGGCGTGCTCCTGCCAATAGCCGTGGCGGAACCGCTCATACCCCTCAAGCAACGATTTCATAACCCCTCCCTCTTGGCCTTCGCCCATAAGGCTTCCATCTCGTCCAACCCCGCCTCGCGCGGCGTCTTGCCCGCCTGGGCCAGCAATTCCTCCACCCGGTTGAACCGGCGGATGAATTTCTCATTCGCTCCTTCCAGGCAGGTTTCCGCATCCTGTCCCAGCTTGCGGGCGAGATTGGCGAGCACGAAGAGCAGATCCCCCAGCTCATCGGCGATGCGTTCGGGCGCTGCCGCCGCCAATTCCGCCCGCAACTCGCGGGTCTCCTCGTCCAGCTTCTCCAGCACCGCGGCGGCGTCCGGCCAGTCGAACCCCACCCGCGCGGCGCGGGCCGAGAGTTTCTGGGCGCGTTTGAGGGCGGGCAGCGCCTCGGCCACGCCATCCAGCGTCCCGGTTTGGGCGAGGCGCCCGCGCTCGGCTTCCTTTTGCGCCTCCCAGGCGGCGCTCTGCCCAGCGGCGCCGCGCGCCGCCTCCGCCGCGAAGACATGGGGGTGGCGGCGGATCATTTTCTCCGTCACCCCCGCCGTGACATCGTTGAAATCGAACCAGCCGCGCTCCTGCGCCAACCGGGCATGATAAACGACCTGGAACAATAAATCGCCCAGCTCGTCCTTCAGCCGGGCCGGATCGCCGGAGGCGATGGCCGCCCGCACCTCATAGGCCTCCTCGATGGTATAGGGCGCGATGGTGGGGAAATCCTGCTCCTTGTCCCAGGGGCAGCCCGTCTCCGGATGGCGCAGCGCCGCCATGACGTTGATGAGGGCCTGAATCGGTGCTTCATTCGGCATGAGCGATACTTACTGGCGAGTAAAGCAAATGACCAGCGCCCATGATTTCACCTTCGTCACGCTGGCGGGCGCGCCTTATCCGCTCCGCGCCCTGGCGGGGCGTCCCATCCTGGTGGTGAACACGGCCAGCCGCTGCGGCTTCACCCCGCAATATGCCGGGCTGCAAAATCTCTGGCGCGTTTACGGCCCGCGCGGATTGGCGGTGGTGGGCGTGCCCTGCAACGATTTCGGCGGGCAGGAGCCGGGGGAGGCGGCGGAAATCGGCGCGTTCTGCGAGAGAAATTACGGCGTCACCTTCCCCCTGATGGCCAAGGCGCGCGCCGCGGGGGAGGCGGCGCATCCGTTTTTCCGCTGGGTGGCGGCGGAGAAAGGGTTTCTCGCCCGCCCGCGCTGGAATTTCTATAAATATCTCATCGGCAAGGACGGCGCGTTGCGGGATTTTTTCATCTCCCCCACCCGGCCCGAATCCCGGCGGGTGCGCAACGCCGTCGAGGCCGCGCTCACAGCCCCAGGCTGAAGGCCAGGGCAATGATCCGCCGCGCCTCCTCCCAGAGCGCGTATTCGTCGAAGGCGGCGGGATGGACCCAGGCCAACTCGGTCACGTCATCGCCGGGCCGGGGCTCGCCCCCGGCATAGCGGGCCACGAAATCCAGGATCGTGTAATGGTACTCAACCCGCCCCTCCCTGTCGCAGTGGATGGAATCGACATGCCCGGCCAGAAGCAGCGGGCCGCATTCCAGCCCGGTCTCCTCGCGCAATTCCCGCCGCGCGGCCGCCTCCGCCGTCTCGCCCAGCTCCTGCTTGCCGCCGGGCAGGGACCACAAGCCGAGCGCGGGCGGCCTGCCCCGGCGCGCGAGCAGCACCTCCGCGCCCTTGAGCAGCACGACGCCCACGCCCACCCGGGGCGCGGCGGGATAGGCGCCACCGCTCATCCCGCCCGCACCGTCTCGATCGCCTCGCGCTGGTCGAAGAGATGCAGAAGCAGGCGCACGGCCTGGCCGCGCGGGGTTTGCAGCCGGGGATCGCGTTGCAGCAGCAGCACCGCCTCCTGCCGTGCCATCGCCAGCAGCCCGGCATCGGTCTCCGGGTCGGCGAGCAGATAGCCCGGCAGGCCGGATTGGCGCGTGCCGAGATATTCTCCCGCGCCGCGCAGCCGGTAATCCTCATCGGCGATAGCGAACCCATCATCGGTATCGCGCAAAATCCTCAGCCGCTCGCGCGCCGCCACGCCCAGCCCGTCCTCGTGCAGCAGCAGACAATAGCTACGCGCCTGGCCGCGCCCCACCCGCCCGCGCAGCTGATGGAGCTGGGCCAGACCGAACCGCTCCGCATGCTCGATCACCATCACATTCGCCTCCGGCACATCCAACCCCACCTCGATCACCGTGGTGGCGACGAGGATGCGCGTCTGCCCGGCGGCGAAACCGCGCAGCGCCGCCTCCCGCGCCGCCGGCTCCATCCGGCCATGCGCCATCGCCACCGCCCCGCCGAATCTCTCCCGCAGCGCCGCGAAGCGCCGCTCCGTCGCGGTGACATCCAGAATTTCCGACTCCGAAACCAGCGGACATACCCAATAGACCCGCCCGCCTCCGGCGATGGCGCGGGCGATGGCCTCTTCGACCTTGGGCAGATCGGCCAAACGGTGCAGGGTGGTCGTCACCCTCTCGCGCCCCGCCGGCTTCTCGGTGATGCGGGAGACCTCCATCTCCCCCCAATGGGTGAGCAGCAGCGTGCGGGGAATGGGGGTCGCGGTCATCACCAGCAAATCCGCCACCCCCTTGGCGCTCAGCGCCAGCCGCTGGTCCACGCCGAAGCGGTGCTGCTCATCCACCACCGCGAGGCCGAGATCGCGAAACCCCACCTCCTTCTGGAAAATCGCATGGGTGCCGATGAGAATGGGCAGCGTGCCTGCCGCCGCGCCCTTGAGAACCTCCCGCCGGGCCGCGCCCTTCACATTGCCGGTGAGCAAGGCCACCGGCACGGGGGCCAGACGCTGGAACAGGGCGTAATGCTGGCGGGCGAGAATCTCGGTGGGGGCCATCAGCGCCGCTTGCGCTCCGGCTTCCACCGCTTGCAGGCAGGCGAGCAGCGCCACCAGCGTCTTGCCGGATCCGACATCGCCTTGCAGCAGCCGGCGCATGCGGTGGGGGGCGCCCATATCGGCCTCGATCTCCGCCAGCGCCCGCAACTGCGCGGCGGTGGGGGTCAGGCCGGAGGCCTTCAGCGCCGCCGCGCGCAGGCGGCCATCGCCGCTCATCGCCCGGCCGGGCTGGCGCCGCCGCAGCCCCCGCGCGATGGCGAAGGTGATCTGCCGGGCCAGCAATTCATCATAGGCGAGGCGCTGGCGCGGTTCCGGCCCCGGTACCGCGCCGGGCGCGTGCAGCGCCCGTAAGGCCGCGCCAAATCCCGGCCAGGAGCGGCGGGCCAGCAGCGCCGGGTCCTGCCATTCCGGCAAATCGGGCAGGCGCGCCAGCGCGCCCAGCGCCGCCCGCCGCATCGTCCGCGGCGTGATCCCCGCCGCCAGCGGCCAGACAGGCTCGATCCAGGGAAAATCCGCCTCCTGGGCCTGGCTCGCCACCTGTTCCGGATGCGCCATCACTAGCCGGTCCTGGAACCGCTCCAGCCGCCCGGAGATGATCAGCCGGGAGCCGGACGGAAATTGCGGCAGCCGCGCCGCGTGGAACAGCACGATCTCGGCGAAGCCGGTGCCGTCGCCGATCACCACGCGCCAGGGCTGGCCGGGGCGGGCGGGCTCCTCGTGCCGGATCACCTCCACCCGCAGCGTCGCCACCCGCCCGGGCCGCGCCTCGGCGAGGGAGGGGCTTTCCCGCCGGTCGAGAAACTCTCCCGGCAGGTGGAACAGCACGTCGCGCACCGTTTTTCCCCCCACCAGCTTCGCCATCAGCGCCCCGAGCCGGGGGCCGAGCCCCGGCAGGGTGGTGAGCGGCGCCCGCAAGGGCGTCAATAAATCCAGGGTCACGGGCTGACTCTTGGCCAAACCCCTCTTATATCGCAAGCGGCCATGACCAACCCGCCCGACGCCTCCCTCGCCACCCGCCGCAAACGGCTTTATTACCGCGCCAACCATCGCGGCACCTATGAGAATGATCTGCTCATCGGCGGCTTCGTCAAGGAAACCATCGAGACGATGAGCCCGGCGGAGCTGGACGAGCTGGAGGCGGTGATGGAATTTCCGGATGCGGAGCTGGCCGATTGGCTGACCGGCCGCCAGCCCGTGCCCGCCCATGCCGACAGCCCGATGCTGCGGCGCATCCGCGAGGCGGCGCTGAACCGCGCATGATCACCGTTTACGGCGCGCCGGAGGGGGTGGACGCGCTCGCCCTGGTCCGGCGGCTGGGCGAGCGGGAGGGGCCGGTGCTCCACATCGCCCGGGACGATGCCCGCCTCGCCGCGCTCACCGAGGAAATCGCGTTTTTCGGGCCGGAGGTGGAGGTTCTCTCCTTCCCCGCCTGGGATTGCCTGCCCTATGACCGCGTCTCCCCCAATGGCGCGCTGGTGGCGGAGCGTATCGCGGCGTTGAGCCGGCTGGCGGCCGGGCCGGCCCGCAAACGCATCGTTCTCACCACCGTCAACGCCGCCTTGCAAAAGGTCATACCGCGCGCCGCCTTGGCCGGGGCGGGCATCAGCCTCGCCAAGGGCGACCAGGTCTCCCTCACCGATATCGCCGCCTTTCTGGAGGCGGATGGCTACCGCCGCACCGGCATGGTGATGGATGCGGGCGAGTTTTCCCTGCGCGGCGGCATACTCGACGTGTTTCCCGCCGGGGCCAGCCAGCCGGTGCGGATCGACATGTTCGGCGACGAGATCGAGAGCCTGCGCTATTTCGACACCGAGACGCAGCGTTCCGGCGAGCCGCTGACCCGGCTCGAATTTCATCCCGCCTCGGAATTGCCCCTGGATGGCGCCTCGGTGGCGCGGTTCCGCGGCCAATGGCGGGAAATGTTCGGCGCCAAGGCCATGGAGGACCCGCTTTACGCCGCCATTTCCGAGGGGCGGCGCCATCCCGGCGCGGAGCACTACCTGCCCCTGTTCACCGAGGGGCTGGAGACGGTGTTCGATTACGTGCCCGGCGCCTCCATCAGCCTCGACCATCAGGCCGGGGCGGCAGTGGCGGCGCGGCTGGAGATGATCGCCGATCATTACGCCGAGCGGCGGCAGCCGCCTCGCGCGGGCGAGCCCATCTACCGGCCCATCCCGCCGGACCTGCTCTACCTGGACCAGGCCGGATGGGACGCCGCCCTCGCCCGCGCCCAGAGCTTCGTCTTTTCCCCCTTCGCCAGGCCGGAGGGCGGCGCGCCGGGGCTGGATCTCGGCGGCCGTCCCGCCCCCATTCTCAGCGGCCAGGGCGCCTCGGCCTTCGAGACGCTGGCCGGGCTGAAGGCCAAATGGGCGGAAAGCGGCCGCGCCATCATCATCGCCGCCTGGAGCGCCGGCTCGCGCGCCCGTCTCAGCCTGATGCTGCGCGAGCATGGGCTGGGCGAGACGCGCGCCGTGGTCTCGGCGGATGAGGCCCGCGCCTTGCCGCCTGGCGCCATTGGCCTGGCGGTGCTGCCGCTGGAGCGCGGCTTCGTCACCGACCGCCTGGCCGTGGTGGCGGAGCAGGACCTGCTCGGCTCGCGCATCGCCCGCCCGCCCAAGCGCCGCCGCCGCGCCGACCAGTTCATCGCCAACGCCACCGAGATCGAGGCGGGCGATCTCGTCGTCCACCAGGATCACGGCATCGGCCGCTATGAGGGGCTGGAGACCCTCACGGTCAACGGCGCCCCGCATGACTGCCTCAAGCTGATCTATGATGGCGGCGACAAGCTGTTTCTGCCGGTCGAGAATATCGACCTGCTCTCCCGCTTCGGCCAGGAGGGCGAGGGCGTGGCCCTGGACAAGCTGGGCGGCGCCTCATGGCAGGCCCGCAAGGCCCGGGCCAAGCACCGCATCCAGGACATGGCGGCGGGCCTCATCCGCCTCGCCGCCGAACGGCAGATGCGCGACGCGCCGCTGCTGGTGCCAGAGGAAGGCAGCTTCGCGGAGTTTTGCGCCCGCTTCCCCTATACCGAGACCGAGGATCAGGCCCGCGCCATCGCCGATGTGCTGGAGGATTTCGCTTCTGGCAAGCCGATGGACCGGCTGATCTGCGGCGATGTCGGCTTCGGCAAGACCGAGGTGGCGTTGCGCGCCGCCTTCGTCGCCGCCATGGCGGGCACCCAGGTGGCCGTTGTGGTTCCCACCACCTTGCTCGCGCGCCAGCATTACCGGTCCTTCGCGGCCCGTTTCGCCGGGCTGCCGGTGAAGGTGGCGCAACTCTCCCGGCTGGTCTCGGCCAAGGAGGCGGCGCAGATCAAGGCCGGGCTCGCGGATGGCTCGGTCAATATCGTCATCGGCACGCACGCGCTGATGGCGCCGGGCATCCGCTTCGCCCATCTCGGCCTGCTGATCGTGGATGAGGAGCAGCATTTCGGCGTCAAGCACAAGGAGCGGCTGAAGGAGCTGAAGGCCGACGTGCATGTGCTCACCCTGACCGCCACGCCCATCCCCCGCACGCTGCAACTGGCGCTGACCGGGGTGCGCGACCTCTCCCTCATCACCACCCCGCCGGTGGACCGGCTGGCGGTGCGCACCTTCATCATGCCCTTCGACAGCCTCGTCATCAAAGAGGCGATCGCGCGGGAGAAATTCCGTGGCGGCCAGATTTTCTGCGTGGTGCCGCGCATCGAGGATCTTGAGCCGATGGCGGCGCGGCTGCGCGAGATCGCCCCGGAGGCGCGCACCGTGCTCGCCCATGGGCGGCTGCCCGCCACGCAGCTGGAGCGGGTGATGACCGAGTTCGGCGAGGGGAAATTCGACATTCTGCTTGCCACAAACATCGTCGAATCCGGGCTGGACATGCCCGCCGTGAACACGCTCATCGTCCACCGCGCGGATATGTTCGGCCTGGCCGGGCTTTACCAGCTGCGCGGGCGGGTGGGGCGGGGCAAGCAGCGCGGTTATGCCTATCTCACCTGGCCGCCGCATCACCGGCTTTCCGCCGCCGCCACCAAGCGGCTTGAGGTGATGCAGACGCTCGACACGCTCGGCGCCGGCTTCACCCTTGCCAGCCACGATCTCGATCTGCGCGGCGCCGGCAACCTGCTCGGCGATGAGCAATCCGGCCATATCCGCGAGGTCGGTATCGAGCTTTACCAGCAGATGCTGGAGGATGCGGTGAACGAGCTGCGCGCCCGCACGCGCGAGGGCAAGCGCCAGGAGCGGGACTGGACGCCCAACATCAATCTCGGCCTGCCGGTGCTCATCCCGGAGAGCTACGTGGCGGATCTGCCCATCCGCCTCGGCCTCTACCGGCGCATCGCCGGGCTCGGCTCGGATGCCGAGAGCGAGGCGCTAGCCGCCGAGCTGGTGGACCGTTTCGGCCCGCTGCCGGGCGAGGTGGAAAACCTCCTCGCCACCATGGCGCTGAAGCGCGCCTGCCGCATCGCCAATGTCGAGAAGCTGGATGCCGGGCCCAAGGGCATGGTGATCGGCTTTCACAAGAACGAGTTTCCCAACCCCGCCGGCCTCATCCGCTGGATCGGCGCCAAGGGCGGCTTGATCAAGCTTCGCCCGGATCAGAAGCTGGTAGTGACGCGGGAGATGGATGTGAACGCCCGCGTGGCCTTTGCGCGGGATGTGCTGGCCGCGCTGGTGCGGCTGGTGGAGGAGCCGGAGGCGGCGTAGCGCGCATGAAAAACCGCGCGGGGCCGGGAGGCCGCCGCGCGGGGTTTGGGGATTGGCCAGGCTTTACAGTGACTGCCAGTAGGAAGCGGCGCAGCTCACCGCCGAAGGGGTATTGGGATGCTCGTTCGCCTCCTTCTGGGCGGCGATATTGCCGGTGGCCGCGGCCTGACCGACGGAATTGATCACGTCATGCACCGGCCCGGAATTGGTGCCGGTCACATTGGCCGCGGTTTGGCTGACATCGTGTTTTTCCAGCGCCTGGCAGACATTGGTGCTTCCACCCGCCGCCATCGGCACGATGAAGAAGATAGCCACTGCAATGATGATCACGCCAATAATGGCGGGGGCGGCTCGCATAATGATCACACTCCCATGCTTGTTCGAGGTCTATTGAGCATGCTTCGCTCTGCCACCCAGATGGGGGCAACGTCGCGCTTCTCAAATGAATTCAAAATGAACGCTTTGTGAGGGTTGCTTTAGAAATCGGAGCACCGGCCGTTTTTCTCCCAATCGCCGTAACGGGTCGGCTCGGGTCCGGAGGGGCCGCCGATCTCCTTCGGGCGCGGGGCGGGCGCCGCGGCGGCGGGGGCTGGCTTGCCGGGTTGGGTCGCGGGAGTCTTGTCCATGGCGCTGTTATAAGCCGGCGGCGGCCGCGGCGCCATCCCCGCCGGCTTCACGGCTGCCCCCCGGCCTGGGTGATGCGCTGCTCGTCCAGCGCGCGCCAGCTCGCCCCCGGCGGGGCGTTGGCCAGGGATTGGCGGAACAGGGCCAGAGCCTCGGGCGTGACCGTATTGGCCTGCTCGGAAAGCGCCTCGGCCAGATAGGCCTGCCCCTGGCTGGCATCGGCGGAATCGGGTGCCACCTTGGCGAGATGCGCCCGCAGCAGCGCGATGAGCTGGTCCAGCCTGGCATCCGCGGCGGCCTTTTCCGCCAGCCAGCGCGTATGGGGCTCGGAGGGGATTTGCGGCGCGGCGGTGGGCAGATAGAGCACGAACCCGCCCAGGGGGAGCAGGATCAGCAGCAGGAGCAGCAACAGGCGGGCGCTGCCATCGCCGGGCTGGGCGGGTAGTTGATCGGCGGTGAGCAGGCGGCGCTCGATCTCCAGCCTCGCCCCCTCATACTCCGCCGGGCCGATCCGCCCTTCCTCGCGCTCCCTCGCCAGCTCGGCCAGCTGCGCCCGGTGCAAGGCGAGCGCCGCCTCGCGCCGCTGCACCAGCGGGCCGGGCCGCCGGAAGATGAGCAGCAGCGGCAGGGTCAGCGCCAGCGCCGCGGCCAGCATCGGCAGCAGCGCCATCATTTCAGCAACTCCTCCAGCCGCGCCCGCTCCTCCGGGCCGAGCGGGGCGGCGCCGACCGGGCGCTGCCGCCGCGCCAGCCAGAAGGCGGCGAAGCCCGCGAGCAGGGCCAGCAAGGGCGAGGCGTAGAGCGCCCAGGTCAAGGGCGAGACCGGCGGTTTCAGCAGCACGAAGATCCCGTAGCGCTGGACCATGTAATTCTTGATCCCCTCATCGGGCACGCCTTGCGCCACCTGCTCGCGGATGAGCGTGCGCAACTGCCGGGCCAGCCCGGCCGAGGAGTCCTCGATGCTCTCATTCTGGCAGACCAGGCAGCGCAGCTGGCCGCCGATCGCCTCGGCGCGGTTTTCCTGGGCCTGGGTGAGCGTGACGCCGTCGCGCACCACCATGGTCTCGGCCAGGGCGAGGCTGGGCAGCAGCAGGCCGAGCAGCAGGAGAAGGCGTGTCATGAATAGCGCCGGAACAGGGGCATGATCTGGCCGCGCACCACTTCCGGGGTGAGCGCCCCGGCATGGCGCAGCCGCACGATGCCGCTCTTGTCGATGAAATAGGTCTCCGGCACCCCGTACACGCCCCAATTGATGGCCGTGAGGCCGGAGGCATCCGCGGCGAGCCGGGCGTAAGGGTCGCCGGCCTGCCGCAGAAACGCTGCGAGATCGGCGGGCTGGTCCTGGTAGGCGATGCCCCAAAGGGGGATGCCCGCCGCGGCGAGGTCGCGCAGCACGGGCGCTTCCTCCCGGCAGGGGGCGCACCAGGAGGCGAACCAATTGACCAGCAAGGGCTGGGGCAGGGCAAGCAGGTCGGTATTGGCGAAGCCCGGCTGGCCATTGGCGCCGGGCAGGCTGAAGGCGGGCGGGCGCTTGCCGATGAGCGGCGAGGGCAGGGCGCGCGGGTCGTAATCGTCGCGCCCCATGCGGCGGAGAATCGTGTAGAAGCCGGCCCCGCCCGCCGCCGCGGCGGCCAGCGGCAATGCGAAGAGCAGGCGGCGGCGCGCGGGCGACATCAGGCCGCGGCGCCGCCGGGCAGGGGTTTGCGGAAGGGCGCGCCGACGCGCAGCCGCCGGTCGGAGAGCGAGACCAGCCCCCCCAGCGCCATGATCAGCCCGCCGAACCAGATCTCCGGGGCGCCGGGATGGCGGTTCAGGCGCAATTCCGCGCCGCCATCGCGCTCATCGGCGAAGACGGCGTAGAGATCCTGCCAGCCATTGGTGTGAATCGCGGCGTCATTGGTGACGACGCCGCCCGGAAACATCCGCCGGGCGGGATGCAGGGTGAGGAATACCCGTCCGCCCTCGCTCACCGTGAGATCGGCGACCCGCTGGGCATAATTGGGGCCGGGCGCGTCATGAAGGTCCGCCAGGGTCCATTCATAACCGCCCAGCGTGGCGGATTGCCCCGGCTTGAGCACGACCACCTTTTGCGCCGCCAGGGTCATCGCCGCGATGCCGAGCACGGAGACGCCGAAGCCGATATGCCCGAGCGCGGCGCCGAAAGCGGCGCGCGGCGGCAGCACCAGCCCGCGTCCGCGCCACAGCCCAGCCCGCCCGGCCAGTTCGGTGAGGGCGGCGCCCACCACCCAGGCCCCGCCCGCCAGCCCCAGCGCGGCGATGAAATGGCGCGTGGCGCCAACCAGAATGAACACCAGCCCCGCCACCGCTCCCGCCAGCCATAGCCGGTGCAGCACCGGGTACAGATCCGCCCGCTTCCAGGGCAGGAGCGGTCCCACCCCCATCGCCAGGATCACCGGCGCGGCGAGCGGCAGGGCCGTCTGGTTGAAGAAGGGCGCGCCCACGGAAAGCTGCGCCCCGAACAGCAGATTGACGAAGGGAGGATACAGGGTGCCGGTGAACACCACGGCGGCGATGGCGCAGAGGAAGATATTGTTGAGGATGAGCGCGCTCTCCCGGCTGATGGGCGCGTAGACGCCCCCCCCTGCCAGCGCCGGGGCGCGCAGGGCGAAGAGCAGCAGCGAGCCGCCAATGGCGAGGCCGAGCAGCCCGAGGATGAACAGCCCCTGATCCGGCGCGGCGGCGAAGCTGTGCACGGAGTTGAGGATGCCCGAGCGCACCAGAAACGTGCCGGAGAGCGAGAGCGAGAAGGTGGCGATGGCGAGCAGCACCGTCCACGCCTTCAGGCTCTCGCGTTTTTCCACGACGATGGCGCAATGGAGCAGGGCCGTGCCGGTGAGCCAGGGCAGCAACGCGGCGTTTTCCACCGGGTCCCAGAACCAGTAGCCGCCCCAGCCGAGCGTGTAATAGGACCACCAGCTCCCCAAGGTGATGCCGCCGGTGAGAAAGCACCAGGAGAGCAGCACCCAGGGCCGCACCCAGCGGCCCCAGGCGGCGTCGATCCGCCCCTCGATCAGCGCCGCGATGGCGAAGGCGAAGGCGACCGAGAAGCCGACATAGCCGGCGTAGAGCACCGGCGGATGAAAGGCGAGACCGGGGTCCTGCAGGATCGGATTCATGCCCGCCCCGTCCAGCGGCGGCGGCCAGATGCGGGTGAACGGGTCCGAGACCATGAGGGTGAATAGCAGAAACCCGCAGGAAACCAGGCCGAGCACCCCCAGCACCCGCGCCCGCAGGCTGGCGGGCAGGCGCTGGCCGCCCAGTGCCACCGCCGCCCCGCAGAGCGAGAGGATGAGGCACCAGAGCAGGATCGAGCCGTCGTGATTCCCCCAGATGCCGGTGATCCGGTAGAGCAGCGGCGTCTTGGCCGAGGAGAAATCGGCGATGTTCTCCACCGTGAAATCGGAGACCACCCCTGCCCAGGCCAGAGCGAGAAAGGCGAGGCCGATGGCGGCGGTATGCAGCAAGGCGAGCAGCGGCGTGGCGGCCAAGGCGCGGGGGTCGCGCAGCCCCGGCGCGGCGATGCCGACCACCCCCTGGGCGCAGGCCAGCGCCACCGCCATCGCCAGGCAGAAATGCCCGAGTTCGGGGATCATGTTCCGGCTCCCTTCGCCTTCTCCCCACCCCAGCTATCGGCGGCGGGGGGCGGGCCGAAACGCGGGTCCCATTTGCCGCTCTCCTTCAGCGCCTGCTCCACGTCGCGGGGCATGTAATCCGCGCCGTGCTTGGCCAGCACCTCATCGGCCACGAACACCCCGCCGGGGCCCATCGCGCCGATCGCCACCACCCCCTGGCCCTCGCGGAACAAATCCGGCAGCACGCCGGAGAAGCGCACCGGCACGGCGGCGCGGCCATCCGTCACGGCAAAAAGGGTGGTCGGCGTCTGGCCGGAGAGCTGGGTTTTCACCGTGCCTTCCTGGACGATCCCGCCGAGCCGGAAGGTCTGGCCCAGCGGCGGCGCTTTCGCCGCCACCTGCCGGGGCGAGAGAAAATAGGTGAGGGAGGAGGAAAACCCGGCCAGCGCCAAAGCCGTCGCTCCGCCCAGGCAGGCCAGGCAGACCAGCACGAGATAGAGCCGCCGCGTCCTGGGAGCGCGCATCAGAGGCGTTCGGCCTGGGCGAGGCGCGCGGCGGCGCGGCGGTAGCGCGCCAGCGCCAGCCAGCCGGCGGCGGCGAGAAAGGCCACCGTCACGCCATAGGCGGCGTTGATGAAAGGCCAGACGGCGATGCTCTGGCTCATGGCGCGCGCTCCGCCGCCGCGCGCAGCAGGGCGGCGGTCTTGCGCTCGGCGATGGCGGCGGACATCCGCGCCACCACCAGGGTAACGAAGGTGAGGTAGAAGCCCAGCGCCGAGACCAGCAACGGATAGAGCATGGTGGGGTAGATGCGCGAGCCGGCGAGGGAGACGCTGTTGCCCTGGTGCAGCGTGTTCCACCACTGCACGGAAAAGACGATGACCGGCAGGTTGACCGCTCCGGCCAGGGCGAGGATGGCGGCGGCCCGGTAGGCATGAGCCTTGTTGTCGAAGGCGCGGATCAGCGTGATGTGGCCGAGATAGAGAAAAAACAGGATCAGCACGGAGGTCAGCCGCGCGTCCCATACCCAATAGGCGCCCCACATCGGCCGGCCCCAAAGCGCGCCGGAGACGAGGCAGATGCCGGTGAAGCCCGCGCCGACCGGGCCGATCTCCTCCGCCGCGATATCCGCGAGCGGATGCCGCCATACCAGCGAGACGAAGGAGCAGAGGGCGAGCGCCGCATAGCCCGCCATCGCCACCCAGGCGGCGGGCACATGGGCGTACATGATGCGCGCGGCGTCTCCCTGCTGCCAGTCGGCGGGGGCGAACCAGTAGCCCCAGGCGAGGCCGGCGACGGTGAACCCCAGCGACGCCGCCGCCAGCCAGGGCAGGGCGGGACGCGCCAGTTTTTGAAACCGCCCGGGATTGGCGAGATAATGAAACCAGCCGCCGGGGCGGGCGGGTCTGCGCGCGGGCAGGACGCTTTCCTTCATGCGAGGGTTTTAGGCCAGGACGGCGCGGATTTGAAGCGGCGTGAATCTCCTGTAGGAAGCTGGGCTTCATGAACCACTGGCTGGTCAAATCGGAGCCGGACGCGTTTTCCTGGCAAGACCAGCTCCGCCATGGCGTCGAGCCCTGGACGGGGGTGCGCAACCATCTCGCCAAGCGCCATTTGCGGCAGATGCGCCGGGGCGATCTCGCCTTCTTCTACCACTCAAATACCGGGCGGGAGATCGTCGGCATCGTCGAGGTGGCGCGCGAGGCCTATCCCGACCCCACCGCTGGGACGGGCGATTGGGTCTGCGTGGACATGAAGGCGGTCAAGCCCCTGGCGCGGCCCGTCACCCTTGCCCAGCTCAAGGCCGACCCCAGATTCAAGGACCTTGCCCTGCTCCGCTATTCCCGGCTCTCCGTGGCGCCGGTGAGCCCGGAGCATTGGGCGATGATATGCGAGATGGGAGGTCTGAGATGAGCGAGCAAGCGGTGCTGGCCGGTGGGTGCTTCTGGTGCCTGGAGGCCGCCTATGACGATCTGGCCGGGGTGGAGAAGGTGGAATCCGGCTATACCGGCGGCCAGGTGGATTCGCCCAGCTATAAGCAGGTTTGCACCGGCGCCACCGGCCATGCCGAGGCGGTGCGGATCACCTACGATCCTGCGGTGATCTCCTATGCCGATCTCTTGCGGGTCTTCTTCACCATCCACGACCCCACCACCCTCAACCGCCAGGGCAACGATATCGGCCCGCAATACCGTTCCGCCATCTTCTATGCCACGCCGGAGCAGAAGGCGGCGGCGGAGGCGGCCGTCGCCGAGTTCACGCCCATATGGGGCCGGATCGTCACGGAGCTTGCCCCCCTCGGCCGGTTCTGGCCGGCCGAGCCGGAGCATGAGGATTACTTCGCCCGCAACCCCGGCTCCGGCTACTGCCAGGCGGTCATCGCCCCGAAAATCGCCAAGCTACGCAAAACCTTCCGCGACCGGCTCAAGCAGCCGGCCTGACTCTCAGGCGCTGGCCGCGTCCAGCGCCGCCATCGCCTCGTCATCCAAATGCAGGCTGGCGGCGCGGATCAGGCTCTCCATTTGCTTGAGGCTGGTGGCGCTGGCGATGGGCGCGGTGATGCCCGGTTTCTGCCGGCACCAGGCGATGGTGATCTCCGAGGGCTGCGCCCCCAGCCGGTCCGCCTGGGCCAGCAGCGCCGCCAGCACCTTGCGGCCTTTCTCCGTGGCGAGATATTGCCGCGCCGCGACGCCGCGCCCCCCGGTGCAATCGGCCTCGCTGCGGTATTTGCCGGTGAGAAAACCGGAGGCGAGGGCGTAGTAATTGATGACGCCCAGGGATTCGCGCAGGCAGAGATCCCGCAATTCCGCCTCGAAGGCGGGCCGTTCCATAAGGTTGTAGAGCGGCTGCAGGCTCTCATAGCGGGGCAGGTGATGCGCCTGCGCGGTTTCCAGCGCCTGTTTCAGCCGGGGCGCGCTGTAATTCGAGGCGCCAATGGCCCGCACCTTGCCCGCTTTGATCAGCTCGGCGAAGGTGCTCAGCGTCTCCTCCAGCGGCGTCTGCGGATCGTCCTGATGCGCCTGGTAGAGGTCGATATGGCTAGTTTGCAGCCGGGTCAGCGAGGCGTCCACCGCCGCGAGGATCCGCCGCCGGGAGAGGCTGGCCGGGATATCGCCCATCGCCATGCCCACTTTGGTGAAAATCAATACCTGGTTGCGGTTGCCCCGCTCCTTCATCCAGGCGCCGATGATCGCCTCGCTCTCGCCGCCGGTATGGCCCTCGACCCAGGTGGAATACATATCGGCGGTGTCGATGGCGTTGAGCCCGCCCGCCAGCGCCGCGTCGAGCAGCTTGAGCGAGGTGGCGATATCCGCCGTCCAGCCAAAGACATTGCCGCCGATCACCACGGGCGGCACGGCGAGCCCGGAACGTCCGAGCGGTTTGGTGGGGAGCGTCATGGTCCAAATCCTTCCAGCACGATTTTACCGATCACCCGGTCCGACTCGATGGCCGCATGGGCGCGCAGCAGATTGGCGGCGTTGATGGGGCCGAAATTTTCGGTCATCGTCGTCCGCAGGGTGCCATTATCCACGAGATGGGCGATCGCCTCCAGCGTGCGGTGCTGCGCGCTCATGGTGGGGGTATGGAGCATCCCGCGGGTGAACATGTATTCCGTGTGCAGCGTGGCGCTCTTGTGGATGAGGGGCGAGACGTCCAGCGCGCCGGTATTGGATTCGATGATGCCCATCGCCCCTTCCGGCGCCAGCAATTCCACCAGCTTGCGGAAATGCTGCTTCACATGGGTGACACAGAAAATATGGTCGGGCGGCGCCAGCCCCGCCTGCAAAATCTGCGCGCCGAGATCGTGATGATGGTTGACGACATGGTGCGCGCCCATCGTCCGGCACCATTCCTGCGTCTCCGGCCGGGAGGCGGTGGCGATCACCATCATGTCGGTCAGCTGCGCCGCGAGCTGGGTGGCCATGGAGCCCACCCCGCCCGCCCCGCCGACGATGAGCAGCGTGCCGCCCTGGGGCTGGTCGCGGGGGATGCGGAACCGGTCGAACAGCATCTCCCAGGCGGTGAGGGAGGTGAGGGGCAGCGCCGCCGCCGCCGCGAAGCTCAGGGATTTGGGCTTGTGGCCGACGATGCGGTCATCGACGAGATGGAACTCCGCATTGGTGCCGGGCCGGTCCGGCACGCCGGCGTAGAACACCTCGTCGCCCACCGAGAAATTCTGCACCTCGGGGCCGATGGCGCGCACGATCCCCGCCGCGTCGAAGCCGAGCACGCGCGGCTCGCCCAGCGGCTCGCCCACCCGGCGGATCTTGGTGTCCACGGGATTGACCGAAACCGCCTTGATCTCGACGAGAAGATCGTGATGCCGGGGCACGGGCACCGGCAGCTCGATATCGATGAGGGCGTCGCTTTCGGTGACCGGGCGGGCATGGGTGAAGGCAACGGCTTTCATGGCGGCTCTTTCAGTTGGCGTTGATCAGCGGAATTTGGGGTGAAGCATTGGCATGGCTCAGCCGATCCGCAACAGGCTGGCCCCATGGCGGGTCAGCCATGCGGTGGCCTCCTGCCTATGGGGGGTGAGCTGCTCGGTGAGCGCCCAGAATAGCGGGCCGTGATTCATGTGGCGCAGATGCGCGACCTCGTGCGCCACCACGTAATCCTGCACGAGATCCGGCGCGCAGATCAGCCGCCAGCAGAAAGCGAGCGTGCCATCCGGGGCGCAACTCCCCCAGCGCGAGCGCGTGTCCTTGATCCGCACGGCGCGCGGGCGCAGCGCCAGCGTCTCCCCCTTGCGCGCGGCCAGGGCGGTGAGACGGGCGCGGGCCTGCCGCTTGAGGCAGTCGGCCACGCGCCGGGGTAGAAATTCCGGCTCGCCGCTCACCAGGATTCGTCCCGGCTCGATCCAGGCGCCGCCGCGCCCGCCCGGCACGGCGACGATCTCATGCGCGACGCCGCAGAGCGGCACCAGCGCCCCCGGCTTGAAGGCGAGCATGGCGGGCAGGGCCTCCAGCCGCTCGCTCACCCACCGCTCATGGGCGTGGAGAAGGTCGAGACCCGCCCGGCGCGAGGCCCGCACCGGCAGGGTGATCACCACGCCCCGCGCCGGGTCCACGCGCAGGGAGATGCGCCGCGCCCGCGCCGAGCGCCGGAAGGCGACGGCGATGAGCGCGCCCTGCACCGGCACCAGCTCGGTCACGTCCACGCCGGCGCTCATGCGCGCCGCCGCCGCGGCGCCCGCCCCGGCCAGTCCACGACGTGATGCTCCAACGGGCCCGCCTGGCGCTCGTCCAGGCACCGCCCCGCCACCGAGGCCCCGGCCTCGGCCACGCTCTCCGCCCGGCCGCTGCGCAACGGGTGCCAGGCGGGCAGGTCCTTGCCTTCCCGCACCAGCCGGTAGGCGCAGCTGGGCGGCAGCCAGTCGATCGCCTCCAGCCGCTTGGGCGTCAGCTTGACGCAATCGGGTATCAGGGTCTTGCGGTTGGCGTAATCCCGGCAGCGGGCGGTCTTCGTGTCCAGCAGGCGGCAGGCGACATTGGTGAACTCGATCTCGCCGGTATTCTCGTCGCGCAGCTTGTGCAGGCAGCAGCGCCCGCAGCCGTCGCAGAGGGATTCCCACTCCGCCCGGCTCATCTCCCCCAGCGTCTTGTTCCGCCAGAATCCCATATGCCCAGCATAGCCGAGCTTGCCTCCCCGCGCCACGCCCCGTTGCGGCGGCGCGGCCCGGCGTGGCACACTCCCCGCCATGTTGAGACGCATGATATTGGCGGGGTTGGGCGGCGCGGTTCTTCTGCCGCGCGCGGGGCTGGCGGCGGCGGGGTTTCCCGCCTTTCTGGCGCGGTTGCAGGCGCGGGCGCGGGCGGCGGGCATCCCCGATGCCGTCATCCAGGCGACCACGGCGGGTCTCGTGCCCAACCAGCAGGTGCTGACGCTGGATCACCACCAGCCGGAATTCACCCTCACCTGGGCGCAATATTCCAGCCGGGTGCTCAGCCAGGCGCGCATCGACGCCGGACGCCAGAAATACCAGGCCACGCAAACCCTGCTCGCCGCCATCACCAGCCGCTACGGCGTCTCAGCCGATGTCATGCTCGGCATTTGGGGGCTGGAGACGAATTTCGGCGCCAATCAGGGTGATTTCAATGTCATCGACGCGCTCACCACCCTCGCCTGGGATCGCGGCAGCGCTTATTTCGGCAATGAGGCGATCAAGGCGATGCGCATCGTCGCGCTGGGCGACGCGCCGGTCGCCAATCTGCTCGGCTCCTATGCCGGGGCGATGGGCCAGCCCCAGTTCATGCCCAGCACCTATCTCAGCACGGCGGTGAGTTTTTCCGGCCAGGGGGCGCCGGATATCTGGGGCTCCGATGCCGACGCGCTGGCCTCGATGGCGAATTACCTGGCCAAGGCGGGGTGGCAGACAGACGCCCCCTCCTCCGAGCCGGTGCTCGCCCCCGCCAGCCTCGGCCCGGCCCAAACCGGGCGGCAGACCCTGCGCAGCCTGGCCTATTGGCAGGCCCAGGGCGTGCAGCGCCTGCCGGGCGCCGCGCCGCTGCCCGCCGCCACCCCGGCGGCGCTGTTGCTGCCGGATGGCGCGGGCGGCCAGGCCTTCCTCGTCTACGCCAATTTCTCGGCCATCCGCCGCTATAACCCCTCGGATTACTACGCTCTCGCCGTGGGGGCGCTGGGGCGGCTGATTCTGGCATGACCAACCGCGCCATCCTGGGCTTGTGCGCCGCGCTGGCCGGCTGCATGGCCAAGTCGCCGCCACCGCCGGGCCCGGTCGCCTATACCGTGGGCCAGCCCTACCAGGCGGGGGGCGAATGGCGCTACCCGCGCGAGTTCACCAGCTACGATGTCACCGGCCTCGCCGTGGTGATCAAGGATCACCACGGCGCCTACACCGCCGATAACGAACCCTACGACCCGGACGGGCTGGCGGCGGCGAGCCCGGTTCTGCCATTGCCCAGCATCGTCACCGTCACCAATCTGGTCAACGGCTATTCCCTGCGCGTGCGGGTGAATGAGCGCGGCCCGGATGTGCCGGGGCGGGTTCTCGCCGTCACCCCGCGCGTCGCCCGCCTGCTCGGCTTTCCGCCCGGCGGGGTGGTGGAGGTCGAGGTGCGGCTGGATACGGCGGCCAGCAGCGCCCTGCAGAGCACGCTGGGGGCCGGGCCGCGTCTGGCGGCCGCGCCGGTGGCGGGCATCACCGCGCAAACCCTGCCGCCCCCCGGCCAGGGCGGGGCCGCCAGCCCGGCGCAACAGCTTCTCCCGGCGGGCGCCGCCGCAACCGGCATGGCCAGCGCCCGGCTCGATGGCCAGGTGACGGTCTTGCCGCCCGCGCCCGGCCCGCTCTGGGTGCAGGTGGCCGGGTTCGGGCAGGAAGCCGACGCCGCCCGCCTCATGGCGCGGCTTTACGGCCTGCCCGCGCGGGTGGTGCCGCTCTCCGGCGGCGACCGCCTGCTCTGGGCCGTGAATATCGGCCCCTATCGCTCGGTGGCGGCGGCGGACCAGGCGCTGCGGCGGGTGCTGGACATGGGCATCGCCGGTCCCGAGATCGTCGTGCGCTAGCCATGGCGGGGGGCCTGTTCGTCACGCTGGAGGGGCCGGAGGGGGCTGGCAAAACCACCGCCGCCGCCGCGCTCACCGCCCGTTTGCGGGCGGAGGGGCAGGAGGTGCTGCTCACCCGCGAGCCGGGCGGCACCCAAGGGGCCGAGGCGGTCCGCGCCCTGCTGCTCAACCAGGCGGTGCCGCTCGATCCGCTCGCCCAGACCCTGCTGCATTTCGCGGCGCGGGCGGATCACGTGGCGCGGCTCATCCGCCCGGCCCTGGCGCGCGGCGCGCTCGTCATCTGCGACCGGTTTCACGATTCGACCATGGCCTATCAGGCCTATGGCCAGGGGGTGGACCAGGAGGCGGTGCGCGCGCTCATCTCCCTCATCGGCCTCAGCCCCGATCTCACCTTTCTGCTGGACCTGCCGGAGGCGGAGCGCCGCCGCCGCCTGGCCCTGCGCGGCGGGGCGGAGGACCGTTACGAGGCGATGGGGGAAGCGTTCTTCCAGCGCGTGGCGGCGGGGTTCGAGGCCATCGCGGCGGCGGAGCCGGCGCGGTTCGCGCGCGTCGCGGCCAGCGCCGCGCCGGAGGCGCTGGCCGCCGAGATGCGCCGTATCCTCAAGCAAAGGACCGGGCGCTGATGCCGCCCGAGCCGCGCGCCAACCCGCATTTTCTCGGCCATGAGGGCGCGGTCTCCGCCTTGCGCCACGCCGCCCTCTCCGGGCGGCTGCACCATGGCTGGCTGCTGGCCGGGCCGCCCGGCATCGGCAAGGCGACGCTCGGCTACCGGTTCGGGCGCTGGCTGCTGGCGGGCGGGCGGACGGAGGATCTGTCGGTCCCGGAGAGTTCCGGCGTGTTCCGCCGCGTCGCCGCCGGCACCCATCCGGATTTCTTCACCGTCGAGCGGCGGGTCAACGCCAAAACCGGCAAGCTGCAAGGCGAGATCGTCATCGCCGCCATCCAGGAGGCGGGGGCCTTCATGCGCCTCACCCCGGCGGAGGGCGGGTGGCGGGTGGTATTGGTGGATGGCGCCGAGGATATGAACCCCAACGCCGCCAACGCGCTTTTGAAGCTGCTGGAGGAGCCGCCCGCCCGCGCCATTCTCCTGCTGGCCTCCGCCGCGCCGGGGCGGCTGCTGCCCACCATCCGCAGCCGATGCCGGATGCTGCCGATGCCGCCGCTGGAGGAGAGCGTGATGGCGCGGCTGCTGGGAGAGTATCTGCCGGAGACAAGCGAGGCCGCCCGCGCCCGCCTGGCCGCCCTGGCGGAGGGGAGCATCGGCAACGCTCTCACCCTCGCGGGCGGGGAGGGCGTGGCGCTGGCCGCGCTGGTGGATGAGGTTCTGGCCGCGCCTCCCGCCCCCGCCCGCGCCCAGGCCATCGCCGAGGAGGCGGCCCGCGCCGCCGAGGGCGAGGACCGCTTCGAGCTGTTCTTCTCCCTGCTGCGCCGCCGCCTCGCCGCCCGCGC